>JAYVPJ010000083.1:0-70191 GCA_043757445.1 Pirellula sp. | reverse complement strand
TCTCTAATTCGTCTATACGCGATGGGTCTGCGGGGCAAGCCCCGCAGCTATTCTCTGCCGCCGTATTCACGGCTATTCGTCATCGGTCGAGCCGCGATAGCGGCGGCATTGTTTAGCCGCGATAGCGGTGGCATTTAATAGCCGTGGGGCTCGCCCCACGGTTTAGCCGGTTTCACTACGTAGGAAGACGCTCATCCCAAAGACCTCTTCAAATAGATCGCCAGACTGACGAACGGTCAGTTGTTCGAGCGACACGTCTTCGATGCCATGTGTTGCGATCGTGAGGCGATCGCCATCGCGGCGGCAACGTATATTGCTGATTCGTTGCGATCGCGATTCGTCTAGCGCGATGGCAAGCCTCAGGATGGCTGCAAGCTTGGCAACCGCAACACGATCGTTGCGATCCAACGTTGCGTAGCCCTCATGGTCCGGTTGCGGAGAGGAACGTCGATGGTAACGTACAATCAATGCCACCAAGAGGACATCGCGAACGGACAATCCAAACAGCTCGCTGTTTCGAATAAGATACATCGCATGCTTGTGATGGCTCCTCGCATTGATGAAGGTTCCAATTTCGTGGAGTAGCGCGGCCAAGTAGAGCACCAATTCCATGCGTTGATCGAGTTGATGCTCCTCGACTAAATCTGAAAATAGTTTTCGCGACAAGGTCGCGACGTGGCGAGCATGCGTTTCGTCAAAAGCCAACTTGCGTCCCAAGTTGATCGCGGACCGAATGATCTGATTTCGAAACTCTGCCGTCCAAGCGTCGCGCACTGCCAAATCGCTCAAAAGCCCATCTCGCAAATTGGTATCCGCAATGTGGATCTGATCGCATTGAAATTCCTTTGCTAACAAAACATAACTCATCAAGGCAGGCCAAACGGTATCGGCATCCGCGTATGTCAAGCCAAAGCGAGCGACGAGATCTTCTTCTTTCAGCACGCTGACCAACTTGGCGAACTCCATCAGTCCGTCGACCGGCACGCTGCAGATCTGCTTGTTGAACTCGGCTCCTGCGACGTTGGCCGCAGCCAGTCGAACGTCCCCTCCTATTGCAACCATTTGGATTTGTTTGTCTGAGTCTACGTGTTCATAGATTTGGTGAACAAGGCGATGGATTTGGCTTTCAATGATGGCGCGTTGCTTTGCATGCGAAGTATTTAACTTATCGACCTGCTCCAGCAGTCGCAGGGAACCAAGTCGATAGGTGTTTGAGAATAGGACGTTTCCACCTCGAACGACCAGAATCTCGGTGCTGCCGCTACCAACCTCGACGACGATGGTTTTCACCGACGCCAGAGCAGGGTTAGCTTGCAACAACGGCTGAATCCCCATGTAGGTGATGCGGTTGACCTCAGCTTCGTCCAACGATTCGACTTCCAAACCGGTTGCGATGTACATGCGGTCTATGAACGCCAAACGATTGCTAGCTTCTCGGACCGCACTGGTAGCAACCACCCGGACTTGATCGGGCCTGGAGATTCCGAATTCTTGCATCAGTCGTCGGTAGCTTTTGAGAACCAACGCGCATTCCTCAATGCTCTGACGGCGGATACGTTGAATCGTAAAGGTGTCTTTTCCGAGCGAAACGGCTTGTGAAACCTCTTCAAGGATTCGAACGTTGCCGCGAGGATCGATTTCGGCAATAGCCATTCGTACGCTGGTTGCACCGATGTCGACGACGGCTACGGGGCGGGCTGCAGCAGAAACAGAGCCCGTGCGGTTTAATGGAACAGATGACATAAGTAGGGTTTGTAAAGTAACTTCATTCAAGCCTATTTTCAGTCATTCGATGATAGCCGGTAATTCCACCGGTTTGTAGGCTGTTATCGCAATCAAGCGACGATGCAAATTCGATCTTTAATCTTTTTTGGGAAATAGCTAAAGTTGGGCTTGGATCGGGAGCACATGGCTTTGACCGACACACTATTTCCGAGTCAACCGACTTTTATGGAGATGAGAGCATGGACGCGCCGTCAAATATCAGATTTTTCTTGGTTGCATTGGCAGCCAGTTTCGGGACATCAGCGTTTGTCTATAGCGACGACGCCGACGTCACCTCAGCCGGCAAAGACAAACAATGCCAGGCAGCTACAGGCGTAACTGCCCCATGTATCGATGGCGTCTGTTGTGAAGGGCAAGCTTGTTTGGGTGGCAAATGCTCCGCCGCTCAGTGCTCGAAAGAAACTATAGGTGAATGCGAAAAGGCTCTCTTTGAAGGCATCGCGGCTCCATCCGGGATTGCGGCATTTGTTAGCGAGTGGCTTTTGAAAAGTCCCAAGTTTTCCGCGGAGGTAGCCATCCACTTCGGACAATCACCGATCGCACCTAGCAAGTTGCGAGATGTCCCCGTCAATGTCTATGTCCAAGAAGGACAAAACGGGCGGTTTGCATTGGGCGGATCGGTCACCAGTGATTTGGGAGTTGTTGGCAATTTTGTGCTCGAAGAGGGCAATTTCGACTTGCTTAAACGTCCCGGCACCCCTGCGACAAAAAATGCCGTACCGCAAATCGCTAAACCAATGCGATTCACCGAACGAATCCCAAGGATCCAATTAGGTGAATTGGTCAATGACGTAATCATTTGTGGTCATCGAATATGTTCCGGAAATAAGTGCTATGACGTCAGGGACGAACCCGTAGCTGGCAAGGCTTGCGACAAGGCTGAAGAATCCAATGCAAATGAAGAGGGTGACGACGAACCAATCCTCGTGCTCCCTATTGCTCCCCCCGCACCTCCTGGAGTTGACATCGCATACATTGGCAACGACAACGGTGAAAGTGAAGCGGCCTCGATCTTACGCAATAGCGGCCTAGGCAAAGTCAACATTTCGGTACCCGTCACGACGATCGTCGACCTATTAGTTGCCAAAACCGAGCTGTCGACTCGATTGGAAATGACCAGCCAGTTGATGGACGAGCGCCAAGTTGCCATGCAACAAATTCAATCACTCGCAAATCGAAATGCGAATCTTTCTACGCAACTTGCTGTCGCCGAAGCTCGCAATCAGATGTCGGAAGCCTTGACGGCTTGTGTTCTTGACCGTGCCGAACTTGCGATCAAACTTGCATCGATCGAATCAAAATCAGGTAAACTCCAAAGCTCCGGCAGCTTCGTTCAGACGATTCAAGAAGATTTGTCGAATATACGTCGTCAAATCGCCTTACTTCGAAGATCTCCCGTTCCATTCGCGCCTAGTTATGTTGGCTTGCAATCGGTCCAACCCTATGTTCCAACGGCCCAGCTCCCCCCAGTTCAGTTGTCTACGGACGCCGAGGCGACATGCGCTGGCGACGAAGCAGTTAGTGTACATGCAACTACGTTGAAGTAATCGAACAGAATTCCCAACTGAGGGAATTCTTTAAGGCGTCGACCATGCAATCGCTTCCGCTATTCGATCTTGTCCTGGACAAGATGGATCTGCTCAAACAACACTTGCGGATCGTAAGCACGGAGTTCATTTCAGCGCTAGAAAGTTTTGATCGAGTTACTGCCCAAAACGTCAACGCTTTTCGAGACAGTCCGTCTACCGATGTCTCTGCGATGGATGGTTACGCGGTTCGCTGGACGGATATCGATGGAAATGCGTTACCCGTATGCGGCACCGCGACAGCTGGCTCTTCACCGCAACAACTAATCCCGCGTTCCGCCATACGCGTCTTTACCGGCGGGCCTTTACCAACCCAAGCGGATTGTGTCGTTCGGCGCGAAGACTGTCATGAGACCATTGCGGCGGTAACGATTCTCATTCCCAAGGAGACAATCTCTTTGGGGCAAAACATCCGTAGGCAAGGCGAGAATGCACGCGCGGGCGACACCATTATTCAACGCGGATCGCTTTTGTCAGCCTGTCGGTTCACTGGGGCCATGACTTTCTTGTCCGAGTCCTCGATTGAAGTGTTTAAGAAAGTTCGAGTTGGCATAATCAATACTGGCGATGAGCTGATGGAATTTGGTCAAAATATAGAGCCTTGGCAAATCCGCGACTCTAACGGTCCGTTTCTCGAGTCTAGCATGGCGGCTCACCGATGGCTCCAAACAGAACGCTCTAAAGTTTCGGACCAACGCGACCGAATCGAAAGAGCGATTCGCGACGCGCTAGTCAACTGCGATGTACTGTTGTTGACAGGAGGCGTTTCCATGGGAGACACGGACTACGTGCCCGACTCGATTCGCTCATCCGGTGGCCAAGTTGTATTTCATCGAATACCAATTCGCCCCGGTAGGCCAATACTCGGTGCGTACGGGCCGCAGGGGCAATTGATCCTTGGGCTTCCAGGAAATCCAATTAGTGTTGCCATCACTTTTCGACGATTTGCACAGGAGTTGATTCGGCACATGGCAGGCTTCTCGAACCCCGAAACAGTACCATGGACTCAACTCGATGTAGACGACTCCAGGACAATCGACTTGACTTCGTTTCGGCTGGTATCCCTAATGAAAGATGGTCAATTGAGACTGGTCCCAAGTCAAGGCTCGGGTGATATCGCATCGCTCATTCAGTCCGATGGATTTGTAGAAATTCCACCCAATAGCCAAGCTGCAGGAACGAGAAAGTTCTACGCTTGGTAGAGTTTTGCTCGGGGTCAAACGGGGTCAAACGAGATGCAATATTGCCGGCCAGCCGGCTGGGTAGGGTGCTTCCACGGAAATGAGTTCAGCATTTTGGGGATGGCGGAATTCAATCTTTCTCGCATGCAATGCAATCGGTGATTCTCTTTCGCCAGGTGTAATTCCAAGCCATTCGATTTCACTTCCGTACAATAGATCGCCCAGAATCGGGTGTCCGCGCGACGCGAATTGCAGCCGGATTTGATGCATGCGACCTGTTTCCAGTTGAATTTCGACCAGACTAACTGGCCTTTGGTTAGTTATTTCATGTTGCCCAATGACATGAAACCGCAGAATGGCCTCCCGTGCGTCCTGTTCACTCGTTGATACCAATTCTGCGCGTGGCTCGTCTGGGACCTTTCGCATTGTATCTCGCCACCTTACTTCGTGCGGATTGGAGATCCGAGGCACTATTGCGTGATAGATTTTCATGACTTTTCGAATGGCAAACTGGTCGCAAAGCCTTCTTAGGGCTCGTTGATTCCTTGCGACAACCATAGCTCCTGATGTCACGCGATCCAGTCGATGGGGAATGCCAATGAACGGTGTTGGCGACCCAGAATCCATTCCTCGTAGTTGCTTTACCAGGAGAGTTTGAACGCTATCGATTCCGGGTACTGCTTGCGTAAGTATGCCCGATGGTTTGTTGATAACAAAGAACCACGCACACTCGTAAAGGATTTCGATCATAATCGACGATGCAAGCAGGGCAAAAAAAAACGAGAAGCACCGGCCACGAATTCGAGTCATCATGACTACGAGCTCATTGGGCTTCTCGTTATCTTTTATGTTCTAGTATTTGTGCGGCACCGGTCAAGTGGTAAACCGGGTTCATGCATCAAAAGTTATTTAGCGCATTCCAGAAACGGCACTCATGAGTTCGGGCAATACGTGCGAGTCGATTCACTTCGTAACAGGTAAGCTTGCAGAACCTGCGCTCCGAGAAATTGTGGCGTCGATCGCAAGCAAGCAAGGCTTCGAATACTCGATCGAAGTGCTGCCTATTACGGTTGCCGCACTTATGACCCCTCAATGGTTGCTTAAACATATGCGCATTCCCGAAGCAACCACTCGAGTAATACTCCCTGGTTACTTGGAATCTGGAATCGAAGAGATACGATCGGCTGTAAGCAAGCCCATCGAGTGTGGCCCAAAAGACGTTCGCGATTTACCCATCACATTCGGTCGCAAACGATTCAAAGGAGATGACTACGGCCAATTTTCGATCGAGATTATTGCGGAAATCAACTATGCCGCTCGGCTCTCGATCGATGTTCTCATTGCTCAATCCAAGCAACTTGTGACTGACGGTGCGAACCGCATTGACTTGGGTTGCGAGCCAGGTGCACGCTGGACCAAAGTAGCCGACGCCGTCAAAGCCCTGCGCGATCAAGGTTTCACTTTATCGATCGACACCTTTGAGCCATGGGAAGCCTCGACGGCCGTGGCTGCAGGAGCGACGTTGGTGCTCTCTGTCAATAAGTCAAATCGCCATGCAGCGATCGAATGGGGTTGTGAAGTCGTCGTTGTGCCTGATGAAACAACTGACTTCGAACGCAGCTTGCTTGAAACGATAGAATTTCTCGACAAGCATCGCATCCCATTTAGGATTGATCCTATTTTGGAACCGATCGGCTGCGGTTTCGCAGCATCGTTGGGACGCTACCTTTCGACGCGAGCTACGTTTCCAGAAGTATCCATGCTGATGGGCATTGGGAACCTGACCGAGTTAACGGATTGCGATTCGGCAGGGCTGAATACGATGTTACTTGGTTTTTGCGAAGAACAACAAATACATAGCGTGCTCACCACTCAAGTGATCCCATGGGCGCAATCGAGCGTCAAGGAATGCGATCTGGCGCGTCGCCTAGTTAATTACGCCGTTCGACACACGATTCCTCCTAAACACCTCGAAGAGCGGCTCGTCATGTTGCGAGATCCCAGGTCCGCAAGTTACTCCGAGAAAACTATCGACAGCGTCGCGAGCAACATCAAGGACAACAACTACCGAATCTTGATCGACGAATCGCAAATCCATCTGATCAGCGCCGGCGTTCACCTTCGCGGGACCGACCCATTTGCCTTAATGGAGGATTTATTGCTGATGCCTGAGTCGCGAAATGTGGACGTGTCGCACGCATTTTATCTAGGTTTCGAATTGGCCAAGGCACTAACAGCTTTAACCCTTGGGAAACGCTATGTACAAGACGAATCATTACAATGGGGCATGCATACTCGTCCAGAAAAACATCATCGACTGACCCGAAAGACAAGAACAAATGTGGCACGGCAGGCTAAGCCATGATTCTAGGCAAAGGACCCAAGCCTGGAGCAATTAGGTTCGTGTCCACGCTCAGGACAGGAGCACCCATTCGTTTTTCTTGCCGTCTAGTTGCAATCGTTCGACCGATTTGGAAAGATTGAGACTATCAAATTCGTCATCGATACGAGTCACTAACCCGTTACGAAACTGAAAATGCAAGTTAACCCAATAGGCGGCCATTTCGTGTTGTTGATAGTTTACCTGGTCTTCAAACCTTGCTACCACTCGATTTTGGCTCGCCATGTAAACAGGTTGCAGAATTCCAGTTTCTCGAGAAAAGGTAGCGAAGAATCGATTAAGAAATTCTTGAAAACCAGAAATGCCATACCATGTCCCAGCGAAAGGGACCTGATTTGAATCTGCAGAACAACTGAATGCGAAGTCGGCCGCAAAAATATCGCTACATGCCATTAACATGTCGCAACCGAGCGAATCGTAGCATTCAACAAATCGTCTAGCAATCGATTCGATGTCGATGGTTAAGTCCTGAAATGAGACCGCCTGCCCATCGATTGACATCGCCATCGCCAGATCTTGAATCGTCTGCAACCGCAAGGATCCTCCGGCTTCCGCTTTTCGAATCACACGTTCGGAGTATCCAGATCGATGTCCAAGTTCTACCTGGGACCAACCCAATTGCACTCGAAAGTTTCGAAGCATCGATCCATTAACGGCCTGACATTTTGTTTTTGGATTCAACATGAGATATTCGTCCCAATTTAGCGTGTTACCGCTTTCATCGATCCCTGCTTTGGCGCAAAAAAATTAGGAATCTATGAACCCGTTGCTACCCTTACAATCCACATCCCTTTCTCTAGCCCTTCACAAAATCTCGCAAATCCGAAAATCGCTCAAATTCTGGCACTTCTCGCAGACCGCCACCGACTAGTTCCAGGGGTCCATCCGTTCGGGGCCTGCCCCCGACGGATGCGCTTTGGCGTTCTACAATCGGGAGTCCCAACTCCCGTTCCCCTCGGCTTTGCCCGCCCGAGGCGGGCCAAGCCGAGGGGAACGTCGATTCGCGAGTGCCGGCCGTTAGTACGCCAAAACAAGGTTGGTGGGGGACAAGCCCCCGACCAGCCTGAAAGGTCAGATCGCAAAACCGAACAAAACTCGCGTCAACGCATTTTTCACCCAATGCTTTTTGTCTCGCAACTCGCAACTCAGGCAGAGCCGGGAATGAGAAACTTTACTGGTGGCGTTATTTGCCGAGAAGTGTCCAAATTCTGGCAATTTTAGACAGTCGGGTATAGACTAAGGGAGGCGGGTGCAAGTCCGCAATAAACTCGATTTCGACGTCACCCCCTCCTCTGGAGTTTGATTTCCTTGGCATGGTAAACGAACCATCAGCTGCAGCCTTGATCTCAAAACTTCGGGAGGGAGACGAGGACGCGGCTAGGCTTTTGTGGGATCGTTTTTTTGCCCAACTCATGACTTTGACGCGGGCCCGACTACAGCCATCTTCACGCGCGATGTCGGATGAAGAGGATATTGTTGTCAGTGCCATGAAGAGTTTTTGCATCGGCTTGCGCGACGGAAGATTTCCGGAGCTATCGAATCGCGAGAGTCTTTGGCGGCTTTTGCTTACGATTACACTTCGTAAGATTGCTGACAAACAGAACTACGATAAGCGAAGCAAGCGGGATATCGCCAAATCGCTGTCGAACGGTTCAGAAGGAATTGAACAAGAAGGCGAGATCAACGCGTTTATTAGTCGCGAACCCAACCCAGAAATCGCGGCCGAGTGCGCAGAGCAAATTGGCCGTCTGTTGGAGTCCCTCGAGCACGACGATCTAAAAAAAGTTGCGCTCATGAAAATGGAAGGCTATACTAACGGTGAAATCGCTCAGGATGTCCGTTGCAGCCTAACTTCTATCGAACGAAAACTAAGAACTATCAGATCCATTTGGAGCCAGTCTTAAATGCTAAGTTCGGAATTGTTTACCTTATCAAAGCACGACTTGCTTGAGATGGAAGGAATCTGTGATGGATATGAGGCAGATCAAAGAATAAGCGAGTCGCAGATGCCGCTCGACGTCGACCCATACGTTCAGCGAGCTAGCGCTGCGATTCAACCATTTGTGCTCGCTGAGTTAGGCCGCATTCAAACCGAATGGAACATGGAGTCAGCAACCCAGAGGATTGCGGATTCCACTGCCCATGGAAATCAGGGAATTGGGAATGCCAAGGCCGACGGCATTCACAGCCAGATCTTTCTTCAAAGCCAATTGAGTCGAAGGTTTAGTCTGATAGCGTTTTTAGGACAAGGGTGCTCTGGTAGCGTCTGGAAAGCCTTTGACCAGCAGCTTAACCGACTGGTGGCGATCAAGGTACCGCATCCCAATATGCACTCGACCGCGGATCTTTTTCTTCGTGAAGCCAGAGCCGCATCGCGTCTAAACCACCCGAACATCGTGCAAATCTTAGAGGTGGGAAAAGAACAGGAAACCTGTTTTCTTTTGAGTGAGCTCATCGATGGCATCACGCTCGCGGAACGACTACAGAACAAGCAACTGACCATCGAAGAGTCAGTCGATTTGCTAATCGAAATTGCGCAGGCCTTGGAGTACGCTCATTCCATGGGAATCGTCCATCGCGATTTAAAGCCGCACAATATATTGATTGGCAAGAATGGGTCAATCAAAATCGTTGACTTCGGCTTAGCGAAGGACTGGAATGACAAAGATGCGACCTTGACTCAAACCGGCTCGGTTATTGGAACGCCGGCCTACATGTCGCCAGAGCAAGCCAATGGTGGCGACTGCAAACCCAAATCGACAACGGATATCTATTCGTTCGGAGTTGTTTTCTTTCAGCTCTTAACCGGCGACGTTCCATTTCGTGGAAACACGCGGATCGTGCTTTTTCAAGTTCTGCATGCGGATCCGCCTTCACCCATTCGAATGGATCGCAATTTGCCCCTCGAACTGAATACACTGTGTTTGAAGTGCTTGGAGAAAGATCCGGCGGAGCGATTTCAGACCGCAAAAGAACTCAGGGACGAACTGGTTCGATTTCGGAGTGGTCACCCGATCCAGTCCAAGCCAGCATCCAATTGGGTGATTGCCAAAAAGTGGGTCGCGAGAAATCGTCGACTTTCCGGGTGGATCGCGTCGACCTTTTTGCTGCTGATAACATCTACGCTCGTCGCGTCTATTGCGGCGGTGGTCGTTACCCGTAGCTGGAGTGGCGAGCGCGAATCGCGATTGGCCGCAAACAGTGCTCTAAGAGAAGCACAGAATCAGACGGAGGAAGCGAACAAGCAATCCCAGGCAAACAATGAAATTGTTAGATCTTTGGAATCGATTTTTCATTCGACGAATCCGCTTTATTTTTTACTAACGAGTAGCGACGGCTCGGCAGCCGAGCCCCCGACCTTGAATTCGATGCTAGATAGGTCGGTAGATCGATTTCGTAGCGAACTAGCTAACCAACCCGCAGTTCAAGCCAAATTGTTTGACGCGATCGCAAACGCTTACCGCGCGACGGGCGAATTCCGCAAATCGCAGGAGTTGCTTGATGAGGCAACCAAAATACGCGAGCAGTCGGAGTCAAAAAATTTCGATCGTTGGACGTTGTCTCGTGACTCGATGGTCAATAAATTCTATCGGGGTTGGTTAGAGCACGATCGGTCGCAATTTGGAGAGGCTGAAAAATTTTACCGAGCTTCCTTGGATGGGTTTCCCAAGGTCGACAATTCAGAGGATCAACTGTTTCTCGCTGATGTGAAGTTCCATTTGGCGCGATTGCTAATCGATCTCCAGCGACACGACGATTCTTTACCACTTATGACGGATGCCCTTCGCATTCGAGAAAGTCTCTTACCAAGTGAATCTTTGGCGGTTCAGGTCGCAAAAGTTGGTCTCATATTTAGCAAGAAGAAGAACATTGAAGATTTAACGTTGTCCGATTTCAATGACCTGGACATTCACATACTGGCAGGAAAGGGTTGGGAAGCTGAAATCATTCGAAACTACTTCGCGGGTTTGACTTTTCGAAAGGTGAAGGACTATGTGAACGCACGAAGAAACTATGAGTTGGTGTTAAAAGACTTGGGAAAGGTCCTCCCCGGAAAAAACCAATACGCTCTCCTTGTTCGGGGGGACTACGCCGGTCTACTTTATGAGAGCGGCGACTATCGAACTGTATTTCCTATCGTGAAGGATCTCATCAAAGAGGGAAATGCGATTTGCCCGGAGCACACGAAATTGGTTGATGTCAAATTGCAATTTGCGTCAGAACTCATGCGTGCTTCCAAAATGGAGGACGCTCGCAAACTGTACGAGGAAGCGATTACGCAGCAAATCGCCAGAGGAGATTTCCCCGAGGAGGCGCATTATGGGTTGGCTTGGTGTTTACTCGATTCCAAGAGCCCAGAGGCGGCGTTAGCGCACGCCGAAGCGTTGTGGGGACACCGAGACAGAAAAACCGCTTACCAGGTCGCTTGGTGTGCACACACTCGCGCGAGAGCGTTTCAAGCGTGTGGGAACGACGATGCAGCAAAAACAATGGACGAACGTGCGATGAAAGAGGCAGTTATCGAGTTGCATTTCCCTAAGGATCCTATTTCGCTGGAACGCCTTTCAGTGATTCATACCCACAAGGGCGATCTAGCTACCGCAGAGAGATTGCTTCGAGATGCTGTCGATGCCGAACGCCGCGAGCGACCCGCAAAACACCCTCGACTTGCCGATCGAATCTCGTCGTTGGCGCAAAACCTAATGGCTCAAAAGAAATTGGAAGACGCTCGTAAATGGTTTACTGAGTCTCTTGCAATCTACCAACAGTCTCTGCCATTGGACGACCTCAGGATCGAAGAGAACATCCGCGTTTTGCAGACGCTGGACATGCATTAGGCGGCACTCGCGGACAGCGTAGCGACGTGGGCGCTCTATTTACTTTACACCTTTCGAGCCGTCGGCCGAGACCTCCTCGGTGCGAATATGAAAGGCTTCCAATCGATTGACACCAAAGGTGGTCGCGATGGCGACGTCGGCCGCATCCCGTCCTCTAGCAACCAGCACCCGTCCGATTCTCGGCGTGTTGTTCCGAGCGTCGGCAGGATACCACCTGCCACCAAGGTACACCTCAAACCAGGCGCTGAAATCCATGGGATAGGGAGCTAAAGGAACACCGATGTCTCCTAAGTATCCCGTGCAGTAGCGGGCTGGGACATTCAAGCAACGGCAAAGGGTGATCGCTAAATGCATGTAGTCGCGGCAAACGCCCGTTCTTTCTCGGTATGCCTCGAGTGCGGTACGCGTCGCCCTAGCTTGCATATAGTCAAAGCGAATATGCGCATGTACGAAGTTGCAAATGGCTTGCACTAGACTCCAACCTGCTGGCTGCTGCCCAAATTGCGACCAAGCAATGTCGCGAAGTTCACTATCCACTTCGCAGTAACGACTGGCTAACAGAAAAAGCAAGACTTCATTCGGTAGGTCTTGTGGCCTGTGTTGAATTGCCCCCCATCCTAAAACATCCCGCTTGCCATCATCCTCAACAGTTGCGTCGTTGAAAAAAGTGGAACGGCCGGCTTGGACTAAGACTCGACTACATCGATTGCCGTAGATATCCAAATAGTTTGAAATCGGAACACGAGGTTCGACCCTTAATTGTTCCGTCGACTTGATCGAAGCATCACGCGATGGATGGAGACTAAGCATCAACACCAGCGACGTGGGCTCGGGAAAGGTAAAAGCAATTTCAAAACCGACCCGAATGAACATTACCAACCCTTGGGTAAGCACCATCAAAAGCTGCGAAGTGAATTCATCGGCTATCATAGAAGCAGGCTTGCAACAAAGCGATGGATTCAATCCAGATTTCGTCAAGACTATCACCCATAACCCAAGGATACAACTGTGCCGCAAAGCGAAACGTGGTATTTTTCGTACGGCAGCAATATGTCGAAACAGCAAATTCTTAACCGAACAGGAGCAGTACCGACTTCATGCTTAGCTCGACTCAGTAATTATCGACTTGACTTTCGAAAAGTTCTCGCCAGTGACGATGTTTTCGCGACAATCGTTCCAACCGAAGGATCGGTTGTTCATGGCGTGGCATATCGATGCAGTCCGCATGCAATGGTGCAACTCGACCTGTTGGAAGGTGTTGCTCAACATTGCTATCGACGAGAATCGGTCCGAGTAACGACCTGGGCCGGTGAGATTCTAAGCTGCATCGTCTATATCGGCGAAGCATTTGCGAAAGAGGCATCCACTCCAAGTCCAGCCTATTTGAATTTGATCCTGACGGGTGCCCAAGAGCACCAATTGCCGGTTGACTACATTCAATCGATTGAGAAGTTGGCGCATGGCAATGCGTAGGGAAGTCCTGGCTTTGGTAGTGTAATGTCTCGTGCCGTACAGTGAACCGAGCAATATGCTTTTACACGGGCATCGCTAGCCCGGATTATTCATTAGCCGAAGGGCGTTAGCCTCATCTTTACCCACATTTCTGCCTCAGTTGAGCCGTTCCACGAGAGCGATGCCAATGGCATTGATGCAGTCGTTATCGACCCTGAAAGGGTCAAAGCAATTAGCCGGTGGTTGAGCGCAGCGACACCACCGGATGACTTTCCCGCGAGGCCCTTAGAACGCGTGGCAGACGGACGTAGTCGTTCTGCACTTGGCCCTGCGATTTCCCAGGTATGGAAGGTACAGCACTCATGGAAGAGATCAAAAAGGTCGATCACCGGGCCTTTATTTCGGTCTATGAAACAGATCGAAACAGCGAAGAATTGCTAGCCAAAACTTACCACGTCATATCAAAGCAAGTCCCGCCAGTTCCCGGCCAGCCCGCTGCAACTCTGAATTGGCGTCTGAGGCGCTTCGCGTATTGGCCATCGGTTTTCGAAATGTGACTGAAGCGTTAGAGGATTGGCAATCCGAGTCGCATTTGACATTCGTCGGCTTGATAGGCATGATCGATCCGCCTCGACGCGAAGCCAAAGAAGCGGTTCAACGATGCCGAAGCGCCGGCATCCGCCCGGTCATGATCACCGGTGATCATCCCGATACAGCCATGGCGATAGCCAGAGCTGTAGGCATTGTCGACTCGGATGCCAAGGTCATGTTAGGTTCCGCCATGGTATTGAGCGACGACAATTTCGTATCGATCGTCAATGCTGTTGAAGAGGGACGGCATGCCGCGATTTAAACCATATCATGCCAAGTATTGGTGTGTTCTCGAATCCGTTTTTGGTCATCGCCATGGTTGGCTCAGTAGCAATCCAATTGTCTGCAATCGCACTTCCATGGTCTGCCGAAGTACTAGGATTGGATGCAATGCCCTGGTCCGATCTCCCTGTGATCATTTTGTTAAGCTTGATCCCGGTTACTCTGGTTGGAATCAAAAAAATGATTACTCAACATGACCCGCGAGGTCCAACTCCGCCTTTCGTTTCCCAAAATCCTCCGAGGGCATGATCGAATTGCAATCGCCCAGCCGGTTGTTCCGTAGCAATCTTGCCGTCTTCAAAAATGGTTCTACCTGCCACGAATACCCGTATCGGCCACCCACGCAGCGTTTCGCCGGCCCACGGCGACCATTTGCTTTTCGTATACTGCTTGGCGTTCTCAATGGTGCGGGACAAATTCGGATCGACTAATACAAGGTCTGCATCATAGCCAACCTCGATACGCCCCTTGCCCACGATACCCCAAACGCGAGCTGGCGCGTCGCTTGTCCAGCTAGCGATCTGCTCCCATGTGCACTCACCCCGGGCTGCCTTTTCCAGAAGCAACGAGAAGTAGTTTTCTACGGCCGGCAACCCGCTCGGTGACTTGGGATACGGCTGATTCTTTTCCTCTAAAGTATGCGGTGCATGGTCGGTCGCTATGACTTGAATGTGCCCATCGAATAGAGCTTGCCATAGCCTCGCATTGTCGTCCCGAGTCTTGATCGATGGATTCATCTGGATTAGCGAACCGAGACGAGCGTAGTCCTCGACGTTGAAGTGCCAATGATGAGGGCAGAGTTCTGCAGTAATGAGGTTGGCATGATTTGACACCAAAGGAATTTCAGCGGCAGTACTGACGTGAAGAACGTGGAAGCGATGACTATGCCGCTTGGCCAAATCGATCGCTCTTCGGGTAGCGATCACGGCCGCAGCCTCATCTCGAATTTTGGAATGGTCCGCGATCGTGAGATGGATACCTAATCGGGCTTGATTTTGACGGAAGGTGGATTCGTCCTCACAGTGCGCACAGATAGGAATTTTTGTTTCTGCGAAAATCCTTTCAAGTGCTTCTTGATCGTCGACCAGTAAGTCTCCGGTGCTTGAGCCCATAAAGATTTTGATGCCGGGAACTCCAGTCGCGTTGACCAAAGATTCAATATTGGTTGTCGATGCGCCGATGTAGAATCCAAAGTTAACGATCGATTTCGCAGCGGCTAGAAGGTATTTGTCCTCGATAAGCGATTGGTTGGTTGCCGCCGGTTTCGTATTTGGCATTTCTAGAAACGAAGTCACACCGCCAGCCGCGCAAGCACGAGATGCTGTAGCTAAGTCTTCTTTGTGCGTTAGCCCTGGTTCTCGAAAATGCACTTGATCGTCGATGAGGCCAGGGAAGAGCACTAGCCCAGTCGCATCGACCACTTCCTTTGCCTCGGTTGTTGGGGCAGCATCAACACTGACGATTACTCCATTTTCGACCAGTAGATTCGTTAGGGCGCGACCGCTAGGAAGGATTGCGGTAGCGTTTTTGATAAGGACGGACTGTGGCATGATTGACGATGCAAGGTTAACAGCGAGAACATATACTTTGGAGCAGTTCAATTTACCGAAATTTCGTTCGTGCAACAGATGGGGCCGGCCCGTGTTCAAGAAACAGTGTACAAACCTCCTAGCTCAATGCGATCCAATGAAATGGCCCAAATGGATTGTTGGGTTAGCTAGTCTGACTATTTTTGCAATGGTCTGCTTAGGTGGCTGTCAGGCTCAGGATGCAACCAAAGATTCAACTCCGAAAACACTTGAAGGCTGGCATCGACGCGTTGAACAAGCACTACAAGAAGGCAAAGCAGATGAGGCACTGGTTGAAATGGACGCAGCAATAAAGAGTCGGCCCGACAACTCCCAACTATGCAGCATTCGAGGTTCGTTGCGATTTCGCAGCGGAAAGATTGCAGAGTCCATTGTGGACTTCGACAAGTGTATTGAGCTGAGTCCGGAAATAAAGCCGTTTCTATGGCAACGCGGAATTGCGCTGTACTACATGGAGCGGTACAAGGACGGCCTCGAGCAATTCGCAATTCATCGCGAAGTGAATCCCAACGATGTCGAGAATGCATTCTGGCATTTCCTTTGCAATGTGCAACTCAATGGTTTGGAGACAGCGCAGAAAGATGTTTTATTGGCTGGGCATGATAGCCGGGTGCCACTGATGCAGGTCCAGCAGTTAATCCAGGGCAAGCTAACGCCGGATGACGTGATTGCGGCCTGCGAAAAAGGGGGAGCAGGCGTTAACGGCCAGAGACTTGCTCGATTCTATGGCTATCTCTATATCGGGCTATATTACGATGCGTTGAAGGAAACAGAAAAAGCAAAGCAATGGCTTGAGAAATGCCTAGATCAAGAAGTGGATAGTTACATGGGCGACGTCGCGAAAATTCATCTCAAAATGCTGAAGGTAAAGAAATAGCACTGTACACTCGCAGTGCGAAGTCACTCTCGGCAAGAGTGACCTACCGTAGGTCGCACTTGCGGAGCAAGCTACGAAAGTCCTTTATCCGAGATCCGAGACAGGAATACCACGCATGTTACTCAAAAGTTGGCGATAGCGGCCTCGTAGGTGGTTCATCCAAAGCCCCAGGTAGACGTTGCCAACAATGGAAAACAGCAAAAGAAATGGAAGCAACTTGTCTTTTGCGAGCGCCGGATCTTCCGTCAGCACATCAATTCCTGCTGATGGATTGCTGATAGGCCGGGTACTCGGATAGCCGGCCATCGATGTGGAGGGCGTGGTTGGATATTGGTTTGCGGTGAAATACGGACTCGGTGGCTGCATCATTGGCGCGCCGTATTGTTGCGAAGCAGACAGAGATGGTGAGTTCTGATTGTTGTTAGACGGTGAGTAATTTGGTTGTTGCGAGTTGGGATATTGTGAATTGGGATATTGTGAATTGGGATAAAAATCGTTGCTACTTGTTGGATTGTTTGGGTTCGAATTATTAGCGAGGGGTGTGTGCGGCCGGTTAGAACCGGAGGGGTAAATACCTGGGTTTGCCGCATTTGCGTTGGTCGCATAGTTTGTGTTTGCATTCGTCTGGCTTGGTTTAATTGGGTTGTAATAGGAGGGCGCTTTGGGCGAGAAATCATCCCGTTGGTCGACTTCGTTGTTGCGAATATTGAAGTTGTTTGACATTCCTGCCGTGCCATTAGGGGTGCCAATTGTTCCTGAGCCCCCGGATGTACTCGCGGGCCAATTTCGGTCATTATTGTTGTTCGATTGATTAGACGCATTGGGTGAGTTGGGGAGGACAGCATCGTTATGGCCCATGCTTCCCGGAACTCCTCGCAAATTTCCGTTCTGCCCGCCGACAGGCAAAACGTTAGACGAGTTTGGAGAATCGATGGAAACTGCGGAGCGGCCGGCTAAATCAGTGAGCCGAACTTCACCGTTTGGACGGCTTTCGCTGAAGGAGTTTGGATTTGGCGGGATACGTTCGACGGGACCAGTTCCAATCCGAACGATGACTTTTTCGACACGGCTTCGAATTTCATTGGGAACGTTGGCAGGAAGTTCCGATCCCATCCTCCCCTCGGAGAATTTGACGATAGCCTGCGGGTGAATTTGAATAATCATGCAGAATTTTCCATCGGAGCTGTCCGTTCCATATCCAACTTCGCACGGGGCGGTTGGGTTTTCGTGGGGTAGGACAGGCGGCATTGCTGGAAACGTCGAGGGCAATACTGATCCCGAAACTTTGCTTGGAGGGAATACATCGCCCCCGGGGTTCTGCATCAGCATCGAAATGAGCAAAAGGATTAGTTGACCGTTCATTCTTCAGCCTCTGAGGCGACACTCCCGGGGAGGTATTCATCCGTTAAAAACTTGCTCTGTTTGCAATGACTTGGTAATGATAGAGGAACGGGACGAACGGCGTAAATAGAAATCGTGAAGCCAAACGGGGTAAAATCGGGCTGACCCGGTCGTGTGGGCGTAATGGGTGAATCAGTTCATCGAAAAAAACTTTGCTTTTTTATCGAGTCACGACAATTCTCAGATTTTCAAGTTGAATGGAACTTCTTTAGGGAAATCTGCTCTAAAAATGCACATTTACGGAAATACTGTTAGGGACGGCAAATTCACGCGAGACTTGGGGTGAATAGTTAATTTAGGCCGTCTGGGCAAGAAGTGGATTGAAAACCGATTGATTGCCAAGTACCCTCACAGTACGGGAGTTTGTAGGGCTAATTTTGTCCTTCGGACTCCTTTTCCAAGCTTTACCCTTCTTGATCTTTACGGTGGAAGAATCGATGTCCGTTTCGCCAATACGTCAGGCTCGCAAATCTACAACGCGAAATCGCAGAGAAAAATCTGCCAAACAGGGATGGGTGAAGCGAATGCTTCGCCTCGAAACCCTTGAGCAGCGTCAATTGATGGCTGGGGACATTATGCCGTTCCATAATTCGCTCGTGGCGGCAGATGTGAACGGGGACTTTTCGATCTCTCCGCTCGACGCCCTTGTTGTGATCAATCGACTCAATTCCCAGGGAACTGGCTCTTTAGCTGGTCAATCGCCGATCGACGTCAATTCGTTTGTCGACACGGATAATGACAACAGCTTGTCGCCGTTGGATGCGCTCGTAGTGATCAATGCGATCAACAACGGTGAAGGTGTCGGCGAACAGGCCCAAGTGCGCTACAAGTTTTTCTCCGTGAACGCGGATGGAACAGCTGGCTCTGAACTAGCCGATCCAAATCCAAATGATGGAATACCAGAAGCCAACATTGGGACTGGCGAACGAATCATTGTGCGAACCCAAATGCTAGACTTGCGAGGTTCACCTCAGGGCGTGTTTAGTGCCTATCACGATTTGTCCTACACAAATGCAGACGGAACCGCGGCGGAGAAATTGCAGTTCCAGTGGGGCGAATACAATCAGATTGACATCGGGAGCAATGTTCGCGGTGGAACGTTCACAATCAAGTTTGGCAACGACACCACAGCCCCGATAGCCCCAGCTTTCTTTACGGGCGGCGGCGGCACGCAAATTTATGACAATGTTCGGACCGGAGTAAATATCCGAAATGCGCTTCAGGCTTTACCGTCGATCGGTGTTGGAAATGTCGCTGTGAGACTACTCACAAGCGAGACATCCTCTCGTTTCGGTGTGAACTTCATTGGAGCATTGGCGCATACGGATGTTCCTAACAGTCTACAAGTGGGTACGAATAGTTTGGTCGATGGTGTCCCCAATCCAGTCACCTTGACAATAGGTCAGAACAGCGCCGACCCCGGCCTCGACATCGTTGCTGCGGTGGCCCGAAATAGCAACCTGAACAACGACTTTCGCGATGGAACAAATACGTTAGTCACGGGGGTGAAGTACATTAACGGCCTCGATGGCCGATTGAAGACTCCTGTCGCGAATTCGCCGACGCGGACCATCACCCTCCTGGGCGGTTTTGCGGATAAAAACAAGTTAGACATCCGCGAGGCGTCCAGTTTTGTGAACGTAGTTGATACCTTATTCAAAGGTGCCACGGTCGGTCGAATCAATTTGACAGGTGATACATCCCCACCACCAACTGCTGGCTCCTCGGGAAACAATTTGGGAATCGCATTGTACGGTGGATTGGCGCAGTACCTGACTTCTTCTGTCGTGCTCTTGCCAACGGGCATCATTAACATCACTGACAAGCTGACAGCGAACACCGATTCCTTGAACGTGGCCGAAGACTCTGGTCTGACGACAACGAATGTTGTTTCCAATGACATCAACAGCAATGGCCCTCAATCTGCGATTCAAGTTGTGAGCGTGACACAGCCCAGCGTCGGGGGTACCGTCTCTGTGAATGGCACCACCAACGTCTCATTTACACCGGCTCCAGACTACTTTGGTCCTGTTGTCTTCACTTACACGATCCGAAACAACGCGACACCTACGCCGGATACAGCTGTTGGAACCGTTTCTATCAATGTGACTCCGGTTAACGATGCACCGAACGTGATCGGCACACAGTTCACAATTGCCGAAGATGCGGTAACTCCACTTCAGATCACACCGGTTCAGATTTTCAATCCTGGTCCAGCAAATGAAAGCGATCAAACAGTCACGCTAGGGACGCCGGGAACGACGCCGAACGGAACCGTCACCATCGTCGGTGGCAACATCAACTTTGTGCCTGCAGCTAACTTCTTTGGAAATGCCGTGTTTACGGTTACCGGTACGGATAACCTTGGTGCTTCGAAGGTCGCAACGATCACAGTGAACGTTTCACCTGTAAATGATGCACCTGTTCCGTTTAGCGGATCATTGACTGCCGTCGAAGATGGATCGTTGATTTTGATTGGTGCCGGTGCGCCAACGGATCTGATAGCCAACTCGAATCCAGGACCTGGTGAGGCGCCTGGACAGTCGGTTCGATTGATTTCGGTTCAGAGCCCAACTGCTAAAGGTGGAACGATCACGACGGCTGGCGGTATAACAACCTATCGTCCAGCCGCGAATTTCTTTGGAGCCGACACGTTTACCTACACGATTTCAGATAACGCAACGCCAACAGAATTGACAGCCGTTGGAACCGTCACGGTCAACGTCACTGGAGTAAACGATGCCCCGATTGCAGTTAACGATACGGGCGAAGCCGCTCGATTTGTGGTCTTGGGTATTAACGTTGCAAATCCACTAGCAGTCATGCGAAACGATAGTGCTGGTCCGCTTGAGACAAACGATACGATCACCATCGTGTCGGTTACAGCACCGACGATCGGAACAGCTACTGTGAATGCTGCGGGAACCGCCGTGTTGTTCACCCCACCGACTGGCTCGTTTAACACGACATCGACTTTCTCGTATACCATTCGAGACGCTGCAGGCTTGACTTCATCAGCAAACGTCGAAGTCTTTATCATTCCACCCGTTCTTCCGTTTGCGTTAACGGATACGGCAAGCATCCCAGAAGACTCTAGCGCTTTCACGATCGATGTGATTACCAATGACTTTGCAAATGATGGAGCTGTCAAGAGCCTGCTGTCGTTTACGCAGCCTGGATCAGGCACTGGTTCCGTAACTCTCGACAACCGGGGGACAGTTACTGTTTTGTCCGATGATCGTTTGGTTTATACGCCTCCTGCCAATTTCTTTGGCGATGCGATTTTCACCTATACGATGAATGATGACAAAGCCGGAAGCGTTGCCTCGACTGCGACAGTGACGATCACCGTAACACCCGTTAACGATGCACCGGTCGCCGCCGACCGAACAGCATCGGCGACGGAAGACGTTGTTCTCACCGTCCAAGCTTCTACGATTACCAATGGCCTTAGCAAGGGGCCGGGTGAAGATGCCCAAACCTTGACTATCACGAATGTCGTGAATCAAACTCCCGGTAGCGGTACCGTTTCGGTGGTGAATGGCAATATTGAGTACAAACCAGCCTTGAATTTCAATGGTCAAGTCCTGGTTCTTTACACGGTGACAGACAACGGTGTCAACAACACGACTCCCGCTCCATTGAGTGCGTCTGCAACTTTGACGATCAATGTCGCCCCCGTAAATGATCCACCGATAGCGACCGCTGATCCAGCTGCGACAACACCCGAGAACACGGCAGTTACAATAGCCATTTCTACGCTGTTGGCAAATGACCTCCCTGGCCCTGCAAATGAATCGCAAACTGTAACTTTTGTTCCAATTGTCGGCACGATCAACACTGCCAAGGGCGGTTCGGTTACTCAAGTAGGTACGAACTTGATTTACACTCCGGCGACCTCCTTTAACGGTCCAGATAGCTTTACCTATCAGATCAGCGATGGCCTGGCCACAGCCGACGGTTCATTGACTGTAAACGTAACGGAAGTAAATGATGCACCGACTGCGGCTACGTTGACTCGAGAAGTTTATGCAAGTGTTCCGACGGTTTTCAATCTTGCAGCTGACTTGGCGAGCATGCCGAAGGGACCTGCCAATGAAAGTGGCCAGACCCTTCGAGTGCTGCGAATCGTTCCGGGATCGATCACAAGTGGAAGAACGGTTGTATTGAACGCGGATGGCACGATCACTTATACTGCCCCGATAGGCTCGACGGGACGTGATACATTCAAGTACGAAGTCATCGACAATGGTACAACGAATGGAGTTGCAGATCCGAAGACAGCCATCGGTACATTTAACGTGGACGTTTTGCCGTTCATTCCGAGCAAGGTTCACGGTATTGTCTATGTCGACGACAACAACACTGGTTCCAGGGAAGGAAACGAGCTTCGACTCGGCGGGATAGAAATTAGTTTGACAGTTCCGGCAACTGCGAATTCGCCGAGCCGGACGTTGACTAAACAAACGCATGTTGACGGTAGCTATTCCTTCGATTTGCTACCGCCCGGTGTTTACACGGTGAGTTATGTTGTTCCTATTCTTGCGACAGATGCACCCGGTGCGAATACCTTTACTCGCACGATTGTCGCACCTGGGGGAGCGGATGCTGAATACGACTTCAGCATCTTAGGAGTAACGCCGCGTTATGCGAATTTACTAGAAAACTTGGCTTCCAATTTCTACCTTGCCGACGGTAGTCTGCGAACCTCTGGGATTTATGCGGCCATCGGAGCCAATGGGCGTTCCGAATGGACCATTACTCGCGATGGTTTTGAAGGGGACACATTCCAAGAAGTCGTGCTTAGCGATGATGGGTCGAAGGCATACCTGAGTGCAGTCCGCGGTGCGGCGCACTCGGTGTACACTGCGACTTTGGGCAGACAGCAGTTTGTTCAGGTTTCCGATCCGACCGGTGTGAAACTCGTGCGAATCCTCGCCCGCAGTTCCGATCTGAGCTGGCAACAAGTCTCTCTGGCAGCTCCACCGCCAGAAATCGCCAGCAAGGCTAAAGCCTACCTCGATGCGGTCGACGAATTATTTGTACAGGAAGGCTGGTAGTTCCCAAAGACTTCATGGCCTGTTAGGGAAAAGCGAACTTTGAAAACAGAAGCACCCGAATCGACTCGGGTGCTTTTTTTGCGGGACAGCCGACAGTTTGCACCTGCTGGTGCCCTGTGGGCGGCTGGTCCAAAAAAGCGTATACTCGGTTCGTCGGAATAACGCGTTCGCGCGTGGTTGCCAAAATTTGCCCTCCTTCCAATCGAGAGATTTTGCACATGGCTTTGGGAAAGACTTTTGAAAGCGTTGTAACCACCGTTGGGAATACGCCGATGATCCGTATCAATCGTTTGGTGCCAGCTGAACATGCGACCGTCTTTGCCAAATGCGAGTTCTTTAACCCTCTCCATAGTGTCAAAGACCGAATTGGAATGGCGATGGTCGAGGATGCAGAGCAAAGCGGGAGGTTGACCAAGGAAACGCACATCATCGAACCCACGAGTGGCAACACAGGAATTGCGCTGGCTTTCGTATGCGCCGCAAAGGGGTATCGACTAACTCTAACGATGCCCGAATCGATGTCGGTAGAACGCCGAGCGCTTTTGAGAGCTTTGGGGGCGAGTTTAGTGCTTACCCCAGCGGCCGACGGAATGCGAGGGGCAATAGCAAAAGCTTCGGAATTAGTTGCCCAAGATCCGAATGGGTGGATGCCTCAACAGTTTGAAAATCCCGCAAATCCGGCGATTCATGAACGCACCACAGGACCCGAGATTTGGGTAGATACGGCAGGTCAAATCGACGCCATCGTTGCCGGTGTCGGAACAGGCGGTACGATTACCGGTGTTGCTCGCTACATCAAGAAATTGAATCCAAAATTCAAGGCCATCGCAGTCGAGCCAAAGCAATCGCCGGTTATCAGTGGTGGCCAACCTGGCAAACACAGAATCCAAGGTATTGGAGCTGGTTTTGTTCCGAAAAACCTTGACAGGTCAATCGTTGACGATGTGATTCAGGTCGATGACGAAGTAGCCTTTGAATGGGGACGGAAACTTGCTAAACACGAAGGGATTTTGGGCGGAATAAGCAGCGGTGCCAACATGTGGGCCGCGGCACAGCTTGCAGCCCGCCCCGAATTCAAGGGCAAACGCATCGTTACCATCATGTGCAGCCTAGGTGAACGCTATCTTTCAACACCGTTGTTCGGTGATCTAGGAACTTAGTCACCGCACTTATTTTGAAAATTTTTATGCATGACCAACGCAAATTGCTGCGTCGACAGTTTCTATCAAGGTGTGCTAACGTTGCAGCGATGGCGGTATGCATTTCCGGAGGATGTCCTCCGTCACTTTGTGTTGCGGACGATCTGGCTCGTAGTTCGCGAGATCCAAATTGGGATCGAGCCACGCGAGAAGGGCTCGCCTTCTTGGTTCGTACGCAATCGAGTTTAGGACAATGGACCACTCCCCCGTATCCAGTTGCAATTGGAGCTTTGGCTGGCTTGGCTTTGCTTTGTAGCGGATCGACTATCACTCAAGGTCCGTATGCTAAGCAAATCAAACGTACCACCGACTTCTTGATTAGCAACAGCAGAAAAAATGGACTAATTGGCAACCAACAAGACGATCAGCGTTACACCTATGGTCATGGTTTTGCGATGCTTTTCCTTTCGCAGGTTTTAGGTGAAGAGGGACTGCAAGACCGACGGGACGATTTGGTCGACGTTTTAAATAGAGCTGTTTCGTTTTGCGGCAAGGCTCAAACGCCGGCTGGCGGTTGGGGCTATATGAGTGCAAAGGATGGAAACGACTTCGACGAAGGCTCGACAACAATTACGCAAGTACAGGGTCTCAGAGGCTGTCGCAACGCTGGAATTGCTGTTCCCACCGAGATCATCGAATCGGCAAAGAAGTACATCTACAAATGCCAGAACGAAGATGGTGGCATCAGCTATTCGAGCACACAGATGGGGGCTTCGCGTCCAGCGATAACAGCTGCCAGTCTTGCAGCGCTCTACAACGCGGGCGACTACGAGAGCAAGAAGGTCCCTGAAATGCTTGCGTATACACGTAAAAACCTATATACCATTGGGCCGGGGGATGACGCGTTTGGTCATTGGCATTACACCTATCTCTACTACAGCCAGGTAGTGTATCGACAAGGTGATGAGGAATGGCTCCCCTTCCGCGACCGTCTCTATACGCGTATTGCGGACGAGCAGAATTCGGACGGTTCGTGGGATCAGGAACAGAACTCATTCAATAAAGTCTACAAGACAGCTTGTAACTTGATCATGTTGCAACTGGATTTGGGGTACCTGCCAATCTTCCAACGTTAGCACGGAGCCATATCGTCGAATGAAATCTGGAACGAAAACACCATCCAACAATCATCTTCTTAATAACGAAGCCTTCGAACTTTGCCAAACGACGATTGCCCATGCCGAATCGTGGCGAGTAGCGGAGCAACGACTAGCGAATGGCGCTGTCCTTTTAGATTTTGGAGTCAAGGCTAAAGGTGGAATGCAAGCCGGTTTGATGTTAGCCCGCATCTGTATGGCGGGAAGGGCAGAGATTACGATTCACCCTGCCGACTTTTTGCGTGGACCGTGGCCCTTGGTCCAGGTGGTGACCGATGATCCTGTGCATGCATGTATGGCTGCTCAATATGCAGGTTGGCCAGTCAAAAAGGACAAGTTCTTTGCAATGGGTTCTGGTCCTATGCGTTCCAAACGTGGCAAAGAACATGTCTTGCAGAGTATCGGCGTTTCCGATTCAAGCCTTCAGGCGGTCGGGGTGCTCGAGTGCGACTCGCTACCAGATGAAACTGTGGCGGAATACATCGCGTCCGAGTGTGGAGTCTCTATCGAGAACATCGTGATTTGTGTCGCTCCTACACGGTCCATTGCTGGTACTATCCAGGTGGTTGCTCGCATCGTAGAAACCTCGCTGCACAAGTTGTTTGAACTTGGGTTTGATTTGAATGCGGTCATTTCGGGTTATGGATCTGCACCATTGCCCCCTCCGGCATTGGATTTTGTGCAGGGGATTGGCCGAACCAATGATTCCATTCTATATGGCGGGCACGTTACCTTGTGGGTTAACGCGGATGACGACCAAATCCAAGAGCTCGGCCCAAGAGTACCGAGTATTGCGTCTCGCGATTACGGAGTTCCGTTCGCTGAGACATTTAAGAAGTACGACTTTGATTTTTACAAAGTCGATCCGGGGCTATTCAGTCCTGCGATGATCACCATCGTAAATCTTAAGACTGGCCGTTCCTTTCGTTATGGTTCGCTTCGCCCCGATATACTCTTGCAGTCCTTCGGCGAATCGTTTGTTGATTTATCTACAGCAGCTGTTGCATCATGAGCGATCGTGCCGAATCTTCCCTGGAAGGTGCCTTGCGGGTCGGCGTTTTAGGCTCACCGACCGGCTGGTACATGAAAGACCTCCAGCGCGCCGCTGACTCTATGCCCGTAGATAAAAAGACGGCGGTTGAGTCCCTGTCTTTTAGCAAGCTCAGCGTTTGGTCCGATTCAAACATGCCGCCCGTCGCGAGAACTTGGACGCAAGGCTCTGAAAACGCAAACGACCTCAAGCCGATAGCCTTGACGGATTGCCATTCTGTGTTGGTGCGATCGATGCCGCTTGGCTCTGTTGAGCAAATCATCTTTAGAATGAATGCACTTCACGCAGCAAAAGCGAGTGGCGTGCAGGTGCTCAATCCACCTCGATGTTTGGAAATAGCCATCGACAAGTGGTTAACACTGGATATCGCAAAGCAATCGGGACTACTAACTCCAATAACCATATGCTGCCAGACCCGCGACGACTCACTGCAAGCGTGGGAAACTCTTGGCGGCGATTGCATCGTAAAACCTATTTTTGGTGGCGAAGGACGAGGGATTGTACGAGTGAGCGACCGCGATATGGCCTGGCGTGTGTTCAGCACGTTGGAGCAATTGCAATCGGTCATTTACCTCCAGGAGTTCCTAGCGAGCGATGGGTGCGATTTGCGATTGTTGATCGTCGGCGAAGAGCTATTCTGTGTTCGACGAGAGAATCACGGTGATTGGCGATCTAACGTCGCGAGAGGCGGCCATGCGATTGCGCACGAACCCACCTTTGAGCAAATTTCCATGGCATTCCGAGCCTGTAAAGCAATTGGAGGTTGGATGATCGGGGTGGATATTCTGCCAACCAAAGATGGACGCAATGTATTGCTGGAATTGAACGCCGTCCCAGGTTGGAGAGCGACCGCCGGTGCTCTAAACGTCGACATGGCCCAATTGCTTTTGCATAGATTGCACGAAAGTGCGAGAAGTTAGCGGAACCGAGAGTCATACGGTTTTCTCAACTGAAATGAACGGTAGCCAATTGCATTGTTGATCACACAGCCTCATCAAGCGAGCGAAAGTTCAGTTCACGACGTTCAGGTTTTTCGGTCATTGCTTCTCCATTTTTGAGATGCGCAGGTTCGAGTCATTAAATCAGATTCTATTGAATCTTCAACTTGCCGCAACATTACCAAGACATAGAGTAGAGCGATCTTACGCGAGAACTTCATGAACAACTCTGGCAGGTTGGACGCCGGTCAAGCGAAAATCCAGGCCCTGTGAACGAATCCTGAGCCGTTCGTGATGAAGCCCGAGCTGGTGCAACAAAGTCGCGTGTATATCGCGAACGTGAACCGAATGGTCGATTGGGCCGAAACCAAACTCGTCTGTTTCACCAAAGCTCCATCCAGGCTTAAAGCCACCCCCCGCAAACCACATTGTGAACGCGTCGATGTGATGGTTGCGCCCGGTCGACTCCCGAACTTCTCCCATAGGTGTCCGGCCAAACTCACCACCCCACACCACAATCGTGTCCTCGAGCAGACCGCGACGTTGCAAATCGAGAACGAGTGCTGCGCCCGATTGGTCTATCTCGCGACTTATCGATGGCAAGTGCTCTTCGAGATTCTCGGTGGGACCGCCGTGATGGTCCCAGTTGGTATGGTAAAGCTGTACGAAGCGCACTCCTCGTTCCACTAGCCGCCTCGCCAACAAGCAGTTTCGAGCGAAGCTCGCTTCCCTTGGATCCTTGATGCCGTAAAGATCGAGCGTCTCTTTGCTTTCGCCACGCGTATCCATCAATTCAGGCGCACTGGTTTGCATTCGATAGGCCATCTCGTATGCATTGATGCGAGTTGTGATCTCTTCATCACCGGTATCGGCCAACCGCTTGGTATTCAATTGGCGAACCGCCTCGAGGACTTGCATTTGCTGCTCGTCGCTTACCGCGTCGGGGGTAGTCAAATTCAAGATTGGCTCCCCTTGATTGCGGAGCGGGACCCCTTGATAGGTTGTTGGCAGCATGCCGCTCCCCCATAGAATCGATCCACCGCGTGGTCCGCGTGGTCCACTTTGAAGGACCACGAATCCAGGTAGTTCTTCGCATTCACTTCCCAGACCATACGTGAGCCATGAACCAAGACACGGGCGTCCGAATTGCCCAGTACCGGTGTTCATGAAGAGCTTGGCAGGCGCATGATTGAAAAGATCGGTCTTGCAGGTGCGGATGAAAGTCAACTTATCCACAATGCGGGCCGTGTATGGAAGTAAGTCGCTTACAGAAGCTCCGCAGTCGCCGTATTGCTGAAACGTACGCCGCGTGCCAAGCAGATTGGTGCGGTGGCTACTATCCATGAAGGCAAATCGTTTGCCGTCCAGGTAGCTCTTTGGTATCGGCTTTCCGTTGAGTTGATTGAGCATCGGCTTGTGCTCAAACATGTCGAGTTGCGACGGGCCTCCCGCCATAAACATGTAGATGACTCGTTTCGCTCGAGCTGGGAAATGTGGAACTTTCGGAGCAAGAGGATTGCTCGACGCATCGGTAGTGGTGCCTAACGACAAGCTGGAAAGTAGATTTGCAAGGGCAATGGAGCCTACACCGACTCCACACTGATTGAAGAAGTGACGACGCGTCTGCTGTTGCAAGTGCTGGCTATTCATTGTCATATTCAGGTTAATCTTTATCGAGTCACAGGCTAATTCGAACTTCTAGCTGCAAATTATTCACGCGTTACCGTTTCATCCAAATTGAGCATCGCTCGAGCTGCACTAAGTGGATCAAGCGATTGAAGAATCGTGCTCTCGTCAGGCCTTGGGTAGCGAGAGGTACATCTTCGGAATGCAACCTCCATTCCTTCTTGTTTAATAATCTTCTCCAAGGCCCCTGCAAATTCGAAAAACCCCGCATCATTCATCAGCGTTAAGGCTTGTAAGGGTGTATTGCTACGCACTCGGCGGGTGCAGGTACTAAATCCATCGGGAGCATCAAAGACATTCAGCGAGGGTGGAGGTGTGGCTCGGTAGACAAAGGTATATAGTCCGCGTCGATAGCGATCCTCACCAGAACTTACTTTCCATTCCCGTTTGACTTGCCCCTGGCCCATTACCCCTTGAGGTATTGGTGGATAGACCGATGGCCCACCCATCTTCGGCGACAAGAGTCCGCATGCCGCGAGTTCCACATCGCGAACAATCTCCCCCTCTAGCCGCATGCGTCGTTGCCTCGCAAGTAAGTAGTTTCCACGATCTTTCTCCCTCAGATCAGTTCGATCAATTGATGATTGCTGATAGGTTTTGGAGGACACAATAAGCCGATGTAATTCCTTTAAGCTCCAGCCACGTTCGACAAACTCAACCGCTAGCCAGTCCAATAATTCGGGATGGCTTGGCGGCGAGCCTTGTAGTCCGAAGTCGTTTTCTGTTTCGACTATTCCGCGACCGAAGTAGTGTTGCCAAACGCGATTGACGAGAACGCGTGAGGATAACGGATTGTTCGACGAAACAAGCCATCTCGCCAAGTCGAGTCTATTAACCCTATTTTCCGAGCCTTCTATCGGCGGCAGCATAGCAGGAGTACCGCAAGTGACTTCATCTGCGGGGCGAGTGAAATCCCCCTGGGTAAACAAATTCGTCTTTCTCGGTACCGGCAGCTCTTTCATCACCATCGTGCTGATACCTGCTGAAAGCAATTTTTCGATTTCTTTCAACCGATTTTGAAGTGTTCGAAAATGCTCATCCGATGCTCCTGGCCCCAACGCATACAGGCTTCGTATTTGAGCGATAGTTCGTTTTGATTTTTCTGCGGAAACCAGTTTTTGCATCTCTTTGGAAAGCGCTTTTATTTGCTCTTCTGTGAGCGATTTTTCCCAATTGCTTACCGCGTCAGATGCATTGGCAACGATGTCGTTTATTGACGATTCCAATTTCTTTTGCTCCACGAACAATGCAGGTGCGTTGAGCTCCGGTTCGTAGATAGTAAAGTTGGGTTCCTCTTGATTGTTGAAGAATGCAAAAAACCGATAGTATTCCTTTTGTTCAATGGGATCGAATTTATGATCATGGCATTGAGCACAACCAATGGTTAGTCCAAGCCAGACTGTTCCAGTAGTGGCGACGCGATCGAAGACGCTGTCGATTCGAAATTGTTCGGGGTCGATGCCCCCCTCTTGGTTGATCTGTGTGTTGCGATGAAACCCAGTGGCAACGATTTGTTCCTCGGTTGCGTTAGGCAACAGGTCGCCGGCTAGTTGTTCGATCGTGAACTGGTTGAAGGGTAAATCCCCATTCAGGGCGTCGATTACCCAATCACGATATTTCCAGATTTGCCTTGGTGCATCAATGGAATAGCCATTGCTGTCTGCATATCTCGCTTGATCGAGCCACCAGCGGCCCCAGCGTTCACCATAGTGTGGGCTTCGGAGCAGGTGATCAACAAGGTCGCGACGAGCCAGATCGGCATTCTTGTTGAATGCGTCCAGATAGTCATCAACTTCGGAAATCGTGGGTGGTAGGCCTATCAAATCCAATTTCAATCGACGGATAAAGGTGATCGGATCTGCCTCTGGTGACGGTGCCAACCCTTCTTTTGCGAGTCGAGCGAGGATGAAGTTGTCGATGGGGTTCGAAGACGCCATACTCGCAGAAACATTCGTTGGCGGTAGGACTTTTTTGGGCGAAATGAAAGCCCAGTGCTTGTCATATCCAGCCCCTTGCTCGACCCAAGACTTCAGAATTTTTTTCTGGGGATTGGTGAGCTTTTTGCCCGACTCGTGAGGAGGCATGATCGTGTCATCGCTGGCGAGAATGCGATGAACGAGTTCGCTTTCTTCCGGCTTTCCAGGGACGATTGCAATCTCGCCTGAGTCCAATTCGGCGAGGCCACCGTCGGGAGTATCAAGTCGCAGTCCGGCCTCCCGCTTGGCCTTGTCAAAGCCGTGGCACGCAAAGCAGTTCTCGGCGAGGATCGGCCGAACGTCGCGGTTGTATTCCAGATCCGCTGACTGTAGAACGGGCAAGCAGTAAGCCAGGAGCAAAACAATGCACAGCCAAATGCCGCAATTACGGAGGTAAAAAAGGGTATGCAACATGCAACGGACGCCCAAGCTGAAGGATAACTTTTTTGTTTACCCTGAGCCAAAGAGGACACTAAGAAAATGGGGATATTCGACATCCTTGGAGGGGAAAGAACGCCATACTATATTAACTGAATAATTCAAAATTCGTTACCGGAGCCAAAGGTTTACAGCGGTTTCGACTCAATCTATCCCTGCCAATCGACCCGGAAGGGAAAAAACTCGCATCCAATCCTGGGCAACCAGCGTACAATAAGGCTGCGGTTGCTTTTTCGTGTTCGCTTTCCCTAAGTGGAGCCGAAGGTCTGTAATGCTAGAAGTGGATGAATCACCTTTGCAATCGATCGAATCGGTATTAGCTCAAGTGGCTAGACGCGAACCCGAATCCCTAAATTATTGCATAGAACGTTACGGCAATTTGATCTGGTCGTTGGCTAGACGTTATTCGCCAAGCCAAGCAGACGCAGAAGATGCAGTCCAGGAAATTTTTCTAGAGCTGTGGCAAAAAGCGGATCGATTCAACCCCACCAAGTCGGCTGAGACAACATTTGTCACGATGATTGCTAGAAGGCGTCTCATTGATCGCTATCGAAAGCAATCACGAACCGTGGAATCATCAAACGTTGGAAGTGATTTCGACGAGCAGCCAGACCTTTCGGGCGCGACATCAGCAGAGTTGATCGACGAAGCGGCCAAGGCAACGCGTTGTCTCGATGCCCTCGTATCCAATCAGCGGGATATTTTGCGCAAGTCCATTCATGAGGGCAAATCTCACTCACAGATCTCGACGGAGTTGCAAATGCCCCTAGGGTCAGTGAAGTCCTTTGCAAGGCGGGGACTTATCCAGTTGAGACAATGTATGGAGAAGTTTTCTGTCATCGGAACTGGAGCCGCAACATGAGCTCCGTTTTCCCACCCGATTTCCGAATTCAGGAACTCGCTGCTGGCTTTTCGCTCGGCGACCTGACCGAAACGGAATGGCTTGAAATCAAGTCCTTTGACCCAAAGAATTTCCAAACAATGGTTGAACGTTCTGAGGAAACTGCTGCACGAGCCTTCTTGACTTATCAAGGAGTCGTTCCGAGTGAACAGATGCCTGAAGGATTATCGTCCCGGCTCCAAAGCATGGCGAGTGGTTTTATCGCCGATTCGAAAACCTCGGATGCTGCAATCACCTCTACAGTCGCACGTTCATCAATGCGTGTGAGCGAGATGGTCGCTTGGTTGTGTGTGGCTGCCTCGATCGCGTATGTGCTTATCATCCCGTTTCCAGTCAAAAGAAATCTGAATGTTAGTTTGTCAAGCCAGCGAGATAGTCTCATTGCGTCGGCTTCGGATATCATTCGTTCCAAATGGCAATCAACCAAGCCGGATCCATCAATAGATACCGAATTTGGAGATGTGGTTTGGAGCACGGCATCTCAGCAAGGATTCGTGACTGTACGTGGTCTGCCTGTTAACGACGCAACCATAGAGCAGTACCAACTCTGGATCATCGACCCAACGCGCGACGAGAAGCCTGTCGACGGTGGCGTATTCGACATTTCAAGCACCGGAGAGTCGATCATTCCCATCCGTGCTAAGTTACGAGTAGACAAGCCGAATGTCTTTGCCATCACGGTTGAGAAACCGGGGGGAGTAGTTGTTTCCGACCAAAAGCGTTTGCCGCTCCTTGCGAAGATTGCGGTCAACTGAGAGTGGAGCGATTGTCCTCAATCGCTCTTGTACCCCAAAAAGGGATTTCAAATCGCAAGAATTCGGAGTAAGGGTTGCGTTGGGAATTATTTGCAAGCGTTATGAACGATTGAGGACAATCGTTCTACTCTCTCGCTTGGCTCGAGGAAAGCATCGACGGTGTTGGAACCTGCGTCAATGATACGGTGCTTAGCTGCCGCATCCATTCGTTCCAGTTTTCTGGGGAGTTCTTCTTTTGGAATCGAAAGAGAGCCACGGTTCGGAAGCTTCTTTCCATCGATTCAATCACCAATGGGTTGGCCTGCTTGATCTGAGGCCACGCCTTTTTCAAAGCATCATTTAGTGCTTTTCTCGGAACAACTTGATTCCCCTTGTTTGCAGGCTCCCAAAAGAAAAAATAGGGTGAGCCGGAAACAACCAATTCGTTTCCTTCGATTGAGAAAGTAAAGGGCACTTTAGCATCGGTCAGAACTGAATAAGGAGCACCATTTCGGGCACGCTCCATCAGAGGCTTGAGTTCACGCACCGACAATGCAACTTCTTCATCGGTAGAAAGCCTATCCAATTCACCTGGTCCAAGAATGATGCCATGCTCATCTTGCGGCAAGTACTCTTGGGACATAATGATGCCGCGCGGCATCATGTCGGCTTGAATAAACCTGAGTCCAAGGAGCGTATGTTCAAAGGCCGCGTCAAGCGAGACTTTTTCACGGTTTCCAAACATGTGGATGCTCACCGCACCATGATGCCCGGAGTCAACAAATTTTGCCAATGGTTGTAGTTCCCAATCATATAAAGGAAGAGTTACGCGCTGCTTGCCGGCATTGACCACCAATCGACTGCCGTCCGTATATGACGCCTGGTACTCGAACCGTAAGGCTACGTTGTCGAGAGATGGATCCGGCTTAGCGGTGCTGACCATCATGGCTCCACCGGTCAACGACAGATTGTTCGCTTGGCTTAGCACACTGCTTCCTAAAGGATCAAGGCCTGGTACGATCACTTCTAGCGTAGAGGTGGGACCAAGTCCGATGTTGCGAGATCCGGGTGAACCCTTACCGCCAAAACGGAACGACTTCTGGTCCAACGATGGGCTATTGCTCGATGCATAAATTTGATGCACCTGTTTTGGACGATTTTTGGCCTTGGTATTCCTCGTCAAAGACGGACGCGATACCTTCGTGAGGGAAGGCGTCTCGAGGTTGGTTTCACGCATCGCAAGTAGATCCAGTGAAAGCACTTCTCCTTCTGGGCCTAATGGGGCGGACAGTTCCTCTGACTCTACCAAGTGAGCACCGAAGATCGTCGTTTGGAAATCCTCGAGGGAACCATCTTCTCCAGCTTCGAAAGAAGCTTGAAGGATCGACGGGCTTGTAACCCTGTCAAACGAAACGCACATCGCTAAAACGAGAATGAGGGTGGTGTGAATTACCGTACTCAAAACGAGTGGGATCAAATCATTTGCACGCGTATTGCGCCAAGTGAGCTGCCAAGTGAGTTTCTTAATTGGCATGAACACACCTCAAGAAAAGGATGTTTAGTAATTTCTAGATGGCGACGAGTATAGGCGAAGCGACACAAAAATGCCATTTATTGAGCACTTCGGGGACTTCAAAACTACGACCTGGGGACTTTTCGGGTGGTAGTACCACCGAGAAACGGCGGGCGAAACCGCCGTGACGCGATCTTCAAAATCTGAAACTATGTTCCGAGTTGCCTGTCAACACGGTTTGCGAGTTGTCCATCATGGTTTACTATTTCCCTTTTGGAAATTCGGAAACCTCGTAGGATTGCTATCGTTCATGGAGAAAACCAGGGTTGCCATCGTAGGCATGGGCACCGTGGGGACCGGTGTGGCCCGTTTGCTTTTGGATCATGGCGATCGGCTAGCTCGCCATGCCGGGCGGATCCTGTGGCTTGAAAAAGCCACCGTGCGTGATCTGGCAAAAGATCGCAATATCGATTTACCCGCTGGAATTTTAACCGACGATTTGAAAACGATCCTTAACGATCGTGATATCGAAGTCGTTGCGCACTTGGTTGGAGGGCTCGAACCGGCACGGACGATCATGCTCCAATTGCTCGAATCGGGCAAAGATGTAGTAACCGCTAACAAAGCCCTTTTGGCGGAGCATGGCGAAGAGTTGTTCGATCGAGCTCGAGCATTGGGGCGGACTATCGCTTTTGAAGCGAGCGTTGGCGGTGGCATTCCGATCATCGCCAATATTAGCCAGTGTTTTTCTGCAAACCAAATACTTTCGTTGCGTGGAATCCTCAATGGCACCAGCAATTACATCATCTCGCAAATGGATGAACAGGGGGCCGACTACGCCGTTGCGTTAAAGCTTGCTCAAGAACTGGGATATGCAGAAGCCGATCCGACAATGGATGTAGATGGGAGCGACGCAGCTCAGAAGTTGGCGATCCTTGCTCACCTTGCATTCGGCGTCCGAGTGCGTTGGCGAGATATCTATCGTTGCGGCCTTGAGTCGTTTCAACTTGAGGACCTCAAGTACGCTTCGGAGCTTGGGTATCGAATCAAGCTTATTGCTACGGCTCAGTTGCGGTCGGATGGGTTGGAGCTGCATGTATCGCCTACTCTTATTCGCAAAGGGCGGCCGCTCGCCGAGGTTCGCGGCGCTTACAACGCGGTGACGGTGGTGGGTGATGCTGTCGGAGACATGTTCTTTCATGGGCAGGGGGCAGGCCAAATGCCGACTGCTTCCGCGGTCGTAGCCGATATGATTGATACGGCTTCGGGACGGACGGACATCACGTTCCGGAGGCTTGAGTTGTGGTCTGATCGGGAGTCGAAAATTGGCTTGCTTCCGTATGGTCAAACTACGGGCCGATATTACATGCGATTCTTCGTTGCGGATGAGCCAGGCGTGCTTTCCCAAATTACGGGAATTTTGGGTAAACACCTCATCTCGATCGCCTCGATTATCCAGCACGAACCCACCAGTGACGAACAACCTCGCAAAGTACCCCTGGTCATCATGACACACGAAGCCAATGAAAAAGCTGCCGCGGCGGCAAACGACGAAATTCGAAAGTTGCAAAGCGTCAGTAACGAATGCGTAAAGCTTCGAGTCACCGAGGGTGGCAAATAACTTCGATAACAATTACCGAAGTTAGATCCCCCACAAAAAGAATCACGATCAAAAACTCTATAGGACGTTCAGCCATGAAATGGGTCATCATCATCCCGGACGGATGCTCAGACTATCCGGTCGAATCGCTCGGAGGCAAGACGCCTCTACAATATGCCAATGTCCCTGCCATGGACGAAATCGCGAGGCTCGGTTTAGTCGGCCAGAGCGACAATGTCCCTCTGAATTTCTCTGCGGGCAGCGAAGTTGCAAACATGTCCTTACTAGGCTATGACCCCAATCTTCATTTCTCCGGCCGCGCACCTATCGAAGCGGCCGCACAGGGCATCCGGCTCGGACCAGATGACTGGGCCATCCGATGCAATTTGGTCACGGTACAAAATCAAGTCATGGTCGACTTCACGGCCGATCATATTTCCACCGCCGAAGCCATTGAGTTGCTTCGGACCACCCAAGAAAAACTAGGAAACGAATCGCTGGAGTTTATCCCAGGCGTAAGTTACCGAAACTTGCTCCTCTATCGCGGCAAGCCAGGTGATCCCTCCCCTTTTTCGGTCGATACGCGGACAAGCGCTCCGCACGATCTTACGGACGGAACCGTACTCGGCGACTTTCCTAAAGGACCCGGTTGCGATTTACTTTGCAATTTAATGGAGCAAAGTGTGGCTCTATTCGCTGATCATCCCGTGAATCTCGCAAGAGCTGCAAGCGGCAAACTCCCGGCAACGAACCTCTGGCTATGGGGATTGGGGAAAACTCCACAACTAGAGCCGTTCGCCTCACGATTCGGCGTTCGCGGCGCAATGATCACCGCGGTTGATTTGCTCCGAGGTTTGGCCGCCTTGATTGGCTGGGATCGCATCGAAGTCACTGGCGCGACTGGATATTTGGATACCAATTACGCGGGCAAGGGCGCGGCGGCCATTGAAGCCCTCAAAACCTATGATGTCGTTTGCGTACACATCGAGGCAACGGACGAAGCGAGCCACGAGGGGCGAGCCGATGAAAAAGTCAAAGCGCTGGAGTCCATCGATCGTCACATCGTTGCACCAATTCATCAGGCTCTCAAGCATCGAGGTGAATATCGTATTTTGGTCATGCCCGACCACTCAACTCCGGTAAGTACCAAGAAACACTCGCATGGTTGGGTCCCATTCGCAGCCTGCGGCAGTGGAATCTCACAAAACGCAAATTTGACATATGATGAGTTGTCAGCTGCCAGTTCTGGATTATCGTATCCACATGGTTGGGATTTGATTCCTAAGCTCATGCGAGGCGATTTGCGTTAGTTGCCCACACTCTAGCAAACGTAGCTACGTTCGCCAGAGTGTGGATGGTATCTTTCGTTTTCTCCGTCGCCAATACGACGGTTTTAGAAAAACCTGTTAAGGATCACAAATGCCATTGATTGTTCAAAAGTTTGGTGGGACTAGCGTTGCGACACCGGAGAAAATCCAAGCGGCCGCGCGGAAAGCGATTCGCGCTCAACAAGAGGGCAATCAAGTGGTCGTGGTGGTCAGCGCAATGGGGCACAATACTGACCACCTCATCGATTTGGCCAGTGAAGTCAACGAAGAACCCCCTGCTCGCGAGATGGACATGCTGCTCAGTACTGGCGAGCAAGTTAGCGTGGCGCTCATGGCGATGGCTGTGCATCGATTTGGCCACAAGGCCGTTTCGCTGACAGGCGCTCAGATGGGGATCCGCACCGACAATTCCTTTACCAAGGCTCGCATCAAAACCATTTCCACCGAGAGGATTCGACGCTTGCTCGACGAGGGAAACATCGTCATTGCGGCCGGCTTTCAAGGGGTCGATGACGATCTCAATATCACCACTCTTGGTCGTGGCGGTAGCGATACGACGGCTGTTTCGCTGGCGGCTGTATTGAGGGCCGATGCTTGTGAGATCTACACCGACGTGGACGGCGTTTATACCACCGACCCAAGATTATTGCCTGAAGCGAGGCAGATGGGACAAATCAGCTACGACGAGATGTTGGAGTTAGCAAGTCTTGGGGCAGGTGTAATGCACAATCGCTCCATCGAATTTGCAAAGAAGTTTGATGTGCCTATTCGTGTGCGAAGCAGCTTTTCCGATGCGCCAGGCTCCATGATTGTGTCTCACCCAGAGTCCGCGTCGGTTCCGGTCTGCGGGGCCGCACTTACCAAAGATGAGGCACGTATCACGATTCTTGGAGTGCCCGATAAACCTGGAACCAGTTTCGAAATCTTCAAGCGATTAGCAGACCGCAAGGTAACCGTCGACATGATCGTTCAAAACATTGGTCAAGGTGATCTAGCCGACATTTCGTTCACTGTCCCAAATGCAGAACTAAAAGATGCATTGAAAGCCGTCAATGAAGCGGCCAAAGTGGTCGGGGCAACCAGCGTAACGCACGATGATGCAGTAGCAAAGATATCGGTTGTTGGGCTTGGGATGGCCGCGCAGACGGGTGTCGCCCAACGCATGTTTGAAGCGCTGGCAGATGCCGGAATCAATATTCAAATGATCACCACCAGCGAAATCAAGATTAGCGTTTTGGTGCAACGCTCCGAAGCGACAGCCGCTTTGCGTGCAGTCCACCAGGCCTTTGCATTGCACCTAAAGCCAGCCGATGCAAATTCCTGGAAGCTTGGCCAGCAAAACACGAGCGACCTAAGCGTAAACGAAATCATCGAGCGTCTGCGCAATTCCAACATGGAGCAATTGACATTGCTCGACATCTCGATGGTTGGCGACCAAGCTCGCGTGACTTTGTCAGGTGTTCCCGACACGCCAGGCCTTGCTCAAAAAGTTTTCAAGCGAGTTGCTGAGGCGGGCGTCTTTGTGGATATGATTGTCCAAAGTTGCGACGGCTATCAAGGCGAAACGAGCATCAGTTTTACGGTACCTGAAGAACAAATGGATCACTGCATCAAAGTCCTCGAGACGATGGACTACAAGTTTCGCAAGATTAGTGGCTCGAAGGAGATTGCCAAGCTTTCCGTAAGTGGGATCGGACTACGAAGCCATACAAGCGTTGCCATCGCAATGTTTAAATCGCTAGCCGACATGGGAATCAATGTGTTGATGATCAACACGAGTGAATTGCGAGTGAACGTCGTCATCGATGGCAAGCGAGGACAGCAAGGATTGGAATGCCTTCAAAAGACCTTCGAAGAGTCGCTGCTCTAGCGTCAACCACCGAGACACTCATCAGAAAGGTTAAAGCAAAATGCCTCGAGGCTTCCAATTAGGCCAGGGTACTGTTATCCGATTCCAAGGCGCGGACCGTTGCCGAGTTTTCAACAATCTTTGCACACAGGATCTTCGTAAGCTAACGGACGGGCAGGTGCGGGAGACCTTCATCACGGATGCAAAAGGCCGCACGTTTGGTCATGGCCTTGCAATGGCAATTGACGGCGAAGCCTTCTTTGTTACGGTTCCCGATCAAGGAAGCAAACTCGTTCCACACTTCGAACGCTACATCATCCGCGAGGACGCCGTTCTAGCCGACGTAAGCAGTGATTTTCAACTTTGGCTTTTTCCAGATCGAGCGACCGCAGCCCAAGCGTTTGACATTTCTTTGGAGGCTCTTTCTGGTTTGGCGAGAGTACAGAGCCTCGAACTGGACAGCCTAAGAGTCATCCTGCTGCATGCAACTTGGATCGGGCCCGACTCGATTCTCGGACTATTGCCGTCAGGTTACGCCGAACAATTCATGATCGACCGATTGGACAGCGAATGGCTTCAAAGCGATATGGTTCAACGCGCGGGCTGGGAACTTGCTCGCATTCAAGCCTTTTGGCCATGGTACGGCGTCGACATGGACGATCGCCATTTGCCTCAAGAGCTAGATCGTGATAGCGCCGCTGTTTCCTTTAATAAAGGATGTTACTTGGGACAAGAGACGATCGCTCGGCTGGACATGCTTGGTAAAGTTCAAAAAAAGCTCGTGACAATAAGCATCGAGTCGATGGTGTGTCCCAAGGCCCAGACCGTCATCCTAGCTGACGGCAAGGAAGTCGGATCGGTTTGTTCCGCTGCTTTGGATCCCGTCGGCGGAGGATGTTTGGCCTTGGCTTACGTCAAGCGCAGCCATTTCGCGTCGGGCCAGGTTCTGAACCTAGAAGGGCTCGAAGCACGCATCGTCTAACATAACAGGACGCATAAACCAGCGATGGCTTATCCTCCCCGCCTTGCCGGATGAGCCTCCCACTAAATCTCCAAGAAGAGTCGCGAGGGGTCTTCGATGACGTCCTTGATCGTCTTCAAAAAGGAAACCGCTTCACGACCATCTACGATGCGATGATCATAGGTCAGCGCCAAGTACATCATAGGGCGAATCACGACTTCTCCGTTGAGTGCAATGGGACGGTCTTGGATGGAGTGCAGCCCGAGGATACCGCTTTGAGGCGGGTTCACGATCGGGGTCGAGAGGAGCGAACCGTAGATGCCTCCATTGCTAATCGTGAACGTGCCTCCCTCGAGGTCGTTTGGCATCAGTTTATTGGACAGCGCCCGGGATGCATATTCGCCGATCGTCCGTTCGATCTCGGCGAAGCCCATCTTCTCTACGTTTCGGAGAACGGGAACCACCAGCCCTTTGCCACCACCGATAGCGATTCCTATGTCACAGTAGTTGCGATAGACGATATTGTTGCCTCGAACCTCTGCGTTCACTGACGGAAATCGCTTCAATGCTTCACAGGCTGCTTTGGCAAAAAAGGACATGAAGCCCAGCTTTACTCCATGTTTTTCATTGAACGCATCTTTGTATTTGGTTCGCAGTTGCATGACCGGTTGCATGTCGACTTCGTTGAACGTTGTCAGCAAAGCTGCATTATGTTGTGCTTGAACCAATCGAGTCGCGATTGTTCGGCGGATCATGCTCATTGGCTTGACCTCTTCGCTACGATTCGGTGAGCCCTGCTGCATCATCGACTGCGTTGGAAAGAAGGGGGCGTCCAGAGGCGACGAAGAATGGGTCGCACTTGCGACGGCTTTTCCAACGATGGTAGCCGCGACTCCAGCGCCTGCTGCGATGGAACTGGCAGTGGATGCCACTTGCGAAGCAAAGCGAGCAACATCCTCTTTAAGCAGTCGACCACCAGGGCCAGTTGGAGTGATTTGACTTGTGGTTAGTTGGTTGTCGGCAAGCATCCTCTGGGCTGCTGGCATCACGCGAGTTGCTACCGCTGACTGCGGTGGTGCTGACTGCGGTGGTGCTGAAAGGGAGGCTGCGGGTGCGGTCGCAACGGGCGTTGGAGCTGGCCCTGGGGGCGGCGCGGAGGCGGACTTCGGGGCGTGTTGAAAGGTAGCGATCACATCTCCAACGGCGGCAAATTCCTCGTTCTGCTTCAAAATTTTGACAAGAATCCCATCTTCGGGGGCAGAGATCTGGACCGATGCTTTTTCGGTTTCGAGATCGACGAGGTCGGTCCCGGCTGCGACCCAGTCACCCTCTTTCTTGAGCCACTGTCCAATTTGGACTTCAGAAATGCTTTCGCCAACGGACGGAACGATTATCTCGGTCATGGGAAGAAAAAGTTGGTTTTAGGGGATTCTGCGTTCATTGACTGGACTAATGCCCCCAAAAGCATATAGCAATAATGCCTCGCTGTCATCCGCATAGGAACGAGTACAATCGCGATTGCAACCATTGGCCAAGAATAGCATACGGCGCGAGGGAGCGATTGTTGTCGAAGGGTAACAATCACTTGTTTGCGTTTCGGGCTATATGCATATCCCTTTTCCCTGCCGAATTATGCCGAACCAAATTGACGCTACACACTTGACACGACTGGGTTCTTCCGACTTATTCGTCAGCCGAGTGGGACTAGGCTGCTGGCCAATATCAGGGATTAGTTCGTTGGGTGTTACCGACGAATTGTCCATTGCAACCATTCGAGCAGCTCTCGAACATGGGGTCAACTTTTTCGATACGGCTTACTCTTATGGCTATGACGGTCGAAGCGATCGGTTGCTGGGTCAAGCCTTACGAAACGATCGAGACCGAGCCATCATTGCGCACAAAGTTGGAACCCACTGGGACAAATTGAAACAGCGGGTTGTCGACGGGCGCCCTGAGACATTGATCGCACATGCTCAGGAATGCCTGTTACGATTGGACATGAACTACGTTGACGTGATGTATTTGCATTGCCCGGATCCATCTGTGCCAATCGAAGAGTCCGCAGGTGCCATCGCAGAGATTTGCAAGCGAGGATGGGCTCGCTACGCAGCAGTCTCCAACGTGAATTCCGATCAAGCCAAGCGGTTTGTTGCGGTTTGTCCAGTCGTCGCGTTCCAACCCTATTTCAATATGTTTCAGCAAGATGCCGTCTGCGATTTGCTTCCATTCGCAGTGTCACACAACGTGTCGATGGTGTGCTATTGGGTATTGATGAAAGGGTTGCTGTCTGGTCGGCTGAAAAGGGATCATGTGTTTGACCCATCTGACCGCCGTCTAACCTACCCAATCTTTCAAGGCCACGCCTGGCAAAACGCCCAGGGCGTTCTTGATCATTTAAGACACATTTCAAACGAGCTCGATTGCACGGTGTCGCAATTGGTCGTCGCTTGGTCATTAACCAAGCCAGGAGTTAGTGTCGCTCTGTTGGGCGCTAAACGCCCCGAGCAAATCCTTGAGTCTTTGCAAGCGATGCATCTCAAGCTGGACACCGAAGTGATCAAACAAATCGATGCCCTTGTACCAAACCGAGCAACCCCCGTTTAACCCTGAGCCGCAGGCGACGGCTGTCTCTTCGAGTACGAGTGATGAGCCCGGAAGGTGCGACTCACAACGATCTGGCTCAACCACCTAACTCTTCATCATTTTCACTTGAATCGCGATCTGCTCTGCCGTTATTTTGAAGTGTTTATAAAGCTGATCGAATGGTGCGGAAGCGCCAAAGGTGCTCATCCCAACAAATTGCCCATCTGCGCCAATGTATTTGTCCCAGCCTTGTCGAATACCTGCTTCGCATGCGACTCTCGCTGTCACGTCCTTCGGCAAAACACTCGCTCGGTAGTCTGGAGTTTGATCGTCGAACAACTCAAAGCAGGGCATGCTCACGACTCGGGTCATAATACCGTCTGCGGCTAATAGCTCTTGAGCTTTCATGCAGATCGGGATCTCTGTACCCGTTCCCATAATGATCGCTTGTGGTTTGCCAGCGCAGTCGCTTAGTACATAGCCCCCTTTTTCCACGCCTGCCGCGTCACCCAAGTTGGCCCGATCCATGGTCGGTACGTTTTGTCTCGATAAAACCATGGCAGAAGGATGATTTGTCATTTGCATCGCTGCCCTGTAACAATGGAGAACTTCGTTAGCGTCGCCAGGTCGGAAGACATACAAACCCGGTATGGCTCGGCAGGCGGCTAAATGTTCTACCGGCTGGTGAGTTGGACCATCTTCGCCCAAACCGATGGAATCGTGAGTCAGAACATAGAGGATTGGCTGGTGCATGATACTGCTCAAACGCATCGAAGGTCGCATGTAATCAGTGAACACAAAAAACGTCGCGCCGTAAGCCCTCAAACCGGACAAACTCATTCCATTGAGCGTTGAAGCCATACCGTGCTCCCGGATGCCAAAATGCATGTTGCGACTGCTGTAGCTCTTCGGTCCGAAGTCCCCTTGACCATCGAGGAGCGTCATGGTCGAGGGTGCTAAGTCGGCTGAACCACCGATTAAGTTCGGCATATGGGGTGCAAGCATGTTGAGAACTTTGCCACTGCTTACACGAGTTGCCAACCCCTTTGGATCGGCCGCAAAATGCTTCAGACCACTGTCCCAGCCGGTGGGGAGTTTTCGTTGGATGATGCAGTCAACTTCACCTGCTTCTTTCGGAAACGTTGTTTGATAGTCGGAAAAGAGTTTTGTCCAGGTCGCTTGAGCTTTCTTGCCTCGTTCGCCAATCGTATCCCTAAAGTACTGTTTAACCGTCTCAGGTACAAAAAACTTTTCGTTCTCTGGCCAACCATACGCTTTCTTTGTTAACTTAATTTCTTCTTCGCCCAATGGAGCCCCGTGTGCATTATGTGTATTCGCTTTGTTCGGTGAACCGAAGCCAATAATCGATCTGACGATGATCAGCGTCGGCTTGTCGTTGGAAGCCTTAAATGCATCAAAAGCTTTTTGAAGAGCCTCTAAGTCGTTGGCGTCTTCGACGAGAATCGTATTCCAACCGAGGCCTTGGAATTTTTGAGAGGCGTTTTCGGAGAATGCAAGATCGGTATGCCCCTCAATCGTAATCCCGTTGTCATCGTAGATCCAACAAAGATTGGAGAGCTTCATATGGCCGGCCATGGAGGCCGCCTCGGAAGAGATGCCCTCCATCAAATCGCCATCGCTGCAAAGGGCATAGACATCGTAGTCAAACAGATCGAAGCCTGGTTTGTTATACTTGGCCCCCAGGTGCTTGCTGGCGATAGCCATTCCAACAGAATTGCCGACGCCTTGTCCAAGCGGACCGGTCGTTGTCTCGATTCCCGCTGCATAACCCAGCTCTGGGTGGCCAGCACATGGACTGTGCAATTGGCGAAAGTTCTTAATATTATCGATGGTGATCGATTCGTTGTAGGTTACTTGGCCATGCGCATCGACACCTCGAATGCCTGCCACATGAATCATCGAATAAAGCAACATGGAAGCGTGGCCACACGACAGTACAAATCGATCGCGGTTTGCCCAGTCCGGGTTCATGGGATCGTAACGAAGAGTTTCGGTCCACAACTGAAACGTAACAGGAGCCAACGCCATGGGAGTACCTGGATGGCCACTATTGGCCGCCTGCACGCCATCCATGCTCAAGGTGCGGATGGTGTTCACGGCCAGTTGGCGAAGCGTGTGAGTGGGTGCGTTCATCGGTTCGACTTTAGATAATTGTTTGGAAATCAGTATAAGATGGACGATTCGCAATAGCTTTGCAGGCCGCGAAGATACCGATTTCCGTGGTATTTCGCAATCCAGGGTCGAGAAGGTGAGTCGGGTAATGGCTCAGCCCAAAGAAACTAAGGAAAGAACGTGAACTCAAAAGCAATTCCTAAAACGGTGCGGATTGAAGACATTGATCCTAAGTTGGCATGGCAAGCTTGGGAGCCATCCGAGGCTGAACCCTGGGACTATCGTCGCGCATCGCTGCTGCTTCGCCGATCGGGTTTTGGCGCGACTCATGAACAACTTCGAGCAACACTTTCGCTGCGACCAGAGGAAGTTGTCGGAAGGATACTACGGACCGAAGCCAATGGTAGCTCAGACGCCGGTTCCTTTGAAAAAGATTCGGCAGAGCTCGCGAAGGCCGTTCTTGCTTCTTCCGATATGAGACAATTGGCCCTCTGGTGGCTTCATCGCATGTTGAACACACCCACTCCACTGGTAGAGAAGATGACCTTGTTTTGGCATGGCCATTTTGCGACCGGAGCCGAAAAGGTTCAAGACGCGGAACTCATGTACGCACAGAATTTGCTCCTGCGAAACAATGCTCTGGGCAATTTCCAAAGCTTGGTTCGGGGTATTGCCCAAGATCCGGCCATGCTTATCTACCTGGACAGTGTTTCCAACCGCAAAGCCCATGCAAACGAGAACTTCGCTCGCGAATTGATGGAATTGTTTTGCCTAGGCGAAGGCAATTACACCGAACTGGATGTTCAGCAATTGGCGAGATGCTTCACCGGCTGGGAAATTCGAAGGAAGCAGTTTCGATTCAATCCATTTCAACACGATGTTTCCTCGAAAACGTTGCTCGGGAAGACTGGCATTGAATCTGGCGAGTCGGCTATCGAATGCGTCCTAGCCAGTCCGCATTTGCCTCATTTCGTCGTTCGCAAGTTATTTCGGTTTTTTGTTTCGGAAGATGCAAATCCGTCCGACGCGTTTCTTGGACCACTGGCAGAGCGCTTTCAGGAGACGCACTATTCGATCGCAAGCGTCATCGAAACTATTTTGCGCAGTAGATTGCTGCTCAGTGGCTGGAGCATAGGTCGTAAAGTCCGCTCGCCTATCGAGCTAGCTATCGGATGGATGCGGACGATGAAGTGCACAACAAATATCGGCTTCTTGTCAGATCGTTTGCGAACGATCGGCCAAGCGATTCTTTTTCCGCCCAATGTTAAAGGTTGGGAAGGAGGCCGTGCCTGGATCAATTCCTCGACTCTCGTCGGTCGCGCGAACTTGATCTATGAGCTCATCCAGCACGAAAACACGCGATTTGAAGGAGTAACGCTCAAGGCATTTGCAGAACGGAATAACACGAAAGATCCCGAGCAATTTGCGACTTGGTTTGCGGAATTGTTTTTCGCCGAAACCTTGAGCGGACCCGAACTCGTGCGTTTAACGAAGTCCATCGATGCGTCTAAACCCGATCGTTGGGCTAGCCAAACGATGATTTACCTAGCAAGCCGGCCTCGAATGCATTTGTCGTAAAATGTGGAACCAGATTCCCCGTTTTCATTTGTCGAAACTTCACGTAAAAAAGAGCGGCTAATGCCCGCGGCCCAAACCAACGCAATAACCTAAAAATGAATACTCGCATCAACCGCCGCAAATTCGCGACTACAGGCTTGGAATTCACGACAGCATTGGCTATCGGAGCCAATCCGCCCCTGGGTTGGATCCAGTCGTTGGCCGCAACACTCACCGAACAACCGACAAGCCAGGATAGAGTGCTCGTGGTGATTCAGCTTTCCGGGGGCAACGATGGATTGAACAGCGTCATACCCTTCGCGAATGAACTCTATTACAAAGCTCGGCCCAAACTAGCCATTCCGAAGGACGATGTCCTCAAGTTCAACTTGGAAGTTGGCTTGCATCCATCCATGCGAGGGATCGCTAACTTGATGGAGGACAAGCAATTTTGCGTGTTGAATGGAGTTGGCTATCCGAATCCAAACCGCTCTCACTTTGAGTCGATGGATATCTGGCATTCCTGTCAGCGCAAAGAATCGCGAACTTCAGACGGATGGCTAGGCCGGTACTTTTTGAAGAGAAGCCATCTTTTGGATGCCGATTCAACCGACTCGCTTGGATTGCACTTGGGTAGCGAGCAACTGCCAATGGCACTTGTGGCGCGCGGTGTTCAGACGCCGTCACTCGCCTCCATCGAGCAGCTTCGATGGAAAGGGAAAATGGACGCAGTGCAACCGAGCGATGAAACCGAAATGAAACGAAAGGCCATAGAAAACAAAGATTTCGAGAGCAGTTTGCTCGACTTCGTTTCGGCTAGTACTTCCGCTGCGATGCAAGCTAGCGAGCGTTTGGAGAAAGCACTTGCGTCACCTGACAGTTCTGGTGATTTTCCAAATTCGCAACTTGGCGAAAAGCTCAAGGTGATTTCAAGACTTGTATTAGCCGGCTTGAAAACGAAAGTCTATTACGTCACGCTCGATGGGTTCGATACCCATGCAAACCAGCTCGCAGCACACGCTGGACTGATGCGACAATGGTCCGATGCGCTGCATTCGTTCCACAAGCGATTAAATAGTGCAGGCTTGCGAGATCGAGTGTTGGTGATGACCTTCAGCGAGTTCGGTCGTCGCGTAGCAGAAAACGCAAGTCAAGGAACAGATCATGGAGCGGCCGCGCCCGTTTTTCTGTCCGGCCCAAAACTGGAAACCAGTATCATTGGCAATCACCCTAGCCTAAGCGAATTGGATGACGGTGACCTCAAGTTTCGCATCGACTTTCGTCGTGTCTATGCGACGCTTATCGAAGTTTGGCTCGGTGCATCAAGCAAAGATATTCTGTCAGACGAATACCCAATGCTTACAGAAGTAGGCTTGCAATCGTAGGCAGTTCGTTGTTATTGGAAGGGCAAGTTGGACTACGTAATCTGTCTGCGGTATCTGCCCGGCGAAATAGATCTTCGGCCCTCCATTTCATCAGTTAGGGCGAGTCGCGGAGCGACGCGCCCACATAAAATCACAGCCGCTGAGCGTACTAAACGAAGGCTTCACGTAAAAAAACTCATCTTTTTCCGCATATTATCATGGCACAAAAACGGGTGAATCGCCAGACTAACGCAATCAAAATCCTTCCAAATCCATTCCCTACAACCTGTCTACTCATTTAATGATGCAAAAGAAGATCAATGTTGCCATGGTCGGGCTCGGTTTCGGTGCCGAGTTTATTCCAATCTACCAGTGCCACCCGAACGCAAACGTACTGGCGATTTGCCGGCGCAATGAAGCTGATCTCAACCTTGTAGGCGATCGCTTTGGAATCGCGAAACGGTATCAAGAATTTGACAAAGTCCTTGAAGATCCCGAAGTGGACTTTGTCCATATCAATTCGCCCATTCCAGACCACGCCTGGATGAGTATGCAGGCGCTCAAGGCTGGTAAGCATGTCATGTGCACCGTTCCTATGGCGACCACCATCGCGGAGTGCGAACAAATTTGCCAATTGGTTTCCGATACGGGACTCAAGTACATGATGGCAGAAACCGTCGTTTATAGTCGCGAGTATTTGTTCATCAAGGAAATGTATCAAAAAGGTGAACTAGGCAAGATCCAATACATGGCGGCCTCTCACCCACAGGATATGGCGGGTTGGCCTGAGTATTGGGAACGCATGATTCCAATGCATTATGCGACTCACGTGGTTTCTCCAGTCTTAGCGTTGATCGACGGACGCGCGGAATTTGTTTCGTGTTTTGGATCTGGAACAATCAACGAAAGTCTAGCTAAGAAATCCGGCAATTCCTTTGCTGTCGAATCATGCCATATCAAGATCAAAGACAGCGACATCTCGGCGCACATTTGGCGGTTTCTGTTCGATACAGCCCGCCAGTACCGCGAGAGCTTCGACGTCTACGGGACGAAAAAGAGTTTCGAATGGTCTCTCGTCGAAGGCAAGCCACATATTCTGCACACCGCAAAGTTACCTGAGCATGAAATTGCGAGTGAAGTCGAAGCGCCAGATTACGCCCATTTGCTACCGGAACCTATTCGCAAATTTACTCAGTCCATCCAGGATGCGGACCATCTGTCCTTTATCCAGGGCGGAGGTCACGGCGGATCACACCCGCACCTCGTGCACGAGTTCATCAGCTCGTTGTTAGAAAATCGCGACCCCAAGCCGAATGCAGTAACCAGTGCCAATTGGACCTGCGTTGGCATATGTGCCCACGAAAGCGCGGTCAAGGGCGGACAGCTAGTCAAACTGCCTGAGTTCACCCTTTGAGCCTCAATGCGCTAGCATGAGGGCCGGATCTGCAGGTGATTACTTGACTTCCGGCCCGCACGCAAGCGTTGCGGCTCAAAGTGAGTGCCATTTGGCTAGCGACCATATTTCAGGTGATTACTAGAGCCGCAATTTCAATGGAGTTCAGCGTTTGCCTGACGCCAATCCAAATCCCTCCCGAAAATAGAAACGAAGCGAAACCTATTATGCCGGCACCTAAAAGCGTTTTTCAATGGACGTTTTCATTCGTCGTTGCGAGTCTCATGTGTAGCCCAATCTGGGCTCAGATCGCAGCACCTACCAAAGATCCTGTTCGGGTCCTGATGTTGGGTGACACAGGACACCATCAACCAGCGTCCTTGTTCAGAGCGATCCAAAAGCCACTCGCCGATGCGGGTGTCGAAATAGTGTACAGCGATGATACGGATGCCACGCTGAAAAGCGACAGGCTCAATCAGTTCGATGTACTGCTGATCTATGCCAACACGGTCAAGATAACCGAAGCCCAAGAAAAGGCACTTTTGGACTATGTTTTAAGCGGTCGAGGATTCGTTCCATTGCATTGCGCCACGTACTGTTTCTTAAATTCCGAAAAGTACATCGAACTGTGTGGTGCTCAGTTCAAAGAGCACGGTGGCCAACGATTCGCAACGCAAATCGTTTCGCCAGAACATGAGATCATGAGGGGCTTCAACGGTTTCGAAAGTTGGGACGAAACCTATGTTCACCACAAGCACAACACAGTCAACCGAACTGTACTGGAAGAACGCCGGGAAGGAAAGCTCGCAGTTGGCACGACTGCCGAGCCATGGACTTGGGTGCGTACGCATGGCAAAGGACGCGTTTTCTACACCGCTTGGGGCCACAACATGGATACCTGGCAACAGCCCGGTTTCCACAATTTGCTCGAACGAGGTATCAAATGGTCCGCCAGCAAATCGCTCGCAAACGTCGCACCGTTCACCGACACAAAGCGATTTCCAACGCCAAGAATGACGGTTGGTCCTGTAGACCTGCCCAAGTTCACGTTCACGGAGGTTGGCGGTAAGATCCCGAACTACACTCCCGGCAAAAAATGGGGCGTACAGGGTGAACTGATCACAACGATGCAGAATCCAGTCTCGCCGGCGGAATCGGTGAAACACTATGTTACACCCGAGCAATTTGAAATGAAATTGTGGGCCTCGGAATCGGACCTAGCTGGCGACAAAACTTACGCTGGTTTATCCGGCAAGCCGATTGCAATGAATTGGGACCATCGCGGCCGTCTTTGGGTTTGTGAAACGGTAGATTACCCCAATGAATTGCAACTGCCTGGGAAGGGTCGAGATCGCATCCGCATTTGCGAAGACTCCAACCATGACGGTGTCGCCGACAAATTTACGGTTTTTGCGACCAATCTAAGTGTCCCAACCGCCATCGTTTGCTACCGAGGCGGCGTGTTGGTCCAAGATGGTCAAAAGACGGTGTTCATGAAGGACACGACCGGGGACGACGTGGCTGACATGCGGCAAGAACTCATAACGGGTTGGGCCCTAAACGATACGCACGGTGGTGTTAGCAATTTCCAATATGGCGTCGATAACTGGATCTGGGCCATGCAGGGTTATAACGACTCGACACCCGTCATCAACGGAGAGAAACAGCAGAGCTTCCGGCAAGGATTCTGGCGTTTCGCAGTCGAACCCGCTGTGTCCAACGAAACCGCTCCAGTCTACGGTCTCGAGGGCGGGAAAGCAGCCAGTGAGCGAACCAACAGGTTTGATGCTCATTCGATTCGAGTTACCAAATTGGAATTTGTCCGATCCACCAACAACAACACTTGGGGATTTGGCCAAAGCGAAGAAGGACTCATCTTTGGTTCCACTGCGAATGGGACACCGAGTGTTTTTATGCCGATCGCCAATCGCTACTACGAAAGCGTCAACGGTTGGTCACCCGAAGTGCTCAACTCAATGGCGGATAGCAACAACTTTAGCCCAATCACCCCAAACGTGCGTCAAGTGGACTGGCATGGCGGATACACCGCTGGATGCGGCCACGCTTTGTACACTGCCCGCAAGTATCCAAAGAGCTGGTGGAATCGGGTCGCCTTCGTTTGCGAGCCGACCGGACATTTGGTGGGTTCGTTCGTAATCGATCGCGAGGGAGCGGGCTATAAAAGTACAAGTCCATTCAACTTGGTCGCAAGCAATGATGAGTGGGCGGCGCCTATCATGGCGGAAGTCGGCCCAGACGGAAACGTTTGGGTACTCGACTGGTACAACTTCATCGTCCAGCACAACCCGACCCCTCAGGGATTTAAGACAGGTAAGGGCAATGCTTACGAAAATGATTTGAGAGACAAAAAATATGGACGTGTCTATCGCGTCGTCTACAACGGCAACGATGGCTTGGACAAAGCAATTCTCGAGGCGGCCGACCAGTCCGTGCTGAATGGCTTAGATCCGAACAACGAGTCAGCTTTGGTCGTCGCTCTGAAACATCCAACCATGCTTTGGCGCAAGCATGCGCAACGGCTGTTGGTTGAAAAAGGCTCACTAGCCAACGCAACGGTACAGTCATTGCAATCCGTTGTTAACGACCCTTCTGTCGATGCCAACGGCTTGAATGTCGGAGCGATCCATGCAATGTGGGTTTTGAACGCGACTAAACAGACGAAGCCGGTTGCATTCAACAATTTTCAGTCTGCCAAACTGGACAGTGATTTGACACCTGCCATGAAACACAAAAGTCCAGCTGTTCGTAGAAACGCAATCCAAGTTTCTGCAAACAACTCGCAAACACTGGATGCGATCCTCGCGACAGGAGTTCTCAAGGATGAGGATCCACAAGTTCGCTTGGCCGCATTGCTGAAAGTAGCCGATATTCGCGAGACCAAAATGGAGCTGGTTGCGTTGCTTGCCCGACCTGACTTGTTAACGCAGCTAAAATCGGGTTCGGAACCCACCTCCGATCGTTGGCTATTGGATGCTTGGACCAGCGCTGCCGCCGCGCATGCTTTCGACGTATTGCCAGTAATGGTTGCGCAAAACGATTGGCGACCCTCCGAAGCCATCCTCAAGCACATCGGTATCGTGGCTCAGCATGCGTCTCGTTCCAAAATGGACGCAACTGGAATCGAAAAGTTCATCGTTGCACCCGGTAACCCAAGTGTTGCTTCCGTCTTCATTAGTGGTTTAGTTGCGGGTTGGCCTAAGGACTACGAATTGTCCATTTCCAAGATCGCTGGCGATCGACTGCTTGCAACATGGCTCAACGGTTCGTTGCCGATAGAGTCGAAGAGCCAGGTTCTGCAATTGGCTTCAGCGATTGGTGTCAAAGACTTGGGGCAAGGGCTCGGCAAAATTCAGCAGGAGCTTGTGTCTGTTTTTGGAGACACGAAAAAAGATACCGACAGCCGCGTAGCAGCTGCGAAGCAATCCATCGTCTTGCAACCGGAGAGCAGTACGATGGTGTCGGATATCATTGCTCAGGTCACCCCCCAATCATCGCCTGAGCTCGCAGCTGGGATGGTACATGCGTTGAGTGCATCGCGAGCCAAGGGCATTGCCTCGATTCTTACCGAACGAAGTCGAACCTTACCCCCAGACTTCCTCAAGAACTCGATTCGAGTTTTGCTTAGCCGACCCCAGTCGACCCTGGAATTGCTCGACTTGATGGAGTCTGGCAAGTTAACGATTAGCGATTTGCAACTGGATCAGAAGCAAGCATTGCGAGACCATCCGAATGCAACGGTTCGAGAGAAAGCACTGGCTATAATGAAATCCAGTGGTGGTGTACCGAACAGTGATCGACAAAAGGTTCTCGATGGTTTTATGTCGATTACAGAGGAAGCGGGCAACGCAGGCAGCGGCAGGGCCATGTACGAAAAACACTGCGCTGCCTGCCACAAGCATGGAGATCTTGGAGTGAACATCGGTCCTAACTTGACAGGTATGGCGGTTCATCCCAAGCACGAACTGCTCATGAACATCCTAGACCCAAGCCGCAGTGTCGAAGGCAATTTCCGAACCTATAGCATTCGAACAACCGATGGCGTCGTATTGACGGGGATGCTCGCCGGCGAAAGCAAGACCTCGATCGAGATTGTCAATGCTCAGGGAAAGAAAGAAATCATCTTGCGAGATGATATCGACGAGTTGATCGCATCGCAAAAGTCGCTGATGCCCGAAGGGTTTGAAGGACAGATGAGCCGCGTTGAAATGCGCGATCTTTTGGAGTTCCTGGCAAGCAAAGGCAAGTATGTCCCACTGCCCATCGACAAGGTAGCGACGAGCACGACAACCAAGGGAATGTTCTTTGACGAAAAGGGGACCGAGGAGAGGCTCGTGTTTTCCGACTGGTCGCCGAAGACGTTTATGGATGTGCCGTTTCTGTTGGTCGACCCTCAAGGTGATCGAGTCCCCAATGCAATTATGCTTTACGGTCCGAACGGCAACATGGCACCCAAGATGCCGAAGCAAGTCGAATTGACTTGCCAGACCTCAGCAACAGCGATTCACTTGCTAAGTGGAATAGGTGGTTGGTCGTTCCCTGCTAGCGAAAAAGGGAGCGTGTCGATGATCGTCCGGTTGCATTATGTAAACGGAAAGACAGAAGATCATCCGCTGATCAATGGAGAGCACTTTGCCGACTACATACGTCGCGTCGATGTACCCAAAAGTGAGTTTGCATTCAACGTAAAGGGAAAGCAGATCCGTTACATCGCAATCAAGCCTGCATCGCGAGATCCATTGGCCAAGTTGGAGTTGGTCAAAGGACCCGACCGTTCGGCACCGGTAGTGATGGCTATTACTATTCAGACGATTGACTAGTGTGGTATGCAACCCAACTGCGCAATCAGTTGACGACACGCTTCGGTCCACCGACGCGAGGTCGGTGGTGCCGATTTGTACCGACCAGAGGTCGTTGGTTTTTGCTCGCCACTGACCTTGGAGGTCGTACAGCTTTTGGCGCAATGAATTGCAAGTCACCGATGAATCAGCCTTCCGTTGGATTCCATCCGGCGGAGGCACATCTGACAGCTACCTTTCATTTGCAAGTCTTTCCGCAGAAATGCTTAGAAATCTTTGGCAAGCGATAGGCTTGTCTCTATTGGCGGTTTTCAGTGCTAACCTCAACGCTCAGAGTTCAATAAGCGTTCCAAGCGACTCCAAATTCGTCTTGCAAGTTGATTTGCAAGCACTCAAATCCTCTAAGGTTGGATCGTCGTTGTTCGAAATGGCAAAGAAAGCGGCGATGGAAGAGGTTGGCAAGAATATCGATTCCAAGGATGTTTCGACCGAAAAGATCAAGGAAGTCCTCGGAATGGATCCCTTCGAAGAAATTCAAGGGATTGTGATCTGCGCGTCGGATTATGAAAAACCCGAGAAGTCTCTGCTGGGCATGGTTCGTTTGAAGAAGACGACTGGCAACATCGAAGGATTGTTGCTGGCTCTACCCGGTTACGAAAAATCGGAGCACCGCAATTATGAAATTCATGCTGCTTCGCCGGGCGAGGATGCAAAAGTCTTCGGTGCTATTCACAAGAATGCAGCTGGAAACAAAACGTTGATATTGGGTGCGAATAAATCCTCCGTTACCGGGCTATTCGTAGGGCGCTGGTTGGTGTCGCAGCCAACGTTAAAGTCCTCCGATGCGAAGAATGCCATCTCAACGTTGCCTATTGAACCCAAGCATTTGGCCGATTCAAACATGCGAGAACAATTGCTTAGGTCTACGTTGAATGCGACCCAGCGATTGGCTTCGAAATGGAACCAAAAGAGCAGGGACGCGAGAGACTCCTTTGCGATTGCAAATCCGAGTTTTCAAGTCGAGGGCGAACTAGTAAAGTCGCTTGGACTTGAGGGAATTAGGTTTGTTGGACAAAAACTACCAGCAGCAACCGTTAGGATGCTTGGGATGAATGCCGAACGCGATCGCAATTAACTGCTTTTGGTTCAAGGGCTTCCCAAGTGCTGTATCCACATTGATTTTGTGAGCAGTGGGTAGTGGTTGTTTTTAAATATACATTGCCGCATGTTTATTAAAAAACACCCACTACCCACAAAATCGAAGTAGTCGTTGCATTGGGGGCCATGCTAACGTTGATTCAAGGAGCTCGCTTGCGAAGCTTTCGTTGCAGCGATCGCCGATGAATCCCTAGTCGGCGGGCTGCTTCCGATATGTTGTTACTGCAGTCAGCCAATATACGATGAATGTGCTCCCATTCCGCTTGCGCCAACGTCGGAACAGGGATCTGATCATCATTTTCCACTACCTGAACCTCCGTTCCACCGCGTTTGAAAGCGCTAAGGATATCGTCGGCATCGGCTGGCTTTGGGAGGAAATTGACAGCCCCTAAACGAATCGCATCGATCGCAGTCGCGATACTTCCAAAGCCAGACAAAATCAAAACCTGCACGTCGGGTCGAATTGCTTTCAGATCGGAAATGACGGTCAGTCCGGTTCGACCAGGCATGCGCAGATCAACGACTGCCAAGTCCGTTGGATTGGCACGGAACACTTCGACAGCTTCATCGCAAGTGCCTGCAACAACGACGCGAAAGCCTCGTTCCTGAAAGGCTTCGGCCAATCGATCGCGCAGCACGAAGCTGTCGTCCACTAAGAGGATGCTTTGAAACTCTTGGTCCAAGGAGTCCGTCATTTCGAAAAAACTGAGGGTACTGGCTTTCATCAAAGGAATATCTCTAACCTAATGCTACCATGATTTTCTCGAGGAGCTTCTTGGTAGCTATGATTCCATCGTCTTCGCTCATTCTTGAGCCTTCGTACTCGATGCCGACCCAACTGTGATAGTTGGCTGCCATAACGATTTTCATCATCTTCATGAAATCGATCTTGGTCTCGTTGCCTTCGGCGTCAAAGTCATAACTTTTGGCGCTGACTGCCTTGGCAAGTGGCATCAGGTCGGTAACTCCTTGATAACGATCGTAGTCATAAAAGTTGCCAAAATCGGGTAATGTTCCGCAATTCGCCATGCCCGTCATCCGAATGGTTTCGGCGAGCCATTTACCATTGGAGCTCAACTCACCGTGATTCTCGACAATCACATTCATGTCGAGCGGCTTTGCGTATTCGGATAATCGCCGTAGACCATCCGCTGCGAGTTTCTTGCCCTCTTCGTATTCGGCCTTTGTCCTCGCATTGACCCGAATGGAATGGCATCCGAGGTACTTGGCGGCATCCACCCATTTGTAATGGTTCTCCACCGCCTTGGTTCGTTTTGCTTCGTCGATGTCTCCAAGGTCGCCTGCGGTATCAACCATGATCAAAACATTCGTGACCCCCAGATCGCTCGTCCGTTTCTTCATCTCTGCCAAATACGTTTCGTCTTTGGCCTTGTCTTTGAAGAACTGGTCAACGTACTCAACCGCGTTGATACCAAACTTTTCCTTCGCAACCTTTGCGAAGTCTAAGTTATCGAGTTTCTTTTGTTGCAACGATTTATGCAGCGACCATTGAGCCAGCGAAATCTTGAACGGCTTTGCCTTTTCGCCTTGCGCGAATAGGCTGGTTTTTGACAACGTCAACGCAACTCCAAAGCCTGCGGTTGCAGTCGAAATAAAATCACGGCGAGAAAATTGATTTGTCATGAAATGCGTAGATTTCTGGATGAAGTTAGGAGGGAGCCTAGAAATTGGCGAGGCCGAGCAGCCCAATATTGTATTTTGGCCCTAGATCGCAGGCAAGCAACGAAATTGCAACTTACTAGGCAAAGAAATCGCACATTCCCCTTTCGTTATCAAACCGGTCCAAAAAGTCCATCCATACGACACTATTCCACGCCCCATATCCAATACGCTACAATTGGTGGTCTTAATTTTTCACAGTAAGGCGAGCGGCAGAATGAAAAGTACCGTAGGATGGGTTCAATGTCCCGTCCGTTGACTCGTTCGGGACAATGGTCCCAAACTACAACTGGTATCTTAAAGACTGCCGATCGCCTAGCTTGACCGCCGAGCGGTCGATTTCAATTACTATCCTCTGAACAAGGCGACACATATGCGATTGGCTGCAAAGCGTTTTTGGCTCATCTCAACACTTACGTATTGTAGTTTAGGGGTGCAAGTGGCTTTGGCCGATGATTATGACCCCACCGCCGTTGCTAAAGCTGGAATAGCAAAAATGAAGGTTGGCGCTAAGGACTGGCCACAATGGGGCGGCTCACCGGAACGCAACAATGTGCCAGCTACAGGACCGATGCCGACTCAATTCGACGTAAAAAAAGGATCCAATATTCGCTGGTCGATGCCACTGGGCTCGGAAACCTACGGGAATCCCGTTATCGCGAACGGCAAAGTCTACGTAGGCACCAACAACGGCAATGGCTACATCAAACGCTATCCAAATACGGTGGACCTAGGCGTCCTACTTTGCTTCGATGAAAAAGACGGCAAGTTTCTATGGCAGCACAGCAGCGAAAAGTTACCAACTGGCCGAGTTCATGATTGGCCCCAACAAGGCATCTGCTGCGCGCCGATGATCGAAGGGGATCGACTCTGGTATGTGACCAGCCGCGGGGAAGTTGTTTGCCTCGACACCGAAGGTTTTGCAGACAATGCGAACGACGGCCCTTTTACGAAGGAACCGAACGAAAACAAGGATGAGGCGGACGTTGTGTGGAAGCTCGACATGATGGCCGATCTAAGTGTCTCGCAACATAACATGTGCAGTTGTTCGGTAACCGCCGTGGGGGACTATTTGTTTGTCAACACCTCCAATGGTGTGGATGACGCGCACTTGACTGTTCCCCAAGAAAAAGCGCCAAGCTTTATTTGCATGAACAAGCTGACTGGTTCAGTCCTTTGGACAGACAATACGCCTGGCGCTAACATCCTTCATGGCCAATGGTCCTCTCCTGCGTCAGCCACTTTAGGCGGTCAAGACCAAGTAATATTCGGCGGTGGCGATGGTTGGCTCTATAGTTTTGATCCGAAAGGCGAGAATAGTAAATCGAAAATGCTTTGGAAGTTTGACTGCAATCCTAAGGATACGGTCTACCGTCTCAATGGAGCAACTCGCAACCATGTCATTGCGACACCGGTCGTATATGATGGACTGGTTTACGTTGCAGTTGGCGAAGATCCAGAGCATGGCGAAGGGCAAGGGCATCTGTGGTGCATCGATCCAACAAAGCGAGGGGATGTCAGTCCAACCATCGTGTTCAATTCAGCAGCCCCGACGAAGCCGATTGCACCAAAACGAAAGCAGGCCATGGTGGCCTCTGAGGGGGACATGGAACGCGACAATCCTAACTCTGCTGCCGTTTGGCATTACGTCGGCAACGATCCAAAAGAGTTTCAGACTACAATGCACCGGACTTGCGGTACTGTCGCAATCAAGAACAATTTGCTGTATGTCGCTGACTTTTCGGGCGTACTCCATTGCTTGAATGCCAAGACAGGCGTTGCACACTGGACCTATGACATGCTGGCTGCCTCTTGGGCGTCGCCTCTGATCGCGGACGGCAAGGTCTATATTGGGGACGAAGATGGGGACATCCTGATCTTCAAATTGGAGGTCGGGGACAAGATGGAGAAAATCGCAGAAATCAATCTCGGTTCGGCGCTGTACACGACTCCGGTCGCCGCCAACGACTCGATCTACATTGCCAACCGCAACCGGCTGTTTGCTATCGAAGCCGGAAAACAGAGCGAACCGATTAAATAAGCAAAACCGACAAAAGTGCAAGTAGGTTGGGACCATCGTCCCGACCATCACTTATTCCGTACGAATTCCTTTAAGCTCGGGACAAATGGTCCCAAGCTACAGACCAAGAGTGACTTTTGTCGGCTGTGTCAAATGAGGCCACCTAAATCCACCATCACATGTAACTTTAGTTGTGCGACGCTCCGCGTCGCAGGACTCCCGACGGCTAGGACTCCCGACGCGGAACGTCGTGCAACGATGTTTGACAATCCCAAGTCGTATATTGCCATTCACCTTAAGCTTGAAACCTCGAGAGTTCCACTATGCAAAAGTACTTACGCAGCCTAATCAAACCATTTAAAGTGCTAGGCGTAATCTCCGCAATTGTACCTGCTACATTTTCAGCGCTAGGTCAAGTCGAGGCCCAGGCGCCGCTCGGTCCGGGGGTGGGTTACACCGACACGCCTGTCCTTCCGAACAGTCAATGGCGCGTACATGATAAATACAGACCCCGTCCAACGGTTGTCAAGTCGGGCGATTCGCTGGGCCAAGCCCCCTCGGACGCTACGATCTTGTTTGACGGTAAAGATCTATCAGAGTGGAAAAAGGCAGGAAAGATTGACGAAGCAGCCCCATGGAAAGTTGGAGATGGATTCTTCGAAGCAGTCGGTGGTAGTGGCTCGATTGTGACTCGCAAGGAGTTCGGAGACATGCAATTGCACATCGAATGGTCGGCACCGGCGGAGATCAAAAGTGATTCGCAAGGGCGAGGCAATAGCGGTGTAATCATCATGGGTAAATACGAAATCCAAATTCTCGATAGCTATAACAACGATTCCTACGCGGACGGCCAAGCCGCTTCTATTTACGGCCAGTTCCCGCCACAGGTCAATGTTACCAAAGCGCCAGGTCAATGGAACGTATACGATATCATCTTTGAAGCACCACGCTTTGACGGCGAGAATTTGGTGAAGCCTGCGCGGGCAACGGTTTTTCACAATGGCGTTTTGGTTCAAAATGCAAAAGAGCTCATTGGACCCATGGCCCATCAAGAGGTCGCAAAATACAAACCGCATCCTTCCAAAGGCCACCTCCTACTTCAGGATCATGGGAATTCCACTCGATTCCGCAACATTTGGGTGCGACGCTTGCGAGAGGAAATTGATCCGTGGGTTGTGATGCCAGGTGCTGCCAGCGTTAGCTTGCCCGGCAAAGGCAAAAAGATCGTGTTGATCTCCGGAGACGAGGAGTACCGATCTGAAGAATCGATGCCGATGCTGGGAAAGTTATTGTCCGAGCAGCACGGTTTCGATTGCGTTGTATTGTTCTCAATCAATCCAGATACGCATACTGTCGATCCAAACTACCAGAACAATATCCCAGGCTTGCATCACCTCGATGACGCGGATGCATTGATCATGTGTTTGCGATTCCGTTCGTTGCCGGATTGGCAAATGGCTCACTTCGAAAAGTTCATGATGGGAGGCAAGCCATTCGTTGCTCTCCGAACTTCAACCCATCCATTCAACTTTCCCGCGGACTCGAAGTCCCCGTATAAAAAGTGGGCATTTAATAGCAAGGAATGGGAAGGCGGGTTTGGCCAGCAGATCGTTGGCGAAACTTGGCATTCGCACCACGGCGACCACGCTTCGCAAGCAACTCGAGGAGTAATTGTTGACTCCGCGAAAGCTTCTCCAATTCTCAAAGGGGTGAGTGACGTATTTGGTCCGTCCGACGTATACGGCGTTGTGCGTTTGCCGAATACGGCCACTGTATTGCTCCAAGGCCAAGTATTGAAAGGCATGAATCCGACGGATCCGCCACTTGAGGGTCCCAAGAACAACCCGATGATGCCACTAGCATGGACCAAAGAATACCAGATGCCAAACGGAAAATTGGGAAAATTGTTTTGCACAACAATGGGTGCAGCCAACGATTTTCTTTCTGAGGATTTGCGACGATTGGTTGTGAACGCAACCTACTGGATGACAGGACTCGAGGGGGTGATTCCGGCCAAGGCAAGCGTAACGGTTTCTGACAAGTACAAGCCGAACAATTTCGGTTTCAAGCCCGCGACGTTTTATAAAGAACAGCTGATCAAGCCGATTGACCTGGTAAAGTAAAATCCAATTCGACTTATCATTTCCAATTGCTTCTGTTCGAATCGTGGAGCTATAGCACGTATTCGATGGTAAGAAATTGGCGAGAGGTGTCAGAAAATCCGCTACAATGAGATTCGGTGGGTTTTGTACATGAGTCACTCGGACTTACTGCGCAGAAGAAAATGGGAACGCATGCCAACGAGTATCATAAGACTACGCGAGGGTGACAGTCGTGCGATTGGTCTTTTATGGGACAAATTTTTAAAGCGGATGATGTCCGTTGCCAAGCATAAACTCTCAAACGCCCACCGAAGCGCACGCGACGAGGAAGATATCGCACTAAGTGCGTGGCAAAGCCGAGGTAGATGGCCGTCGAGCCGTGGTTGAATCGAGACTTCCAATAGAAATCTTGTTAGCAGCAGATACGTCGCCTATAAGCGGTCACTTTAGACTCGTTGAGGTCATAGCCATGAAGTTTTCGATTTGCGTTCCACTCCTACTTTCACTCGTTCCTCTCAACGTTACTGCACTCGATGGGGCAGGGAGCGAAGCGCATTCCAAGCCCAATATTGTCTATTTCTTGATCGACGATCTCGGCTTTGCTGACTGTGGTTTCAATGGCGGTTCCGACATCCGAACACCTAACATTGACAAACTTGCAAAGGACGGTGCGATACTCAAGTCGTTCTATGTGCAACCGGTTTGCTCGCCGACTCGCGCACCCATAGAGCAAACATTGCAACCAGACTGGCTCGATATTTGGCCCGTGCTAACTCAAAATGCAAAGTCACCACATGATGCTATCTTGTTGGTAGGCAACAAGCCTGGCGTGGCTGCTATTCGGATGGGCGACTGGAAACTTTTGGTCAGCCCTTCGGACAAGGACGCTGAGGAGCAGACTGTGGCTGAAGCGAATTCCGAACGAATGGAACTTTATAACCTCTTGAAAGATATTGCCGAGACGAAAAATTTGGTCGACACAGAGCCCGGAAAGGTGATGGACATGCGGATGCGCCTCGACGCCATGCTGGAGAACGCTGTAGCACCCGGTGACACTGTTCGAAACAAAAAGCAGAATTCGAAAAATCAGAAGTAAAGAAAAAATGAGACCCTCCATGAAAAATGCAACTTTTCGAAGGCTTCCTGTTTCATTTCTCGGATTGGCCATGCGATTCAGTTATCGCTTGTTTTATATACCTATAGTCTTGCTTATCCTCTTAGTAAATGTGTGTGGCTCCACTTCTGCAACAGACCAGAATGCATCAAAGCCTAACGTGATTTACATCATCGCGGATGATCTTGGTTACGCCGATCTTGGCTGTTATGGAGCGACTAAGGTAAAGACACCAAATCTTGATAGACTTGCTGCGCAGGGATGCCGATTCACCGATGCACATTCAACCGCCGCGGTATGTACACCGACCCGCTTTGCGTTGTTAACAGGGCGGTATGCTTGGCGGGAACCGAATACTGGAATCGCACGGGGCGATCAATCTGCACTGATTCAGCCGGGCACGACAACCATCGCAACCGTGATGAAGAATGCAGGATACAAGACAGGTGTCGTTGGCAAATGGCATCTTGGATTGGGAGCTCCGCCAAAGACCGACTACAACATTGAAATCAAACCCGGCCCGCTTGAGATCGGATTTGACTATGCCTTTGTCATTCCTGCCACCGGCGATCGCGTCCCGTGTGTATTCGTGGAGAATCGACGCGTTGTCGGCTACGATCCCGCCGACCCGATAGAAGTCAGTTTTGGAAAGAAGATTGGCGATGAACCAACGGGAATCGACCCTAACGTAGAATTGAAAATACAGGGAGGTCCTGGCCACAAAGACACGGTTATCAACGGCATTCCTCGTATCGGCTTCATGACCGGCGGAAAAGCGGCCCGTTGGGTCGATGAGGACATAGCCGATGTCCTTACTGGCAAAGCGGTAGACTTCATTGAAGCAAGCAAGTCGACACCATTTTTCTTGTTCTATTCAACACATGATATCCATGAACCAATGGTGCCGCATCCGCGATTCCGAGGGACAAGTGAGTGCGGCTGGCGCGGTGACGTTATCCATCAACTCGATTGGTCTATAGGCAAGTTGATGGAAGCATTGGATCGTAATGGACTCGCCGAAGACACGCTGGTTATTTTCACGAGCGATAACGGAGGGGCTATCAAAGACACGTACGACGACGGCACCAATGCGCTGCACAGTAAACAATCACCCAACGGTGTTCTGCGTGCAAGCAAGGGGTCACTCTACGAGGGTGGTCATCGTGTTCCTTTTATCGCTCGATGGCCTAAGCGAATCGCCAAAGCGAGCATTTCGGCCGCATTGATGGGGCACCTAGATGCACTTGCTAGTTTTGCGGCGTTGACGGACCAAAAACTCGATGTGAACGCTGGCCCAGACAGCATCAACGTGCTGCCCGCTTGGCTCGGACAGAAGCTCGATAAGCCTTGCCGCGACCATCTCGTCCTTCAAGGCAACAACTCGAGTCCGCTCGCCTTGAGAGAAAAAGACTGGGTGCTAATCGAAAAAGGAGCAGGAAAGAAAAATGTTGATTCCGGAAAAACAGAAACCCCCTTATTAGAACTTTATAACCTTGCCTCCGACTTAAAACAGTCCAATAACCTCGCCGAAAGAGAACCGAATCGCGTAAAGACTATGTCTACACGTCTCAAAACGATTCGTGAAACAGGGCGTAGTCGCGAATTGGAATTCTCGTCTGGGAGCAAATGAAGCGATCTGAACATGAAGCCAATTACCATTGATCCTCGCGTCGACTTCGCATGCCATTTATTGTTGGGTCATCCTGAGCACCCAAAAATTACATTGCATTTCCTGAATGCAGTCTTGCGACCCGATTCACCGATTACTCAAGTGACAATTCTGAATCCAATTGTTGGCAAGGAATTTGATGGTGACAAGCTTGCAGTCCTTGATATTCTCGCCACCGATATTGACGAGCGCATGTTCAATATTGAAGTGCAGCGAGCGATTCAACCTGGGCTTGCAAAAAGACTAACGTACTACGTATCAAGCCAGCTGGTTGGTCAAATTGGCGAGGGTGATGGCTATCATCTTTTACGACCGTCAATTGGTATTTGTATATTGGACGCCAGCCTTTTTCCCAAATTGCCTAGTTATTGCCACGACTTTCAACTACGAACAAAAGATGGGTTGCTTTTGAGTGATTGCTTGCAAATTCACTTGCTTGAGTTGCCAAAATACAGACAGTTGGACCATAATGCAAGTATCGTTGATCCTAGAGATCAGTGGATTCATTTTTTCCGTTATGCGAAGGGCGAGTTGCCAACAACGCTTCTCGCTTCATTACCCGATCCCATTTTTGAAGAAGCGGTAGGAGTATTGGAAATGATATCACGAAGTCCAGCAGAAAGAAGCGTTTACGAAGCTAGGCTTAAGTCGCAGCGCGATGAACAAGCAAGGTTGGATTATGCGATCGAACTAGGCAAGACTGAAGGCAAAGCAGAGGGTAAAGCTGAGGGCAAAGCTGAGGGCAAAGCTGAGGGCAAAGCAGAGGGTAAAGCAGAGGGTAAAGCAGAGGGCAAAGCAGTGGGAGAGCTTTGTGGTCGACTAACCACGCTTCAGGAAGTTCTTGACCTTCCAGTTCTTTCCGAAGCGGAACTTAGTAAGTTTTCATTAAACGAACTTCAAACACTTGCGAGCAATTTACAAGAACTATTACGCAATCGAAAATCAAAGTAGCCGTTCCTTCCGAGAATTTGCACCTATGAGTTTTACCAATCCCTTGATTTAATCGCCAGTTAGTTACGAAAACGTCGTTTTTGAGACCCCCATGATTTCACGCTCTTTTCTCGTGACTTGTTTTGCTTTCCTTGTTGCTGTCGATTTTCGATATGAAAGTGCCAATGCACAGTTTCTTGAGCAAGAACTCCAACGCATTGCGCCAAGAGAGCTTGCTGAAAAGGCCCAACGCGAGGGGGATGCTGCCCGCGGTGCGATTGTCTTTTTCCAACCGTCTATGGCTTGTTCGAAATGCCATTCCGTAGGAGACGGCTTCCAGACGAGCCTCGGCCCCAATCTTGCAACTGTCAAAGATCCGTTGACGAACGAGGGTATCGTTGAGGCGGTCCTCGATCCCTCGAAATCTATTCGCAAAGGATTCGAGTCTGCAAGCGTCCTCACCTCGGACGGAGAAACCTTGACTGGTTTGTTGGTGGAACGTACCGACGCCAAGTTGATTCTGCGCGACGGCAACAACCAACTTGCAACAGTGCTCCAGAAAGATATCGCCAGTTTCGTCAACCAAACCAAGTCGATTATGCCTGCGGGGCAAATCAATCAGTTGACCAGTAGGCAGCAGTTTCTTGATTTGATCCGCTATTTGATAGAAATTCGGGATGGAGGGGTTCTTCGTTCTAAGGAATTGCAGCCTTCCGATGCGCTGCTTACCCTAAAATTACCAGAATACGAAGAGCGAATTGATCACGCTGGATTCATCAACGACTGGGGACAGGACTCATTGGCTCGCGGAGAAGCTATCTATCAACGTGTTTGCGGCAACTGCCATGGTACGAAAGAGCAAGTGGGTTCACTTCCGACGGCCGTGCGATTTGCCGAAGGGAAGTTTAAGAATGGCAGCGATCCGTTATCCATGTATCGGACCTTGACCCGTGGATTCGGTTTCATGCCCGCCCAAACATGGATGGTCCCATCGCAAAAGTATGACGTCTTGCACTACCTACGCGAAACCTATTTGCGTCCTCACAATCCCGCGCAACTCGCGAACGTTGACCCAGCGTACCTTGCTAGTTTGCCAATAGGGGATACACGCGGACCGGAACCGAGTAAGATCGAAGCATGGAGTGCAATGGACTACGGATCTAGCTTGACCCACTGCTATGAGACGCCAGGGCGAGATCTTAACATCGCATACAAAGGGACCGCCGTGAGACTTGACTCTGGAGCTGGCGGTGTCTCTCGCGGCGACCAATGGATGATCTTTGATACGGACACACTCCGGGTCTCGGCCGCCTGGCACGCGCAGGAGAGTGGCAAGGGCTCTAGGTTCATCGACTGGCGCGATATTCAACTCAACGGAGAACACCAAATCCATCCTCGGGTCAGTGGCAATATTGTTTTAGCAAATGGAAATGGACCTGGTTGGGCTGATCCGTCGACAGGTTCGTTTGATGATGATCAGCGAGTCGAGGGGAGAGACAATCGACGCTACGGTCCATTGCCAAAAAAATGGGGCAAGTATCAAGGGCTCTACCATCACGGTTCCAAGGTTGTATTTGCCTATTCTATTGGAAATACAGAACTGCTTGAATCACTAGGTTCGACATCCGGCACGGGCGGGAAACTACCGATGACCTTTTTGCGAACTTTAAACATAGGTCCCAGAGATCGCGAACTCATACTGCAAGTGGCGGACACAACCGAGAGCGGCTTCGAAGACTTGGTGGGCGACAAAGAGGCACCGTCCGCTGTTTTGACAACCAACCTTGCCGTTGGTGTACTGCCGGCTACGCAGAAACTCTCCTGGGTCAACGAGGCCGGTTACTTGCGAGTGAAAATCCCTGCGGGCAAGGATTCGCTCAAGCTCACTGTTTGGGCGACCAGCAGCGAGCCAGAGTCGAAAATGAATTTGGCAATGCTAACCAAAGCCATCGGTGCAGAATTGGCCGATACCTCGTTCGACTTGAAGCCGCTCACGATGGGTGGTCCATCGCAATGGCCGCAGATCTTAGAGACAACGACAACTACCTCGTTTGAAAAGGGTCCCTTCGCAGTAGACGTATTAAGTGCTCCTGAGTCAAATCCCTGGCTAGCTCAGATGCGATTTACAGGCCTCGACTTCTTTGCTGACGGAAGCATGGCTATCTGCACTTGGGATGGAGATGTTTGGCGAGTCCAACTGAAGGACAATGGGATTCTCAAATGGCAACGTATCGCATCGGGACTCTATCAACCCCTCGGTTTGAAGGTGATCCAAGAGAAGATCTATCTTACATGTCGCGACCAGCTGGCCGTACTTCATGATTTGAACGGCGACGGAGAAACCGACTTTTATCAGTGCCTCAATAATGACCATCAAGTCACCGAACACTTTCATGAATTCGCGATGGGCTTGCAAGTCGATGCGGCAGGAAATTTTTACTATGCGAAGTCAGGTCGACATGCATTGACTGCCGTCGTGCCTCAACACGGTACGCTCCTTCGCGTGACTCCAGATGGTTCACGCACCGATATTATCGCGACAGGATTCCGTGCAGCAAATGGTGTTTGTCTCAATCCCGATGGCTCCTTTGTCGTCACAGACCAAGAAGGATTTTGGAACCCAAAGAACCGAATCAATTGGGTTACACTGAACGACTCTGGCAAACCCAATTTTTATGGCAACATGTTTGGCTACCACGACGTCACGGACGAATCGGATTCGGCCATGGAGCCCCCACTTTGTTGGATCACCAACGCGTTCGATCGGTCTCCAGCGGAGTTATTGTGGGTGGATAGCCCGCGCTGGAAAGCACTCAACGGCAGTCTGCTTAACCTGTCGTACGGCTATGGCAAAGTGTTCTCGGTGTTGCACGAACAAGTTGGTGACGTCCGACAAGGGGGAATGATTGAGTTGCCGATACCACTCTTTCCCACAGGGGTGATGCGGGGGCGATTTCGTCCCCAGGACCAAGAGCTTTATTTGTGCGGCATGTTCGCTTGGGCAGGAAACGCGACGAGCCCAGGAGGTCTGTATCGACTTCGTGCAACCGGCCAACCATGCGTATTGCCAATTGCCCTTCAAGCCAAGAAATCAGGTTTGCATTTAACATTTGCTGAAACCATTGAACCGTCGTCGATCGATCCGAAAAACATTTCTGTTAAAGTCTGGGCTTTGAAACGCACCAAGAAGTACGGGTCAGACCACTACGACGAAAGGAGTTTGCAAGTCCGTTTGACCGAACTTTCGCCGGACGGAAAAGCCGTTCGCATCGTGGTGGATGAATTAGCGCCAACTTGGTGCATGGAGATCAAGTTTTCTTTCCGGACTGCAGACGGACAACCCAAGCAAGGCGTAATACATAACACCATTCACGCGCTGGGTGATTGATCTCGTTGCACGGGCGTCTCGCCTGTCAAAACATGCGCAGGACGCCTACGGTATACTGAAGACAGAATTTTCGTCCTACCGAGCCTTCCTCTATGCACGACATCACCCAAATCCTGAGCCAGATTGAATCCGGCGATCCTTCAGCGGCCGAGAAGTTGCTGCCGCTTGTCTATGACGAGTTGCGGAAGCTGGCGGCGGCAAGGCTCGCACAGGAGAAACCTGGGCAGACGCTGCAAGCAACGGCACTGGTGCATGAGGCGTACGTTAGGTTGAATGGTGGAGACGGTCTGAAGGAATGGAATAGCCGAGGGCATTTTTTTGGAGCAGCGGCTGAGGCGATGCGGCGCATTCTTGTTGAGAACGCGCGCCGCAAAGCTGGACCACAGGCTGGCGGTGGGATGCAACGTGTGGAACTCTCCCAAATTGACCCTGAGATCCAGTCGTCGGAACTTGACCTAATCGCCTTGCACGACGCACTGGACCGGCTAGCTATTAAGGACTCACGTAAGGCCGAACTCGTAAAGATGAGGTTTTTTGCAGGCTTGACGAATGAACAGGCAGCACAAGCATTGGGGATCACCTCCAGAACTGCCTACACAGACTGGCTTTATGCAAAGGCGTGGTTACGCGTCGAGATTTCTAGGGGGCCCAGCTAGGAAAGTTAGCCAACGCCAAATCAAGTATTTCTGAAGTTTCTACTTCATACTTTATTGCTCATTCTCGCACTGAGAATAGAGGCCAAAATCTGTCTGAGGTGCGAGATGGTTGACAACTTGCTGGACGAAGAAAATATTTTCAAGATCGCATCGGGAATTCCGTCGCTGGAAACGCGTAGTGAATACTTGCAGCAAGTTTGCGGAAAAAACGAGACTCTACTCCACCGTATACTAATCCTGCTCCGCGCCCACGACGAATCCTCCTCCTTTCTGGAGGCACCCCCACCTGGTATTGCTGCCACCACCTTAGCATCCCCACCCGCCGATACCGAAAAGCTAGGCACACAAATTGGCCCTTACAAACTTCTCGAGCAAATCGGCGAAGGGGGCATGGGTACGGTCTATATGGCCGTGCAAAAAGAACCTGTCCGACGCAGCGTGGCACTGAAACTCATCAAGCCCGGCATGGATTCGCAACAAGTCGTGGCTCGCTTTGAAGCCGAACGTCAAGCGCTGGCAATGATGAATCATCCCAACATCGCTCGCGTGTTGGATGTCGGGACCACTGATTTGGGTCGCCCCTATTTCGCGATGGAACTAGTCAAAGGGATTCCGATTACCGAGTTCTGCGATAAACGGCAGTTCAATGCCCGCGAGCGGCTCAAGCTGCTGGTCACGGTCTGTCATGCAGTTCAATACGCACACCAAAAAGGGATCATTCACCGCGACATCAAACCTAGTAACGTTCTAGTCGAAATGCATGATGTCACGCCGGTCCCCAAAGTCATCGATTTCGGTGTTGCCAAAGCCATCGGTCATCAATTGTCTGACAAGTCGGTGCATACTGGCTTCAGTCAAATGATCGGTACACCGTTGTACATGAGCCCCGAGCAAGCTGGCGAAAGCAGCGTCGATGTCGATACACGTAGCGACGTCTATTCACTCGGCGTTTTGCTCTATGAAATCCTTACCGGACACACGCCATTCGAAAGCGAGACTTTGAAAACCGTCGGCTTTGACGAGATGCGTCGGATGATTCGCGAAGTCGATCCGCCCCGGCCCAGTGCGCGCGTTAGCACACTCAATGCACAAGCATTATCGACCATTTCGGATGCGCGCAGAGTGGAGCCGAACAAGCTCTGCCAGCAGTTGCGCGGTGAGCTGGATTGGATCGTTATGAAGACGCTCGAAAAGGACCGATCGCGACGATATGAGTCTGCCAGCGCCCTGGCGGCTGACATCGAGCGATTCCTTTGCGACGATTCAGTCCTAGCTTGCCCACCTTCGATGGCCTATCGATTCAAGAAATACAC
>JAYVPJ010000082.1:0-7066 GCA_043757445.1 Pirellula sp. | reverse complement strand
TCGCCACTATTTTTCAATAATCTTTTTCGTCACATTTTCAGTGGCACTTCGTTTTGCGCAGCGTGGTCCTGTGTCGAGCGATCACTGTTGCCTTCGGTTCCAAAATGTGATTTGACTAAACGACTATACGAGTTGTCGATACGCGGTGCATGATTGCTCATGTCCTCTCTTGGGAGTGGTCGCATCGTCTCATCAATCCTTGCATGTTTCAAAACACATTTGCGTTCTCGGATAGCCGTGTTTCGCTACGTTGCAACTGCCCTCCGTGAAGGCTTGCGAACTTTCGCTTCGGCTGCGTCAATCACAACTCTGCGGCCAGGCGTCTTGACTTTACCTGTGAGGCCTGTCGTCGCTCTGATGGAACGCTCCTTAGGCTTGGTGGCAATGACTCGCTCTACACGCTCAGGCGACTCAGTTAAGGTTTTTTCTTTAGGTGCCGACACACTGGATGCGTTCTGGGCTGTTTCGACTCTTGGCTCGCCTCCTTTGTACGACGAAGTGACTTTGGCCATGATGGCTGGGTCCCAGTCAGTCTTATTGCGAAGCATGGCCCAAGCAACGACCACTAGTTTACGTGCCAAAGCGATTGCAGCCTTTTTCCTGCGTGTCTTTTGCTTGCCGTGGATACGTTCGTACACCGCTTTCGCCCGATTGGAATTGCTTTGGAACCAAGAAGTCGGAACTCTCGATGCTCTTTTGAAGGAACATGGACAGGTTTGAGTTCATTCAAGATGAACAATCGAGCGAGCTTAAGAGCGTCATCGCGATCGGTCTTTCGCTTGACGTTGGCCCATTTCCATGCATCTTCATTGGTTGAGCAAACGAACGTCTTAAGTCCCAACTCTTGGCAAAGATCGCTGATCCAGCCGCAAGGCCCACACGCTTCCATGACGACGATGTCCACGTGCTTAAGCTTGAAGATTTTAGTGAGGTACTCGCGTTGAGTCGCGGCAACGATAAACTCATGTTTGCGTGTCTCGGAGTCAAAAAAACAACACATAGTATTGAACTTGCCCAGGTCTAATGCGAGAGTCATCATGGTCAGTATCCTTGTTCCAGAGGTTTGGGGTGCGAAAGTGTGGCGTGTCTAAAAACATGACCACGGGTTTGAGTCGCCAGTTTATCGAATGGCTCCCGCCCCAAACCTTGGACTTACATGGATTCTTTCTACTATCCTTAACAGAATGAAATCACATGAATCCTCACTCGAATTCCCCATTGAACTTAATTATTTTGCTCCTGGCCAACATGGCTTGCTTATCAACGGCGAACAGTCAAGAAGTCACAGGGTGGCCAGCTCAAGTAAGGGCTATCCAATACTTCAGTTTGGCTGACAACTCGCTTCAACCATCGTTGTTCTATGATCCGGGCGGCGATGAGCCGAAGCCTCTGCTCATCGCTCTTCACTCTTGGAGCGGGGATTACACTCAAGCAAACTCAACCTATGGAGACTGGTGTATCGCCAAAGGCTGGGTATTGATGCATCCAAATTTTCGTGGCGTGAATCTGCGGCCCGAAGCATGTGGGTCTGAACTCGTCATTCAAGACATTTTGAGCGCAGTCGAGTACGCGAAAAGGAACTGCAAGATCGATGCGAATCGGATCTACCTTATCGGTACGTCAGGGGGCGGATATGGATCGCTACTGATGGCAGGTCGTGCTCCGGAAATTTGGGCCGGAGTCTCGGCTTGGTGCCCGATAAATGATCTCAAGGCCTGGCACGCCGAAACCGAACATCGCAAACTTCCGTACACAAGCATGCTCGAAAATGTTTGCGGCGGTCCGCCCGGCACATCTGCTGCCGTGGACGAACAATACCGAATTCGCTCGGCTTCCGCTTGGTTGGCCAACGCAAAGAACGTAAACCTGTCCATCAATACCGGTATCACCGACGGCCACGACGGGAGCGTTCCCGTTAGCCACACACTTAACGCATTCAACGCCGTAGCCACGGCCGCGGATCAAATCTCTTCGGCAATCATTTCCGAAATGATAAAGTCCCCGGAGATGCCAGCAACGCTGCGACAAGAAATTGACGATGTACTTTTCCAAAGTAAGCCCGTACTCTTCCGACGCGTATCGGGAACCACCCAAGCAACGATCTTTCAAGGTGGACACGATATTATTTTCGAAGCGGGCTTGGGCTGGCTTGAACAACAAAGAAAAAACAAACCGCCGGTTTGGCAGTTACAAGATGCACCTCGCTTTGAAGCCGAGCAAATATTCGTGCCGGTCGAACAGCAGACCCATGCACCAGGCATTGTCGAAATGGCCAATGGCGAATTGTTGGCCTCCTGGTACGGCGACGTTGAAGACGCAGACGCCGCTGTACTCGGCGCTCGAAAATCCAAGGACAAGAAGACTTGGAGTGATTCGTTTATAATGGCCGACAGGCGTGGCTTCCCTGACTGCAACACCTGCATGATGATCGACAGTAGGGCCCAGCTATGGCTCTTCTGGCCGACGATTGTGGGCGGTAGTTGGGAGTCTTGCCTGATGAATTACCGTGTGTCAACCGACTATCAACATGGGGGCACGCCCAAGTGGGATCGCGAAGGGCTAATTCTCCTTAAACCCATTGACTTCGCAGATGAGGCGATTAGGTTGCTCGGTGATGGCAAGATTAAGCCTCCGCGGGGCGCGATCGGCGGCCCAGATGCACAGGTCGCGAAGCTGCGAGATCCGCTCTACCAACGCATGGGCTGGGCACCGCGATGCAAGCCGACCGTGTTACCCACCGGTCGTATTCTCCTTCCACTCTATTCCGACACCTTTGCGATTTCGATCATGGCAGTCAGCGACGACGGTGGGTCGACATGGTATGCAAGCAAACCGCTGATCGGTTTCGGGAACATTCAGCCGACCGTATTGCGCCGTGACAACAGAACACTGGTCGCTTACATGCGCGAGAATGGTCCGCGCGGTTGCATTCGTGTTTCTGAATCGAACGATGATGGTTTGACTTGGGGGCCAGTTGACGATTCGGATCTGCCCAACCCCGGCAGTGGCATAGATGGCGTGCGACTAGCAAACGGGCACTGGGCACTCATCTACAACGATTCGAAGTCGAGCCGTGCAAGCCTGGTGGTCTCTTTGTCCGAGGATGAGGGGCGGACTTGGAACACAACGCGGCATTTAGAAAAACATGCGGCCGGCAGATACCACTATCCGGCAATCATTCAAGGACGCGACGGAACGCTTCATGCAATCTACAGCTGCTTCATCGCTTCGGAAGAGCCGGCTGTTGACGGGAAAAAGAAACCCGAAATGAAGGGAATCAAACACGTCGCATTCAACGAGGCATGGATACGGGCAGTTGAGCAATAAGGCGATACGTGCTCATAGCGAACAAGCAATCGCTTCGTTGCCGACCGCGGTCCAACGTCGCTTCGTTCGCTCGAGCGTATAGCGTCTGCGATGCACCGCGGCTAGCGCCGTCGGCTGTCGGTTGCTTGGTCGGTTGAGTTGAGAATGGGGCCTCATTCTGACGATAGACTTCGCGATTGAGAGTGAATGGACTATCGGTACGGCTTTGCAAGTAGTCATCAGACAACTGGGTAAGTGCAGAGTCGATATCCTTGGACGAAACCGGTGGTGCCATGAGTGCACTAAATAGCTGTCTGCCGTTGTTAGGCGGTGTTGGATCTGCGATCCCTTGTGGGTTCGTGTTATCTGCCGCCAGCGCGAAGCTTGAGTTCGCGGACTTGCTTCCCGACGTGATCCCCGCAGCCGCATTGTATTGATACACTCTGTCCGTACCATTATCGACGATCCAAATGTTCGATACGTTGGCTGGGTCCAGCGTGATTCCCGTTGGGCTTCCCGCACCCGATGTCGATATCGTCCAACTGCCAACGTAAGTGCCAGCAACTGTGTACTTGAACACTTTGTCGTTTTGGCTGTCGTTGACAACCCACAAGTAGTTGCCGTCCGTGACAATGTCCTTGGCGTTCTTGTTGCCGCTATTCAAGCTAAAGCTGCTGGTCGCATTCGGGCTCCCTGAAGTTAACGAAGCCGCACCAGCATAGTAGTACACGCGATCGGCTTGGTTGTCGACCAACCACACATCTTTGCCATCGGTGGCGATTCCTTCAACTTGTGCATTTGATGCCAGTCCACCGGCAGTCCAAGATCCCACCATGTTTCCACGGGTGTCGTACAAATAGACATTCTTATTTGCGTCGACAACCCAAACGGTCGTGCCGGTTGAAGTGCTGGCAGCCCCGCGTGGAGCGGTGTTGCCACCATTGAGTCCATAGTTCTCGACGGCCGCTCCGCTTGCTTGGTACTCATAAGTCTTATCGGTAGTCGCATCGTCTACCACATAGAATTTGGTGAAGGGATCGTTGTCCAGAATGCTAACGACAGCTTGGCCACGAGCGAAGGTTGCCGCAACTGGGTTAGACAAGTTGACGTTGAATGTCTCCGTTGGCTCCGCAATGGTATCATCCAGTATTGGAATGCGTATCGTTTCGGTGGTCACACCAGGTGCAAAGGTAACTGTGCCGGTTGATGCAACTAAGACATCTTTTGCGCCGAAGTCGCTACCAGCCCATGCTGAGCCATTGGAGGTGGCGTAGTTCACGACTATTGGAAGAGTGCTTCGCGTGGAATTGGTTACAGTCAACACCGCTTCGGATTCAGTTCCGAATCGCATTATTTGACTATTGTTACTGGTCACATACAAATCACCATCTGGGCCAAAGGTCATCCACGATGGGCTATTCAGTCCGCCACCACTTGTTGTGGGAACGAAATCATCAACATAGTCGCCGCCCGTGGTAAATCGCATCAATCGACTGTTTCCAAAGCCACTTACGTAAAGTAGGCCATCTGGACCGATTTTAACCGACCATGGCGCTGACAAACCAGTACTCCCTACGACACCAATATAGTTACCGGTGACTGCACTGTATTTGAGGATCTGATTGGAACCATTGCTTGCGACGTAAAGGTAGGTGTTCGATGAATCGAACGTCAATCCCCTCGGCGCTATCAACCCTCCCGACGCGGCGGTGATGAAACTTCCTGGGGACTTTCCTGACACTTCTAGGGGAAGTCCTGTCTTACCGTCATAGCGTAGGACGCTATTATTGCCTCCACTGCTCACGTATAGATCTTCAAATCCATCATTGTTGCCATCTGGTCCGAAGGTCATTTCCTCAACACGCGACAATCCGCCGCTACCGGCAGTAACGAACACATCCTTGAAGAAACCCGTGGTTGCGTCGTAGCGAATCACGTCATTCGTTAACTGACTGGAAACGTATAGGTACCCCGCATGAAAAGCGATTGAATGTGCCAATTTGATGTGCCCATCGTCGGCTATAAAAGTACCCATCGATTCTCCGGTTGAACCATTATACCGAACGATAGAATTCGTTATTGTTTTAGCCCAGTAAAAATTGCCATCGGGGCCAAATGCTACCGGATTGCTCGTTGCGGATCCCTGGGAGCCCTGAACGAAGGCGCCTCGGTAATGAGCCGAGTGGTCTCCTTCGATGGCGGATGTGTCAGCAATTGAGATCTGACGAGTACTATCGTCATCGGAAAGGGTGACTGTGCCGTTGCCCGCGATGATCGTGTGCCCAATTGTGGGGTTGCTCAGCTGGACGGAAAAGGATTTGTTAGCTTCCGCTACCAAGTTGTCCTTGGTCGCCAATAGGACACGCAGTGTTGTCTGGCCCGGTTTGAACTTTACTGTGCCCGTCTGTGAGTAGTAGTTGGTTGACGCGACGGCGCTCCCGTCCGCTGTCGCATAGCTTACGCTCAAAGGTGTTTCACTAGCAGTATCAAGGCGCACTTCCACTCCTCGATCATACCGCATGATTGAATCAAATTCAAAAGAACCAAAGAGGAGCGAGCCATTGGAGTCAAAGGTCATTCCGCGGGTTTGAAAGCGCGAGGGCGGCACGATTTCACCAAGGAAATTGCCCAGCGTATCATAGCGGTCAATACTTCCTGTCTGATCGCCCACATACAACCTACCTTCTGAATCGAAGGCCATACCTCTTCCCTTGCCATGCGGAACAAACGAATCGATGTACACGCCCGTACTACCATTGAATCGCAAGACGCCTTCAGTCTGCCCCCCATCAACATAAAGGTTGCCGTCGGGTCCAAACAACGAATGGATCGGTCCAAACAGGCCGCCGCTGGATGGCGCTACGAACGTTGCACCGGTTTGGCCTGTTGCAGGCAATGGAGTGCCGGGAGTACTGGGCGAGTCTACCATTGGACCTTGATAGCGCATAACAGCGTTCGAGTTCCTACTCCCGACATACAAGTTGCCATCCGGACCGAAAGTGACTCCGCTCGGCGTGTTAAGACCGCCTGAACTGGCAGTGACGAAGGCTTTTAGGAAGGCCCCAGTGCTGCCGTCGTATTCCAACACTTGGTTGGTTGCGGGACTTGCAACATAGAGGTTATTATCGGGCCCGAAGGCAAGGCTGAAGAAGGATCCGCCGGAAAGTCCTCCGGACCCCTGGCTGACGAACGTCTTTACGTAAGCTCCCGTTGTTCCGTTGTATTCGCGAACGGCTCCAGTGTTGCATGCGACGTAGACATTTCCATCCGGCCCGAGTGTCATGCCCTGTGGCATATCGAGACCGCCACTACCAGCTGCGACAAAAGCACTCGCACTCCCAATCTCGTCCATCGTAGCGTTGCTAACCGAGATACCCGCCATGAGAGCTCGTTCTTCCAGCGATTCGACAATTAACGATCGATTCGCACGCGTTGCTGAGCCTCGGTTCGACCGAGAAAGTTTTTCACGTTGACGTTTCATAGTTTGCTCTTCATCCTCAGTCTGCGATAAACTAGAAGCCTCTCGTTCGACGCGCAGACCGTGCGCCGAAGGATAGGATAGGTCGGTGAGGAACTTACTTGGTGTTATGGCCTCACCGGCCATTTGAATTATTGGTTCTGGTATCTCGTCCTCTGACGAATAATTGCGATCTTGGCCTAGCGACTTGCGAGTATCGGCCAGCGTGCGATAGATATTGCGAAGCAGCAGGTTTCCCTGCGCATGGGGCCCGACTCGGTCGAGTGTCTCTTGCAATCGCTC
>JAYVPJ010000081.1:0-7086 GCA_043757445.1 Pirellula sp. | reverse complement strand
TGAAATGAAAAATCCTTCACGACAATCTTTCGCTGCTAGCATTTACTTAGGCAAGTCCTCTGCGATAATCATTGGCGAATTCTCATGCGATGGCCCTGCCCGGACCCCTTACAGCTCCTTTTGGGCTTGTGAATCTCTCATTTCTTCAGCATACTAATGCCCTGAATTATCCAGAAATTGGGTTGAGCCACACCTTGCGACGTAGCGAGTTGAAACGGCCGCGGGACACCGAGGGCCGTTTGTTTTTTGATGCGACAAACTTCGTGTCAATCGGACTCAGCCAAGCGACTTGCGTTTTCAATGACGCGATGACTCGCAACCACCTTTTGCTTCGAGCGATTGCTCGGAAATGAGAAAAACAGAATGGGACGTTATACAGGCCCCAAGGCCAGAGTAAATCGACGCTTCGGAGCATTGCTTTATGAAAGCGCCGGCGCTGTTCGCGCTTACGAAAAGCGAAGCGAGCAGCCGCCAGGCATGCACCCCAAGGGGCGCCGAACAAGTAACTACGGTACGGCTTTATCTGAGAAGCAAAAGATCAAGTACTACTACGGCCTTGGCGAACGTCAGTTGCGTCGCTACTTCGATGACGCAGTCCGCAAGAAAGGCAATACCGGCGAAACGTTGTTGCTCATGTGTGAAAGAAGACTCGATAATATTGTTCGCCGCATCGGTCTGGCTAAGACCCGCCCACAGGCTCGGCAGGGCGTTGCGCATGGTCACTTCAAAGTGAACGGTGTCAAAGTATCCAGCCCTTCGTACGTACTTCGCCCCGGCGATGTGATCGAAATTCGAAACAACGAAGCGGTTCGCAATCTCTATCGCGGAATCATTGCGAATAGTTCACCCATCCCGTTGGATTGGGTAACTTTCGACAGTGAAGGTCTTAGGGCTACGATTCAAGGCAATCCTGGACCAAGCGATATTTCGCTCCCAGTGAACGCTAACATCGTGGTCGAATTCATGTCCCGATAGTATTTCTAAGCTTGTTGAACAACTCATGCATTCTTCTGTTGTCGTATTGGGTGGTGGACCTGGTGGTTATGCGGCAGCTTTTTTGGCTGCCGACGAAGGCCTCGAGGTGATTCTGATCGAATCGGAATCCAAACTCGGTGGAACTTGTTTGTTGCGAGGATGTATCCCCTCCAAGGCGCTGCTGCATGTCGCCAAAGTGCTCGGAGAAGTGCATGAGATGAGCGAAGATTGGGGCGTCGAATTTGACGCTCCCAGAATCGATGTCAACAAGGTTCGGGCCCGCAAAGAAAAGGTTATCGAGACGCTTACGGGCGGTCTCAGTCAACTTGCCAAGCGACGCAATGTCAAGGTAATCAGAGCCCGCGGCAAGTTTGAAAACTCAACAACATTGTTGCTCGAAGGGGACGACGCATCGATCCCCGAAGGAAGAAGGGTTACGTTTGACTTCTGCGTGGTTGCGACCGGCAGCGTGCCTGCGATGCCGCCATCTTTTGACATCGGCTCGAGTCGAGTAATGGATTCGACAGGCGCATTGGCGCTCGTGGATATTCCAAAGAAATTGTTAGTTATCGGTGGCGGTTACATCGGTCTAGAGATGGGAACTGTTTATGCCCATTTAGGCTCGAAGGTTTCGGTCGTTGAATGGACTGATGGCTTGCTGCCAGGCGCCGATCGAGATTTGGTTAAACCGCTTCATAATCGCCTGAAAAAACTGCTGGAAGATCGAATCTATTTGAACACCAAAGTCGGCTCCGTAGCAGAAGTCGACGATCAAATCGAAGTCACTTTTGAAGGTCCAGGCAAATTTGGTCACGAGAGATTTGATCGCGTCTTAGTCAGCGTTGGTAGACGGCCAGTAAGCCAAGGGCTTGGATTGGAAACTACGAACGTTCAAGTTAACCCGCGGGGCTTCATCGTTTGCGACAAGCAGCAGCGAACGAACGATCCTCATATCTTTGCGATAGGCGACGTTGCCGGCGATCCGATGCTCGCGCACAAAGCCAGCCATGAGGCAAAGGTCGCAATCGAGGTTATCCTCGGCAAACCAGCCTTCTTTGACAAGGCTGCAATCCCTGCGGTGGTCTTCACCGACCCCGAGATAGCTTGGGCGGGCTTGACGGATGATCAAGCGAAACGCGAAGGACGAAAAGTCGATATTGAAGTCTACCCATGGGCCGCAAGTGGACGCGCTCAAGCGATCGGCAGAACAGACGGATTAACGAAGTGGCTTGTTGATCCTGAGACGCATCGAGTACTAGGTTGTGGCATCGTCGGCTCCGGAGCTGGCGAATTGATTGCGGAAGCGGTTTTGGCAATTGAAATGGGGTGCGAGGTTCGCGACTTAACGGAGGCCATTCACCCGCACCCGACGCTTAGCGAAACGCTTATGAACGCAGGCGAAGTCCACTTCGGTACAGCGACCGAAATCTACAAGCCGAAGCGTCACGCGTAAGTGGTTTAAACAACGCAGCCCAAGAACATATCCGGACGCGCAATCACGTGCTTCACTAGCCTAGGCGTCGGGCAATTCAACTGCCGCTCTGCGGGTTCATCAAGGCGCGTTTCTTGCGCTTCCGAGTCATCGGCTAGCACGGTTGTCGAATCGGTAAATTCTGTTATACTTTTGCCTTGCAAAAACAGCACAAAAACCCAGCGAAAATGCTGATAAAACGCGTAATGGCGTTACGTGTTTTTGATGCAGTTCGATTCTCTATTCCGAAATGGCTTCTTCCGTGTCGAACCTCCCGCCTGATGATGATTTTGATGCCAACGATCCGGCTTCGCTGCCATCGAATTCTGGCGGCGGAGGGGCCAATAGCGGGGAGCGAATGATCGAGGAATCGATCGAAAACGAATTGCGCAATAGTTACTTGACCTACGCCATGAGCGTCATTGTCAGCCGAGCTCTTCCGGACGTTCGCGACGGGCTCAAGCCGAGTCAGAGACGCATCCTCGTTGCCATGCACGACCTGAACCTCACGCCAGGAGCCGCTCGGGTTAAATGCGCCAAGATTGCTGGCGACACGTCTGGAAATTATCACCCACACGGTGAAGCCATTATCTATCCGACTTTGGTCCGCATGGCTCAGGAATGGAACATGCGGCACATGCTAATCGACAAGCAAGGGAACTTCGGCTCGATCGCCGGTTTACCGGCCGCTGCCATGCGATACACCGAAGCTCGCTTGGCCGCCCCCGCAGCCATGATGTTGGATGACATTCGGCTAGATACTGTCGACTTTATTCCGACCTACGACGAACGCAGAACCGAGCCAGTCGTCCTGCCGTCAAAGTTCCCGAACTTGCTCGTCAACGGCGCAACCGGAATCGCCGTCGGTATGGCAACTAGCTTGCCGCCGCACAATCTACGCGAAGTCTGTGCGGCATTGATCAAGGTGATTGAGGATCCGGACGTTTCGATCGCAGAAATCTGCCAAATCATTCCTGGCCCTGACTTCCCAACGGGCGGCATCATCTGCGGGCGATACGCCATCCGACAAGGCTACAACACCGGTCGTTCAACCATCGTAATGCGAGCTCGCGTCGATGTCGAAGAAGGCAAGAAAGCCCGATTGATCGTTCGCGAAATTCCTTATCAGCAGTTTCGCGATCGAGTGATCGAGCGAATCGCCGACCTCGTTCGTAGCGAGCGCATCAAAGGCATCTCTGCCATTCGCGATGAAAGCGATCTCAAAGAGCCGGTTCGAATCGTTATCGAAATCAAACAGAACTCCGATCCTCACGTTGTTCTCAATCAGCTCTATCAGTTCTCGTCGCTGCAAGAGTCCTTTTCAATCAACATGTTAGCGCTCGTCGATGGCAAGCCACGAGAACTGAGCATCAAGGAACTGCTTCAAGAATTTATTCGTCACCGGTTTACCGTCATTCGGCGGCGAACTCAGTTTCTATTGGCATCGGCTCGAAAACGCAAGCACGTTGTCGAGGGACTGCTATTAGCGCTGGCCAACATTGATGAAATCATCATGCTTATTCGCAAGAGTCGGACTCAAGCCGAAGCCAAAGAAAAGCTGATGGGGGTCGAATGCCCAGCCGCCATGATGGAACGGGCCCTCGGCGACCGAGGCTACACTGACTTCCAATTGGAACGTGGCAAAGCCGAGGTATATCGCTTGACCAGCGTTCAAACGGATGCAATCCTCCGAATGACGCTTGGGCAATTGGCTGGTCTGGAGCAAGAGCGACTCACCGACGAACACGCCTCCATCCTCACCGAGATCGAAAAGTTCCGTGTGATCTTGAGCGACCCAGCCAATATCTACGCCATCATCAAAGCCGACTTGGAAGAAATTTCTCGCAAGTTTGGAAACGATCGCCGAACGGTGATCGATGAAGAGGAGTTGGGCAACTACAACATGGAGGACTTGATCACCGAAGAAACGATGGTGGTCACGATCTCGCATCAAGGCTACATCAAGCGTATCCCAGCTACGACTTACCGCGCTCAAAAACGGGGAGGCAAGGGCATCGCTGGCCTTCGGGCCGAAGAGGAAGATCCCGTCGAACATCTCTTCATCGCCAGTACTCACGCGCACTTGTTGTTCTTCACCAATCAAGGCAAAGTTTATTGGCAGAAGGTTTGGGAGATTCCACAAATGAGCCGCGAAAGTCGCGGACGTGCATTGGTCAATCTATTGAACTTGACCCCCGAAGAAAAGATTCGCGATTGTGTTTCCGTTCGAGATTTCAATCTGCCCGGGCACTTCCTCATGATGGCAACGAAGAAGGGCGTCATCAAGAAGACCGAACTCGAAGCCTACAGTCGTCCCAAGAAGGGCGGCATCATCGCGATTAAGCTTCGAGAAGACGACGAATTGGTTGACGTCGTGGTGGCAAAGCCTAACGACCAAATTGTATTGGCAACCGCGAACGGCATGGCCATTCGATTTGCCGAGAGCAATGCGCGTTCGATGGGCCGTAACACTTCGGGCGTAAAAGGTATTTCCTTGAAAAAAGGGGACGAATTGGTTGGGATGGTAGTAGCCGATCCGACTGCGACCTTGCTCACTGTCTGCGAACTGGGTTATGGAAAACGAACAACTTTTGGTCCAGGCGATGAAATGTCCGGAAAGGAAGTCGTCGCAGTAGACGATGAAAACTCCGAAGATTCAAGCACTGAAGAAGAAATCCCCGAAGAGCCTGAAAACGAAGCCGAGGACCTCAACTCGGCCAACCGTTACCGCACTCAACGCCGCGGTGGAAAGGGTGTCATTGACATCAAGACGACCAAGCGCAACGGTCGCGTAGTTGGTATCGTTCCAGTCAGCGACTCGGACGAACTGATGATGATGACGGTTCGCGGCAAGATCCAACGTGTTGCCGCCAAGGACATCAGCGTCATCGGGCGAAACACCCAAGGTGTTCGCATCATGAGCTTGGACGAGGGAGACACGCTCACCGCTATTGTTCGGGTTCCGCCAGAAGACATATCGGAATTAGAAGTCGCAGTGCCGACGCCAGTCACCAACGACTTCAGTTCAACGAGATTGCCGACGGAGTCAGTACCAGACGACAGTCCATCGGATTCCACGGACTCGGATGAGGCTTCCACAGACGATGACGATCAGAGCTGAACGAGAATGACTCCTTGACTACTCCGAATCCAGATTCGTTGCTGATTTTGGTCTGCACCTACAATGAACGCGATAATTTGCCGACACTGTTTGAGCAGATTGAAGCCGTCCTTCCGAACGCTAGAATCCTGGTGGTCGATGATAATTCGCCTGACGGGACTAGCGATTGGGTAGAACAGCAGGTACGAGTCAAACCGTCGATATCGCTGATCCGCCGAAGCGGCAAACTTGGTCTGGGAACAGCCATTCGAGCGGGAATGCAGTTCGCCATCGATAATGGCTTCGAGTGGTTATTGAATTTGGACGCGGACCTCAGTCATAGTCCAAGTTCGATACCAAAATTGCTTGCTCAGCGAGATTGCTCGGACGTAATCGTAGGATCGCGTTACGTTGAGGGCGGAGGTATGGAGGGTTGTTCTTGGAAGCGTGTATTCGTCAGCAAGTGTGCGAATGCATATGCGAGACGGATCATAGGCTGGTCCGTTCGCGACTGCAGCAGCGCTTTTCGGCTATATCGCGTGAGCAGTTTGAGAGTATTGAAACTAAATGAGATTCGAGGAGCAGGATATGGGTTTTTGGAAGAGGTGCTGTGGCATTTGATAAATCAGGGAGCACGACTGAGCGAAGTTGGCATTGTCTACACCGAGCGACGGGAGGGAAAATCAAAGATCTCGATCAAAGAAGCCCTTTCAACCATCAACTCGATTCATCGCGTTGCCAAATTGCAAAAAGGCCGGAGGCCAAAGTAGAAAGAATCCATGTAAGTCCAAGGTTTGGGGCGGGAGCCATTCGATAAACTGGCGACTCAAAGGTCCACCTGTGAGCGCTTCAAAAGGGGCCAATATGATTAATTGTCATTGACGCTATTACTTGGCCCTTTTGGAGCTTTGTCTTCTTCCTTCTTATCAGAAACATGACCGGGGACACAGCACTTTGTAGGTGGGGCAGGTCGGCCCAACCGCAAAGTGGTATGTCCCCAAACTGACCCAAACGCTCGATGAGAAGAACAAATTGATCGCTTTGCTTGAGCGTCGAATCAAGCGTCTATTAAGTACCGTGCGTGGTTCGCGACAAAAACGAATCAACCCAGATCAGCTCTTGCTCTTCTCGCCCGAAGAGTTACTGCAGATGGTCAAAGAACTGGAAGAGGAAGAGTCTCAATCACTAAATGAGCCGCCAACCGATGGCACACCAACAGTAGACCTGCCAGTCGAGGATCTTCCAGCCATGGTTCGTCACAATGTGTCTGGCGTGAATTGTGATGTTGAATTCCCACGTGAACTTGATACCGACTCGAATCCAGTTCTTCTACATTTGAACAAAAAAGTCATCCTGTTGATCTGGTTTGAAGTCATCCTTAACTGTGATCAAATGGAATCCAGCAAACTAGGCAAACTAGGTGCCAGGCACCTATTCAAACTAGGTGCCAGGCACCTATTGACTTGGGGCTGGCTGTTTGATATCCTGCACGGGGAAGGAGATTTGCTATGCCTAGACTGCCACGTGCTGAACAGTTTGA
>JAYVPJ010000080.1:0-7089 GCA_043757445.1 Pirellula sp. | reverse complement strand
GGATCTTGTTAAAGATCCTATGCCGCGAGGATCTTTAACAAGATCCACTACCCACAAAATCGAAGTAGTCGAACCAACATATTCAATCCACCCAAAGGATTTCTGGAGGTGGCGATTCCAATTCGAGTGGCTATTGTTCGCCTCTTTTCGTTTCTTTCGGCAACCAAATCATTTAATGATTGCGATACTCACCAAGTCAGCGGGTTAGGTTTAAGCTGGAACAAAAAAGTCTCGAAAATCTTGTTCAAAAAATGTCGATAATGCTATTTGTCGCCCAGCCCAGGTTACGCCTCACAACGTTTTGCGATAGCCATCGATTTCCTGAATTTCTGTTTCGTGTAGACGAAACTCTAAGGCGCCGCGAATACCTTCAACTTGCTCAGGGGTTCGAATGCCAACGATGGCTGCAGTGATGGCGGGTTGATGAAGTACCCACGCGAGTGCCGTTTCACCTACAGTACGGCCATGTCGCGCGCCGATGACACTGAGTTTTTCAGCTAACTTTATATTTCGTGAGAGAAGCGGTTCTTGAAATTGCACGTTTCGAATTCGCCAGTCATCCGTTGGCAAGTTCGCAACCCGCTGATGTGTCATGGCTCCCGTCAACAACCCAGAGCCCATGGGAGAGTAAGCAAGTACGCCGATATGATGTTGAAGTACATACGGCAAGGTCTCAAGCTCGATGTCTGGCCTGATGAGAGAGTAAGGAGGCTGGAGAGAAGTGACCGGTGCGATTTTCTGCACCCTTTCCAGCTGGATGACGTTGAAATTAGAAACGCCGATCCAACGTACTTTGCCTTCCTTTTGAAGTGCAGAAACAGTTGACCAACCTTCTTCGATTGCGTCGTCCGGCTCAGGCCAATGAATTTGATACAGGTCGATGGTTTCGATTTGCAATCGACGTAGACTATTCTCACATTCTTGACGAATGGAAGTTGCCCTCAAGTCCTTTTGGATTTGTCGCTCTTGATTCCAGTTTCGACCGCATTTCGTAAACACGAACGGGCGCATTCCAGAATAGCTGTTTAACGCTTGAGCGACTACTTCTTCCGAATGGCCAAGCCCGTATACAGCTGCTGTGTCGATCCAATTCATTCCAGCATCCAACGCAGCGTGAATCGCCTTGACCGAATCGCGATCATCCTGTGAACTCCAGGAGAAAGCCCACCCAGCACCTCCGATCGCCCAAGCGCCGATTCCCAAAGGGGAAAGAAACATGTCGGAATTGCCAAGTCGTTTGTTTTGCATATGGGTTTGGCTGTCGCGCACTCAGAGGCTGTGATTTTAAGTGGGCGAGTCGCTCCGCGACTCGCGCTAACTGATGAAATTGAGGGCCGAAGCGCTAAAATGATTCTGCGTTGTGTATCAAATCGCCCTCTTAATAAGAAACACAACCTCTCAGCGAGAAATCCCACTCGAGTTACGCGTCGTCCGTTTAAAGACCGTTTCGAGCCGCTGCAACTGTTCGTTCACCGAAAAAAGACTCGCTGCCCAACTCTCGTGTGCACGAGAGTGTTCGTCTCCTAGCTGCTCCCACCTCGAATTGATATTTAGCAACTCGCCATTGAGCAACTCAGTGCCTCGAATGGACGCTTGAGCTCGTTTTTTTTCTGAATCCAAGGCGTATCCCGGTTTAAGAATGGCTTCCAACGCATTGATGCTGGCGTTTTCGACCTCGATTACGAGATCGCCTTGCTGGCTTCCATCAGCAATTGTCCTCCCCATCAATCTGGCAATGACGATCGCCTTTTCACTAGATAAAATGTTTTTGTCAACGAGCGATTCGGTTGTAGAATACTCAAAGCAATTTTGGATCGGCAACGACATGGTAGCAGCCCAGCCTTGATTCGCGTGTTGGATCGTTATCAAACTTTTACTTTGTCCATTTTGCTTTCGCTCAAGTGCGACTTGGATTTGAGTGGCTTCCGACTGTGGTAGGTCAACCATTTGGGCTGTACAAACCAACCAGGGTGCCTCGTCCTTGACTCGATCTCGATTCACTTTCAACGCGATTGCAGGATTCTCTCGTTCTGGGAAATTACGACTGGATAAGTTCCAAAATTGGAGAATGAATCCTGAGGTATAATCATTCGAATCCACTGAGACATTCGGAAACTGGACTTCTCCATTGACCTTGCCAGCAACGCATCGCGTGAAGCCAATCGGGAGGTGAGTTAGGATATCAGAATTGGATATTCGCGAGTCTTGCTTCTCTTGTTCCATGAGTGCGTTTTGCTTCGCGATCGGGTTTTGCAAAGCTGTTAGGCATGTCAATGCCGTATGGACAATCGAACGGTTCCTGTTCCACTCCTTGGCAACGGCAAGTTTTGCAAGCTGAATCGAGTCGCTCTGGGCTTTTATCGAATCCAGTTCTTTGAAGCTGCCTAAGTTCGTCACCAAATTCTTTTGTGCAGAGCTCGTCATTAAGATGACTGTCTTGTCACTTTCCTTCCTAGCAAGTCGATCTTCGGCCATTAATTGCTTGATGGTAGCGAGTTCCTTTTTCGCTTCTTCTGCAATGGAGGTCTGCCTCAAAATATTAAAAGTGCCGTCGCTTGGCATAGCTTTTAACACCCGTTCCGATACAGACTTAATACGGGACGCGACGTCGACTTGCACACGACTTTGCTTCGAAGCTTCCTCAACGATTTTCAGCTTCATTGGCTGAATGATTGAGTCGACGCTACTAGCCAATGTCGTATTCGGGTCTGGACTCGCCTGAACGCTCGGGGCTTCGCTTTCGCCAGCGTAAGGAATCAAATCGCGGCTTGGATCAGCAATTTCCCAATGCACATCGGACGCCAACAATCTCTCAATTTTCAGGTTTCGAAAGAGCAGACTGTTCCAACTGAATTTCAGTGCCGCATGACCAATTTTGCTCGCTTGAATCGAACCGACCGGGTGGATTGCAATGTCCCGGAACGCGATAGTGCTATCCAAAAAGGAGATCTTCGAAGAACCAATTTCAACTCTTCCGCCAAGGATTTCGGAAAGTCGTGCCTTCATTCGTGACCGCATAACGGGTTGGAAGCAACATACTCCGCCCGCAATGGTCAGTGTCGCGACTAGTATTCGTCGACGAATCGTCATGCAGTTTTCTCCGAGGACTTTCGGACACTCTCTCTCGAACCATTGATATGCCATAAGAGATATCGCAGCGATTCGTCGCGGTTGCTAACTTGGCTCGGCGCGTGGCCCGAGTCAAAGGCAATAGATTGGCCGGCGGTGACAGCTATGTTCGATGCGATCAAATTGTTTGCAGCATCTTTAGAAATCTTAGTCGCAGTGTTTGCAACGGGCATAAAAGTTCCTGGAGTATGAGAATCCACGCCGGAGTCTTGTTCCGTATTTGTTGAGACTCGCGGCAAGCTGATAGGGCGGCGATAGCGAACTACTTCGATGACGGTCTCACGAAGTATCGTGTCATTGCCATCCGAAACGTCTCCAGTGAAAATGGTCGGCATGGTTCGTTGTTTGATTTTGCGATCGACCCGCTGGAAAGAGGCTCCATTCGACGTGATCGTTTCCGTTTCAAGGTGCACTTTTGCAAGAGTGGTCCTGTCGCTGCTATCGACCGCATCGGGTTCGGGAATAAGGCTGGGATTGGTAAAAACCTTGACGCTGGCTTCTGAAATCAGTTTCAGCGTGGGTGTCGGTTTCTCTAGTCGATTCTTGGACTGGTCGGATACCAACTTCCGATACTGGATTGCATCGTTTGCGACTTGTTCTAGGGCAATACTTTCCAGTCGATGCATTGCCTTGGCAAATGACCATCTGCAGATAGCAAAGGATGGTATCAGTGTCACGAGGCCCACAACGACGCCTCCCATGACTAAGGTATTATCAAGACATATCCAGGGAACTATCGGGAAACGGTATAGGGTCACAATACTATCAATAACCAAAGGCTGATTCAGCAAACCTGTTCCAATACGACCTATGAACGGGTTAAACCAACCACCCAGTAAACTGATCGCGACCGCTGTACCGCATGCAGCAAGTTTATTGATGCGGAGGCAAATCAGACCAACCAATAGTGTCAATACAATCAGATTGTCCATCGGCACTAGCCCCAGCATGATCCCGAAAGCTATACCTAATGAAACCTGCGTAGGCTTGCGATGCTGGGTAAGGATCGCAATGATTCGCGTTGAATTTCTGCTGATCCGATTAGGCATGGTCCTACTGAATTCTCTGCGAAACATGGAATCCCAATGTAATGATCGATCGGCACACGCGCCGAATGACTCCGTTCTTGAAACATCGGTTTGTCCAACAGGAAAATAAAGCCGAATACGATGTCATTGCCGATATTGCGGATTTTGAATGCGTTTTCTTCGCTAGCAAATCAACATCCTTTGCACTCTGCGTTCAAATGATTAGGCTCTAAGGCGAGGGGCAGTTGAATTCCTACCGTAGCCATCTCGTAGCACGGGCGTCTCGCCCGTAAAAACACGGGCGGACGCCCATGCCACTTGGTATGTATGATTCTGCCGCTCGCCTAAAGTCGAGTCAATCGAATCCCCGTACCCCCCCAATCGAAACGAACGAATACTTGATGAATGAACCAGATGATCCAAAAATGGGAGAAGAGACAATCGAACTGGATCAGTTTCTTAAGCTTGCTGAGGTCACCCAGTCCGGAGGGCAAGCTAAGCATTTGATTCAATCGGGCGCCGTTTTGGTGAATGGCATCATCGAAACGCGACGTGGCAAAAAGCTTCGGCCAGGAGACCGAGTTCTGGTTGGCGGCGAAGAGTTCATCGTCGGATCCGATTCAGACGATGAGGACGAGTCATTTAGCTAACATGCGGCATACCGTTGGCGTATCAAAACCTCTCTGCCGCTGGCGTCCGATTGCACGGCATGCGTTGTCCCCCTAGATTCACCTTGATGTGCGATGCGTCCACCCTGGATTAGGGTATGCACGAAATTAACAGCATCCGATATTTCGTCCGGACCAGGTATCACTGTTTGTACTTTTCCTAAACTCCCCTGCGATGTGATCTCGACGGTTACTTCGGTCGGGCGTTCGACATAAATGCCGTCAAGCGTACCTAACCTAGGATCGTCAAGTTGAAACAGTTGATTAGCTCGGCCATGAATCAATTTTCCGTGGATGTTGGTTGAGGCGAACTCTTTTAGTCCATGATGCGACGCCAAAGCCGGGGCTATGGCTATCGCTATGTTCTGCATGTTGTCTGGTGCGACGACGTTGGCCAATAGAAGCGGGGCGTCGCACCAATTCGAGAAGCAACGAATTCCCGGAACGGCCGAACCGAACCTAATCGGAATCATGCCATAGCCCTTGTATTCAGAAAGATGGCTCGCCTCTGCGGTAATGAATAAACACTCGTCGAGCGCCGCGGACGAGTGCAGTCGAACCAATGCATACTCGAACACACCTTGATGCGGCATTGAAATTCCAACACGAGAAGAAATCGTCACCTTCGTTTCGAAAGGGTCGAAAAAATTGGCCAAGCCCGATGGCTCCAAAACATTTTTTCGAAACTGCGTTTCGAGTGCCAAGACCTTCGTCTCGGTCATTGGCTGTGATGGCATGACGTAATTGGACACGACCCCCAATAACAATGGATGGCCAGAATCTGAATTCAACTGAGCTATGGTTTTGAGTGCATCGAGGACACCGGGTATGGGCCTTCCCGAGTGAAGCAGCGTTTCATTTACATCGAAGAATGCTACGTTGATCATGATCGTCCCTCATTTGTATCTCCGGATTCATCGTTGGATGGTACCAAAACACGAAGGAATTTCTCCCGTTTTCTCTTTTTTCTTAAAATTTCAGGCGTTTGTACTGTGCATTGTTGCCAATCCAAAGAAATTTTTACTAAGCTGTTGAGGAGTGCAGACATGCATTTTTTTGTTTCGTTCATTTTGACAGAGGGGTATTTATGCTTTACAAGAAATTGTTTTTGATGGTTGGTTTATTAGCGATCGGGTCGCTTCCAACAAGTGTTTCGGCGTCGATCATTCAGTTCGACCTCTTGGGGCGGTCAGGAGCTGGAATGCGTTTTGACAATGAAAACGTGGCATCCGCGTCTGGTTCGGGCACCGGTGGAGAAATTGGGGCTGGGATCTCTTTCGATGATGTGTCAAAGGTTATTACGATCAATGTTGGATGGGGATCTGGAAAAGGATTTACCGATCTGACGGGAACTGTTACCGCAGGTCACATTCACCAAGCTGCAAATTCGTTGTTTACCACGAACGGTGGTGTGATCGTCGGCTTGGATGGGGCGACGCCTGGATTCAACAGTAGTGCCACGAATGGTGGCTGGACGAATACTACAGCAACCCTCAACGCCGTACAGGAGGCTGCGCTTAACTCCGGATTTCTCTACCTCAATGCTCATACCGCAGCGAACGGTGGAGGTGAAATTCGGGGCAACCTCATAGCGGTTCCCGAGCCATCTTCAATGGTGCTGTTTGGCTTGGCAGGAATGGGAGCAGCATTCGCTCGATTCCGAAGGAAGAAGACCGTTGCGGTCTGATTGGTCGTTTTCGATGGCTCTAATCGGATTGTCGTTAACTGGACTGGCCTATCGCCGTTCCGCCGCAATTCGAAATGCAGCTAAGACAGTCGTTACGTTGGCATAACGATGAGACTGTGATTGAATTCCAAGCCGTGATTTGTAGAAGTCACGGCTTGGTTCGTTACCGATGCAATAGTTCTAGTTCGTTGGCGGTTGGTTTGCTTGCGACGCTTCACGAAGATATTTCTTTCTGTTTTATATGGAGTCTTTTTTGTTCCGAACGACCATAGAGTTAGACAATATCGCTTGTCCATCCGTGCGGGGCTTGCCCCGGGGGTGTTAACAATTTGGGGTTGCAACAACTTTGCTTTGCGCAGTTTTGGTTCCAGACAACGAATCCATACGATCGCGACTGCAACATCGCGACTTCAACATCGCGAAGCTGATGTTCTAACTCCCCTTCTCCTCCTCGGGACAATAGTGTTCGGCACGAAATTTTAATTACGGCGACGCCACAGATTTAATAGTTTTGGCACGACATTTGCGCTGCTGGCATAAGGTTTTAATACACTGCCAGTTTTGTTCAGAGATGCGT
>JAYVPJ010000079.1:0-152047 GCA_043757445.1 Pirellula sp. | reverse complement strand
TGGAAAGTTTTTTTCCGTGGAATTCCCGCCAGTAAACACGCAACCAATGCGCCAGCCAAACCGCAAAAGTGGCTCAGTTTCTAATCGGAATTGACACTGTTGCGTGTAAACCAAGACACCTTACGTTGTATGAGGCCGAGACGCTCAAGCTCATTTCATGCACAGAGTTTCCAAGGGAGTGTTGGCTTCCGCCGCAAACCAGTTTGGCATTCTCTGCCGATTCATCCATATTGAGTGTGTCTTTTGGATTAGGGAAGGATAACTCCAGCATTGGATTGCTTGCGATAGATACGAAGACCTTGGGCAGTGAGTCCACATCGATGCCGAAGCCATATGGTGTGCCCCTGCCTTACCCAGCCTGCACTGAGGACGCATTCCAATTCATGTTGCAAAATTTCGACAATCCTATGTACCAGACGTTGCGGGACGCAATTTTACAAGGGCAAGTTAAATGGATTGGATGTTCCAAGGCGTTGGATACGCATGTGTGCCTCTTTCATGACAGTACGATTCGTGTATTCCAAAAGGATCATTGGCAACAGCCGAGAGTGTTCAATGGCGGATCGATTCGAAACAAGCTGATTGCCATTTCGCCCGACGGATCATTGATTGCAGCTTGCGAAAATGACAGGGAACAAACCGGAGTGGTTCGCCTAATACATACTCAAACAGGGCGAGAGCTATTCCGTCTTCGTCACTATTTGAAACTGCTCTCTGCACTATGCTTTTCTCTTGACGGTAACGAACTAATAGCTTCGGGCGTTGGAATCAGTGACGACGAGGAAATCGTCATCTGGGACGGGCGATTGTGACCAGCCGCCCGCATGTTGCAGGATTCCATATAGCGACCGATAAAATTGATGATTGGCTAACCAAACACGCTCCCTTTCGCTGGATTTCCGATGAATAAACGCAACAAGACTAACCGTACGCAAATTCTTCGCGATCGATTTTTGCTTAGTTATCTAAAACGCATTTGTTACTTCACCGCCATCTTTCTGCTAGTGAACTTAAAGCTAACTGGCATGACCTGTGCCGATATGATTTTGGAAACATGGGAATCTCCTGTCGTTTTGGCGGGGGCAACTTCGACTAGCTTACCGATGCCTTGGACCCGCTTTTCTGGAGCCATGATTGACACTCAGATTTTCCATCCGAACAACACAGCCAATTTCAATCAGTTCGAATCACTTGCCACGCCCGCTGGTGGCAATCAATTACTACTGCTAAGAGGAGCCAACACGGGCATTGACCGTCTAAGCGGCATAATCATTCAGGCAAATACGACTTACGAGTTGAGCGCAGCTATTGGCAATGACAAGCTTGCCGCGAATCCCCTATCCTGGAGTCTGCAACTTTGGGCCGATTCAAATAACAGCGGAAGTTTCGAGGGGTCCGCGGGAGACGCATTTATCGGTCAGCAATTTGGAACTAATTCAGGCGCCATCAATCCTTCGACGGGCGAATGGGCGTTTAATTCATTTTCTTTCAACTCGGCAACAACCACAGCCCTTGTAGGCAAGGAATTAATCGTGTTCTTAAACAACAACAGCACGGGAGGCGACGTTTCGTATTACGACAATGTGCGACTACAAGCTGTGTCAGAGCCGCAGAGCATCACTTTGGTTTGCTTGATTGGATTCGGGGTTTTTGTTCGGCAACTCCGTCGTCGCACAATTTTATTGTGACCGAAAGCCAGCATCTTGCAGACTCCCGCAAAGTGATCGATAACTTCGCTGACTAGATAACTCAAACACGCTGTCTTCCACATGATTTGCAATGATTATACGTACCACTGCAGCATCTCAATACATTCTGGACATTTATGTGCGAGAACTCATCAATTGGCTGTGACCGGGCCAACTATTGTTCTTTCCTAATCTTCCCCCGAATCCTCCTCTGCACCCGCCAATCAACCTCCGTTGACAGTAGACACAGCAACTTCTCATGGATGGCGATTTCCCCTGCATGACTTATGGCAATTGAAATGGCTTCTACTGAAAAGCTACATAGAAATCTACTGCGACATGTGGCATAGCGATTCGGCAGGTTGTGAATCATCGAACAACCCAAAGGCTTTCTGATTGGTGGTATGGCGTGTGGGTTATTCGCTAATTCAATTTCGGACGCATAACCCTGCGTCCCACGCAAAGAGAGAGTGTTCGCGAACTGTCGGTCCCACTCAACTTGAATGGGTAGTAGCGAACAGTTTTCTACCCACGTGTAAACGAAAAGGCTGGTGTTGTCATGACACCAGCTTTTTTTCGTTTTCCTACCAGTCTTTTCGTTATCCGGCGCTTTCCGCTCGTCTCTCGCCCTGTCTCTCTTCCCCATAACCTGACGGTCTCACCCCAAAGCCATTTCGAGCCCCAAAAAGCCCATTTTGGCCCAAAGTCTCTCGACTCTCTGATCGCGAAAAACCTGGGTTATGATCAAGTTCTCTAATCGATCATAACCCCACGGTTTTTCGTGTAGCTTGTTTCTGGGTTATGAGTGTCGAGACTTTTTTACGAGCCGCTAACTAACTCGGATCTTCCATGAGCCATTCCCGGGCACGCTCGAACAACAGCAGAATTCGGCTGTCTTCGCTAATGTTTTCGGAATCGTCACGCTGTCTGCGCCAAAAACTGTGCCCCTCGTCATCCGTAATATGCCCAAATGTGCCTAGTCGTCGGGGTATCTCGAAAAACTGTGCGATCTGCCACGGTTCGAAGATAGTCTTGATGCGGGTGACAAAGTGCGGGATTTCTGCTCTCCACTCTGGCTTTACATCAGCCACTTCAAGGAAACTGAGCAGCTTTTCTCCAATCAAATAGCCGATTGCCTTCTCTGTCCCGTACTCAGCTTCAATGTTGTCCACTGCGTCGCATTGCTCTATCCAGATTTTCTGCGGTTCACTTCTCGGCGAATCGCTTTTTGCAACTACGAATTTCTGGTACAGGTCAGCATCAGCAGCTGGATCGTATGCCGAAACTTCATCATCAACGTCTGCAGTCACACGCACGAGAATTGTGTCAACACCATCGTCAGTTTTGTAACTCTTAGCTCGAATCACATGAAATTTCTTTTCCCGAAACTCGGGGTGGCGATCTAGCCATTTCTTGAAGATCGCGTCGATGTCCGGTTCAATAAGTTGACCATTACTATCCAGTTTTCCTTCGAGGAAGGGAATAATTGCTACTCGCCCTATAATCATTGCGGTACTTCTATTTCTAAGGGTTGGAAATGGGGTGTTGCATCTGAATCGGTTTACGAAAGTCAGTTTCTTGTATCGACTCTAAACGCTGCCTCGCCATGGTTCACCTGGCAGTAACGAAATGATCTTCGCTCTAACTATATCCATCGCTATCGAGGGAGAATACTCGATCTTCAATCGCAGCGGGCCAACGGGCTATATCTCGGATTCAAAACGGTAAATCAAGGTCGTGTTTCCAGGGCCTGCTTTTCGAAGTGGCTTGCCCAACCATGGATCCAAAACTCCCCGTACCGCGTCGAGAATACCTCCAATTGCTTCGGCGTCTGTTTGGACCAAGTCGACATCTTCGGAATATCTATACGATTCGACAAGCACAAGCTTATGCAATGCAGTACCGCCACGCATGGCGATTTTGCCAGAAAGTTCCGATGACAAGAAGAGTTCGCACGTCGCTCTTGAGAGAATCAAGTCCTGTTCGACCTGTGCATCATCCGACCAAGGAACGAATTTTCGCCATGCTGTAATGTTTGCGTGTGGGATCATGTTTCGATCTCCAATGGTCGGTCAACAGCAACTTGCCATCGGTCATTTACTTCGGCAGCGCCTGACTTTGTTGAAGACCGAAGCTTCACGCAATTCATCTTCCGCCCTTTCAGGAACTTAGCTAACGCGGGGGTTAGTCGACTAGCACAAACGGAGTCCAAGATGTATCCCAATCGTTGTGTGTTCGCAACGTCGTCAACCAGCTTGACGGCTTCAAGTAACTTGGCCGAGTTCGTAGCGGACTTGCTTGAAAAGAACCGAATGCGAGCCCTTCCAAGACAAGTTTCCACGTTGAGATCCCCACGACCTGCGTGCGTTTGTGATTAGCCTTTCTTCTACGCTATGGAACAGGAACGCAAAAGTGGTGTGTCCCCTTGTTCTCCACCCTTGTTCTCCACGATCCGATTCTTCGATGTTAATAGTCAAAGAAGCCTTGGCCTGTTTTAACACCGAGGCGATTGCTATCGACGTAGGGTTGCAAAATGTCCACTAGCGGTTGCCACTCTTCGTCGCCGTCGACGAACCTCGCATGCGACATGGTTTGATGAATCAAGTCGACGCCGATTTGATCCATGATTCCAAATGGGCCAATTGGCATCCCCGTAACCTTCTTCCAAGCCATATCGATATCGGCTGGCTGCGCGACCTTGCGATCGACCAATTGCAAGGCTGATTGCAGCAGCGCTTTCAACATCCAATTGAATACATAGCCGGGATTCTCAATCCGTTGCACCAACGGTGTTTGACCAATGCGAATCGACAACAGAACCAATCGCTGAAGCGTCACGTCAGCTGTCATCGGTCCCGACGCGATGTCCACCAAGGTGGCTCGCCAAATCGGAACATGGAAATGGAAGTTTGCAAACCGCTCGGGTGAAACGACGTGCGGTTGCATCATCGACGGCGTAAAGTACGAGCTGTTCGATGCGATAATGGCGGGAGATGGAAACCGTTCCGAAAAACTTTTGATGATGCGCCGCTTTAAAGAAAACTGTTCGCTAACGGACTCAAGTACCAGATCGAATTCTCCGACCACTCGATCGATACCATCGGCCGTATGGATTCGGTCAGCAAGTTGCTCGTGGCTCACATCTGGCCAATATCCTTGTTCGAAGAAGGATTCACGTTGGTCCAAGATCCATGTTCTGGATACGTCCAAGGCTGATGTATTGCTATCGACCAGGGTAACGTCTAGTCCGTGGGAGGCCATTTGTCCAGCGATTTGGCGGCCTGTCCAGCCAGCCCCAATTATCAATACGCGTTGAATCGGCGGGGATGCAGGGATTACGGTTTCGGTTGGAGCCATTGCTGCTGATGATGTTCGCACAGTGACAAGAGTTGTTCGGCCGCGAGCGCAGCTTGCTGTGCGGCATCATACCATGCTTGCTGTTGGGCGAGCAGACGCAACAATCTCTCTTGTTTAAAATCTGCTTCTGCGTCTAAACTCAGGACAATCGACTCAGCGTGGCACGGTGGTCTGCATTGTGCTTCTACAATCTGTGATTCCACAATTCTTGATTCAGCTTTATCCAATCGGAGCTTGATGCTTCCATCGGTAGGTAGGCCAAGAATGCAGTCCATGTCCGACGAGTCACAATCGAAACTGCTTGGTCGATTGCTACGATTCCTAGCGTTCGTACCGATCGACTCGCAACCCCTGGTTAGCATCGTCGGCTCACTCTTTATTTCTACTTTGTCGATTACTTCCATTTGTTCTTCGGTGGAACGAAGGAATCGATGGCTGCCAATTCGTCGCCGCTGACTGTCGCTCCAAAGCGGACACCCATTTTATTGATCTTGTCGGCAGCTTGTTCGAGCTGTTCCCGATTGCTCAGTTTGAGGGCGACCGATTGGGCGATGTTGATGGATTCTGCAAGTATGGGATGGTTTAGCTTGGACTGAGCTGATTTCAATCGTTCCAGAGAACGGGCGGTACGTTGAGCAGCGGTGATTCCAAAGGTCGCCTTTTCGGTGGCTTTCGAAGTTGCTCGCATGCTAAACTCCAAGTCGGCGATCATGCCGGCTACAAACATCGCGCGCAATCTTGCGGGTGCTTCTTCCGCGTTTACCTTTCCGTCGGTTCGAACAAAATTGTGGCGAACCGTTCCCTGCGACCAACTGACCAATTCGAAATCAAGACTACCGGCATTGTGCCCACCGACGTTGACGAGCTTTTCGTCAGGGACGGTGTGGCAGCGGTAGCAGCTTTGTGCAACGAGATAAACATTGACTGGATTTCGCATGCCCAGTTCGATGCTGGATGTAAGCCTTTTGATTCGATGTTCAGCCGATTCTTGATTTCGCGTCGCACTTGGTCCGCCGTAATCGTTATGAACGGCAATCCAGTCCCGGGCGGCTCCATGGCAAGATTCACAGGAGACGCCGGCAATCGCCTCAAGTCGGTTTTCGACTTGGCCCATGGTGTAATGGCATTGGATGCAATTGGAATCGCTTTTGAAATCGGAAATTCCAAGCTTGTCTGCGATTTTTTGAGCTTCTGGTTTCCGATGCAACGTCAGAAAGGTATCGTTGTGAGGTGTTCGTTTCCACGTTTGAATTTCGGCAGCGTGGCACTTCTCGCAACTCTGGACGCCGAGTACTTTATGAGGATCGATTTTCAAGTTCCACTTTTGGTCACGTGGATCCGACTTTCCCGATGGAGGTGTGGCCATTCCCAGAGCAATCGACACAAATAGCATCGAGCAACAAAACAGAGTTGTACGGGTGAAGGCGCTTCGATTCAATTCAACTTGACTCACGTTTAAGGGCTCTCGCTACGCTGGGTTGGTTTGCAGATTCGGAGCGCGAGAAGGTTTCTATTGCTCTTCTTCGGGTCCGCAGGACACATGGTCTTGAGACGATCTTTGGAAACATAGACTCCAACTTGCACTCAAGCGTCTGGAAATAGATAATCGCTGCCACTTACAAAGTGAGATCGCGTGGAAAAATCCATACGACCAGCGTTTTCGGTTTATCTAGGATTCATTTTGGCTTTCTCGAAAGCAAACCATCATCAGTGACTTGTCACCAAAAAAGAAAACCAAACCGTTGGAGAACACTCCAAAGCCCACGCGACTTGTGTTTGTCGACCGAATTGTGTCGGGTGGACAAACGGGGGTGGATCGTGCAGCCCTGGATAGCGCGATCGCTCTTGGGATCGAACATGGTGGATGGTGCCCATTGGGGAGGATCGCGGAAGATGGCCCTATCCCTGATTGTTACCTTCTAAAGGAACACCCATCACCCAAGTATTCCGATCGAACGAAGCGCAATGTCATCGATTCGGACGCGACGCTGGTTCTCTACGATTCGAACCTCGAGGGAGGCACTCTAAAAACGCTGCGTTACGCAGAAGCCGTTCTCAAGCCTTGCCTTAGAATTCGATTGACACATCCGGGGCGCATCGAAAGAGTTCGGGAATGGTTGGTTTGTAAGAACGTGCGAACGCTGAATATTGCGGGTCCACGAGCGAGCAAAGAACCGGAGATTTACCAAAGTGCTTTTGACTATTTGGTTACGCTGCTTAGCGGTAGGTCGCCGAGAGGTCGCCGAGGACAGGCAGACGCAAGTGAGTGAGTTGCTATTTTTTGAGGGTTGCGTTGGCTGGCACTTGGTCGGCTGCGTAACGCCAGTTTTTGACATACCAAAGCAAGTCGGCCATTTCTGAAACGGAAATTTGAGATTCGATCCCTTCGGGCATCAATGACGTTCCGGAACTTTTCAGCTCTTCGATTTCCGAGCGGCTCAATGTCGTCAAGGAACCAATTTGGCTTTGCAAAGTGATCGTTTGCGAGTTTGAATCCTTGAGCAATCCCTCGGTAACATTACCGTCTTCGGTTCGAGCTAAATAGCGAAAATAATTTGCGTCGATCGAGCGATTGGGGTCAAGGACGGATATCAAAAGTTTCTCAAAAGTCTGCTCGCGCGAGTCGGAGATGTCCGGCCCAACTATGGCACCAACGCCGTCTAATTTGTGGCAGGCGGAACAGTTCTTGTGGAAGACCGCTTTGCCGACATTCTTGTTTGGATTGACCTGAATCGTCGGCAGCTGCTTTGAATACTCGTCGATAACTTTTTGACGATTGGAATTGATTGAAGCTGAAAGCAACTTCGCAAGCCGCGACGCAATGGAGTCGTCGCGCACCATTGCCAAATTTTGGATCTGCGAAGCATCGAACGATTTTGTGGATATCTTTCCAGACTCAAGCCGATCGACCAGCATCGAAAGTCGCTTTGGATGGTTGCGAATCGCATTGAATAGGTCTTGTCGTACTTCAGGCAAGGCGGACGGAAATCGATCGAGCAACCATGTGGCAAACTCAGATGTGTCATGTGCGGAGCAAGTTGCAATAGCTGTTTTGAGCAAGAATGGGTCAGCCCGCTCTAACCGTTTGAGAGCGAGTGCTTTCGAAGAGCTTGAGTTGCTGGATGCCAGTATCGCGAGTGCAGCTCGTTGATTGATAGGATCCTCGTCAGAAACCACTGAGCGTTGAATCAGGATTTCAACGCTGCTGTCCGGTTCCATCGAGAGCTTGCCTGAACGAGCGATGCCTTCCAAGATCGCGAAGTTGGTAGATTGCGTCGAAGGCTTTTTTGTGTTAGCAATCTCCAGCGCGATCATCTCCACGTAGTGCTGTAGCGTGAAAGCTGAAAAAGGCTGTTGGGCTGCGCGCGAAGCCATTCGAACAACGCACTCGCGCGCCAAAGGACTCATCGATTTCTCTCCCTCTCTTGCAGTTGCTTGGTAGCTTGACAGGAATGTTAATGCATCATTCTTCCACGCTGCTGTGGCCGCCATCCAGAGATGCGGCGAATCGCTGTTTTGAAACAGGGCTTTCGTGGCCAATACAGCAAAGCGAGCCATCCCAATAGAGTCGGACGGCGAATTCGTCCCCATCGATCGAAGTTCGGAACTAGACGACTTCATCAGCAATGCGAGCGTGGATTCATCCATCGAATCCGATGCGAACAAAAGCGAACATGCGCTTGCGATGGATCCGATGGGCAGTGATTCACTGCTGCAAATCTCCCTAAGAGCAGCGACATACGTTTCCTTATGTCCCTCGGCCGCGGCTTCAAGCACCCACTGGGCAGCCGTGTTTCGATGCCATGAGTCCGGATGGGCGATCCACTGTGTGGGACGTGAGGGACGAGCGTCGATTGAATAACTTTTCTTCTCCGTGATCGTTTTGCGAGTCACGCGATAGATACGACCGTGCGAGTCACCTAGTCGTTGGTCCGGGCGGTTTTTGAGTTCAGCCGGGACCCAGTCTGGATGTTCGATGACAGCGCGGTACATGTCGACGACAAAGATATCGCCGCCCGGGCCTTCGTAGAGATCAACCGGCCGGAACCAGGGATCCCGACTTGCTAGCCACTCAGGTTGTGACGCTGCGTCCGTAACTTGGGAAAGCCCTTGCTTTCTTTCGATGTTGCGACGTTGCACGAGCGAGCCGGTGGGCTCGCAGGTGAGGGCGGTGGCAAAGGGTGCGTCGGGAAAGTGTCGACTGTGCGTTACTAGCAACCCGCAAGCAGCAGTAAACTGACCTGCATGGAGATTGGAAGTCGTCCATGCATTCACAAGCGGGTGTACTTTTGATTCCGAATTGCTGGGCGATACATCGCGAAGTGCCGAGGCAAGGCCGGAAAGAGGACTCAAACTCAAATCGGCTCGCTCGCTGACGATTTCAAAACACGAGTTCCACTTGGAAACCGGGTTCGGTTTCAAGCCATTGAAGGCTTTCCCGCGGGCTTACAGGTGAGCTAGGTCCCGACTGATTTGCAACTGCAGTCGCTGGTGTATCTGTCGCAATCAAATGACTGCACAATACGCTTGCACCTAATGTGGCAAGAAGCAGACGTGAACGCGTGCCCATCAACAGTGGAAACTGCATAACAGGCGCCTATCAAAATTGGTTGGAGGTAAACTTCGGCGCATCGGTTTGTTTATAGCCCAACAACCGTGGCTCGTAAATGCTAGCATGCATCAAAATATTTTAACGAATCCATTTGAAAAACGCTGTTGTTTTCCTAGAGTTTGCTATACTTCGCGGAATAGTTGGGATCATGCTGGGGAGCTTACTGGTTTGGGCAGGAAAGTAGTTCTGTTCTGGGCTTCCTATAGCAAATGACTTGCTGCATAGGGGTGAAATCGAATGACTCGTATTCCCATTAGTCAAGCTGACGAACACGCACGTCGGATGAAAGAACGATTGGAGCTGAGCACGGCTGAGATCGGACTTCAGGTGCGGACAACGAACTGCCTGGAGGAGAAAGGAATCTTCACTGTTCGCGAGCTATTGCAGAGTTCTCCCGAAACGCTGTTAAGCATCGCAAACTTCGGCGAAAAGACATTGGAAGAAGTGTATCTTGCGCTGGAGAAGATCGGTTACAACCGTGAGTGGCGTAAGCCGCGTTGAACGCGTAGGTCAGCCTGACGTCAGTGCAGGGTGGTACGCCCAGAGGCTGTGATTTTATGTGGGCGAGTCGCTCTGCGACTCGCGCTAACGGATGAAATCAAAGGCCGGTGGCGTAAGCTTCCAGCTTGCGATGAGTCACCGACGGCATGACGGAAGCTGACCCCACTTTTTAGCCCTGAGAACGCACTAGTTATCTCCTTGGATATTTCCCAAGTATTGTTTGCGCACTTCGGGATGCTGTTTGACTTGATCGGGTGTTCCTTCGCATAGAACAGAGCCTTTGTTGATGACATAGCATCGATCGACTGCCGCAAGAATTTCCAATGCGGCGTGGTCGGTAATCAAAATCGATATGCCTGTTTCTCGAAGATCAAAAATCGTCTGTTGAATGCTTTGAACCGTGACGGGATCGATACCGGCGAATGGTTCGTCTAGCATGATGATGCGAGGATTCGAAACGAGGCAACGAGCAATCTCCAATCGTCGCCGCTCGCCACCCGATAGCTTTGAGGCGCGCGATCTACGAATGTGAGTGATTTTGAACTGGTCTAAGAGATCGTTCGTTCGCTTTCGACGATCGGTCCAGCCCACGCCCAAGAGTTCAAGCATCGCGGAGATGTTTTGTTCGACGGTCAGCTTTCGAAAAACGCTTGATTCCTGGGCCAGGTACCCCATTCCTCCGTCGCGAGCGCGTCGAAACATGGGCCAGAAAGTTACCTCTTCACCACCCAAGAAGACTTGTCCCCGATCCGGCATCACCAAGCCGCAGGTCATTCGAAAGCTTGTGGACTTGCCAGCGCCATTGGGGCCGAGTAGTCCGACGATTTCCGCTTCGCCTACCCGCATACTAACGCCACTCACCACCTTGCGACGTCCATAAGTTTTTTCGAGTCCAACTACATTCAGAACATCCATGTTCTTTTCCTTTTAGCGAATAAGTCCCATTCGTTGGACGTTTGGCCAGAAAGGGACTGGAGAGTTCCAGTAATGAGGCCAAAAGACCATAACCGCTCGACCGATGAACAAGCGTTCTGGCGAATGATGTTCATTCCACGACCGCGCGTCCGAGCTGGCAGCAGAATTGTCCCCCATTGGAAAGTACCAATCCTTTTGCATGGTGAACTCGTAGGTGCGTCTCGCCGTCGCCATTGGTCCGCAGGCCCATAAATTGGGATCGCTTAGAATGGAATTCCGGTTCAATCCCTCCTGGGACATTTTCTTCAGGAGATCATTTGCTGTCAGACCATGGCTTTCCCGCGCGTAGCGTTCTTTGTTTTCTTGATTCGTGGACTGCCCCAATGCTCCCTTGAAGTCTTGGTAGTCAGATAGTGGAGAGTTGTCGGGACCGTGTGCGATATAGTAGATATCGCGAAAGGCCCGGGCTCGGAAAATAGCTGCTCCTCCGCCTTCGATGCCTATAGCGATAGGTGCAGCGTCTAGTGGATTGGTGGGTGAGCTCTTTGGGAATCGGTTTGCGAGCGCAATGTTCACTTCGCTTACGATGTTTCCGCTCGGCGTCCATTTCACCGGCTTGCCGTCTACCCAAAGCACCAGCGTATCGTCGACGTTTGCGAACCGAATGCGGTTCTTGCCGCCTGCCCTTACGTTTGTATTAGCTGATGCCTTGGCTGCGAATCCTGAGCCTTCTTGTTGGAACGCGTCAATGGGGTGTCCATTTACTAAGACGGCCAAACTTGCTTGCCCCGTTTTGAGGTCGATGCGGCATTCGTGTTCCACACCGGCTTCGACCAACATCAACGCCAATGTTTGTGAATCTCGCTCGGTTTTGATTTCAAAATCTGCCGCTAGGTCTCCGGTCCAATGTACCCCGTCGTTTTCAAGCGGTCGATTGAAACCAAATCCAGAACGATTGGCGGACCGTATCAAGTTATCGGCGGTAGCGCGAAATTCACTTTTGCGATCAGGTAAGCTATTGTTTGGACAAGAGTAACTCGCATTGTAGGCGGTGAAATCCGTGACTAGCCGGGAGGATTGGGGCAGCATGGGTACCGGCAATTTACCGGTGGCCTCAACCGATTCCCAGGCCAACGGATCGACGACTCGATGATAATATCGGAGCCAATGAATGGCTCCAGGTTGTGCTTTTGTTATCGAAGCGGACCAATTCGTTTCGGATTGTTCGACCTTCCAAAGCGACTCTTCAACGGGGAACGGTTGCCATGAACTCGGCATCCCTGCCTTGACTAACTTCTTTGGCAAATACTTGGAGTCGTAAATAACCTGCAACATCGCATTCATGACATGAGGTGGCTTTCTGGCAATCTCATACGCCACTCCCGCAATGTTAGCGTCGGGTTTCAATTCGTCTGTTGAACTCGGATTCTTTCTGACAAATATGTTTCCGCCTCGTATGCGGATAGTCTCATTCGGCCTTCCAATACATCGCTTGATATAGTTAAGACGCGCTTGCTCGATGAATTTGAAAACGATGACATCCCAGCGTCGCGGTTGGGACCAAACATAGGCTAACTTGCTAACGAGAATTCGGTCTCCTGAAAACGTAGCTTGATTGGAATCAACAGATGGATCCGCTATCTGAGGCTTGCGACAAAGTGGGCAAGTTGTCCCAATTACCTGTACATCCTTTCGGGCACCGACGTCATTGAACTCGTTGCTTGCTCCGCATTGATACTGGTAGTCGCATTCTTCGCAACGGATGTCTTTGTGAGCACCCATTAAAGTCGGAGCCATCGAACCCGTCGGGATCACGAACGCTTCTGCGATGAAAGCTTTGAAAAGCAAAGCCAAAATGAAGGCAACCGCTAGACTCTCGACGGTTTCACGGGTCACCTGCAAGTCTGTCGGTTTGGTGATAGCTGCCTCTGGCATGAATTCAATAATGTGGGGAAAGATGACGACGAATCGGACTGGGATACCGAAATCCAAGTGAAATTAGTCTTCCGAGTATAGCCGACTTATAGACTTCGCGGCTGCGCGAGAATAATTGGTAAGGGAGCAAGAATCCACACGTATGTAGGGACTGATACTTTAAAGTCCCCAAGTTTCCGCGACGAAAGCATTTTCATCGGGCGAGGCTCGAATCCGAGGCCACATATTCCCCGCCCGATGCTTAGCGCACACTGTACTCGCCAGATAAAGGCGTTTATTGCCCCTTTAGCCAGCTGCAGTGGGATACTCCATGGCTATTCAAACAAGGATAATTGCTAAACGCGATGCACCTTTACTCAGCCCAGCAATTTCGCGACAATACAGTGTTTTGCGACTAACGTTAATGCTGCCAACGCTCACCCCCAGCGTGTCGTGAGGCAGTTCCGAAAATATTGATCGAGAAAGAAACGTACTCCTATGGCAGATGCGAAACTCTTAGGCGAAGTAGACCCTGCGGTGATGGTTGCCTCTGGCCAAGTCGAAGCACAGGTCGACCTCGATCCGGCAGAAACCAGCGAATGGTTAGGATCGCTCGACTACGTTTACAAGAGCAAAGGGGCCGATCGCGTCCGTTATCTGGTCAAGGCATTGGAGAATCGAGCTCGACGAGATGGTGTCGAAATCCCGATTGAGACCAATACTCCCTACGTCAATACCATTCCTCCCGACAAACAACCTGCGTACCCTGGGAATCGCGAGACCGAACGTCGCATCAAGAGCATTGTCCGTTGGAACGCCATGGCCATGGTGGTGCGAGCCAATAAAAAGACCGATAACCATGGTGGACTTATCGGGGGTTCTGTAGGTGGTCACATTAGCACGTTTGCTAGCAGCGCAACGCTTTATGAAGTTGGATTCAATCACTTTTTCCGTGGACGCGGTGAATCGGGCTACTCGGGGGATCTGATTTATTTTCAGGGGCACGCCTCGCCAGGCATGTACTCGCGTGCATTTCTCGAAGGACGGTTGTCCGAAGTCAACCTGGAGAACTTCCGACAAGAACTGCAACCCGGCGGTGGCCTTTGTAGCTATCCGCACCCATGGCTAATGCCCGACTTCTGGGAGTATCCAACCGTTTCAATGGGCCTTGGTCCGATCATGGCTATCTACCAGGCTCGTTTCAACGAGTACCTCAAAGATCGAGGTTTAAAAGACACATCCGGTCAAAAGGTATGGGCATTCCTCGGTGACGGCGAATGCGACGAACCCGAAACACTTGGAGCGATCACGCTTGCCTCACGTGAAAAACTCGACAACCTCATCTTCGTGGTGAACTGCAATCTGCAACGTCTCGACGGACCGGTTCGAGGCAACGGCAAGATCATCCAGGAGCTTGAAGCTATCTTCCGCGGTGCGGGATGGAATGTGATCAAGGTTGTCTGGGGCGGCGATTGGGACGCACTTCTCGCCAAAGACGAGTCCGGGCTGCTTGCACAACGTATGACCGAAGTGGTTGACGGCCAGTATCAAAAGTATGTCGGCATGGGCGGTGCGTACATTCGCGAACACTTCTTCGGCAAGTACCCTGAGCTTCTCAAGTTGGTCGAGAACTATTCCGACGAACGTCTCGAAAAGATGAAGCGAGGTGGCCACGATCCAGAAAAGGTTTACACGGCATACAAAGCTGCAGTCGAGCACAAAGGTCAACCAACAGTTATCCTGGCCAAGACGATCAAGGGTTACGGGCTAGGCGAAGCTGGCGAGGGTCGCAACATCGCTCACAACCAAAAGAAAATGAACGACAAGGAGTTGCTTGAGTTCCGAAGCCGATTCGGCATTCCAATCTCGGACGAAGAGGTAGCCAATGCGCCGTTTTACAAGCCACCAGTATCTAGTCATGAGATCAAGTACCTGCTCGACCGTCGCGAGGCTCTTGGTGGACCAGTCCCAAGCCGGCCAACAGTGCACCCCAAGCTAGAGACTCCGAAGCTTGAAGACTATCGCAAGTTCATGTCCACCCAGATCGAAGGTAGGGCAATCAGCACAACCAATGGCTTTGTTCGATTGCTGGGGCGATTAGTGAAAGATAGCACCGTCGGAAAATATATCGTTCCGATTGTTCCGGATGAGTCACGCACCTTCGGTATGGAAGGCCTGTTTACCGAGATCGGCATCTACGCACATGCCGGTCAGTTATATGAACCCATCGATCGCAAGGATGCCGAACAAAAGATTGGTTACTACAAGGAAGCAAGCGACGGGCAAATCCTGGAAGAGGGGATTACCGAAGCGGGCTCGATGAGTAGTTTCAATGCGGCCGGGACAGCTTACTCGGCACACGGGATCAACATGATTCCCTTCTACATTTACTACTCCATGTTCGGATTCCAGCGCGTTGGCGATTCGATTTGGGCCGCAGCCGACATGCGAGCAAAGGGATTTCTGATTGGTGGCACCGCTGGACGTACGACCCTCAATGGCGAGGGACTCCAGCATCAAGACGGACACAGTCACCTCAATGCCATGGCGTTTCCAACGGTACGTGCCTACGATCCAGCTTGGGCCTACGAAACGGTAGTTCTTGTACTCGATGGCATGCGTCGCCTTTTCCAAGAAGACGAGACCGGGATCTACTACATCACTGTTCATAACGAAGATTATGAAATGCCGGCGATGCCAGAAGGGGTCGAAGAAGGCATCATCAAGGGGATCTACAAGTTTTCATCGAACGAGGTGCCAGGAGCGAAAGCCCGTGTTCAACTCTTCGGCAGCGGATCCATCCTGCGATGCGCTTTGGAATCACAAAAGATCCTGGCAGAAAAGTACCAAGTTGCTAGCGATGTTTGGAGCGTGACCAGCTACACGCAACTTCGTCGAGAGGCACAAACCTGCGAGCGCTGGAATATGCTTCATCCTGATCAAACACCGCGCAAGAGCTACGTCGAGACCGTCCTAGCGGATGTCCAGGGACCGATCATTTCGGCTAGCGACAATGTTCGCGCGGTTGCAGAACAATTGCTACCCTACGTGTCCTCTGACTACTACGTCTTGGGTTGCGATGGGCTCGGTCGCAGCGAAACGCGGCAAGCCTTGCGTCGACATTTCGAAGTCGATGCGGTTTCGATCACGATTGCGGCTTTGTATCGACTCAGCAAGCCAGGGACTATCCCAGGCAGCGAAGTTGCCAAAGCCATCAAGGACCTTGGTTTCGACCCCGAAAAGCAAAACCCATTGTTTGCATAATGGGCAGGCCAGCCCACCAGGGCGCGATTGTTTCATCACCAAAAAACACCTTCTATCCACTTGCTTCCAATAAATAAATAATGCCAATTGAAATCAAACTTCCATCCCTTGGTGAAGGCATCGAATCGGGTGATGTCCTCGAGATTTTGGTCAAGGTAGGGGATGTCATCAAGAAGGACCAATCGATCGTTGAATTGGAAACCGACAAAGCGACGGTCTCGGTACCAAGCCCGTTGGCAGGCAAGATTTTGAGCATTGCGATCAAGGAAGGCCAAACGGTTTCCATTGGAATGGCCCTTGCCTCCATTGAAGCGGTCGAGGCCGCCACACCTCAAGCAGCTCCTTCCACGGACGCTAGCAGCGTCCGCCACGACGTAGCTCCAAAGGTCGAGGCGCACTCACCAACCGCTCCGATTGCGGTGGTCCCCACCAAGCCTGCGGCACCCATCCCCGCCAAGCCTGCGGCACCCATCCCCACCAAGCCTGCGGCACCCATCATTGTTCCGACAGCACTGGTTGCATCCGAGCAGCCAGCTTCCGCCGATGCTGGCACACCCTTTAGCGACGACGTCATTGCAGCCGGTCCGGCGATCAGGCGGTTCGCACGTGAGGTTGGCGTAGACCTTATCAGTGTAGCTGGGACAGGCGACGGCGGTCGAATCACTCGCGATGACATTCTCGCTGTTGTTCGTCAAGCAAATCAGGGCGCTCGAAGTGCGCCACCGGCACCTGCAACAAACACGACTGCAACGATCGGGAGCGATGCGCCCACATCGAAGCCAGCCACCAGCGCCAAAGGGACAGTCTTACCAGGAACAGCCGCCAACGATGATTATGGACCGATCCGCGTAGATCGTATGACCAAGATCCGAAAGACCATCGCAGCCCAAATGCAAAAGTCCTGGTCGACAGTTCCTCGCGTCGTTAACTTTGATGACGCGGACATTACCGACCTTGAAGCCATTCGCCAAGCCAGCAAGGACGACTATGCGTCGCGCGGCATTAAGCTGACGACGATGCCATTTCTGATCAAAGCCGTTGCAACTGCGTTGAAGCATCATCCTGCCCTCAACGCCTCGATCGATATGGACAACGAGCAGATTATTTACAAGGACTATGTGAATGTTGGGATCGCAGTCGACGGTGAAAGAGGACTGGTCGTACCAACCCTAAAGAACGCTGATCGGATGTCGATTCCCGATATCGCTTATGCTTTGTCAGACCTGTCCTCCCGCGTTCGTAACAACAGCTATGCAGTTAGTGACTTGCGAGGCGGGACCTTTACGATCAGCAATCTCGGTGCGATTGGCGGAACCTATTCGACACCGATTGTAAACGTACCGGAGGTTGCGATTTTGCTAGTAGGTCGATCTCGCAAGCTGCCTATCGTCATGGATGATGACTCCATCAAAGTGCGACTGATGATGCCATTGAGCTTAGCCTATGATCATCGTTCCGTAGACGGTGCAACCGCCGCGAGGTTCTTAAACGACATTATCGCCTACTTGGAAGCACCAAGCCGATTGCTACTCGCTATTTAGTCCATCAAGTCTTTGAACCAATGCAACCATTTGGGAAGGGTAGGGAAACTGGCAACGGTAGGCTGACGGTATACGGTCTTAAAAACTTGTTATACTCGGTCAATCCGAAATTCATCATAGTGAATGACTTGACTAAGTACACCCTCCCAACCCGCTTTTTTTCCAAATGAATTCGCTGGCCGTTGAACTCCATGGAGTGTCCAAAAAGTTCGGTAGCCATCAAGCGGTCCATCCCATGGATTTGTCGGTTCCGACCGGCTCCATCTATGGCTTTATCGGTCCAAATGGTTCGGGCAAAACGACCACCATGCGAATGATTCTTCGCATTTACAAGCCGGATACGGGATCCGTCACCGTCCTGGGGAATGAGCATGGTGAATGCGCCGACGATCGGGTCGGTTATCTGCCGGAAGAACGTGGTTTGTATCGACGCATGACGGTCAAGCGTGTTTTGCGGTACTTTGCCAAAATCAAAGGCATGCAACAACCCGACGCAAGCATCGAGCATTGGCTCAAGGAACTGGGTGCGGACGACTGGCACAAGAAGCGAATCGATCAGTTGTCGAAAGGGATGGCCCAAAAAATTCAGTTCATAAGTGCCGTCGTCTCGAATCCAAAGTTGGTGATTCTGGATGAACCCTTTACGGGTCTTGATCCGGTAAATATGGAAGTGCTAAGAGATGCAGTATTGCGATTGCGTGATGCAGGCGCCACCGTCATCTTCAGCACTCATGATATGGGGATGGCTGAGCAAATGTGCGATCGGGTATGCATGATATTTCAAGGCAAGAAAGTTCTGGACGATTCAATGGAGCAGATTGCCCATCAGCATGGTGAACCGCGGCTCCGCGTGCGATTGGCAAACCGTGAGACTATTCCGCAAACCATACCGGGGGTGCTCGAACAGATCGACCGTGGACGTAGTAAGGATCTGGTTTTGTCCACGGACGCAAACCGCCGTGAGATATTGCAATCGCTGATGTCGGCGGGTGACGTCGAACATTTCGAGATGGTGAAGCCGTCGTTGCACGATATCTTTGTCTCGATCGCAAAACCATCGGCTATCGAGATCACGTTAGGAGCCTAATTCCGCGGCGGTCACAGCTTGCCACAAAAAGGCACAGAGATCACAAAAGTTGGATTTCGATTAGGTGGTTTCTCAAGACCAATTCTTGTTTTGTGCGGCTTGTGTTTTTTGTGGCTAGATATCTCACGATGGGGCCAATTCCTGAGGATATCCCTTGTGATACTCTCATCAATGCCGATCGCTTCGATTCCGCGGCGGTCACAGCTTGCCACAAGAAGGCACAGAGATCACAAAAGTTGGATTTCGATTAGGTGGTTTCTCAAGACCAATTTTTGTTTTGTGCGGCTTGTGTTTTTTGTGGCTAAATATCTCACGCTGAGGCCATCCATTTATGGTTGACAATGAAATGGCCCCTCAGGCACAGTTTGACATTGCGGGATGGCCCTACGCAAAACCAATCGAAATTGGATGCCGCAAGCCAAAGGTTACTTCGGTAGCTTCTGGCTTCTTTCGATTAGGACAGGCTTGCTTTTTGCTAGGCGACTCCGGGCTAGGCTTGCGGCAACACCCCCTCTGCAATGCTAGCACTTCATCCAAACTACCCGGCTTATCTTGAGAGCGACAGGTAAGATCTGGTACTAATTATTTGGAAAAGTGCGCAGGCGGTGCGCGCAGCTGCTGATAGGACTCGCGGACATCTGACTACGATGCGTCGTTTCAAACCAACACAACATCATTCCGAGCCATGTCTCGGCATCGTGCTGTTTTGGGTATGGGTCCTCATGAATTGCTGCACGGGGCTGGGCTGCCGCAGCTTTGTTCACGGGAAATCCAATTCGAAACTTGTTCAAGCTAGGCAGTTGTCATTGCGGGGCGCGGACGCATTGCAACGTTCACGCCCGCAAGATGCCGAGATGCTCTTTTCGGAAGCCTTGCGCAATTCATCTTTAGACGAACGCGCTCATTGGGGCTATGCGATGACGCTTTGGCAACGAGGAGACAGGCAGCGAGCTATCGAGCACATGCGCGAAGCAGTTCGTCTTTCTGGGCGAAACCCCGAATATGCAGTCCGACTCGGCGAAATGAATCTCGATGTGGGAGATCGGAGTGCAGCCAGAGAATATGCGCTCGGGGTTTTGTCGGCGAATCGAAGTAACGCCGAAGCGTGGGCTCTGCTGGGAGACAGCCACCAATCCGAACGCGATTGGTCTGCTGCATTGGAATGTTACCATCGTGCCCTATTGATTCGGAGCGACTACCCTCGCGTACAACTGGTTGTCGCCGAAATCTATCGCTCTACGGGACGACCACAACGTACATTGGCGGCGTTAGACCGCATGGCGGACCTACATCCTTCCGCTAGTACGGAACCGGAATCGCTTCTAATACGCGGCATGGCGCTCGCCGATTTGGACCGCACTTCAGAAGCCGCAGTAGCGCTTGCCATGGCTTCGGAGCGGATGCCAAGCGACCGAATCGACAAACAAATACAACTGGTTCGAGCACAGCATCGCATCGGCGAACTTGTCCCGGCTCGAATGACATTGGGACGATTGATTGCGTCCAAAACCAACAATCCTGAAGTAGAACGGTTGCAGTCGATGCTGGACATGTCGTTTTCCCAACTTTCCGATCCCTCGCCGAATGGCCGTAGCGGAGGCCTGCTGGCGAACCAGGAGAAAAACCCGCAAAACTTCCAGCAAAATACTTCGGCCAATTCTGGAACGCAAAACACGACGCGGATTGCATCCCCTATGCTTAACAGTGATTCAACGAGCGGACTTCGCCGTTAGGTCGTCCCGCCGTAGCATGGCCCCCAGGGCAACGCTATGATGGATTGTGCTCCGTAAGCCGCTGGGCCGTTTTGAGTCTCGGGCTTAGTGCCTCGACTACTTCGATTTTGTGGGTAGTGGATCTTGTTAAAGATCCTTGCGGCAAAGGATCTTTAACAAGATCCACCACCAACTGCTACTTTTGCCGTGAGATGCAATTGACCACTAATTACAAGCGATCGATCCGCTCCGTTTCTTGGACCGTGTGTTTGCTGATCGTCTGCCAGCCAATTTTCGTAGTGCAGCTTGCGTACGCTCAAGATCCTGCCACCGCGAAGGTACTCGATGGAACGTCGATCTTAGGCACTCAAGGAGACATAGCGTCTGCATTGGTTGACGGGGTGGAGCGTTTCCTGCTGACGGAATTAGACCAATCTGTTCGAAAGCGAATTTCGCAATGGCCGAAGCCGAGCGATTCGCAAACGAAGGCTGCCGAAGCAGATGCGTATTCGGCAGCGACCCGGATGCTTCGAGAGGAGTTGCAGCAGCGAATTGGCCTAATCGATACGCGAGTCAACTGCAAATCTTTTACCATCCAATCCTCCGTTCCACCCATCGGAAGCGATACCAAATGGGTGGCTATGAACGAATCGTGCAAGATCTATTCTGTTCGGTGGCCGATTTTTGAAGGCGTTGATGCTACTGGATTGCTAGTCGTTCCAAACGGCGAAGTTCGCTTCCACGCCGTCGTCTTTCCTGATGCAGGTCAATCGCCGAAACAACTCTGTGGATACGATGAGAACTCATCGTTGGTTGCATTGGAACTAGCGGCCCGGGGCGGCATCGTTGTGGTCCCTGATACGATCCGCAGAAACCGCGAAGCCAGAAATGGTCGGGCCCAACTCACCGATCAAGAATTCCTCTACCGCTCGGCGTTTGTGCTTGGTCGGCATGTGATAGGCTATCAGGTTCATGAAATCTCAGCGGCTTTTGAAGCATTGCAGTCCACCTATGGCGACCATCCAAACTTGGTAGCTGGTTGGGGCGAGGGTGGAAGCCTAGCTTTGTACGCGGCCGCTGTCGACACGCGGATTCAAGCCGCCTGTGTTTCTGGGCATTTCGGTCCTCGTGAGGGCATTTGGTCAGAACCGATTCATCGCAATGTACATGGATTGCTCAATCATTTTGGCGACGCGCAGCTTGCGGCATTGGTCGCACCTAGAGTGCTCATTATCGATGCGGTTCCTGGGCCAACCGTAAACATTTTAGGTGAGGGTGGAGCTCCTGGAGTGTTGGACGGTCCTTCGTTGGAACAAGCTCAGGTCGAAGTGCAACGGACCGAGACGATGCTAACTCCGTGGCAACTAACTTCGCGCATTCAAATCGTTAAACCAACGGACGCAAACACCAAGCCTATGGCATCGACGCTGAACTCGCTTCAAACGAGCCTGAAATCAATTGGCATCCAGGAACCATCGCGTGTTTCCAAAGTACTACGTCCCCTGCCGTGGACGGATCGTATTGTGACGTCGGAGGAAACGCGACGAGCCGAGACACTATCAAAATGGAATCGATTTCAACAAGCGATTCTTGAACGGTCGGCTAGTGAACGCGATCAATATTGGAGCAAGCTCGACACGAAGTCGCTCCAAAGTTTTAGCGAAACCATTGAGCCATACCGCGAGTTCTTCAAAAATGAGACGATAGGCGATTGGGGATGGGAGGCGGTTCCGCTAGAGCCGAGAACCAGGTTGATTTACGACGAGCCTAAATGGCTTGGTTATGAACTGGTTTTAGATGTTCATGAGGATGTCATCGCATATGGAACACTGCTCATCCCTCGCGATGGAAAGCCTGTGAAGAATCGACCTTGTGTGGTGTTCCAACACGGGCTCGAGGGCCGACCGAGCGATACGATTCAAGGTGACCATCCAGCGTACCATGATGTTTCAAGGCAGTTGGTCGAACAAGGATACGTCGTCTTCGCACCACAGAATCTATACCTTTTTCAAGATCGCTTTCGCACCTTGCAACGCAAGAGCAATCCGTTGGGTAAGACCCTGTTCTCGACGATCGTGGCTCAGCACAAACAAATAGTTCGCTGGCTCGGAGAACGCGACGAGATTGATCCAAAACGAATTGCGTTCTATGGACTATCGTATGGCGGAAAAAGCGCCATGCGCATCCCGGCTTTGGTACCAGAGTATTGTCTGTCGATTTGCTCTGCCGACTTCAACGATTGGGTTTGGAAGAATGCGAGCACAACCAGTCCATACAGTTACGTTTGGACGAACGAATACGAAATTTTCGAGTTTGGACTAGGCAATCATTTCAATTACGCGGAGATGGCTGCCTTGATTGCACCGCGACCATTTATGGTGGAGCGAGGGCACTTTGACGGCGTCGCCCCTGACGAACGCGTCGCATTGGAGTTTGCAAAGGTCAATCGACTTTACTCCGCTAAACTGGGACTGCCGGACCGATGTCGAATAGAGTGGTTCGCTGGTCCGCATACGATCAACGGCAAAGGGACGTTTGATTTCTTGAGTAAGCATCTAAAAGCAGGTCGAAACTAGTGCCTCGACTACTTCGATTTTGTTGGTAGTGGATCTTGTTAGGCGATAGGCAGTTGAAATACTCCCTTGGGCATCTCGTAGCACGGGCGTCTCGCCCGTCAAAACATGGGCGGGACGCCCATGCCACTTGGTATGTTTGTTTCTGCCCCTCGCCTTAAAGATCCTATGCCGCAGGGATCTTTAACAAGATCCACTACCAACTGCACACAAAATCAATGTGGATACGGCACTAGCAAGCGGCAATTATGGTTCGAAATTGCTTGCAGGGCTATTCAATGGCTTCGCTCAGTGTTTCAATAGTCCCTCGCTAACCCAGCAACCTCTTTGAAAGATACTAAATGTTTTTGGCAAGAATACAGACCGAGCGTGGACCTGCCGTTGCGAGAATCGCGAACCATTTTGCAACGGTACTCGATTTAACTGCCACTGGACTTCAGACCCTAAGCCAACTATTGTCGAGCGATCGACTTTTTGAGTTGGCTCGCGATCTTCCAGGGGCGGCGTCTCCCATTCCGTTGGAAAGCGTTGAGTGGCTTCCGCCAATCGATGATCAAGAAGTCTGGGCCGCTGGAGTCACTTACAAGCGATCTCAAACGGCGCGGATGGAGGAGAGCGAGGCGGCGGCCAGTTGTTACGACCGAGTCTATACGGCTGCTAGGCCTGAGCTGTTTTTTAAGGCGACTCCAAACCGTTGCAGTGGCCACCTTGGGAAACTGCGAATTCGCACCGATGCAACTTGGAACGTGCCCGAACCTGAATTGACGCTGGTACTCTCCAATCAAGGCAAGATCGTTGGCTATACCGTGGGCAACGACATGAGCAGTCGTGACATCGAGGGGGACAATCCGCTTTATTTGCCTCAAGCCAAAGTTTATAACCAGTGCTGCGGTCTGGGGCCGTGGATCGCACTGGCTGACTCCATGCCCCCGCGAGACAAAATCGGAATTGATCTTAAGATCATTCGCAAGAACGCTACTGTTTTTTCAGGTGAAACAGGTGTCTCGCAAATGGCTCGTCAGCTTGAGGACTTGGTCCAGTGGTTGACACGCGATAATGACTTACTTAACGGTGCTTTCATGTTGACCGGCACAGGTGTCGTGCCAGACAGTTCCTTTACCTTAGCCAAAGAGGATACCGTGCACATATCCATCGATGGAATTGGCACCCTAACCAACACCATCGTCCAAGGCTAAATTTCGATTTTTGAATAGCAACTCCTTAGTACTCAGCAATGACAAATCCATCACAAAGTGTTTTGATCAATGGCCAATGGCGAACCGGTTCGCATTCGGCAGTTTTTTCACCCATCAATCCGACCCTCGGTCAGCCGATCGCTTTGGAGTTTCCAGTTAGCCTGTGGTCTGACTGCGATGAAGCGTTGACTGCGGCGACAAGTGCATTTGTTAAACTCCGGCAGACAGCACCCGAAGCCATCGCATTGTTTTTGGAAAAGTACGCCAGTTTAATCGAGGCGGACAAGGAGGGATTGGTCGAGATCGCTCATCAAGAGTCAGGGCTTCCGAAGTCGCCTCGTCTTGCGGATGTTGAGCTGCCGCGGACCGTCAGTCAGTTGAGGCTGGCTGCAGCGGCTGCTCGACAACAAAGCTGGGCGGTTCCGACCATTGACTCCAAGGCGAATATCCGTTCCTGTTATCAGGCCATCGGCCCGGTTTGCGTCTTCGGTCCAAACAATTTTCCATTTGCATTCAATAGTATTGCAGGAGGGGACTTTGCTGCCGCCATCGCAGCAGGGAATCCAGTCATCGCCAAGGCCAACTCGTCGCATCCGGCGACGACGATGCGATTTGCGGTTCTGGCTGAAAAGGCGGCAAGCGAAACGAGCATGCCCAATGGCCTAGTGCAGTTGATCTATCGTACTTCGCACGCTGATGGTGAACGCTTGGTAGGCGATGCAAGGCTGGCGGCCATCGGATACACCGGATCGCGGTCCGCTGGCTTGCAATTGAAAGCCGTTGCCGATCGAGTAGGCAAGCCATTTTATGCGGAGCTTTCGAGCGTCAATCCGATCGTATTTCTGCCCGGAGCTTTTCGTGAACGCCTGGATAAGTTGATCGAAGAGTATGTGGCCAGCGGGCTCATGGGGGCAGGCCAGTTCTGCACCAACCCTGGCATGCTATTGATGATAGCCAATGCCGATACAACGAAGTTTGTAGAGAGCGTCGCGGCTAAGTATCAGGCCAGCAACGCCGGGACTTTGCTTTCACGCAGCGTCGAGACCTCCCTCGTAAAGAGCATCTCGATACTCAAGGATGCAGGAGCTGAACTGTTGGCAGGAGGAAGCAAAATCGAAGGAAGCCGATGTGCGGTTGCAAACACCGTGCTGAAGATTTCTGGTACGCAGCTTCTAGCGGACCCGCACGTCTTCCAAACCGAAGCGTTCGGCAACGCTGTTCTGATGGTTATTTGCTCGGATATTTGTGAGCTTGTCCAGTCGATCGAGAAGTTGGAGGGCAACCTGACGGGCTCGATCTATTCGGATTCGCAAGGGAGCGACGACGCAGACTATGCTTTGATCGCCGCGTCGCTGACTCAGCGGGTGGGACGAATCCTCAACGACAAGATGCCGACAGGAGTTGCGGTGAGCCCCGCCATGAATCATGGTGGCCCGTTCCCAGCAACTGGCCACCCAGGCTTTACTGCAGTTGGAATCCCAGCCAGCCTGATTCGCTTTGCAAAGCTAACGTGCTTTGATAGTGTTCGAGAGAGTCGCATTCCTGCTGTTTTACAGAACGCAAATCCAAGTAGTGCATGGCGGCTCATGGATGGAAACTGGACCAAAGATTCAATAGCCTAGGTTGAAGGTGATCGATGCAAAACAATGGCTGCTTTGCTCTCGCCTTTTTAGGGCTGTGCCTTTTAGCCATCGGGGGATTTGGTAGCCATTTGCTGCTGCACTTTCGCGGTCGCACGCTTGAAGCCTACTGTCGCATGAAAGGAAACCGAGAACGCTTCGGTAGAATCCTAGACGAACAGGATGATGCGCAAACGGCGTGCAACTATCTATTTATTTTCGGTAGCAGCGTCGCATTGATTTCTGCCGGCACCTGGCTGTCGATGCAAATGCAGTGGGGGCTATCGGACTCGCAAAACCATGTTTCGATTTTTCATCTCGTTTCTGTCAGTACCATTGCCGCCGCGGTTCTTGCCTGTTTTTATTCGTGGATACCGAAAATCATTGTTCGCAATAGCGCATCCGTGTTGCTATATCACACCTGGTGGTACTGGCATGCGATCAATGTGCTATCTCGACCATTTCGGACTTTGGAACATTTGTTTTTGGCGGTCGGACATCGATTGAGCGACCGTCGGGTTGAAGATCGCGTGGAGGAGGAGTCGCTGGAGGACGAGGTGCGAAAAATGATCATGGCGGGTGAACGCGATGGATTGGTGACTCGATCGATGCGGGACATGATCACCGGAGTCATGAATTTAGACGAGGGCCAAGTATCTCAAATTATGACTCCGCGTAGCCAGATCGATGCGATCGATATTGGTTGGGGCTGGCAACAAGTGACCGAAGCTGTCATTGCATCAGGCCGAACTCGCATGCCCGTTTACGAAGATTCGATGGATAATATAGTGGGCATACTCTACGTCAAAGACCTGATGACACTACTTCAAGATTCCAATCGACCAAGCAATGCTTCCAGCATGCGCAGTATTCTGCGAGAGACATGGATGATCCCGGCGACTCGTAAGATTGACGAATTGTTGAAAGACTTTCTGCTGCGTCGAAGTCACATGGCCATCGTTGTTGACGAATATCAGCAAACGCTTGGAGTGGTAACGATTGAGGACGCCTTGGAAGAGATTGTTGGTGAAATTGCAGACGAACTGGACGTGGATGAAACAATGCCAATGTTCGTCGAAGATCCCGACGGTGGTTTCAGCATCGCGGGAGTCATGGAGGTTTCCGCTGCAAATCGTCAAATGTCCCTGTATCTTCCCGAGTCAGATGAGTACGAGACGGTGGCTGGCTTGATCGTATCGTCGCTCGGAAGCATCCCGAAGGTCGGTGCGAAGACCAAGATCGGAAAGTACCAGCTCTCCGTTTCACAGGCGACGCCGAGACAAGTGCTTCGAATCCGGGTCGCAATGATTCCGTAGTAGCCGCACGTACGTCCGGTTGTCCTCCGCCGGACAACGGGCTGACCTCCGAGGAGTAATAGAATGTGACCGGACCGGATATGCAAAGTGAAAATGCAACGGCTGTATTTCCAAATCACTACCAAGCGATCGCAGTCTTGATTGTGCTGGCGGTTTGGTGCTGGGTTGACGTGTGGCCGCGAGGAAGACTTGATCCAAGCAGGCCAGAAACACATCGCACGGACTTCACGGTTTATACGGTGGCTGGAAAAGCAGCGATTGCTGGAGAGAACCCGTATGCGGTTACCAATGCCAGGGGATGGGGTTACTTGTACCTTCCACCCTTCGCGCTGATCGTTTCTCCACTTGCTGTTTTGCCCGAGGGTTGGCAATGCGTCATCTGGTTTTGGATCAGTATCGCATGCCTGTATGGCGCCTTTCAAGAATTCGCCTTGCTCGATCGGTGGGCATTTCCCCGCGACGCGACGGCGGACCGAATAGCCAATTGGGGAGGAATCGTTTGCATGGTCGGCTTCAGTCTGGCAACGCTCAACTGCCTGCAACGCGGCCAGGTTGGCATTCTCCAGTTGTACTTGACGTTACTTGGTGGGCGGATGATTCTCACCCATGCCACTCGGAAGTCAGCGGTTTTAGGTGGTGCGATATTGGCCGGAGCAATTATTCTAAAGATCTCGCCTGCGTTACCATCTGTCATTCTAGTGGGTGGATTGTCGTTCATGACGCTGCGTATGCGAGGTTGGTTGCGGACATCGACTATGCTACGTTCCTGCTCAGCGGCTTTCGGATTGGTCATTGGACTTGCCATTGGAGTTTGGATTTTGCCTGCAAGTATCGTTGGTTGGAACCAAAATCAAAGGAACTTGGAAACGTGGCGGCGAGAAGTATTGGCACGAACCAACGAACTAAGCAATGACCCATTCGCTGGAGATAGCCATTCCACGAAGAATCAAAGCCCGATGAACGCATTTTGGCTTCTTGGAAATACTCTTATGTCCACCGAGTTGTTTCGTTCCGAAGCTAGGGATTTGTCTCCGATGGACTTGCCGTCGGGAAGACTCGTTCTGAAAACGGTGCGATGTATGTCGATTGTCGCGACTGCAGTTGCCCTGGTAGCCATCCTGTGGCGAGGTGGCTCGAACTCACTGCTGGTTGCATTCGCTCTCGCCAATGCGGCTACGCTTTTGGTTGTGCCAATTGCACGCGGACATTACTTTATGGCCATGTGGCCAGCAACAGTCTGGGTGCCGCGATGGCTGGACAGTGCGTGGATGAGTGACGGGAAAGACACACGAATGCATTCACGCTCGGGCGAGCGTAGCGACGCTCGCCCGAGCGCGTTTAACAAACCTGGAGTTTTCAATTCGTCTATGGCATTGACGCAAATACCGCCGATCCTTTTGATCCTTCATTACGTGTTGGAAAGGTACACTGGACCGTTGGGTGTACTGGGTATTGGCGTTTGGCTTTGGCTATTGCTATTGACGGTTGCCGTGTTGACAAATGGACCGGTCCGGTTCAATCTGGATACTCGGCGTCGATCTCCTTCCAATTCCATTTCTTGAACATTGCAAATCCCATGGTTTTTAAATTAGGTCAACGATTCGCGTCGTTTGCGTTGGTAGCGATTTGTTTTGCTTCATCGCAGAATGTTTTTGCAGATAGCCCGATAGGTGTTTATCGTGGCCAATGGAGAAGCGGCTCGACAGGGCATCATGGCCCGATGCGGGCTGTGGTACAACCAAGAACCGATGGAAATTATCAAGCTAGATTTACGGGACGCTTTGCATTGATTATTCCGTTTGCCTACCGTGTAACCCTTCAGCCCACTCAAGATGCATTCGGGACTACTTTTTTAAACGCAGAGAAACCCCTCGGGCCAATTATGGGCAGTTATCGAATGACCGCGCAGGCGAACGAAAGTGGGCTTAGCGGCAGCTTCCAAGCGGCCGGCGACAACGGCTCGATCCAGATGCAGCGAGTTCGCTAGTCATTCATGGTACGATCCACCCAACGTGTGCAATTCCCAGGGCATGCCGACAACCTTTTGGCCGGAATCATGGAATTGCCAACTGGAACGCCTAGCGGCTTCTTGCTTTTTTCTCATTGCTTCACCTGCGGCAAAGATCTCAAAGCCATCGTAAGGATCAGTCGAGGGCTGGCCGACGAAGGGTGGGCTGTGCTGCGTTATGATTTTACCGGTCTCGGATCTAGCCAAGGAGACTTCAGCAATACGAACTTCACCACCAATCGAGAGGATCTTCGCGCGGCGGTGACCTTTATGGAGCGTGAGCACCAACCGCCATCGTTTCTGATCGGGCACAGCTTCGGCGGTGCAACAAGTTTATCGATGGCAATGGAATTGCCTACGGTTAGGGGGGTGATTGCGGTTGCATCCCCGAGTGATACACACCATCTTGCCAGCCTACTGGAATCGATGAATCTTCAAATCGTTTCTCGAGGCAATGGCACCGTTTCGATCGGTGGACGAGTTCATATGATTAAGCGGCAAATGCTCGAAGACTTCCGATCCCACGATCTGTTGGCGGCAGTGCGGTTGATCACTAAGCCGATTCTCGCGTTCCATTCACCAACTGACGAAACAGTTGACTTTCGAAACGCGTTGATCAATTGCGGATTGGATACGCCTGACCAAAACTCACTTTCACTGCCAAGATCCTTGATTAGCCTGCCTAATTGCAATCATCTACTAACGACCAACGATGCGGATTGTGTGATGGTGGCAGAGATTGTGGATGCCTGGTGCCGGCGCTTCGATGTCGATACGATCTAAAGGGGGGCAAGTCGAACAAGCCCCGTTTTCTCGAAAGCTGTTCGGGGCTTGCCCTGGAGTGCCCCCGGATTGCCCGTATGTGGGCGAGTCGCTCTGCGACTCGCACTAACTGATGAAATGGAAGGTCGAAGATCTAAAATGATTCCGAGCGTTTCTAAAAAATCACGAATTCCCAGAGCGATAGAGCTGGGCGTGGGGAGCTTGGCAGATGATGCTGGCGAGCCACATAAACGAGCCGGCTGGTATACGCCCTGAAATTTCAGCATTTTTGGCCTTCCCAATACAGGCACAATCCGTCAGTATATCGGTCCTCCATCGCTTTCCGTTATCTCCAATAATCGTGTCGATCAGATCATGAGCCAGCAAATTCTCAAATTGGTTGAGCAGTCCTCCCTCAAGGAGAAAGTCGATGAATTTGGCATCGGCGACACAGTAGATGTCCATACCAAGATTCAGGAAGGCACGAAAGAACGCATTCAAATTTTCAGCGGTATCGTGATCGCCAAGAGCGGATCTGGTACGCGCGAGATGTTTGTCGTACGTCGCATTGTGGCTGGTGAAGGGGTTGAGCGAAAGTTCCCGCTGCACTCACCTCGAATCGAGAAGATCGAAGTCAAACGACGATCGGTAATTCGACGCGCAAAGTTGTACTTCTTGCGAGAACGAAGTGGTAAGTCTGTTCGGCTTAAAGAACGCCGCATCAAGTAGTCAGTCAAGATCGCGCGGTGAATGTATGCCGCGGGCTTGTGGTAAATACAAAATAAAAAAAAGCCGACGCAATGTGCATCGGCTTTTTTGTTTTGATGGCATCCGTCCATGTAGACTACTTGCTTGTGAAGTCTAAGTACCAGAGTCCGTCATCCCATTCGAGCGCGACTTTACGCCAACCGAGTGGAACTTGTGGGTATGGATAGAACGGTCCGATGTATGGCCACGCCGAGGCACTGTATTGCTTTGGATACGTTACGGCGGAGTAGTTCGGATAGGCGGCATAACTTGGCCATGCGTAACCAGGCATGTTAGGCTGATCATAGCGAGGTGTTCCCCCTCCGTAACCAGGTCCGCCTTGCATTGGGACCGGAGCTGACGGTCCACCGTAGGATTGCGACGGGTTCGGCGACGGGTTCAGAGTTCCATTCATCAATGCACTAGGTGCAAAGGCTCTTGGAGCGCCACTACCTACCACGGGCATCGAAGACGGCGTTGCTATTTCGCTGCTGGCCTGTCGAACTCGACCGGCAACGCTCACATCATCGATGACCTTGCGGACACCAGGCGTCAACTGAGCCGTTTTAAGAACCAATTGTTTTTGTTCAGGTGTAGCGACAACGCCGCGAGCCCAAACTTCACCACCTACAGTTGAGATATCGATCTCAAAGTTTCGGAGGTGACCATTTTTCTGAGCGCTGCCTAAACGACCTAGTATTTCCGATGTGATGCCTGCATCAACAGGCGACACAACGGGCTGGCTCTCGGTAGCCATTCGGTTCGGTTCAGGCAGAAAAGCTGGTGAGTCTTCTGCGGTTTCATTTGCCGATGCCGGCATGACAGCATTTTTCGAGTACGTGTTTAAGTCGGAGGCTGGCGCTGCAGGAGTTTGCTCACGCACGCTTGCCTTGTTCTCGACTACCTTCACGCCTGCCGTCTTGGACGCGACACTTAGCACGCTGTCCAGTTGGGCTTGATTTGCAACGGTGCCGCCGATGACAACTTTGCCATCTTCGACACTGAGGTCGATGTCGAAACCTTTTAGGGCTCCGTCTGCTTGCTTTTGTTTAAGTGTGGAAACGATGGCATCGGCGATCTCGCGATCTCCACCGAACGCCGTCAAGGGAGCACCGGCGGTCAGCGAGGCGATCGCCATGCCCAAAAAGAATCGTCGCATGGAAACCCTCCTACGGTTTGTTTTGCGGGAAAAACGGCGCTTTGGAGCTGTTGTCTAAGTACCTGAGCACCTGCAAACTTTCCTAACCGGATCGACTGCGAGGGGACTTCCAACCATCAACGAATTTTTGCCAACATTTGTTAGTGAACTCGCTGAACGGGGCCCCCCTCGTACGACCAGACTACTGGTTTGCGAATACCGTATGTTTCGGCAGAATGGGCCGAAGAGCGAAGTGTTTTTACCAATTTTGACGAGCTTCGCGATGAATCCGAAGAATCGTGCAATCGCATGAGGCTCAAGGATCCTCTAATCCGGCCAATGCCCCTGTAGACTACAATCATGGCGACCAGCAAGCCTCGCCCATTCACCCTAAATTGACGCCATGGCCATTCAAGTACTTTTTCATCATTCAGACTTTACGAGGAATTGCGAAGTGCAGCGAATGAAAAAGGCGATTCGCACTATAGCCATGGATTACGGATGGGAGGACGGAGATATCTCGATTGCTCTTTTTAGCGACTCTGAGATTCGTGAACTAAATAGCAAGCATCTTTCGCACGACTATGCGACCGACGTTATTAGCTTTGATCTGACCAGTCGCGATGATTTTCTGGAAGGTGAAATTATCGCTAGCGTTGAGACAGCAGACCGTGAAGCGATCGAACATGGTTGGCAAGGCGATGATGAATTGTTGCTCTATATTATCCACGGGATGCTACACATCGTTGGCCTTATGGATAAAAAACCCAAAGCGATAAAAGCGATGCGAGAAGCCGAAAAGTATTATCTAGGGCAATTCCAACTGGCATCGACTTGATACTAAAGCGAACATGGATAGGGTATGGGATTCCTAGTGCAATACCAGCATCCCATCCAACTTCACTTGCGACAATCGATGGTGGCTAGTCTCGCTGAATGGATCGGTTAGAACCTCGACGAGCTATGGGCGTGTGAATTGTGGCAAAGATCTCTGGCTATTCTCACGCCCTTCGTACCTCAGATATGTCTACCCAAGCCTTTTCCTACGGTAGATTCCATTTCTTTCGAAGCGACCATTGGCAAATCATGACCAATGACAGCAAGAGAAAGGCCGACCAAGTGTCGAGGGCGCCATCGCCAAGTCGTCTATTCTCAATAGCCGTTTGCGTCGATTGCTTTCTTCGTTCCAAGATTTGGCGAACGATTTCATCGGATTGTTCTGGTGCGACTAGAGTCCCACCCGCCGAAGCATTGAGTTTGGCCATTTGACCAAGCAATTGCCAATCAGGCATGGGTTGCATGGATTCAGCAGATTGATCGATGACTACAAAAGGTAATTTTGCTTCCAGCAACTGCCCTTTGGAACCAACCACTTTTGCTCTCCATTCGTAACGCCCCCCTTGTTTGGCCCCTTTAAACTGCGCTCGCATTGATTGGCCGTCGCGGCGCTGCATTTGCGATTCACCCAAGTCCTTGTCCGATTCACCGGCAGGAGAATTTCGATCGGCCAACTTCCATAAATTCAACTGGATATTTTTAGGAATCTCTGCCATTGTCGAGCCTCCATTCCATTCCAGTTTCATCTCGCTCTCCTGTTGAAGCAACAGCCTGCGCTGCGGCATGCTCATTTGCATTCCTTCTGCGGCTGCTTCCCGACGCAAACACCAATAGATGATCTTACGCCAAAATGCTTTATGCTCGTTCGACTTGCCTTGGCGAGTCCAAAGGTACGTTGTATCGAAGGCAATGGAAACGACTCTCCCTTGGTCTGCCAAGCCACTAACAATGAGAGGTTCTTTCCGTTGGCTCTCAGCCAGGAGGAGGGTACCAGGCGATCGCCTGACACCGGCCCAGCGATTGGCGGCGGGTAGTGGTTTGAGTTGTTCCCAGGTCGCCTTGTTTTTATCGGGCGTATCCATTTGAAGAATTTCATTTATCCCAATTGGAACGACTTGAATTGGACCTTGTATATGATTTTGCAGTTCGATCGGACTGTCGCTTTTGGTTCCTTGGCGGCGCTGGCCAGACATGTCGATCGGAAGGATATCCTTCAAGGGCGATTCATTCCAACCACCTGCTCCGTACGCCGAAAAACCACCGAGAGTTACCAAGCCCGCACCTTTCTTGACTTGGTCCGCGATGGATTTTGCCCCGGCGACATCGATCGCTTTGTAGTCGAGATCGCCTAGCACAAAGCAATCGTATACTCCGTCAGACAACTTCTTCGACAAGTCAACGGGCCAGGGTTGCTTTGGTGGTTTGTAGATAAGCTGTGAATCCATTTGCATATCCTTGCTTTCGGACATCGCGTGCACGATGAAGTTTCGCTCAAGTCGTGGTTCACCCTCGATGTAGAGGATTCGGGCACCACCACCGCGTACATTCAAGAAGACAGTTGACTCGTTGTTCTCCCGCACCGCTTCTCGCTCAACCGGGTCGGCCTTCACAGCTAACTCGTAAGCGCCAGGTTCCAGCTCTACTACCATTGGCAATAAGAAAGGCAAGGCTTGATCGGATTTGGTGGGTCGCACGCGATCGACTGATAATTCGCGAGGCGCCTTGCCAGGTTGCATCAAGATCAATTTCACCAACAGCTCTTTGTTTGCGACACCTCGGCACCGCAACATTCCACGCACGTTGAGCTGATTCTTGGTATATACATCCAATTGCTCCGGCACTTCCTCGACGGAAATGTCTTGCGAGTTCTCACTGTCGCTTCGAGGGCCAATACCGATCACGAACAAGGGCACGTCGATCTGGGCAAGTCGCCTAGCGGTCTGCTGTGGGTCGCCGCCAGACGGAGCCTTTGTCTGAGCGCCATCCCCCATCCAAATCACCGCTGACAACGGTGAGTCGAGCGGCGAGGACAACAATTGGTTTAAGGGGCCACCGATATCGGTCGAGAAACCCTCAGGCCGTTCAGGCAGTTGGGCGGCAAGCACACCCCGCGACTCATCTTTGCCATCGCCCAATCGCATCAGAGTCGAGTCGTATAGAAACGGAACAAGGCTAGCATCTTTGCCGAACGATGCGCGCGCGTTCCATAGAGACTCCCAGATCTCTTTCTGCAATTCCCACCGCGTCGCTTTGCCGTCACCCGATGGCAACTGCATACTTGCCGAGACGTCCATCATTACGGCCACGGTTCCACGCGGCGTGGTTTGCCTAGTGAAAGTAATGCCGGGCCGGAGCAGAAGCAACAAAATAAAGAGGCACATCATCAAACGCAGCAACCACAAAACCATCGATTGCCGGCGCGATATCCGTCCGGATTCTCGAACAAAGTACAGGACAATGCTTAAGCCAATCGCCGCTACAACGACTATGAGATAGCTTCCAAAGATTGGATCGAGCGACCAGTCCATTAAGCAACAGCCCGTTTCGTCTGAGCATAAAAACGGCTCGACATGGTCTGCTCGGCCATGATCATCATGACGAACACCATCAGCAAGAACGGCGACAGATCTCGACCATAGCGTCCTTCACCAAGCGAAGTCTGCACCTCATCGCGGTCCTTGGCAATACGATAGAGATCTTTCCCAATGGCTTTGTCTATTACGGTCGGCAGCACGCGCTCCAGCGAAATCTCGTTTCTATCCACGTTCACACTGAATCCGCGAACCACTGGTCCTTGTGGCCGAATACCCTTGAGTCGGTATTGGCCTGGAACCTTTGTAAAAGTGTAGGCTAACGACTCATCGGATGCCTCCACTCGCGTTTCTTCATTTTGCGGACTGTACAACTTGTACTGCTGTGGAAATTGACTGACGTTGTTTTCAAGGACGACCGTTTCATCTACATAGTAGTTAAGCTGTTGCTTATTCCAAGACGCCAAATATTGGATGGAACTTCGGAACAGTAACCAACCAGGGAACTCGCCGCCTACATAGAGCTCACTCCATGTTTTGTCGGGAGTATCGCCTTTTGCCGGCTCGTGGTAGGGAAGGGGAAAGGTGAGGACGCGTCCCTGCTTGCGGATTTGCTCGATCAAGGCTGGCGATCCGCTTGTGAATCGCATCAGTACCATGGAGCGATCATCCAAGTTCTCTATTTCCCAATACCGAAAAACGGCATATTTATTCCATGGAATATCCGCGATGGGCCGCTCAAAAGGGATCCAAATTGGATGCGTCTTGACTTCGGGAACCATGCTGACCGATCGGTCATTGATCGAGCGACTAGAAAGACGTTTCACTTTGCCCGGCAACAATTTGACAATGGGACTATCCATCAATAGTTCGGCGGAGTCAAAACTAGAAGCTAAGACAATCATGAGCCCGCCACCTTGGTCGACCCATGCATCCAAACGATCGACTGCGTCGGCTGACATGCTCCCTGGATTGTATAGTACGATGCTCGAAAAACGAGTAAGATCCATGGCCTCCACATCGGAGGTAGAACCTAGTTTGTAAATGGTCTCTGATGGTGTCGTTTCTTTGTCGGAGTTTTTTACATCCTGCGGATCGATGAGAAGGCCAACGCGCTTCCCGTCCGTCCTATCATCGCAGATGACCAGAGTTTGTCCTTGTGTCCGAGCGTCGATCGTAAAGTATACAATGTTGTCGCACTCCAGAGGGTCTGGGAAAGAGAGTCGCAGCTCTGCATGGTTTGTACCTTCGACCAAATCCTTTAAAGTCATTCGAATTGGAATCGAACCGCCATCAGCCACTTCAACCAATTGACGATCAACCACGCGCGACCGATCTTGAGGCGTCGGTTCTAGAAACGATCGATCGACCGTTTCCGCAAACAATTCAACGGTTAGTTGGGGCGCAGTACCGCTCCCCTTGGCGGCTTGTACGTCGGCGGAAACGGTGACTTGAGCCCCTGGTATGGTCGATTGTTGACTGAGTTTGAAGTTGCTTAAGGACCAGTTTCGAATCTCGGCAACGGGGACGCTCACATCAATAATTTGCAGTAGGATGTTCTCTCCCTCGATGCCCTTTCCATCTTCATTGAGTGCAAGTTTTGTCGGTAGATCCGATGTGTCGGCGTCGCGCCAGGCAGGCATCGATAAATCGGTCAACACATAGATCTCACGACGTTCCAAGTCACTTTTTCTCAGGACGTCGATCGAGGCGCTGATACGTTGGATAAGGTTGGTCGCTTTGCCCTCAACCATGGTTCGGTCTAGTTGCCTATTGGCTGAAATCCGATCCTGGTTAAGTCGAACTCCTGAGTCATTGTTGACAATGGCAATTTGACTGCCAACTGGCAAGCGGTCCATGAGCCATACGGCCATTTCTTTAGCCGCTTCTAAGCGCGTTACATTGTGGTATTTGTATCCCATGGTGGGGGATGTATCGATGACGACGGCAACGGAAATAGGTCCGGTTGCACTGGGCAACGCAACGCCCTTGCCGCCCGACATCGCCATTGCGAGCCAAGCACCACTGACGCCCCATAGTACCAACGCGATCACGGCTGCTATGGAAATCGTTTGCCAACCGCGTCGCGAACCAAACGCAGTCAGCGCAATAGCGGTTGCCAGTAGCGCGAGTATGCCAAGAACTCCAACCGAAACGTAGGTAGCGAATAAATTGCTATGAACTCGTGGCGACGAAAGTGCGATCGCCAACAGGATCACCATTATCACTCGCATGGCCAATAGCAGCCAACGTTTGATCGACCAACCACGTTGGGCCGTAATGGCCGTTTGCCGAACGAATCGAATGGCTGGAAAGATGATGGGTTTGGGTTGCCGTCGACCCAACATGTGCAATACGATGGGTGCGATTGCAGCCAAGCCGCCGATCAATAGCGAAGCATGCAAGAATGTCATTTCGTGCGGTACTCCGAACTAAAAGCGATTGCGACGGCTAAGTAAGTATTCGGTGATCGCTTTGTCGTATGGCATACTCGTATCGAGTGGCACGTAATCGATGCGACTCTCGTTGAATCCGCGTTTGAGTTCCTCTCGAAACTTCCGAATGTTCTCTCGGTACTCTTGGCCAATGTCGTCGGCATTAACGCTCAGAGATTGGCCTGATTCCGGGTCGGTCAACGAAACTAGTCCATCGAATGGGAAAGTCACTTCGGCTTCATCAAGCACGTGAAATACGATCACGTCATGTCCCGCGTGTCGCAACATGCGAATCGAGTCAAGCGTCGACTGCACGTCTGCCAGCAAATCGCTCATGAGCATAACGAGCGAACGGTGACGCAGCATGGCCGCCAATTGCATGATCGGCGCCCGCAACTCGGTTTCGCCAGCCGTTTTGAGTTTGGTAAGCTGGCTCAAAATGGCGGAGAACTGCCCGCGTCGCGATCGCGGAGGAATGCTTGCTCGAATCTTCTTGTCGAAAGTAACAAGCCCGATCGGATCTTTCTGCATCAGCATGAGGTAGGACAACGCAGCCGCTAGGCAGATGCAATAATCGAATTTGGTCAACTGCTGTCGGTAGGTGTAGCCCATCGACTGGCTCAGGTCCATTACCATATAGCCGGTAACATTGGTTTCGGACTCGAATTTTTTAACGTAGTACTTATCGGTTTTGGCGTAGGCAAGCCAATCGATATCCTTTGGATCGTCGCCGTGCGTGTATCGGCGGTGTTCACTGAATTCAACGGAAAACCCATGGTAGGGACTCGCGTGCATCCCCTGTAGAAAACCACGAACGATCATTTGGGCCCGCAAATCGAGCCTTTTGATCTGCGCGGCGAGTTCGGGTTTCAGGTACTGTTCGACGGCAACCATGCATCAGTTCGATTCGTAAGCTCACACCAGGAGACTAGCAATAACACCAGTCGCCTGGCTTTTATTGTATCGGACGGTGCACTCTTTGCAGATAGCAAGTTTCGTCAGCTAAAGAAACTGATTCACCCGTGATGCGAGGTCGAATAGCGTGGACTTAATCTCTCCATTCGAGCTTGTCTCGACGGAAGCAAAACGGATTGGGATCGTTCGATCAATTAGTGTCGCCTTTCGCTCCTAGGCTGTGAATTTATAGTACCAATCACGCTCCGCGTGATTTCCGCAGTCCAAAAACCTTTGGCTTTTGAGGTAACATCACGCGGAGCGTGATGGGTACTTTCTTTGGATCGCAAAAAATCATAGCCTATCCGCGAAAGTTGCGTGGAGATCGCTACTTTTGCGGAGCAAAAGGCGACACTTGGACATTTATTGATCGAACGATCCTTGGCTAGCCGTCGACGCCAATGAAGCGATCGTCCCCCAACCTGCTTTCGTTCGTCCTGAGCGAACAAAAGCAGTGTGGAGGACGGGTCATTGTGTTGCAATGTTCGTGTCTAGCCAACCAGTCATGGGACCACTGGCACAAGGCCAGTGGTGCCCTAGAATTTCCTTAATTCAACGCCATTCGACGCGAGGTCACGGGGGTCTTTCGAATCGGTAGGTCTCGCTTCTAGCCTACTAAACTTGTTCACCAAGCGGCACGAGGCCGCTGGGGACTCTCACGGAACTAAACTCGCATCAACGCATTTTTCACCGATTGCTATTTGCCGCACCGCCCAGGACGAGGCTGCGGTATTTTTGGGAATCCCGCATGCCTTGTGCCTTGTGCCTTGTGCTGGGCACTAACACAGCGTCTCATGTTCCAGCAGCCATTTCTTGATCGGCAGGCCGCCGCCAAAACCGGTTAGCGCTCCGTTGCTACCTATCACACGATGGCACGGCAAGATGATAGGGATCGGGTTTCGTCCGTTGGCTGCTCCAACCGCCCGAACTGCTTTTGGAGAGCCGACCTTTTTCGCGAGTTCGGCATAGCTCCAAGTTGTCCCATACGGAATGCATGCAAGTGAATTCCAAGTCTGTTGCTGAAAGTCGGTCCCGGCTAAACTCAATTTTAGGTCGAAACCTTTGCGTTCACCCGAAAAGTATTGAAGAAGTTGCTCGCGTACCTCTCGGGTCAGGCTGCGATCACGTCGCCAGTCAAGTTGATTGGTTGGTGGATGCTTGTTCTGTTCGAACATGACATAGCGCAGACCCATTGAGTCGACTGCAATTTTGAGCAATCCAATCGGTGTCGTAAATTCATCAAACCACATAACTACTCTCCTTGGGTCTTCTCAACCGATAAGTGCCAAAGATGAAGGACTGCGTAGGCACGCCACGGCCGCCAAGACTGTGACCGCGCTTCCGTTTTCCGAAGACTCAAACGATTACTCAGCCCAAGCACCTGTTGCAGAACCAGGTCTCCAGCGGGAAACGCATCGGGGTGACTCAGAGCTCTCATGGCAACGTACTGTGCGGTCCATGGACCAATGCCAGGTAGGGCGGTAAAGCCGTCGACGAACTCACCGAGCTTTTGGCCTGCTTGAAATCCAATCCGTTTCTCTATACAAGCTACGGCCAATGACCGAAGCGTGGCCGCACGGGCCTTGGTTAGTCCAACTTTCTCCAAGGGCGCATCAACCAATCTTTCGGGTGACGGAAAAACTCGATCTAGATCAGGAAGGCTGCTGGTGCGTGGTTCACCATAAGTGTTAACAAGTCGATGCGCCAGAGTCGTCGCTCCTGACACACTTATTTGTTGACCGAGCACAGCACGGACTGCAACTTCAAACCCGTCCCAACCACCCGGCACGCGCAATCCGGGTCGCTTGGAAATCGCTTTGGCTAATATCGGTTCCTGATTCAATATCTCATGCACCGCCGCTAGGTCGGCATCCAAGTCAAACAGTCGGCGAACTCGACGTACGATGCCAGGAATAGTGCGTGGGTCGGTATCGGATATTTCCAGAATGAGTTCGGGTTTTTGTTGGTTGGCCGAAACGCGAATCCAGGTTGACGCAGAGGCTGGGCCCATAACTCGCTCATAACTATCGACGTTGACTCGCTCGATGCATGGAATGATTCGCCTGGCAAAAAACGCAAGCATCAACGGAAAGTCCAGCGGAGGGCGACAACGCAAACACGGTCGAAAGCCGGCTGCGATGGCTGCAGCAGCGGTGGGATAGTACGTGACGTTACTTCTCTTTGGTGTTGGTGCTGGACAGACTGGTCTGCAATAGATGCCAGTACTTCGAACCGCCGTGAAGAATAGCCCGTCAAAGCGCGCGTCTTTGGCCGCGCGAGCGCGGTCACAAATGGATGGCGATGGCATGTATTGTTGAAACATGCAGTTATCATACGCTCCCAACGCAACGAATACTCGCCGCTTTCGGACATGATCGTCGGAACACGTAGGTCCGGCGTGGCTGTTATTTGAGCGTTGTCATGTACTCGATTAAGTCCAAGAATTCTGTTGGGGCTACGGTTGCGCCGAGGTTCTCGGGCATGCTGCTCTGCTTAGCAACCTTGCGTTCCTCGATGTCCGCAATCTTGAGCGTTCGGGTCTTGCCTTCGGGCAACGCAAGTGTCAACTCGGTTTTCGTCTCAGCTGAAACGAAGCCAGTAATGATTTCATCGTCCGTTGTTCGAATGATCTCAGTCAAATACTTTGGATCCATCTTCAGGCTGGGCTCAACGATCGATTCGATCAAGTCGTGGCGATTCATTCGCGTGGCAACTTTGGTCAATTCCGGCCCAAACGCATAACCCTTGCCGTCGATTTGGTGGCAGTTGGCGCAGACACGGCCGAATACCGCCTTGCCATTGTCTGCTTTGCCTCTTAAGTTTTCCAATGCGGCGTAAGCGTTGTTCCTCGCCACTTGTTGACGAACCTCGGGAGCAGCCAAAAGAATCTTGATCTGTCTTTCGGCCGCGATACCAGGACCGGAGGTCGATAAGTATTTTTCAATGGCGGCTAAACCAGCTGGATTCTTGCCAGCTAACGCACCGCTTTTGTAAAGCGGCTCCCATGTTTGTTGCAGTGCTCCAATCGTGTGCTCCTCGATGTATTGCAACCATTTGTCCTGCTCGGTTGCGGCGAGATTGATTAAGGCATCGACAGATGCCTCACTGGGTATAAAGCTGAGTGCTCGAGCGGCTTCGGCTCGCACACGTGGATGCGCATCCGTCGATGCCTTGACGAAGATTTCGCTCGCATTGGGAATCCATCGCATCAAGTCCGAAACCGTATGAATCGCAGCTGCTCGTGAACGAGGATCTGAACTTGCAAGAACCGAAGCAATCAATCCATTGTCCACGATGTGGTGTGTTTGTTGTATCCAAAGGGCCTCGGTTAGCAACCGTTCGCGTTCAGGATCCTTTGCCGGAATCTTCGAAACCCAGTCTTTGACGGCGGCGGCAACTTTTTCGGTCGGTCGCCCTTCGAGTTCGCGACGGATACGATAGCGAGTCCGCGGTTCGTAGACTCGCAGTTGTTCCAATAGTTCAATCTCGCTTTTTCCAAATTGAGTCATTGGTTTGACCAACGATCGGTCCTTAGCAACCAGTCGATAAACGCGTCCGCGAACGTGATCTCGACTGGGGTCGCGTTGAGAATACTGCATATGTCCGATTAGTGCATTGCACCAATCGCCAAACCACAGCGCTCCATCCGGACCTATTTGTGGGTCAGCTGGTCGGAAATTTTTGTCCTTGCTACTGATCAAGTCGTTTGGCTTTCCGTCATCCTTCATGATGCGTTCGCCGGCAAAACCCGCACCGTCATCGCGGATTCGAAAGCGAGGCATGCCATTCATGTTGATTACACACGCATAAGTAAATTGCCCTTGGAATGAATCCGGAAAGTGCTTGGAGAAGATAAACTCGTTCCCAAGTGCGGGCCGCATTCCCTGGTTGTCGAAGATCGCGTCGAGTCCGCGCCGTGGTCCGATCTGATTGCCGGAAAGAGCAGTTGCCCAATGCTGCTGCGCATTGGTACCGTCTCCGACAATTCCTTGTCCCCATGGATCGAACGTCATGCACCATGGATTGCCGTAACCGGGTGTTGTAAATCGTTTGATCTCAAAGGTCTTTGGGTCGAAAACAAATGAGCCGGCCGCTCCCGACCAACGCTTCGGGCCCCAGGGTGTTTCAAGAGTGGTACTCATTGCAACCCCCTCCAGCATGTGCATGAGGCCGCCATGCGAAAACTCGAAAGCGCCAATCGTATGGTGCGTGTCATCGGTTCCCCAACCGTCCATGATCTCAACGACTTGATCGGCTTTGTCGTCGCCGTCCGTGTCCTTGAGCCAAATTAGACGAGGCTGATCGGTCACGAGTACACCGCCGTTATAGAACTCGAACCCAGTGGGGCAATGCAGTTTGTCGTAAAACGTTTTGCATTTGTCGGCCGTACCGTCACCATCGGTGTCTTCAAAAATCAAGAGACGATCGTTGGGTTTTTTGTCGCCTGGACGCCATTGGGGGTAGGTTGGCATGCAGGAGACCCAGAGGCGACCTTTGTTGTCGAAATTGAGTTGGACCGGTTTGGCCAATTCTGGGAACTTGCTTTCATCTGCAAATAGTTTGATTTCAAGTCCATCGGCAACATCTGTCGCGGCGATAAACTCACTTGGACTTAAGTACTTAAGTTCTGCAGGCTCCGAATACTTTTGGATTGGTACGCCGAAGCGAGTCGCAGGAACAACAACTGGATTCGTCTTTTCGTCGTCGACGGGAGCTGGTGTTTTTCCCGCTGCCAGGTCCCAGATGAAAGCGTCTCTCAAGGCGGCCATTTGCCGAATCTTGAGGTACTCGTTAGGAAATGTCTCATGGTCCCAGGTGCGACGACCACCATAAACGTACCAACCATTGAGCATTCGGTAGTCTTGGGAATGAACCCAACTCTTATCGACGACGGCCGCTTTTACTTTTGCAAACAGGTCCTTGGCGGTTGAGTTGGTCTTCTTTCCGAATAGGCCTTCGTCCAACAGCTCACCGATGACTGCATCACCCTGTTCGTTGAAAGCGAATCCGGCTAGAGTGAACTGGCATTTTGGTTGAGCGTCATAGCGTTGCTTTGTACCTTTAAAGAGATCGACAACGCCGCAGTTGGTTCCCTTTCCAACCTGCTGAACGGCATCGGCATAGAGAAGCAGGTTTCTGTTGATGGCTTCGGCATCGGGAAGAAGCGGATCGTTGGTGTTTTCGAATGCAGCGGGAGTAACGAGGACGAATCGAACTTTGCTACCCGATTCATCGCGCGTGTAGCGTTCCGAGAACTGTTGCAAGAATGAAAGATATCCTCGTTTAAAACCATCGACTCCCTCGGGCCCCGCATACGATTCATTGAAGCCAAAGAAACATAAAACGGTATCGGGCGAAAAACTGTAGAGAGGGTCGTCGAGTAAATCGTAATTGCCTGGGCGCTGACGACTGCCTACCTCGTCGGCCGGTCTGCCAAAATTGCGAACAACAAGTTTTTTTTCTGGGAATCGAAGATGCAGTCGAGTTTCGAAATGACCGTACAAATTCATTTTTTCAGCGGTAGAGTTCCCGACCAGGGCGATGCGCTCTCCCTCAAAGAATGCGAGTGGTAGCTTTGCGGATTTGATGTCAGGTCGCTTCGGACGCGGGGGGGTTTTTAGAATTTCTCGACCGGGAACGTCTTTGTCTTGTGCTGGAAGTGTGTTGCCAAATCCAAGGCATGCGAGCGTACTAATCGCAGAGCAAATCAGGCAACGGTAGCAGACCGGAAGAGGTGGTAATATTTTTTGCATGGCAGGATTGGATGGGGAAAAGAAACGGGTGCGACAGATAGTTTAATCTGCTCACCCGTGTTTTCAAAGAGACTATGTTGGTACGGTTCAGCCGTCGCCTACGGCTCGGGGTTAAACGGGGTTAACGATCTCTACTCGTCCATGACGTCGGTTTCGCGGTTCCTTGCCAGATCGGTAACTGAGCCTTCAAACTTCTTGGTAAGCTCCTGCACGGCTTCTTTTGCCTTGTCTCGATCGTCTTCGCTAATGAGCTTTTCTTTTTCCTCGGTATCGATGGCTTTGTTGGAATCACGGCGGACGTTTCGAATCGAAACGCGACTTTCTTCAGAGAGGTCCTTGATACGAGCGACCAGCTTCTTGCGAACGTCGGTGCTTAACGGAGGGATATTGATGCGGATGATGCGGCCATCGCTTTGCGGGTTGAGTCCAAGCTCGCTCGCAACGATTGCCTTTTCGATCTCTTTGATGGTGCTGGAATCGAACGGGCGAATGACCAATTGTTGCGGCTCGGGAGCCCCCACGCTCGCCAATTGTTTTAGGGGGGTTTGCGAACCGTAAATGGTCACTTTTACCGAGTCGAGTAACCCTGGAGTTGCTCGCCCTGTACGGATACCGGCCAAGTTGTTTTTGAGCACGCCAAGAGCTTTGTCCATGCGGTCTTCTGTGTCCATCAAGATGTCTTCGACACTCATATTGCAATACTCCTAAATGGGAAAGAGAATGGTCGGTGGGTGGTTCAATGAGCGATTAGTCACGTTGCATTCACGAGAATGCGTTCGCCAGATGCAGTGCGAGGACTGATACGGGTCCCGACTTTTTGGCCGCTGACGGCTTTGACAATGTTGCCCTCTTTCTTGAAATTGAAAATCAAGATTGGCAACTGATGCGTCCTACATTGTGCGATGGCTGTTGAGTCCATGACTTTGAGGTTACGTTCGATGACGGTATCGTAATCGAGTTCGCGATAGAGGGTGGCATGTGGGTTTTTTTCAGGATCTTCGCTGTAGACACCGTCTACGCGTGTGGCTTTAAGAACGATGTCGGCATCAAGTTCTAGCCCGCGATTGGCAGCCGCGGTGTCGGTCGTTACAAAAGGTGCGCCGGTCCCAGCTGCCAAAATGACGATGCGTCCTTTTTCTAAGTGACGAATAGCGCGACGACGGATGAAGGGTTCAGCGACGCCATCCATTTTGATAGCGGACATGACACGAGTCGTGCATCCGATGTTTTCCAGAGCATCTTGCAGTGCCAATGCATTGATGACGGTAGCCAGCATCCCCATATAGTGAGCGGTTGCTTCCTGAATCATCTCGCCACTTGAGCCTTTGAATTGCGCTCCGCGGAGTATGTTGCCACCACCAACGACTACGGCGAGCTGGCAACCGAGTTCGTGGGCTTGCCTAATCTGTTTGGCGATGGCGGTCACCTCGTCCATGCTGATCCCCCGCTCGCCCGAGTGTGCTAGACTTTCGCCGCTGAGCTTCAAGATCACGCGACGATATTGTGGACGCTGTTTTTCAGACGAATCCTCTGGCATATTTGGCTTGGCTTTTCAAGGGAGCGGGGTGCATTCGGATCGATGGTTTTCGATTACGAGTTCAATAATAACCGGAAAACGAAGGGGCCACGAGCAGGGGCGCAGGATTCTCGTCTCGGAGGCACTTTTCTAGCGGGGCTTGTCGGTGGTCACCTTGGGCGGGTAGGCTACGGGGATAGGAAAGTTCTATTGCATCTACTCAACGGCTAAGGTTTGGCGAAATGAAGTTATTCGAAGGCAAGAAGGGATTGATACTTGGGGTTGCAAATGATCGCTCCATCGCTTGGGCAATCGCTCGCGAGATCATGGCACACGGTGGCGTCTGCGGTTTTTCCCATTTGCCAGACAAGCCCGAGGATGAAAAGAAGAAAAACCGGATGCGGGTTTCAAAGTGCACTGTAGAATTTCCTAGCCAAACGGCGTTTCTCGAGCCGCTCGACGTACAGGACGATGCTCAGGTTGACGCGTTTATGAAAATGGCGGGTGAAAAGATGGGAAAAATCGACTTCCTATTGCATTCCATCGCTTTTGCCGACCGGGATGATTTGTCGCGCGACACGGTTGAAACGAGCCGTGCGGGATTCAAGCTGGCGATGGATGTCAGTGTTTACAGTCTAATATCAGTTACCAATGCGGCTCGACCGATCCTCAACCCTGAAGCTTCCGTGCTCGCGATGACCTATTTCGGCGGCGAAAAGTGTGTGCCAGGGTACAACGTGATGGGTATTTGCAAGGCGGCACTCGACGCAACGGTGCGTTATCTTGCGTATGACATGGGACCCAAAAATATTCGCGTCAATGCGGTAAGTGCCGGCCCACTAAAAACGTTAGCTGGCGTTGCAGCCGGAGTAGGTGAAATGCAAGAGTACTATGGATACGTAGCCCCACTGGGCCGATGCGTTACCCACGAAGAAGTGGGTCGCTCCGGTGCATACTTGATGAGCCCCTACAGCGGTGGAATCACCGGCGAAATTTTACACGTCGATGCGGGTTACAACATCATGGGTAGCCCCGGCAGGTTGTTGCACGAGTTTGCCAAAAAGTAATAAAGTGCCACGGTTCGCTCGGAAACGGTGTAGTCCGTACTGCTTGCAATCAAGCAGTGGCTCGAAAAAGGCATTGTCACGAAAAAGGCATTGTCACGAAAAAGGCAGCGGCATGCCAAAGGCAGTGGCAGTGGCGTGAAAAGGTCCGGCCAACCGTCGCCTGCGGCTGGGGGTTAAACGGGGTTAAACGGAGTTAAACGATTTTGGGAGGGAGTAGTCGCTGTAGATTTTCCCATGTCCGCTGACTCGCGCCGCGATGCCTTTGGCACACTTGAATGGCTTGCATTGACATTTGTTTTCGCTTGGTTGATTCGACCAGCATGGACTCGATCCAGGGACGCAACTCTGCGGGTGTTTGCAATTGCGTACACGCGTTCTCATCGAGCAAGAGTTTGACAATGTCAGAAAAATTGCGAGTGTTTGGGCCAAAGCAAGTCGCAACCCCGTAAGCACATGGTTCGATCATGTTTTGTCCTCCGCGGTCGCCAAAACTTCCACCGACAAAACCGATGTCGGCCATTCCCCACCACCATCGAAGTTCACCCACGCTATCGCCCAAAAAGATTCGCCAGCTTGGATCTGAGACCACTGTTTGGCAAGTGGTGCGTCGAGCCCAAGGAAGTCCGGTTGCTTCGATGCTTTTAGCGACATCGTCGAATCGCTCGGCATGCCTTGGAACAAGAATCATTTTAAGACTTGGAAAGCGATCTGCCAGCTCAAGAAAAGTGTTGAGTACAATCGACTCTTCTGGCGACTGAGTGCTGCCGGCAAGAAACACAATGTGTTCTTCATTCAGACCGAAAAATTCTTTTCGTTGGATGACATCGCTAGCAAATCGGTTTCCTGTTGCTCCATCGAATTTGACGTTTCCAGTTACGGACAGCCTCGACGGTAGAACCCCCAGTTTTTCAAAGCGAGTTGCATACAAACTCGATTGTGCACCGACCCAATCGATTGTCTGCAAACACCTGTAAACGAGATAAGGGATTCGTGCGTAATGCCTGTAACTATTTTCGCTCAGTCGACCGTTGATGACGGCAACCGGACATCCCGCTCGTTCAGCCATGAGCAACCAATTCGGCCATAGCTCCAGTTCCGCTAGCACGATGAGTTTTGGTCGGAGGGCGCGAAGAGATTTTTTGATAGACCACGTGAAGTCGAAGGGAGTGAAGAAAATGAAATGCTTTGCAAAGAGCTTTTTTGCTAAGTCCATGCCACTGTCGGTAGAAATTGAAATTGCCAATCGGAGATCAGGTCGGTCCGATTCGAACATTTCTACCAAGGTTCGCAAGACTTGCACTTCACCGACGCTCACCGCGTGTAGCCACACAACTGCAGGATTGGAGTCGGTAGGTTTAAGATGGAGAGAATGGCGAAGTCCAAACAGTTTGTCGGTCCATCCGCAGCGATACCGACCATGTTTCCAGCTCCGCCAAACGATCCAGGGACTGACAATTAACAGTAAAAGCAAGTACAATGCATTTAACAAGAGTGACATCAGGGAATCACGTCCATGCTTTCCATTTGCTTGGCTTGTGCGTTTTGGCCGCGGAAAAATATAACCCGACACGTTAGCTTGTGCCGAATAAGATAACATTCAAATGAAAAATGTAGTACCTCTCTCCGTCACAACTCAAGATATGGATGAGCCAAGCGTCTCCACACTTAACGAATCAAGAATCACTGAAGGCTGGTGGATTGAAGTATTGTCCTTGATATTGTTGATAGGTGGTGTATTCGTTGGACTGAATTCTTGGGTAGACTGGTTTTCGTCGGTTGATCGCGTTATTTGTTCGGTTTGCGTCGTCGTGGGATTGATTGTTGCTTTTTACCGGTCGGACTGGCAGGGCGAGTCGTCGAGATCGCGTTTGATCATTGCTTTGTCGATGTGGTGTCTAGCTGGTTTAGCGATTTGGATGAGCTTTTCCTTTGCGAGGCCGAGGCTGAGCGGAATTGCGTGTGGCTTGAGTTTTGCGGCTTGGTGTACGATGAGAATTCTCGGCGAGAACGTTCAGCATAGTTTGATGTTAGGTTTGGTGTTTTGGATTCCGACGGCCATCGATGCATTTGCGTCGCGCGGCGCATTCGATTCGTTGGAATCGATAGCGATCAACGTAACCTCGGGAATTGCCGACGCAGCCGAGCAGTCTCATGTACGCGAGGGTGAGCGACTGATCTTTGGGCTGGGAGTAGCGGACAGGTTTTCGTGTGTTGGCAAGTGGGACAGTGTTGTGAGCTTCTTTGGCATTGCTCTATTTTGTATTTTCGCTTTTCGTAGAAATTTCTTGGCTGGATTCGTAGCGATTGCCATGTCGGCTTTGGTTTGGATTGCTGTACGAGCGAGTGCTTGGGTTGGACTGGCTTGGTTGGGGATCCGGAATGGAATATGGTACGAATGGTCCTTCGGGTTCGAGTTAGGACTCTTCGTGCTCGGTGCCATTTTGGTTGTTAGTCTAGATCAATTTACTTCCGCGATGCTGGAACCCATTCCATTTGAGTTCATCAACACGGACTTCCCACTTTTTGCTTTTGTTTGGAATTGGCTTTGCGGCCTACCAAGTCTGACGGTCAGCGTACCGCAGCGCGATAGTGAGTTCGGCGAAGTGGAATACGATTTTGCCGAAATCGAAATGGAAACTTAAAATGACGAATTCAAGCTTTGTTAAAAACACGCTATGGGTAGGCAGCGAATTCCTCAAAATATTCTATACACCGGTGGGCGTTGCCGGCGGATTCATCGATGCATTTCGTGGCTGGAAGTTTTCGCGAAGCTGGGTACGAGTGTGGTTCCATCTGCCTTCTTTGATGCTATTGGCCGGCGTCTATATCGTGTTTTTCTTTTCTTTTTTTAGTAGAGTTGATAGTCGGATTCAGCTCTTCTCGGTTGAGAGTGAGAAGCAAATCCCCACCAAGGCACTCGAGGCCATTTGCAACAATCTTTTCGAGGAAGACTTTTGCAAAGCCATTGGCTGGACTACCACGGAAAAGGTCGATACCAAAATGGACTCGGTCACCGATCTGAAACACCGGTACGTGGAACTTTTGAGCAAACGAATACTTACTAAGCAGGCAACAAACCAAGCGGCTCACTACCGTTTGGGGATGATCCACAGTGTGACAGGCCAAGCAGATGCCGCCGTTTCAGAAATGTCCGAACTTGCGAAGGGCCAATTCGGTGACTGTCCCCAGGCGAACGCATGGATGGCAAAGGATATTTTGAAACGATCGGTCGATGGAGCGAGTTTTTCGGATCCCGAATTGATAAAGCATTTGGAAAAGGCAACGAAGTGGAAAGAGGTCGACTTCCGGTTGATTTCATTTTACGGCAAGAAGCTGGAGAAATTGGGCGAGATAGACAAGGCCGTTGCGGTTGCCAGGCAAGCAGCGAATTTCAGGCCGGAGTTACAGCTAGAGCTCGCAAGGCTCTTCCAGCGAATCGGCTCTAAAGAGGATTTAAAGTCCGCGGCAAACGTTGCTGAAGATATTTTCGTAAAGAGACTCAACACCCCCACCGAAAAGGAGTCCGATCGAATTGCTGTTGCAGAAGCACGCGTGATGACGGATCGACTTGAGCAAGCCGCTGAGATTCTAACAGAGGGACTGCAGACGAAGACCAGTGGCCCCGCGACCAAAAGAGAGTTGTCCGAGATTCAAAGACTGATCTATCGAAAATCGATCGTCAAAACGGACAGCGGTGAATACATAGCGGATGTTTCTTTGCTCGAAAAGGCTGCGGAATCTGACCCATTAAACACCAATATTTCCACGGAAATTGCAAACTTGCTTCGCCTGAAAGTAGCCTCGACTCAGACACTTAAAAATGTACTCCTAAAGCAATTGGAGCTTGGGATCAGCAGCGTTGAAAGCCATATCGCTCTTGCGGAAGCGTACTATATGTCCGGCAAAGTTAATCTCGCGGTTAAAAATTGGGAGCTTGCGCTGGCCAAGGATCCAAAAAGCCTTGGTGTGTTAAACAACATCTCTCTTTGTTTAGCAAGGGAGTCCGATAAGAACGTGCCTCGTTCGCTAGAGCTGATTAATAGAGCGGTTGCTCTAGCACCAGCCAACGCAGAAATTTTGGATACATTCGGCGATATATTGATGATCGCGAAGCGCCCGCTAGAAGCTATCGGCAAATACGAACTTGCGGTTCGGTCGGACCCAAGTCGAATTGAAACCCGAAGGAAAGCGGTGACGGCTTATGAAATGCTTGGCATGAAAGGGCAGGCGGAAGCGACATCGGCAGTTATCCAAGAAATGGAACGAGTCAAGGCATTAGAGGAATCCAAAGCGCAAGAAAAATCGTCCGAAAAATAGACACTGGTGGCGCTAGCCGAGAAGTGTCGAAAAATAATCAACTAGGTTTTAATCGCAAGTCCGTCAATGCCGTGTGATTCGCCGACATTGGATTTCGCATCTTCGCAATGGCGCGGTAATGGCACGATCGAATTCTGAGCCACGTCCAACGACGATAGATTGGCGTTCGCCAGAGTACGGGTGTCTGAAATCGAGACGCATCGAGGTTAGCAGCATGCGGCAAACGCCAGTTTTAGCCCGAACTAGCTCATTACACGGTTTATCTCCATGTCGATGATCTCCGACAATTGGGTGGCCGATATGCGATAAGTGGCGACGAATTTGATGTGTTCTGCCGGTAAAGGGTTTTATTTCTAGCAGCGAGAAGGAATTCGTTGCGTTTGTAGTCGACGGAGCTAGGGTCAGTTGGGAGGTAGGGACATTAATGGCGATTGCTGACGTCTCGAATTCGGATGGGAGCTCAAATCTGGCCAACGTTTGAAACTCGGTTATCGCAGCCTTTTCCGACGTATCGTGGCATTCTGAGTTACCCCATTGGTCATCCGATTTAGCCGCAAGTGGTTTGTCAATCAAAGCGAACTCAGGGGTCGAGCCACAGACTAGTGCTTGATAGTATTTTGAGACCATTCGTCTTGTGAACAGGTCCACCATCTTCGCGGCCGCCACTCCGCTCAAACCGAACAGCGTCAAACCCGCAGTCGGCCGATCTAACCGATGGACTGGAAAAACGCGGCGATGCAGTTGATCCCGAAGCGATTGGAGGAGGGCTGGTTCGTGTGCTTGGGATGACTCACAGCGGTGCACAATCAAGCCAGCAGGCTTGAAAACAGCGACATAATTCTCATCGCGATAGACGATTTGCAAAGGCCGATTGAGAGTCTCATCGATGAAATCGTCCGTTTCGACTAACTCAGGGTGTGTCATTTTTGAACTTGTAGGCCGAAACGCATCCTGTTGTAACATCTATTTGGGTTTGACTTTCTTGCCGGATTTTTTCTCGAAGGCTTCGATAACCCTTGCCCGATCTGTGAGCTCCTTTTCTCGGGCCAAACAGGCGAGTTCCCAAGCCATTTTTTTTCCGTAGCGTTTCCATGCAAAGCTCAGTTTTTGACGCGCTCCATTCGCGGCAACCCACGAAGCACAATAGCCAAAGGACTCGGCATTCTCCCAGCGTGCATCGACATTTCGAACAAGGTGTACACCAACTTTGCCGGACGAGTTGCGGGAGGTTTTTTGGTCTCGCGTGGTTTTGATCGGGCCTGCGGAAACTGCCCAGCCAGCATAGCATGCCTTTGCCGCTTTGAGCGATTTGGTTTTCCCGCCTAGCGTCCGGTCGTTAAAAAATTGTTGCTTTCGGATTCCAGAGCGCGTGATTCGGACCATCCATCCGCGGGTGGATACTCCTTCGTATTCGATTCTAGTGATGCCTTTAAGAGCTTTGGTCATTTCTTGCTTCTCGACGGTGTTTGCTGACAAACTTTTCTTGCATGGGATTAGATTAACCACCGCTGGCCTTTAAAGCAAACGGCTGCACCTAAGAGTGTTCAGGACAACGCATCGAGTCTCAAGGTGTCAATCGCTCTGCTGTCCCTCAAGCTTGGCCCTTTTTTTGGCAATGAAAACCAAGTGGTGCCTGAGATGATCGATATACTTGCCAATCATCTCCGCAAGGGAGACTTTACCACTTTCGGTATGGATGCCCGTTCTTTGGAAGTTTGAATTGGGTAACGCTCTGAGGATCGTCGCCGTCATGGCTCTATTTTTCTGGAAAAGCTCACAAGCTTCAAAGGGATTCAATTGATCTGTTCCAGGCAAAAGGCTGAAGGCCGTTTCGTCGTAACCACATAGCAACGGATTGTCCATGCACGCGATGCGTTTCATCCGGTCTGAACCAATCAAATCACTATCCAGCATGTGTATGGCGATTTGATGGAGAGTCCAGGAACCGTCAGCCTGTTTCGCGTGCAGATGGGCAGCGCCCAATCCCCAATATGCCTTGACCAACTCGGCTCCACCCGCGGCATACAATTCAATTTTACTTCGATCCATGTTCCTCGTTCCTAAGAGTAGCCTCGCCCCGTGGCCTGAGCTTCCCATGGCCATGACGGCTATGCTACCCTAGCTAGTGTCCAATATTTGACTACTTGATAGACAACGCAGTGTATTCATCATAACAAATAAGGCGAGCGGCGGGCTGTGAGATACCAGTTGTAGTTTGGGACCATTGTCCCGAACGAGTCAACGGACGGGACATTGGTCTCATCCTACGGTACTTTTCATTCTGCCGCTCGCCTAAATCGCAAAGTGCAGGTCCATTTCTCAAATCCAAAACGTGCCATATGTTCAGCGGTAAAACGATACGTAACACAGGCCTACTCCACTTCAATGTCTTAAGTTTCGTGATCCTTTGTTCGGTTGCCCAATCCCAACAGGCTTCGCAAGATGGCTCGGCTTTAACGACGCAATTGACGGTACCCAAAACTCACATTGCGAGCGCGTCGAGTCCGGTAGTCGACGTGCATACGCATTTTTTTGCAAAAGGAAAACATGATGCTGAACTTCTAAGGCAGTATGTGGCGATGATGGATCGCAACAACATCGCCGTCTGTGTATCGTTGGATGGGACATTATTTAAGCGATTGGACGAGCACAGCCACTTTTTGTGGTCCGAATTTCGCAACCGTTTTGTGGTTTTTGCCAACCTAGACTTTCAAGGATCCGGTCAAGAGGAGCTGCCGGCAACTTGGAGTTGCAATCAACCCGATTTTGTCCGGAGTATCGTCGAAAAACTGAAAGACTCGCATGGAGCCGGGATGATTTCCGGCTTAAAGTTCTTCAAGGATTTTGGTCTCAGATATCGCAACGCAGATGGATCGCTCGTCGAGATAGACGATCCTCGCTGGGATCCGATTTGGACCGTATGCGGCGAACTTGGCCTGCCCGTGATTATGCATACAGCCGATCCAGGAGCCTTTTTTGAACCGGTTCTACCCTCCAACGAGAGATTTTTTGAACTTAATGTTCATCCCGATTGGTCTTATGCCAGTCCTAAATTTCCAAAACGGATTGAGTTGCACGAAGCACGTAACCGTGTCATTGCGAAGCACGCGAAGACAACTTTTATTGCCGCCCATTTCGGAAACGATGGTGAAGATTTATGCGAACTTGGCGGTTGGCTCGATCGCTATCCCAACCTCTTCGTCGAGTTCGCCTCTCGAATCAATGAGCTGGGCCGCCAGCCCTATTCCGCGCAGCGTTTTTTTGATAAATACCAGGACCGCATTTTATTTGGAACCGACGGTCCGTGGCCAGAAGCCAGACTTCGAATCTATTGGCGATTTCTCGAATCCTGGGACGAGTATTTTGAATACTCAGAAAAACATCCCCCGCCGCAAGGTGATTGGAGAATCTACGGCATTGGGCTGGATGCAAAAATCCTTGAAAAAATCTACTCGATGAACGCAGCCAGGATCATTCCTGGCGTTCAGGAAAGATTATCGAACTTCCAAGGTTCAAATGCCGTAAAGTGAGTCTGCCGACATAAGCACTACGGCAGAAGTTCTTTGATTCGATCGTTGTGGCAGTGTCGCTCCGCGACACTGAATTGCCGAGTCGCGGAGCGACGTCGGCTACATGTTATGCCTAAATACTGCTTCACGCGTGCTTATGCTATGATCATAGTTTAGTCATGCAAAACGTTCGCAAAGTTGAGCGAGCATGCGTTCACAAGCCGGAGCTTGAGAACGAATTTCACCTCGAATGCAATGAACCAACCCGACAAAGTCCATTGAATGATTTCGGCTGAAAACTTAACGAAGCAGTTCAATGTGGGGGGAGTGCCACTGGTCGCGGTTAACCATCTCTCATTCCGCGTTTCGAGTGGAGAAGTTTACGGGCTTCTGGGCCCCAACGGCGCTGGCAAGACAACAACCTTGCGAATGATCATGGGGCTGCTGGAACCAGACAGTGGTTTCGTCGAAATCGGCGGTGTTCGGTCAACCCACAATTCTACCGATATCCGCAGGCAGCTCGGCCTCATTTCGACCAATGACGGTGTCTATCCATGGTTGACTGTGCGCGAGATGTTGATGTACTTTGCAGACCTTTATGCGGTCGATCAAGAGCTGGCGCGAGAGCGATTAGATGAGCTGGCGAGTCTACTGGATCTCCGTAACTTCATCGACCAGCGTTGCAGTACGCTCAGCACGGGACAAAAACAGCGAGTTACGTTGGCCCGTGGGTTGATGCATGATCCGCCCGTCATGTTGCTCGATGAACCGACACGCGGCCTGGATGTTGTCGGAAGTCAAGCCATTTTCCGGTTCATCGATTTGTTAAAACGGCGAGGAAAGGTTGTTCTTCTATCCACTCATCGTCTAGATGAAGCGGAACGTGTTTGCGACCGTTTTGGTCTATTGCATCGGGGAAACCTTCAGTTTGAGGGGACTCTCAACGAACTGAGGACGGCGACCGGAAAGCAGCATCTCGTCGACATGTTCATTGCCTTAATGGATGCTCCGCAGAGCATTACCCCACTAGCCAATCCGTCTGAAGAAACATTGCCTCAAGCATGAACGAGTATTTGAGCAACGGCCGACTTTGGCGGCTATGTCAAAAGGAACTTCGGGAAAGCCTCCGCGATCGTCGAACACTCTTTACGTTAGTGCTGATGCCAATTCTGGTCTATCCATTATTGAGCATGGCTCTACAGCGATTGGTGATCGGGGCAAATACCAAGTCCAAACCCGATCCCGAGTTTGTGCTTGGTATTGAGAACGAAGAAACGGCGAACAAGATAAGGGAGATGCTTCAAGAGGCTCAGAAAGTGATTGAAGCCGGTTTCGTTTCACCAATCAGTGTCGTACGGATGGCTGAGCAAAAAGGTAACGATGAACCCGAAAGCAAAACCAATTCAGTGGAGCAAAAAAAAACGCCGTTGGATGAGTTGCCGCCATTTGAAATTGTCATTTCGGATCTCGACACTTTGGCCAAAGGATTGAGGGATGGACATGTTGACTTAGTTATATCCAAACTGACGATTTCATCGGTGCAGTTGGATCGGGGTGCTGTGCCATCTCATGATATTCAGTCCGAGTTTCGCCAAAATGATTTCCGAAGCGAGGCTGCGTTGGCAGCCTTTCGTCGTGCAACGCAATTGCTCAACGATTACCAAGCTGATTTGATTCGAAAGCGCTTGGATCGAAATCTCCCTGTTGCGATGACGTTCAAGGCAATTGGCATCGCGGAAAAAGTAGACCTATCGGCGTCCATCGCGGGGGTCATCCCTCTCGTATTGATCTTGATGACAATCACCGGCGCGGTATACCCTGCAATCGACTTGACCGCTGGTGAACGGGAACGCGGTACTATGGAAGCGTTGATCGCAACTCCGGCACCACGGTTCGCCTTGTTGCTCAGTAAATACGTGGCCGTGGTTACGGTGGCGGTGTTGACCGCGTTGGCAAATCTCTTTGCGACCTGGATGACGCTCTCTTTTGGTGGCTTAGGGCAGGCGCTCTTTGGCAAAAGCGGTTTTTCCATTTGGATGTTGGTGCAAATACTGCCATTGCTGGTAATCTTTGCGTCGTTCTTTAGTGCAATCCTCTTAGCGCTTTGCTCTTTTGCTCGCAGTTTTAAAGAAGCTCAGGCGTATCTTATTCCAGTAATGCTTTTGTCCCTCGGACCTGGCTTAGTAACATTGATGCCAAATGTTCAATTTACAACTTTGCTTGGAATTGTACCGCTCCTCAACATCCTGATGCTTTCACGCGACATTATGACGGGGCAATCTTCTCTAGTGCCGGCTTTCGCTGCCGTTTTTTCGACGATCATCTATGCATGTGCAACGTTGGTCGTCGCATCGCGTTTGTTTGGTGCGGAAGCCGCCACTTCAGGATCACAAGAGTCATGGTCGGAGCTTTTCGGTCGCCCCAAAAAGCGACAGATGCTGCCAGATATCGGCGAGCTGGCTATCTATCTGGCAATCCTGTTTCCGATTTTTTTCGTGGCCTCGAACCTTGGCGGTATCTTCGAATTGAAGGGGAGTTTGGCATTGTTCTTCAACGCCGCATTTTTGTTCTTGTTGTTTTTAATCCTTCCCTTGACGTATGTATGGTACCGACGTGTCGATATCCCAAACACCTTTAGACTTAGCGAGGGCATCGGTGTTGGCGAACCGATTTTTAAGCGAATGGCCCGTTGGGTCGGTTACGTCTCCGCCGTTATATTGTTAAGCGCTGGTTTGTGGATGGTAGCCTTTGAAGCTTACTTGCTTTTCGAAAGTTGGAGCTTAGCCGCGCAGCTTACCGAAGAGGACAAGGAGCGGCTAAAAGCCGACTTCCTAGCTGTTCCGTTCTGGGTGGTATTATTGACGGGGGCTTTGGCTCCCGCGATCGCCGAAGAATTCTTTTTCCGCGGATTTGTTTTGTCGGCATTTCGATCCAAGCTATCGGGTTTTCGCAGTGTTTTGCTTTCGTCACTACTGTTTGGCCTGTTCCATGTCATCGCAGGCAGCGTTTTATCTATCGAAAAATTCCTGCCGACGATTACTTTAGGATTAGCGATCGGCTACGTCGCCATCAGAACCGGCTCTTTGTTGCCAGGAATCTTGCTGCATACTTTGCACAATGGGCTGGTTTTTAGTATGTCCCGATTCACCGAACAGGATCTTGCAAAGTGGTTTGGGGACGATACCAAACATATTCCGATAGCTTGGTTGTGTGGCGGTGGCCTAGCCATGGCTACTGGGGTCGCTGTATTATTTATTTCCAGCCAACGAAAACGAATTCATGAAGACGCTTTTTAGACTTTCGATTGTGCTTGGGATTTTGGGCGGGATTGGTGTAGCAGCGTACAATCCAACCAAAAACTATTTCGATGAGCGAAATCGGCCGAAATGGCGAACGCAATCCGCAACTGTGGGCGACATAGCCCAAACCGTAAACTCAACCGGTAAGGTAGAGCCTATTCATCGAGTTAGCGTCGGGGCTTCCGTGAGTGGTCCGATTAGCGAGTTGTTTGTGGACTACAATAGCCAAGTCATTGAAGGTCAGCTTTTGGCTCGGATCGACCCTAGGATCTACAAGTCAACAGTCGAACGCGACAGAGCACAACTCTTGACGAGGCAGGCCGAAGTCGCGAGGGCACAAGCACAGCAGCAACAAGCCGCCAATGACGAACGCCGCGGCGGCGAACTTAAAAAGGGTAACCGCGATTTCATTTCCGAAGCGGAACTGGATCAGTTTCGTTTTGTTCGTATGACTCGAGACGCTGAATTGCAAGTTTCCAAAGCAAATGTCGATCAGGCAAAAGCGCAGTTGGACAACTCTCTAGCCAATTTGGGTTACACCGATATTCTTTCTCCCTGTGCGGGCGTAGTCATCGAGAAAAAAATTGATATCGGTCAAACGCTTGCCGCTCAATTCCAGACCCCCGAAATGTTTGTTGTTGCCCCGGAGATGGACAAGCGGATGCACATCTACGCTTCGGTGGACGAAGCGGACATCGGAATGATCCGAAAAGCACAAGTCGATGGCCAAGTTGTCCGGTTTACCGTCGATGCATATCCCGAAGAGTTATTCGATCAAGGTAAGATTGTTCAGGTTCGATTGAGTAGTACCGAAGAACAAAATGTGATCACGTATCCAGTCATCGTTGAAACTCCAAACACGGACTTGAAGCTGCTTCCCGGAATGACTGCCAATCTATCATTCCAAATCAAAAAACGAGAAACCATCCTCCGAGTTCCAAATGCCGCGCTAAGGTTTTATCCAGCTCGCGAAAAAGTGCATCCAGATGATCGGAAAATCATCGACGGCGTAGATGAGCAAAAGCAGATTGTCACGGATACCGCCAAACAAATGTCTGCTGATGAAAAAGCGGCGGCCACTCGAGCCCAAAACCTTCGCCATGTTTGGGTCGCGGAAGGGATGTTTTTGAGAGGTAAGCCAGTACGAACGGGCATCTCCGACAATCGCTTCACGGAATTGATCGAAGGTGAACTGGCAGAGGGCGACGAATTGGTCGTGGGAGAGAAGCCAAAGCAATAAATCAACCGGCATGGAGGGGTAAAGCCGAGGGGAACGTTGGGACGCCGAATTGTGTAGTACGCCAAAACGCATCCGTCGGGGGCAAGCCGGCAAGCCCCGAACGGATGGACTAGCGATATAGTTGGGCTACCCCTGTCGCAGCCGACACTTTCGTTAATTCTACACTTTACGCCATTTGCTACTGGTTTTGAGTTTCGCGCGCGCTGTTGGTTTCAGATGTCGGATCGCTCAATGAAATTCTTTCCTGGCTCAAATGGATGAAACGATATTGGAACTCGGTGACTGTGGATGTACGTTGACAAATTGTACCAATGTCGGTTTCTGGCTGGTGAGTCCGCATCAACCCTCGAACTCCATTAACCACCGCTTCATTTCCTCATCGCTGAGCTTCTGATTTTTTGATTCGAAATCAAAGTCAGCTATCGCGTCGGGGCTATTCGGACCTTGTGTTGCAAGTCGCTTGCGGTTTTCTAGTTCCCTATCAAGCCATTGGTCGCTATCGATTACCTTTGCTCCACGAGCCAATGCTCGGCGATGGATGGCGTGGTCGGACGAAACAACTGTCAGTGTTTTCGGAGCAGAATGACGACGTATTTCGTTCTGAATCAGTTCGTCCGCTGAATCCCAATCGCGAGCAAAAACGATTCGAATTCCATAGTACTGATAATGGTCCGGAAGACCCGGCGGAGCTTTTTTGGCATCAAACACGATCATGGTCTGGTCTCGCATCGATTCATCAATGAGATCGACCAATAAATGCAACAATCGGCCGCGAGCGGCCCGCAAGGCATTCTTGCCATCTGCACTCTGCTCGATCGAGGTGCTTTCGAACATCAAGTTGTATCCGTCGATCAACAATCGCATTTTTTGGCAAATCAATCTACCACTTGGTTTAAGTCGATGGGCAAGAAACGCACACCCACCTTTTGGGATGGTCTCGACCAGCTGATCTCGGACAAGTGAAATCGATTTTGGCATTCCATGAAAAGCACCCACTTCTCAATTCGGTTTTATTCAGTCTCGACATGGAAACGCCGATACCCTATCGAAGATGTTGAATGCCTCGACCTGGGTTCGGTCCGTGGCTTTTCATCCATCAAGCCACCGGAAAAACACGACCATGCGTATCGCAAAAAAGTATTGTATCTGTTCAGCCCTTGTTTTTTCGTTTGCTAGCACAAGTTATGGTCAAAATCAGACCAGGGATGGGGCGTTGCTGGGTGGAGTGACGGGGGCCCTATTGGGTGGTGTCGTTGGTCACCAAAAGCATGAAACCGCCGAAGGAGCCCTGATTGGTGGCGCCGTCGGAGCGATTGCGGGTGGAATGATCGGCAACACTCGCGATCAAGCCTATCGGCAACAATACTATCAACCTCAAGTTGCCTATCCGACGTACCACGAGCATCGGACGTATGTCCAAGTGCCTCCGCAACGTGTGGTTGTTAGTCGTCGTCCAGTGACGACGTCGGAAGTCATCAATATGACGCGAAGTGGTGTGAGCGATGCCGTTATCGTAGCGCACATCCAATCGAACGGAGTTGCGATGCAGCCGGACGTAAATGATGTGATCTTGATGAACCAACAGGGAGTCAGCGACTACGTCGTAAATGTCATGCAAACGGGAGGGAGAGGGACGACGGTTTATCAGCAACCGTCGCCGGTCGTAGTTCGGGAAGAATACCATTACTCGCCGCCTATCTATCAGGCAAGACAACCAACTTACAGGCCCTATTACGTCGAACGACGTGGGTTCTAAGGGATTGAATTTGAGGAGGTCGTACCTGCCGGGTGCGACTTCGCGCTGCCACTGCGCAACTTTTGTTCCAAATTTTAGTAGCCGCAAAGCATATCAATCCACAGGACACGCCTAGGACAAGCCTGTGGTATTCGAATCCCGCACGCCTGGTGCTGCGGATCGTTCAGGCTTTCTGGCTACATCCCGCAGGCGTTAGGGAACAAAACCATAGCAATCACAACTTGCGTCAATAGCAGTTTTTTAACAGCCCAGCGCTAGCCCCCGGTTAGGGTCGCGAAGACAACCGTGCTCTGACGCTGGCTAGCGCCCTCCGACTAATAAATAATCTGGGTTAGTTGAGTTGCACGTTACCCATTGCCCGGACGTTTCCTATACAATGTGCTTCTCTGACAATGAGCCGAGGTTCGTTCTGCAAATCGAAGCGTGATCTATGCTTGACATCGTGCTTATTAACCCACGTTTCGAAGTTAGCTATTGGGGTCTCGAACATGCCCTGCCATTGTTGGGGAAAAAAGCGAACCTTCCAGTCGCATGCTTGCCACTGTTGGCTGCGCTAACGCCGGCTGAACATCAAATCACACTCGTCGACGAAAATGTCGAGGAGATAGATTACGACCGATTGGAGCGGGCAGACATTGTTGGCTTGACCGGTATGAGTGTTCAACGAGCACGGATGCGGGAAATTCTCCAAGAATTACGCAAACGCGGAATCTTTGCGGTGGTCGGTGGTCCTTGGGTCAGCGTCAGCGAAGACTACTTTGGTAATTTGGCGGAAGTCATTTTCGTTGGCGAAGCAGAGGAAACTTGGCCGCAGTTCTTGATGGATTTCGGGACCGGAAATTGGGAAAAGCGATACGAGCAAGCCAATAAGACGGACATGCTCAAGGTCCCGGCTCCGCGTTACGATTTGATTAAGACTCAGCACTATTTGTTTGGTAGCGTACAATTCTCTCGAGGTTGTCCATTCCAGTGTGAATTCTGCGACATCATCGTTACCTTTGGGCGACGTCCTCGCATTAAATCCTCTCAGCAGATTCTGGTCGAACTCGACCAATTGCTTGCTCGCCATCTGCGGATTGCGTTTATCGTCGATGACAATTTGATTGGAAACAAAGTTCAAATCAAAAAGGTTTTGCGAGACGTCGCGGATTGGCAGCGTTCGAAGGGTTTTCCGTTGACTTTTTTTACGGAGGCATCCCTTGATCTGGCCGATGATGAAGAGTTGATGCAGCTGATGGTCGACTGCAATATACAAACCGTCTTCATCGGTATTGAAAGCCCCAATGAGGCATCACTTCGAGAGACCAAGAAAATTCAAAACGTTCGGAACACCGGCACTCTGGTCGAGAAAATCCACCGCGTGCAAAACGCAGGTATGGATGTGTGGTGCGGCATGATCGTAGGGTTCGATAGCGACGATGCGACGATATTCGATGCCCAGATCGAGTTCTTGCGAGAGGCTCGTATCCTGCACGCCATGCTTGGTATGTTGCATGCCATTCCGAAGACACCACTATACGCTCGCTTAAGAGCCGAAGGGAGACTGGACGAGAATGATACCTCCGAGTTTGGTACCAATGTGATCCCGAGCCAACTTAGTCGCCAAGCATTGCGGGACGGCTATCTGGCGGTTATGCAAAAGCTCTATGAACCGGCGGGGTACTTTGACCGACTTGAATCGCTTTTTCTGCGAGGGGATTTTCGGTTTGGACAGGCTCGCGCGAAGTACTGGCGCGAGCATCGCTGGATCGGCTTCAAGGAAAAGACTCGTTTTGGAATCCTGGCATTCGGCTTACTGTCCCGATTGATGTGGATGATTCCGCAAGCATCCCTAAGGAAAGAATACCGAAAACGCATAGTCCGATTGATTCAAGTGAACCGTGACCCATCGGTATTGTTTGTCTACGTCATCAAATGCGCCATGCACTACCATCACTATACGCTTTCTACAAACATGTCGGATAAGCGTTCCACCGTCGTCAACACATTCTAGATACGCATTGTCATGCTTTGCACTTCTCCGTCGCACCCGGCAGGTGCGACCTACCGCAATTCACTCTTTCAGCGAGTGACTTTGCGATACCAGTGAGACGATCGTCCTAAGGCACGCATCTGCGATTGACAACTTGAGTCGTGCCCGGTAAACTGACCGAACGTTTACGGTGACAAGTCCTTGCTCGTTTTTCAAGGATTTGTGGAACAGGGAACTCCGGTTTAACTCCGGGACGGTCCAGCCGCTGTGAGCCACTTGCAATTCGCATTAGCGTTTTGTCAGATTGACCTTCTTCTTTAGGAAGCGCCATTGCTCGAATCGATCGAGTGAGAAGGCTACGAGGTCGAATCGGTGGCGAGTCAGAAGACCTACCGCAAACGAGACGAACAGGTGCCTTCTTGGATTGGGGCGTTCGTTGCAACGCCTCCTCACCGGTGCCAAATGCGGTCGCTTGGTTAGACGTTGGATTGCCTTTAGTTTTCATCGCTATTTGTCGCCTTTCCGCCCCATTGAACTAGCTGCAATTTCCGTTTCGCGTATCGGGCAGTGCGGGATTGGGCAGTGCGGATCAGTGAGGTTTGCGTTTTGATGACAAGTAGCCTGAGTCGCAGCCCTGCGATGAGGGAAAAAGGTTATGGTTCGATTTCACCGGAAGCTGTGTTTCGCAGCTGCTCGTTCGTCACGTTTACAAGTCTCCTCTGGCCGTCGATTAGGAACGACTTTAATCGAGTTATTGGCGGTGGTTGCCATCACGGGCGTGCTTATATCCTTGCTGCTCCCAGCCTTACAGGCGGCTCGCGAAGCGGCTCGACAGGTCTCCTGTAAGAACAACTTGCGCCAGATTGGAATCGCGTTGCATGCTTATCATGATGCGCATAAAACGCTTCCCACTGGCTGCATTGAGTGGCGTTCATGGAGATCGCCACCATCGAATCGTCAGTATGCCTGGTCTGCCCTGCTGCTGCCGTTTGTTGAGCAAAAATCCTTGTACTCTTCCATTGATTTCTCACTGCCTTTTGATTCGCCTCGCAATGCTGAGGCAGCTCGAACGCGATTGAACATCTATGAGTGCCCGACGGCGGACAATCGCAATCTCATTCGCGGTCAAACAGACTACGGCGGATTGTTCGGTGAGTTGATGATCGATCGCGAACAAGACGATGGCGTTTTCCTCAACGAGCGTTCGATTCGGCTCTTGGAAATCACGGATGGTTTAACCAATACGCTTGCTGTCTCTGAGGACGTTGGTGGTCCCGATAGTGAATGGATCAATGGCCGCAACGTCTTCGTTCAGTCAGGTGGAATCAACGATCCGAATGCTTGGATCGGAGACAACGAAATCCGGAGTCGTCACGGAACAGGGGCAATGGTTATGTTTGTCGATGGCCGAACGCAATGGATGGCTCAATCCATCGACCTCATCACCCTTGGACAGTTCATTACGCGGGCAAAGGGAGAAGTACTATCCGGCGATCGTTACTAGTTGGACTGTTCCAATAGAGTTAGGCCATGTCGCTAGCCCATCCGTTCGGGGCTTGCCCGGCTTGCCCCCGACGGATGCGTTTTGGCGTTCTAAAATAGGGCGTCCGAACTCCCGTTCCCCTTGGCTTTGCCCACCGGAGGCGGGCAAAGCCAAGGGGAACGGGTCGATTCGCGAGTGCCGGCCGTTAGTACGCCAAAACAAGGTTGGTGGGGGACAAGCCCCAGACCAACCTAAAAGGCCAGCCTGACCAACCTGACAGGCCAGCCCGACTAACCTGAAAGGACAGATCGCAGAACAGGACAAAACTCGCATCAACGCATTTTATACCCATTGCTATTTGTCGCGCAGCCCAGGCTCCGGCCCTTCGGAGCAAGGCTAAATTTATCTTTTTCAACAATCAAGCGGTCGGCAACGCCGCATTCACTCAACTAGGATTTTCTAACATGATTTGTCGAATCTTGATGGCATCGATCGTTCTAGCGATTTCTTCCCAGGCGATTGCGGACGTCATTACTTTCGAAGAGCTAACAACTTTTACGGGCACAAGTCCTGCTGGCGGTGGTTCGTTTTACAACGGAAACAACGGTACGAACACGAGCAATACTTCGGGGTGGACCAGTGGAGGTGTGTTTTTTAACAACACGTACAGCCGTGATTTTGGCGGATTCTGGAGTGGCTGGAGTTACAGCAACGTTGTCAATACAGCGTCGGTCGGATTCACCAACCAATACGCATCGATTGCGGGTGGTGGATCCAACGGACTCGGTGGAGTGATCGCCGGGCAGAATTATGCGATAGCATCCGGGTCCGGAGCGTATTTCAATTTACCGACAAACATGCGGCTTTTGTCTGTCGACTTGACCAATGCAACTTATGCAGCACTGTCCATGCAAAACGGGGATAGCTTTGCGAAGAAGTTTGGCGGCCCATCCGGCAACGACCCAGACTTGTTCGGCGTAACGCTCAGGGGCTTTGACAACGTCAGCGGTACGGGTAATTCCATCGGTTTAGTTAACGTGAACTTGAGCGACTTCAGATTCACCAACAACAGTCAAGACTTTATTTTAAATCGGTGGATCAATGTAGATCTAACGAACATTGCAAACGCTCGGTCGGTAAGTCTCAATTTCTTTTCTACCGATAGCGGCGTGTTTGGCATCAATACGCCAACTTACTTGGCGCTCGACAACCTACAGTTCACAGCTGTTCCCGAGTCAACTAGTTTGACGTTGTTGTGTGCGCTGGTTACGGCCGCTTGGCTACCACGCAGCACAAAGGGGTTCTTTAGGCGAGCGGCAGATTGAAATCGACCAGCAACCAAGTGGGTGGCACCCTATTCGGCTTGGGCAAAGAGGTTCAGAGTGCAATCCTTTTCGGCAAAAATCGTTCCGGCCAACGTTTGCTTTTGTCGCCTTTGCAGCCTTGAGCTCGAAGATAACTTTTCCTTCCACGAGAAGGTCGGCATAGAACTCGCCAACAATCGATTGTCGAAAGTGAACATGGATAGGATGTTGGCATAGCACTAGTCGGATTGACGATCATCCTGTAAGTCCTGCCTATCCATGTTCGTTTCTCCAAGTTACGCTTCGAAGGTTCGATTGGCAACTCTTTGGACGGACTCAATAACTCATTCGCAATTTTCGATCTTCACAAGATCGGAATCATCTCGTTTAGGATATATCGCCATCATGGACTTAAACTTAAAGGATCACACGGCGGTCGTTGTAGGTGGAGCCAGCGGGATCGGATTGGCTACTGCCGAATGTTTTGCCGCCGAAGGAGTGCAAGTTGCGCTGTGGGACAATGCGGCTGGCACGGAGGAAATTGCTGACGGCATTGCAAAGCGTTTTCAGGTGCGAACACTTGGGGTATCGGTCGACGTCACGAGTGAGCAGTCGGTCAAGGATGCGATTCCTAAAACCATCAATGCGCTTGGCCCGATCGACCATCTCGTTCATGGTGCAGCCATTGGTTCCGGGAAGTTTGGTTTCCCGTTTACCAATCTTGTTCCCGCGGACTGGTTGCGCACGATGGAGGTCAACGTTATGGGAATGGTCCATGTTGCGCACGCCGTCGGCCCGCACATGGTCGAAAATTCTCGAGGCACCTTGATCTTTCTAGCATCGGTGGCTGGTCAGATAGGATCGCAAACCGATCCACCTTATAGCGCCAGTAAAGCAGCCAACATCAATTTTGCGCAATGCATGGCAAAAGACCTTGCTCCACACGGTATCCGCGTCAATACGATCTGCCCGGGCATGGTTAGAACACCACTCAATCGGTCTGTGTGGCAAGCCTGGTTTGATCAAACGCCGGAAACGAGTCGGCTCAGTTACGAAGAATGGACCGACCAAAAGATTCGAGCGGTGGTACCGTTGAGAAAATGGCAATCGCCGGCGGACATCGCAAACATGATCGTTTTCTTATCTTCGGATCGCGCTGCGCATGTGACGGGACAAACGATCAACGTGGACGGCGGATTTGTAATGCATTGGTAGGTATTCCTTGGGGTCATTTGTTCATCCAGTTTGCGTACTTTGATGCTCAAAGCCCTAGTGCGTTGACAGGGCTAAAAAGTGGGGTAAGCTTCCAGTTTGCCGTCAGTGATTCATCGCAAGCTGGAAGCTTACGCCACTTTGACAACCCAAAAAGTAAGGATTGACAACGCACTAAGGACTAGCGCACTAAGGACTAGCGAATTGAGCCGACCTCACCACTGATCAGTTGCCCTCGCAATTCCGGTGGTATGTCCGGTTGTTGCCACGCGCTCATTCCCCCATCGATGTAGATGGTTTGGCCATGGATATGCTCTGCGTCGTCGCTCAATAAGAATGCAGCCATGGGGCCGCAAACGGTTGCGGCGGGCACTTTGCCATTCGGAGTATGTAGCCGAAGCCATCGCAGCGTATCCTCATCTTGATTTAGTACTTGGTCAGTCAATGGAGTCCGTACTAGGCCGGGTGCGATTGCGTTTACACGAATACCTCGAGGAGCCAGGGCAACGCAAAGAGAACGGACCAAGCTTGAAACGGCAGCCTTGGATGCATCGTATGCAGTGTGATCGCATTCGGCCAACAGGCCATTGATTGAACCGGTAAAGAGCACTCGGCCAGCTACCTGCCTTTCGATCCAACGCGTCGAAAAAAATTGCGTCAGGAAGTAGCCGACCTTAACATTCAAATCGAAGGTGCGCACAAAGGTCGATTCGTCCATCTCCAGAAATGGTTTGTCGATGAAAACACCCGCATTGTTGACCAGCAGACTTAGGGCCGGTTCGATTGCGATGGAACGCTCAGCGACTTCTCGTAGAATTGTTTCAAGTGGTTGCCATAGATTGCAGTAGATGGGCGTAACCCGAACGCCACGCGCCCTACACTGCTCGAGAGTCGCAAGCGCCAGCTCGTCTTCCTTGAGCCCATGCAGAACTAGATTTGCGCCCTCTCTCGCAAGGCTAAGGGCGATTGCGGCGCCAACACCTTGCGTGCCGCCGGTTACAAGTGCTGTGTGTCCATTTAGTTTCATAGAAGTGCGGACTCTCGAAGACCAACAAATGGTTATCGATACTCTACTCTAGCAGGCTCGGGACTACTAGAACAAACCCAATGCGAGAGCAATACGGCGGGGACCCTGGCGGCAAACTTTATTCGTCTCTTAGACCAAGGCGGGCAAGCCAACGACCTCGCTTACTGGCCTTGGTCGCATTGATTTCCTCGGGCGTTTGTGGAGGGTTGTCGTCATCGTAGCTGCGAGTTTTTTCTTGCAATTCGAGGCGTTCACGCGCGAGTTTGGCTCGCTCCATAGACATTTCGATTTCCGCTTGACGTTGCTTTTGTTCCCATTCGTCGCGAAGCTCTTTTAGCCGCAACCTTTCCGAGACAATGAGTGAGTCGGACTCAATCATCTCCGCGATCGCAGCTACACCAATCGACATGCCGTCGTGGGCGATGGACTGTTGCTCGATCAAGGTTTTGAGGTCGGCAATTTCCTGGTCGCGACGTTCTATTTCGCTTTGGGTTTGTTCAATAATCTTTTCAATCTCCAGGACCTTGCGCGGATCGCAAGGAGTTTCCGCGTGCGTCTCCGCTTCCAATTGCTGCAACAATGCTTCCTTGCGTTGCTCCCAGGTGAGAGTTTCGGATTTCTGTCCAGCTGATGCCCCCTGGTACTTCGCTAAGCGTGAGCCTAAGTCATTGCTTTGCATTCGCAATTCAACAGCCTCATGCCTTGCCTCTAGCAATTGGCTTCGCAATTGCTCGACTTGGATTCGCAATTCGGATTCATCGGAAGGGGAGTGATTTTTGGCGGCCTTGGCTTCGTCCAGCTCCCCCTTTAGGAACTGAATCTGGTCATTCAACTGCGAAACTTCCAATCCGAGTTCTGTTTCACGCGCATCCGCCTTCTCGAGAACCCGTTGAGCTATCGTTTTTAGTTCGGCTTGCGACTCCCCCTCTTCGACCGCTTCGGCCTCAATGAACGCGAGAAGTTCCTGGTATTCTGCCCTGGCATGCAACAGGATTGTCGATACCTTTGTGCTTTCTTGTTGCGCATCAATGAGCTGCGTTTCCAGTTCTTGTATGCGGGCCCTTGTTTCATCCGAATTAGAGCACGCATCGGCCAACTGCGATTCCAGCGACATGATGAGCCCGCTTCGACCTTCCGAAGTCAGACACGCATCGGCCAGTTGTTTTTCCAGCAATTTTATGCGACCATTCGAATCCGTTGCCCTCGAACAGGCTTCGGCAGATTGTTTTTCCAGCGATTCAATGCGAGCTTTTCGAGCATCTGAGGTTAGACATGCTTCTGCCAATTGAGTTTCCAAAGACTGAATGAGCGCATCTGCATCATCTACCATCGAACTGGCTTCGGCCAATTCTGTTTCGAGCACTTTTATTTGCTCCATTACCTCTGCCGAAGTCATACTCGATTCGGCGGTAACAATCGCCTGCGAGAGGTTTTCTCGAAGGGCTGCTATCTCAAGCCGCTCGCGCTCAAAGGTTTTCGATCGCTCCAACAGTTCATTTAGTTTGGAGTCGACAGCGAAAGACCAAGCGTCCCCGCTGTCTAGATTCTTCTCGAATTCAATGGACTCGGCGTTGGTGTGTTCATCGGTATCTGACGATTTCTCCACCTCAGTATCCATGCTGTTTGTCGACGTTAGGCCAGCCGCGATTTCGAGCGGCGTTGCCTCTTCGCCATTTTGATGCTCGCTTGAGGCAGTCGCGTCGGGCTGCATCTCAGGTATTTCCGGGACAGTCGTGGCAGCAGTATCGCCACTTGCGACCGTCGCCAAATCTTTCTGAACAACGAGCATGGCCTTCGCGGTTCGACACTTTAGCCGATAACTTCTTTCGAAGTGCGATGGTGTTGAGTAGACTCCGTCGGAGTTGAGCTTCTCTGCCAACGCCTCGACGGCCTCGATCGCTCTGATCCCAACCTCGACTCGATCGGCAGTTGTGTTAGAAAAGCCGGAATCGCTGGTTGTCCGGTCCTTTTGCTGATAACTTTTTTTGGATTGTTGATGCCGTGCGTTGGCCATTGCAGCTGTGGTTGATAAGATGTGTCGGGAACATTCGCTGACAAAAATCGCAACGATCAATTAAACTGATAGGCCATGAAGAAATCACCGGTAGAATTCTCTCGTCGATTTACGAAAAATTGCTAGGCAGCGCTTGTCGACTTTGACGGACTTAGGGATTTTGTCGTTTAGGAAACAGCAGCAACCGCACCATGGCTCCCATCAAACCAAGCGATAGCAAAACCGGCGATACCGATGAGAAACCGACTTTTGAGTCAGCCATGACCCAATTGGAGCAGATCGTTCGAAAATTGGAGGGGAACTCGTTGGGCTTGGAATCATCGCTCGCCGAGTATGCTAAGGCGGTGGAGCACGTCCGTTTTTGCCAGCAACAGTTGGAAGGAGCTCGGAGAAAAATCGAAAAACTTCGAGGCTTAACGGGCCGCGGCGAGGCGATTACTGAGACTTGGGAGGACGACGAAAACTAGGACATTTTGCGAAGCCATTCCGGTGCTTACGCCAGCGACTACATTTTCTGCAACGAACGTCTACAATGATGCAACCCGAAGCGTTGCGGGTGCTTCCTTTACTGAGCCGCGGTCGCTAGCCGCGTAATAACCCATTGTGCAAATCTCGAAAGATCCGACCAACGAAGCATCTGCACAAACATCTGCACAAACATCTGAACTGTTGAGCCGATGGAAGGTATTGACCGCAGAGATCGACGCTTACTTGGAGATCTGTTTAGCAAACATCTCTGGGAGTTGCCCAAATGTGCTCCGCGAGGCAATGCGTTATTCCTTGTTGTCGCCGGGCAAAAGACTGCGGCCGCTATTGTGTTTGTTAAGTGCAGAAGCGGTGGGCGGTTCGAGCTTGCGAGCGATGGCCAATGCGGCGGCGATTGAAATGATCCACAGTTATTCGCTCATCCACGATGACCTTCCCGCTATGGACGACGATGACCTGCGCCGTGGGCGACCGACTTGCCACATCCAATTCGATGAGGCCACCGCAATTCTCGCGGGAGATGCTTTGCAGGCTTTGGCGTTTGAAACGATTTTGGTCGGCAACCCCGAGCCTTCGATCGCCGTCCGGAGTAGTTTGATTTTGGCCAAGGCTGCGGGTCCGGAGGGAATGGTAGGAGGGCAATGCGACGACCTACGGGCAGAAAAACTGGGGGGAGGTACTGAAATGCTCCATGCAATTCATGCGCGCAAGACGGGAGCCATGATCCAAGCGTCGGTCGTTTTAGGGGGACTGGCGGCCATGGCAACCAAGGAAGAATTGGAAAAACTGTCCATTTATGGCGATTGCATCGGAATTGCGTTCCAAATTGTAGACGACCTACTAGACGTAGAGAGCACGAGCGAAAACACTGGGAAACGTACCGGAAAAGACAGTCAGCGAGGCAAGCTGACCTTTCCGGGTATCTATGGTATCAGCGCGAGTCGCAAACGAGCCGAAGAATTTGTGGAACAAGCGATCACGGTTGTAGGTGCCTTTGGTCCAGCCGCCACTCCACTAAAACAACTTGCACAATACATCACAGAGAGGAGCCACTAAAAACTCTATGCACGAAATGCTAGCCAAATTAGAGTCCGCTGAACCGCTTCAACACATGTCGACGCAAGAGCTTGAATCGCTCGGAGTTGAGATACGCGACGTACTGTGCAACCTGCTTGCGACTCGAACAGCGCATTTTGCCTCGAATTTAGGGGTCGTAGAGCTTTGCCTCGCGTTGCATAGCGTCTTTGATTTTCGAAAAGACAGATTGATCTGGGATACTGGACATCAGATCTATCCGCACAAATTGATAACAGGTAGGTACCATGAGTTCAAGACCATAAGAGAACGTGGCGGCTTAATGGGATATCCTAACCCATCGGAAAGCGAATACGACCTTTTCATGACGGGCCATGCAGGGTGTAGTGTCTCCACGGCCCTTGGTCTCAAGAGCGGTGATGATTTAAAGGGTCAAGCGGGCAGAAAGAGCATCGCCGTCATTGGAGATGGCGCCTTTCCCTCAGGGATCGTTTTTGAAGCTATGAACAACGCTGGCGAGCTCAATGCCGACATGATCGTTGTACTGAACGACAACAAGATGTCCATTTGTCCGCGTGTGGGAGCGGTTGCCAGCTATCTGGACCGCCTTCGAACCAACCCTTTTTATACGGGTTTCAAAAGCGAAGTCATCCGCGTGCTCAACAAGCTACCTTTGCTTGGCGATCCGACCGAGCGACTGCTCGCGCAAATCAAAGAAGGGGTGAAGGCAGGGATGGTGGGTGGCATGCTCTTTGAAGAATTTGGATTCCGGTACATTGGACCAATCGATGGACATGACATTCACTTGCTCCGTAAATACTTCGAAATGGTCAAAGATCAAAAAGGACCGACCCTTTTGCATGTCGTTACCGAGAAAGGGCGAGGTTATAAGCCTGCGGAAAAGGACCCAGTCTACTTCCACACACCGCCAGCATTTGAAGACGAGGACGGTTGCCCAAAACCGCTAGGCGCAAGCGACAAGCCAGCCTTCACCAACTACGCCCGCGATGCCATCATGAGTCAAATGAAGACCAATACGTCCGTGACGGTGATGACTGCGGCTATGTGCCAAGGGAATAAATTAGAGCCGGTTCGAGATGCGTTTAGCGATCGGTTTTTTGATGTCGGAATTTGCGAGTCGCATGCGGTCGCGTTTGCGGCTGGGCATGCAAAAGTTGGTTTGAGACCCATCGTGGCCATCTACTCGACCTTTCTGCAGAGATCTTACGACCAAATTTTCCAAGAGGTAGCCCTGCAAAACTTGCCCGTGACGTTTATGATCGATCGTGCTGGCTTGACTGGGCCGGATGGACCAACTCATCATGGTCTGTTTGATATCGGTTACATGCGAGTCTTTCCAAATATTGTGATGATGGCACCAGGCGACGCAACCGAGGTCGAGCCAATGCTTCAGTTCGCATTGTCGCATTCCGGGCCAACCTCCATTCGCTATCCAAAGACCACTGCGCAATCCTTTGAACGACCAACGCAACCCATCGAACTGGGCAAGTCGGAAGTGGTTCATTGGGGTACGGATGGAGCCATCATCGCATGCGGTGCAATGCTACAGCAAGCTTTGTCAGCAGCCGAAATCCTAAACAAGGACGGACTCGACGTAGCGGTCATCAACGCTCGCTTTATCAAGCCGCTTGACTTGGCAACGTTGACGAAAATATTCGACGAATGCCGATTCGTAGTAACCGTCGAAGAGGGGACACTGATGGGCGGATTTGGCTCGGCGGTGCTTGAAGCTGCGTGCGCAAACGGATGGGACACGCGTATTCTAAGGACACTTGGCATTCCCGACCAATTTATCGAGCACGGCGATCGAAACGAATTGCTAAGCGACCTTGGCTTGGATTCGTCCGGAATTGCAAAGACATGTAAGACGCTCAATAAAAAGTACTCGAATGCAGAACATGCGGGGGTGTAGCTAGTGGACAATCCTGCATCGTGGGGTTGGATACGAGATGGCAGATCACGACCACGGGTAGTGGTCTTGGCCGCCCCCAATCGCCCTCGTGTGGAGCAGGAGCTCAATGGCATTCTTCAAATCATCGAACGGCATGCGGAGATTGTCACAGTCGACAAGGATTTTTCGTACGAGTTTGAGTCTTGTGAATCGGACTTGGTAGTCGTTCTAGGTGGTGACGGATCCATTCTGCAGTCGGCTCGTCAAATGTGCCACGATCAGCGCCCGGTGCTCGGCGTCAATTTAGGTAAACTCGGTTTTCTCGCGGCAATCTCTCCTATCCGATTCGTAGACATCTGGCCCGAAGTATGCGAGGGACGATTCACGGTAACGAACCACTTGATGTTACAGTGCCAGGTCTTTCGTGATGACTTAGAACTTCAATCTATCATCGGACTCAACGAAGCGTCGGTGCTCGGTGGTCCGCCCTACACGATGATGTACATCGACCTGTATATCGACTCGATATTGGCCACGACTTATGCCTGCGATGGCCTCATCATCAGTACACCCATCGGCTCAACGGCTCATAATCTTTCAGCGGGTGGTCCTATATTGCGCCGCAATCTACAAGCGTTTGTCATCAGTCCAATCAGTCCTCATACGCTGACGATGCGGCCGGTCGTTGACACAGCCGACAGAATCTTTGATCTCAAGATTCAAGTGGAACATCCGACCGCCAGTGTTGTGGTGGATGGCCGGGTCGTGTGTCATTTCGGCCGCGATCTTCGCGTACGCATCTCGCGAGCCGACGACACGTTCCAACTGATCAGCGTACCGGGGCACGACGACTATCAAGCTCTCCGCGAAAAACTAGGCTGGAGTGGCAAGCCGCGATTGATCGAGTAATCGAGCACGAGTGGTCTCCATATCGTCTAACCCCGTTTATCCCCGTTTATCCCCGTTTATCCCGCGCCGTGTCACCTTGAATTTATGGAATAGCGATGGAAGCATTTGATATCGTCCGGCTATTGGGAGCATGCGTCGCTTTGATTCTAGGAGCGATCGTTTTTATGGTCCTCTTTTTTCGGGGAATGTCATGGATTGACCGTTGGATCAAAGTGCGAAATGAAACCGATTTCAGCCGGCCGCGAGGCAGACGAAATAAGAGCCCCAAGCGTCCAAAGACGTCCGAAGGGGATTCACTCGTCGAAAAGCGTTCGACGACAATTTCGCACGTACGAAAGGAATTTCCCGTCAAAAAGCCGATTCCAAAGACTTGGGACCAAACCTCCGAGCGGAAAGCCCGTATGCATTCTATCAATGGTCGTACGCGCGTCCACGCGTTCGTTTCCGAGTCACCCGCGGCTGAGCCATCGATCACCCCTGCCTCGACAACGTTGCTATTGGAGACTGCTGCACTGAGTGATGAAAAGGAATGCGTTTCAAAATCATTCAGTCGCATTGCGACAATTCATTTGCTGAGGGGTGAGACAATCGAGCGAGTTGCGTTTTATTCCAAAGACCAGGCAAGCAAAATTTGTGTTGGACTCGGCTTCGAAGGCATTGTCTTTGAAAACGATGAAGGACAAATTTGTGTTGTCCGAGAGAATAAGATCAAGATGGTTACATGGAAGGTTGGTAGCCAGTGAGCCGCGACGCCGCATTGCACTTGATGCATGAATACGTTCAGAACGAATCGTTGCGACGTCATATGCTTGCCGTAGAGGCAGCCATGCGCGCTTACGCGACGAGACTAAGTGAAGATGTCGAAAAATGGGGGATCGTTGGATTGCTACACGATTTCGACTACGAGCGCTGGCCCAATCCACCCGATCACCCTACCCAGGGCAGCGAGATCTTAAGACAAAAGCGATATCCGGAGGATGTCATCTATGCAATTCTTTCGCATGCTGACTACTTGCCAGATTATCCTCGCGTTTCATCTCTAGACAAAGCCCTTTATGCGTGCGATGAGTTGAGTGGATTTTTGGTCGCCTGCGCATTGGTTCGTCCTGAGCGATTCAATGGTCTTGAACCGAAGAGCGTCCGCAAGAAACTCAAGAACGTGAACTTTGCTGCGGCCGTGAATCGATCCGACATCGCGCAGGGCGCCGAGGACTTCGGCGTTGACTTGGACTCGCATATCGCTTTCTGCATAGATGCTCTGCATGGCGTCTCGCAACAGCTATTCGGCTATAGTGGTCCGGAAAAAGAGAATTAAAGGATCAGCCAGCATTTCTGATTTGCTACTATTTGTTGATGCCCGATAGGTTCACTTACCTCGCTCTGCCATTTGCTTTAATGAAGTTGTTCTTTGATTTTGTCTAAGCGTTTTGGAGATACGCTTACGCGAGTCCCCAGTTGTTGCGCATGGATCGAGACGCGAAGCTCTTCGATCAACCAACGGTACTCAAGCAGGAGTCCTGTCGGTTCGACTCGAATCGCTATTCCACTCGGTAGCAATTGAAGGGTCGCTGGCGATGGTTGCATGCTCACAATACGGTTGGAAAAGTCCTTCCAGTAGCTCGTTGCCGCTGTGTCTGTCGCTAAGTCCTTGATGGGACCAACTGATTTGAGTCGATCCAGCCGAATCGCTATCGCTTGAAGATAACGCGGGATCTCGCGGACGTAACACCAAGGAACATGATACGACAAGGATTCATGAAACAAGGCCGTAAGTTGCTCCCGGATCGATCGGACATTCTCCGACCAAGTGGCAGGTGTTTTCTCCAACAAAGAACGGACTTTGTGATTTGCCTCCGCAAACTTAGGCAACCATCGCCCTATTTCTGCAGCCGCACCGGCTACGCGCTCGATCCGCTTGAGTCGGCAAATTTCAAATTCCACCTTGGTTCGAAAAACCGGTTCCACTTGCTCACTGCCCCAGTTCGTATCGATGAATGCAAGTCTTGCAATGAGGTCGCCGATCAGTTCTTTCAATCGATCGCCTGCGTAGCGGTCCGATAGCCAAAGCGACGACGTCGTCCACTGCGGCAGGAACTGAATCTGACTGCGAATCTCGCGTCGTTCTATTTTACTAAAAAACGATGTCATACCACGGCGGAACAGTTGCTCTGCCAAGCCTTCTTGGTCAACAAGTCCGGTTGCAATCTTCTCCTGCGCTACGATCAAAGTCGGGTACATATTCATCCGAACACCCCCGCGCAGCTCCACGACGCTTTTGGGCAGCGTTTCGATGTCCCAGGTATCTAGCGACGTACGAGCCCAATTGTATACCACGGGTTTACCAGGTGCCGCCGCTGGTAACGCTTGAATGGTTGCGGCACGCTGTGTCTGTTGGAGTTCGGCAAGGTCGCGGCTGGAGTGAATCGCTACGCCCTTCTCATCGACGAGTTCGACCCGCATTCGCAAGTGATCTGGCAACCCGCTCAACTCAAAGTCGCTCTGCTTGACTGGCTCACCGATAAAAGTGCTAAGGACGTCGCATATCGATTTCCAGAACGGTGCCTGCTGGCTTTCTCGCTCGACGATCTTCGGCAACAATTGCTTGACCATGTCAGGCACCGGCACCAACTGTCGCCTAAGTCGCTTCGGCAACGATTTGATCAAGCAGGTCAACTTTTCTTGGAGAAGCCCAGGCACCAACCATTCTAGTCGTTCATTGTGCAATTGATGCACGATCGTTTGCGGGACGATTAGACTAACTCCGTCCGCTTGATCGCCGGGCTCATAAAGGTATTTCATATGCAGATGGCTTACCCCTATCTCGATCTTAGATGGGTAACTCCTTTGGATTTCATCGCGGTCGATGTCGACGACAATATCAGCCCAAGTCATATACGGAGTTGGGAGCTTGGCTTTCGTTTGGTTACCTACTGTTACGGACGCAACGTTTGGAGTGCGTCCAGGTTTGGAAGGTGTAGGAGGAGGCTGAACGGTCCTGTCCCATTTTTCAAGAGTCACACGATCAACGACAGACTCAGGTATACGCACTCGGTAGAAGTCCGTTAGCACGTATGGGTCGACCACCAAGTCACGACGCCGGGTTTTGTCACCTAGCTCTTTAACGGTCTCCAAGAAAGCTAGGTTGTGTTGCCAAAAGCGAGCTCTCGACACAAATTGGCCCTCCGCGAGACCTTGTTCAATGAGAATCTTGCGTGCGAGAACTGGGTCAATAGGTGCAAGCGTCACGGCGATGCGAGGAGCGACAAGCATCCCATACAGAGTGCCGCGACGCATCACCAGCGCACTACCTTGCTTCTTGCTGAAGTGCGGTTCATCAAAACTATACTTGATCAGGTGATGAGCCAATTGCTCTATCCATTCGACTTCGATCTTGGCGACCACGCGAGCATAGCGCTGGGTCGTTTCGATGAATTCCCCAGCCACGATCCATTTCGATCTACTTTGCTTTAGACCTGAACCAGGCCAGATATTGACTTCTAAATTTTGGGCACCTTTGTATTTACCAGTATCCTCAAGCATGGCGACGCTCGATAGCAAGCCGCTGAGCAAGGCTCGATGCAACGCTTCGTAGCCAGTCGGTAGGCCGGTCGGTGGAGGTGCTTTCGGCTGTTGCTGTTGGGCTTGGGGTAGGAAGCGTTGTTTGTGCTTTGGGACGACCTCGACTGCATTCAAAGGCAATTCGGCTAATACCAACTTGCGCTTGCCGATGGACAGGTTTAGTTCTTTACATTGTTCCAATAGCTGGCGATGCACGTCGGCCCATTCTCGCAACCGAACGAGCGAAAGAAAAGAATCGCGACAAGCTTTTTCGAGTCGCGAGCGGCCGAGGTCTTCACGTAACTTTTGATAAAAATCCCAAATGCGGACATAGCTGAGAAAATCGCTATTTGGATCTCGAAACTTGAAATGCGCTTCATCAGCTGCCGAGGCTTTTTCGGGGGGACGAATGCGAGGGTCCTGGGTCTCGATCGCTGCAGCGATGATGAGTGCATCATTCAGGCAGCCGTTTCGCTCGGCTTCAATGAGAATTCGACCAACGCGTGGATCGACTGGCCATCTCGCGATCTTGCGACCGATGTCGGTTAAATGGCCAGCTTCGTCGACTGCGCTGAGTTCTCGCAAGACGTTCATACCCTCGCGAACGGATTCGGGTCTCGGCGGATCTAGCCAGGGCAACGATTCGATGTCATTGATGCCTAGCGACTTGATGTGCACGATCGTGGAGGCCAAATCGCTACGGCGAATTTCCGGTGTTGCAAAGGCGGATCGCGATAGAAAATCCGCTTCGTCATAAAGACGGATCGCGATGCCAGGCCCAAGTCGACCGCAACGGCCAGAGCGTTGGTTGGCCGACGCTTGAGAGATCGGTTCGATCGGGAGCCGTTGCACTTTGCTTTTCGCCGCGAAGCGTGAGATACGCGCCGTGCCGGTGTCAATCACATAGCGAATGCCAGGAACGGTCAACGAGCTTTCCGCCACGTTGGTGGCAAGGATGATGCGTTGATTGCGATGCGGTTGAAAAACCCGTTGCTGTTCAGCCTCAGTAAGGCGAGCATAGAGGGGTAGAACCTCGATGGCGTTTTGCATTCCACGGTCGGTAAGATGTCCGCGAAGCTGTTTGGCTGCGTCGCGGATATCGCGCTCCGTTGCAAAGAAAGCCAAAATGTCGCCGCGACCTTCGCCGAGAAGTTCTTCGATGGCATCGCAAAAGCGTTGCGTCATAGAATCAAAATCATAGTCGCTGCTTGCTTGGTTTTCGCGAGCGCTCATCGCACCGCGATAGCGCACGTCGACGGGGAAGCTGCGGCCCTCGACCAAAACGATCGGCGCGGCGCCGATCGCATCCGTAAAGTGATTGGCGTATTGCTCGGCATCGATGGTGGCGCTAGTGATAACAACGCGTAGATCGGGACGAGTCGGCAACAAACGTTGCAAGTAGGCCATAAGTAAATCGATATTGAGCGATCGTTCATGTGCTTCATCGAGGATGATACAGTCGTAAGCATCCAAGAACCGATCGCGATGGATTTCGGCCAGCAGCACACCGTCCGTCATGAGCTTGATAAGGCTGGTGGGTTGGGTCTGGTCGTTGAATCGGACCTTATAGCCGACAACGTCACCACCCTTGGTTTCCAATTCGTCGGCCAAGCGATGAGAGATCGAGCGAGCCGCGATTCGACGCGGTTGGGTATGCCCAATCCAACCGAATTTGCCCAAGCCGGCTTCGAGGCAGAACTTTGGCAACTGAGTACTCTTGCCAGAACCTGTCTCTCCGCAAAGGACAAGTACTTGTCTGTGGACCAGTAGATCGATGATCTTTTCGCGATAGGCTGTGATCGGCAATTCCGCGTCGTATTGAAGCGAATACCTCGCAGCCCTCCTCGCAGCGAACTGCTCTCGCGCTTGCAGTACAGCTGAATTCCATCGTTGCAAATCCGCTTCTTTGCGATGGCTGCTTGGCAGTCGATCGATGCGTTGCCGCTGGCTCCGCAATCGGAAGTAATGCCGGCGAAGCAATTCATCCGCTTTCAAGGCTTCGATTTCGTAGACGTTTCGTTCCATCGACTCAGAAGGGCCATTAGCACTCATGCCATAAGCACTCATGTTCGCTCCCAACGGATTGCAAATACACGCGCCGCCACAATAAATACAAATCCGCTAGCGGTGAGAACAGCGAGCTCCATTCCAATATCTCGCAAAGGGAGCTCTCGCCAAAAAATCTTGTTGTATCCATCTAGCGCCCATGCGTTGAAGGTCCAGAGACCCGCTTTTTGAATGGTTTCGCTCATCAAGTAGCGAGGCACCATGCTGCCACCGAGGGCGCTCATCGTAAGTATCACGATGGTGGAAACCCAACCCAATTGCATACGCGATTTGCACAGTGCGGCGAGCATCAGCGCAAAGCTCGATGCCGCACCGGCCGTGACCAGAGTCATTGCAACGAAGCCTTCGATATGATGCTGGAGATCAATTCCAAAAACGATGGCTCCCCAGATGAACATCAGCGTCATTTGAATTGACCCGATTAGGGTTAAGAACGACCACTTGCCAAGCAGCAATTGATCCATCGTGAGCCTGCTGCATAGCAAGCGATCGAGTGTGGAGTTCTCGCGTTCTTCAAGTAGTGAGCCACTGGCTGTAGTCGCGCTAAAGAGCAAAAACATAACGGCTATGCCAGCTGCGTACATGGCGATTACAGGATTCGTTTTCTTGCCACCTAGGATGTCGACGGTGGCAATAGTTGGCGGTCGAGGTACATTCAAAGGAGGCGAGGCCTTGAGAGTGAATGCAGCTTGAGAAACGCCTTCGGTAGCTAATGGAGGGTTGGGAACGAAGCGACCGTCGGGGGACGAGCCAGCCCGGGTGATTTCTGCATTGGCAGTCATCACCGCTTTTTGCACGACTGCCGTCAACACTTGTGAGGCGACTTGGTCAAACGAATCCGTCAGGATTTCGACTTCTGCGGAACCAACCGTTGCGGGATCGAATTTAGTGAACACAACTGCGGCTGACACCATGCCTCGCCGCACTAAGTCTTCAGCCGTTTCGCGAGACACCGAGTCTGCATTGGTTGAATGGCCCATTGATCTTGAAGATCGCTCGGTAAAACGCAGGGACTTCTGCTCTTGCAGAAGCGCGACGGCACGGTTGGAGAGTTCGGAAGGCCATTCGTTGCTGATCGCTACCTTGATTTTGGGCGTAGACGATGACGAGTCTCTCGAACCAAAAATCAACGCGAAGATGCTGAAGAAAACCATTGGCACAATGAAAGTGAGGAGCAGTTCCGATCGATTGTTCCGAAGTCGACGCCAACTGGTTTGAATAACCGTCCATATCATAAAGAGCAGTCCTTTAGAATGATCGCAGTCCGACTCATTCACGAAGTTCCTTGCCGGTGAGGTGCAAAAAGACGTGGTGCAAATTGGGTTGATGTACCTCTAAGTCGCTAACCGTTCCGCCGACTCGTTGAATGCGTTCCAAGATGAGAGGCAACTCTTCAACGACATTATCAACGAAACAGACGAACCGATTGCGAGCAGCATTCCATTCCATTCCCGGCGGGGCAGCAACAAGAATACCATGGGCCTCAATTGCAACTTCGCGGCCCGGGCCGATGGTCGTTGCGATCAATTCCTCAATCGTTCCGTCCGCAACGACCTTGCCGTGATCGATAATCACAATTCGGTCGCTACGCGTTTCCGCTTCATCGAGATGGTGCGTCGTAAGGACAATGCTCGTGCCTTGTTGGTTTAAGTCATCGAGCATGTCAAAGATGCGTTGTCGGCTTTGAGGATCGACGCCAACGGTGGGCTCATCCAATAGCAGTATGTTGGGTCGATGCAATACTCCACAAGCGATATTGACGCGCCGCTTCATGCCACCGGAGAATCGACTCGTCAGCTCGTTAGCTCGATCCTCCAGCCCAATCCATTTCAATGCCCATGAAACCCGTTCTCGCAATTGACGGGATCGCAAACCGTGCAGTTGTCCAAAGCACTCGAGGTTTTCTTTAGCAGTTAAGTCTAAGTAGATTGCAAGATCCTGCGGGATTACCCCCAACTGCTGCTGGACGTCCGGTTCGCGAATGGAACGACCGAACAGAAGCACTTGGCCATCATCGGGGCGTACCCGACCACACATCGAACGAATTAGAGTTGTTTTGCCGGCACCGTTAGGGCCCAAAAGTGCAAGCCGCTCTCCTGGAGCCACGGAAAAGGAGGTTCCGCTTAGGGCTTGTGTGCTGCCGTACTTTTTCCAAAGTTCAATGACATCAAGTGCTGGCTGTGAACCACGCGTGCCGGATTCGTTTTGAGCTGGCAAAGCGGTTGGGCCAAGCACGTGTTGGGGATCTCTTGCTTTGTGGTTGCTATGAATTTGTTCGGCTCATGAGACTGCCATTATGGGCATCTCGGTTGGAAAGAAAATGATGCGGCTTTCGGTAGCTTTTGAAGGCGACTGGAAACGCTGCCTAATCGAGTGCTTAAGTTTTACTGGACGGGTCCTAACAATTCGTTGGCATGAGTCATCAGCAAGTCTCGTTCTTTCTGGTCTAACCAGACGTAGGAACCAACTAAATCCCCCTCGGCGTTGACCAGACAAAAGCGATCAGGATGGCCACGTTTTTCGATACCGCCCAAGAAAAATTTTTCCGTACCAACTCGAATGATGTAATCCAATGGTCCGGTCAAGAACAACCACTTGTCTTTGCTAGCTTGAAATTTTTCGGCGTACTCAGACAGTATTTGCGGAGTATCCGTTTCGGGGTCGACTGTGATGCTTATCAATTTGATGGGTTTGTTTTTGAATTTGCTTTGCAGTAACTGCATCTGATTGCTTTGTCGAGTACAGGAGCCTGGGCAGGTCGTAAAGAAAAAACATGCGATATAGGGTTCTCCCCTCAAGTCCTCTGATTTAATGTTTCGACCACTTCGTTCTGTTAGTTCAAATTCCTTTAACCAGCCATCTTCCTTTTTTGCTTCGGCAACCATTCCTTTTAATTCGTTGCGAATTCCAGGATCCGAGAGAGCCTTTCTTGATTCCAGTTCATCTTCATCCAATTCAACAGAAATCGCATTCTTAATTGATTGAGCCGTTCTGACATTATCGTGCATGGCGGTTGATCGCATTGGTCCGCGGAACAAGAGCGCCACGATGGTGCCAGCCAAGATGCCGACAATGATCCCTAAAATCCGAATGGAGTTGCTACTCACTGCATTTGCCCTGATTGATTTTTACGTATCATAATCGATGTTAGATTGAGAGTTCATTCCGTTAGTATATCCTGCCACGCACGATGCCCATAGCACGATGCGCACGCTAGTGATGAACTGCCGCCCCGCCGGGACTCGCAGCGCAATTGACTTGGACTCCGGTGCCCGCAAGCTAGCCCGGATTATTCATTGGCCCTTTTGGCCAATACACAATGGCTCTCACTTTGGAAATTTTGAGCCTCAATGCACTAGCATGAGGGCCGGATTTGCAGGTGATTGCTTGACTTCCGGCCCGCACTCAAAGTGAGCGCCATTCGGCTCAACCCAAAATTAAAGTTGGACGAAGTACTCGTGACGAACTTGTGAGTTTTGCTAAACGGTTCCGTCCAACAAGTCCCCCTCGGTAATCATTCGAAAGCCTTTGTGGGCAAGGGTTTCAAGTGCGTTCTCAGTGTTGTCGACCATGATCGCAACGGCTGGCTCGCCATTGGGCCGGAAAAGTAGGGGATAGGCTTGAATAATATTGATTTCGGCTTGAAGCAGGGCCGTACAAATCTGCAAAAGAGGCTGTGAACTTTTAGGGAGTTCTACACCGATCAAATCACTTTCAATAATTGCAAGCCCTGCACGCTCCAATATTTCGCGCCCGCGTTCCGCATGGCTCAATAGAAATCGAACAAATGCGCATTCGGCAGAATCGTTGATCGACAAGGCTACGATACGAATCCCGGTACCTTCGAAACGACGCACTACCTCGAGCAATTGTCCAACTCGGTTTTCTAAAAAAACCGTAAACTGACGAATAGTAGGATAGTTGCGACCGTGAATGGTCTCAAAAGACGTGGAGGATCCCTCTCCCGTACTCATGCTGCGATCTTTCGGAAAAAATTACTCATTGCAACAATTCACTTTGAGCTAGTGTACCAGAAACGCAGTTGACTGCAAAAAGCTGGTTTTTATCAGTTCGGGTCAGCCTTCGTCGAATTGGAATTAGCGATACGCTCGATTAAATAGTTCTGGATCGAATGGATCTTTCTTAGTCTTTCCGTTGCCTGAGGCACCATCACCCAATTGCTTTTCAAATTTTGCAATGGCCGATTCTAGATCTGCGATTTCAGACATGGAAAGGAATTCCGTCGGCGGGGCGGATCTGGCAGGTTTAGATAATTTAGCATTTCGGTCTTGTTCGATCTCACCGAAGTGTTTGGAATTGCTTTTGGCTTGCTTGTTGACAGGAGCGTTGGAAACAGCGGTAGGGACGTTGGAATTGGCTTGTGTCGTGGAGGGAAATTGAGCAGGCATGGTCGACGCTGGCGTTTGCGAAAGAGAGAGAGAGTTCACCCAAAAATAGATTCGCTCGATAAGCAATCGCTCGTCATCGCGAGAAGGATTTAGACTTGGATTCCGCTGAATACCGTGGGCCTTCGTTGCGTAGGCAAGTAGTTGACTTTCTTGAATTCGGTTGCGATCAATGTAGCGCAGGACTTCATTCAGATCTCGGGCCAACATGTTTGCCGATTGATCGCCAACCGGTTGGTAGAGATGAAAGTCCGACTTCCCTAACATCCCATGACATCCGGCTTGTCCACAACGCGAGACAAGAACTGGTAGGATCGAATTTTGGAATGATTTTCGAATGTAACCAGGAATCTCATGTCTGTTCCATGTTTCCGAAGATGCGACATGGGTGTTCGCGCTCGCCTGGGAAACCTCGTTAGCGTCTGAGTTCTGCTGACCCTTGGTTGTATTCAAAGAGCCTACCGTTTGCGTCTTCTTCTGAAGGGACCGCTTCACGTTCTCGTCTGCTAGCAAAGACTGTCTCAGCAATTGCTCGAGTTGTTTGAAACGAGGTGAGTCCGAAGCGGTAGTTTCGAGAATCTGGAAATGTTCAATCGCATGATCGATTAAGCCTTGCTGGATGCACCAATGGGCTAGATTCCAATGCTCTCCCGTTCCCCATTGTTGAATGCCTGCGCGTTGATTTTGATAAAGGGACTCGAGAGTCGGACCAACAAAGGCAACCTGCCTTAGCTCAAGGATGAGAGTGCTGTTCCCATCCACTGCAACAGAAATCCGATCCTTTTCGGATCGCACAATGCCTTTCAGTACATTTCCATTCCTCAACAGCACAAAGCTTGGATCACGAGGCGCTGGTTGGTCCGCAACGACAGAAGCAATAACCACGGATGAGCAGACCAGCAGGCAAAAAGCAACGATTCTTTTAAAAACCATGATGGCTCGACGCGAAAGGCGGAATGAGCAAAAAGTCATTGTCTCGCCAGGATTCGCGAACCGCGTGCGAGCAACCACGCGGGAAAGTATCAAATCTCACTCCACCAACGCAATACTATGCAGTTACGAATTTCTTATCATGCTTTTCGCGTTGAGCGAGCTCCAGGTCATGCTCTACCATGATGCGAGCGAGTTCTCGAACGTCGGTTTCTGGAACCCAACCTAGTTTCGTCTTTGCTTTGCTCGCATCACCGAGCAACAAGTCAACTTCAGCAGGTCGCAGATATCGAGGATCAATTTCGACGTACTTATTCCAATCCAGATCGAGCCGTCCAAAGACCATGTCTAAGAATTCACGAATCGTTCGTGTCTCACCCGTCGCCACAACGAAATCGTCTGGTTCGTTGTGCTGTAGCATGCGCCACATGGCGTCAACATAATCTTTGGCGTATCCCCAATCGCGTTTCGAATCGAGATTTCCAAGGTAGAGCTTGTCCTGCAATCCAAGTTTGATCCGAGTTGCGGCTCGTGTGATTTTTCGCGTCACGAAAGTCTCGCCGCGCCGCGGCGACTCGTGATTGAATAGGATGCCGTTGGATGCAAACATTCCGTAACTGCGCCGATAGTTTACGGTTTGAAAAAAAGCATAAACCTTAGCACAAGCGTAGGGAGACTGCGGATTGAACGGCGTTTTTTCCGTTTGTGGTGTTTCCAGTACCATTCCGAACATTTCCGAGCTACTCGCCTGATACACCCGAACCTCTTTCCTCTTATTCAATAGTCGAGCAGCTTCCAAGACGTTTAATGAACCGACACCGTCGCTCATTAACGTGTATACAGGTTGGTCAAAGGAAACGCGTACGTGGCTTTGCGCCCCCAGATTATAGATTTCATCTGGTTCGACTTCTTGAACCAAGTTGGTTAGTGATTGTCCGTCTGTCAAATCGCCGTAGTGCAACAATAACTTTGGCTTTTCGTGAATGTCGCGGTAAAGATGGTCGATTCGCCCTGTCGAAAAACTGCTGGATCGGCGAACTAGACCGTGAACCGTGTAATCTTTTTGAAGCAGCAACTCTGCGAGATAGGACCCATCCTGTCCCGTGATTCCAGTGATTAGGGCTGAACGTGACATAGGTGATTTGGCTTTGGATGAAGGGATAAAATTGGATGATTTGTATTGACTCTAAAGCCAGACAAATTCGACAGATTTTGTAGTTTACCGAAACCATCTCAATTCGACATAGGCCAGATTCAGATCATTCCCATCACCATCGAAGTCATTCAACAAAAAAACCCTCGACCTTTCCGGCGAGGGTTTTTGACCTGGGATTGCCTAATGCATTACTTCATCGCAACTTTGTTTCCGCCATCCGTTGCGTCGAAGTTGAAACTGAATTCAAGCTTGTCGCCAGCAAACAATCGAATGGTTTTTTCCTTGGTGACGCCTTCGTGTGTCACTTCGATTTTATAATCGTCCCAAGATTCGCCTTCGTGCAATTGTTTCGTTCGGAAAACGCGAGAAGCGCCTTCGCTTTTGGTTGAGTTCTGAGCCAAAACGACGCGTGCTTTTTCGGGTACATTGAGGGTCAAAATGGTCTCGATCGGATCATCCGACTTGACCATCTCAAAATTCAATTCTTCGCCATTTCCACTTTCTACCACCACCGTCTTGTTCTGAACCAATTCGCTGCCATCTTCCTTGGTCATAACGGCCTTGACCTCAAAGCGATAAGCGTCCTTCGGTTTGAGATCCCGACTGATAAAATGGCGTCGTGATCCAGTCGTTGCAGTCAGGTTACCATTCACAAAAACCTTTGCAGATTCAGGCAAATTGACGGTTAAATGTACTTCGTTGGACTGGATATCTTGGCTTGAGGTAGGCTTGTTGGCTGTGCGCGTGCTCGAAGCCGTTCCCAAGTCAACGGAACTGTATTCAGGGGTGACAACAGCGCCGGAACTATATCCGCTATCGAACATGGGTACCTCGGTAGGATACCTATCGTAGGTGCCGTATTGAAGGCTCGTACCAGTGCTCCCGGCACCTGAACTACCGCCGCCATATGCTGGACCATAGCCACCTGTGGAACCACCTGAAGAATAACTACCTCCGTGGTATGCGTTGCCGGAAGAACCACCGCCGGAAGAACCTGCATATTGAGTCGCATACCCTCCATTCGAACCTCCGGAACTTCCGTAATTGGCTGCATAGCCACCTGAGGAGCCGCCCGACGAGCCATGGGATCCGTACGCTGCCCGGCGTGCTACCTTTGCATGGAAGTGATCGTGAATTCGGGCTCCAAGCCGTCGTATTGGTCCTACTTGTCCGCCGGAGGAACCGTAGCCGCCGCCAGATCCGTAGCCGCCGCCAGATCCGTAGCCGCCGCCAGAGCCGTAGCCGCCGCCAGAGCCGTAACCGCCGCCAGAGCCGTAACCACCACCAGAGCCGTAACCGCCGCTGCCGCCGCCAGATCCGTAACCCGCCTCGAGGGGGTCAGAAGCTGCAAAAAACAACGCAAATAGCGCTGAGGCCGAAAGCCATTTCATCAATCTAGTTTTCATGACGTTCCTCCAAGTCCAGGCATAGGACTGCGTTACCTCGCAATCCAATCTATAGTTCCTTGAGAATACCTGGAAACAGCGTTAATTCAAGCAGACTGGGTTGAATTTAAGGAATAGGCGATTTGGAACACTACGCGTTGCCCGTGATCCTGTTAAACGACCACCAGCAAATAGCCACACATAAGGCTATCAATGCGGACGTGTACAGGATGTTCACTATTGACCAAAAGTACTTTTCGTGTCGGGAAAATCGAGGGCTGATCCAAAGAATGGGCAATCCCAAGAAACCCGTAACTCCAAAAAGCAAAGCAAATATCAGAAGTCGAGAATTCAGAATTTGCCCCAAAAGGTCCGAGTGAGAGTTCACCTTTTTTTCTTCTGAAAACTTGGGGGACTGCATGCCTAAACTTTTCTTAGCTCAGATTTCATGGCAAGTCCCCTCGTACGTCTTTTGAAACAGTCGCTAATTTGGTAATCGACCCTCTGCGATCTCCTGTTCCCATTGTTTCATCAATGGCCAATCGATGGCGCAGGTTCCAAAATCCGATAAATGTAAGTAGCAATTCAATCGCTCCAAGACCTTGTTTATCATGGAAGGATCTTTTCGAAAATAGGGCCCATGGCTGGGCAATAACCATTCGACATCGGAATCCCGAATCCTTTCTAATGACCGAATAAACGACGGGATATCGCTTCCATGATGGGCGTCGATAGCACCCACGCCGCCGTCGCGGTAGATGTTGTCACCGCTCAAAAGCAGGTTGTTCAATCGAAATGCCAATTGACTATTCGCATGCCCCGGAGTGGACCAAACCTCGAGCTTAAGCTTTCCAATTTGAATGACATCACCTTCATTTACGTGCTTTTCCACCGTTACCGGAGGCATTGCTTCACTGATGCCCTGCGCGTAAATTTCAGCGAATGTTTGCAATCGATCGCCGGCTTCGAGCAATGCGGCCGCATTGGGATGGGCGGTAACACTGGTCTTCAGAATCTGTTTGGCTTTGGCGAAACCTTGGCTATGGTCCACATCCGCATGCGTCGCGATCAACGACTTGCATTTTGATAGGGGAAAATCGAGCTCGCGAATGAGATCGATCACCTCTTCCACGGAGTCTTCATAACCTATGTCAATCAGCGCCCATTCATCGGAGTCGTGGATTAAATACACGTTGCATCCGATCAAATGACCAGCCTGAACGTTGAGTTCGATTACATTCGGAAATATCGGTTTGCGCTGTAGCATCTAGTTCCTTTTGACTTGGCCGACGAGATAGAGTTGGTGTGCGAGATTTTAGGCTGCAACATCCATCAAGGGCAACGGTCCATCAACGTTCCTTTGCGGAATTGTCCCAATGTCTTTAGAGCGAGGGCTTATTTCGTAATTCACCGAAGAGCGAGTCCAGCCCTACTCGGTAGTTAGGGTAGGTGAGACGAACCCCAAGCTCTGACTGAATTCGGTCGTTCTTAACCCGTTTGCTGCCATCCCCGCGAGAAAGCATGGACCCAAAATTGGAGCGTTCAAGGGTTTCGAATACCGGCGGCGGCCAATCGCCAATTCCGGAAATATACTCGTAGTAGTCTCTTCTCCGAACCGGCTGTCCGTCGCTGACGCAGTACAGCGCCGATCGCATTTTGGATGAGGAGATTGCCAAAACGATGGCAGTCAAATCGTCGATGTGAATTAGGTTCAAGTAGCTTTCGGGATCCACATGCAACGGAGTCTTGTCGCGAATAGATTGCCATCGCGGGACTCTTCCTGGCCCATAAATCCCAGCAGGCCGCAATACGACTCGCATGTCGCTGGTCACATTCGAAGCTAGCCATCGCTCAGCTGCCAACGCCGCGATCGAGCCGGGACGTTCAGGGCAAACGGCGGACTCTTCATCCACCCATTCACCTGAGTTTGACTGAGCGAAAACACCCGTCGTAGAGGTATAGATCCACTGTGTTGCCTTTCTTCCGACGTCCATCTCCCCCACTTTTTTTAAGAGACTGAAAAGATGGTTTAGTCCTCGCGTGTGCGTTTCGAGCGGTGGCAAACTAGCTTGCGGCGAGTGAGACACGGCGATCAAGATGGTGGCGAACTGGGCATCAGTATCAAGCAAGGATGGCACCTTTGAGGGAGGGAGTCCACCATCGAACCAGTCCCATACTATTGGCTTAACACCGATTTCACTCAATTCGCTCGCACGTGTTTCGGAACGAGTCGTCGCGTGTACCGAATCTCCCTGGTTGAGCCAACCCCTTGCGACCCGCATTCCAAGGTACCCACAACCAACGATGAGTCTACACGCCATGCCGCGCGCCCCCGGACAAATCGGAATGATCGCTACAAAATCTCAGCATTGGTGGCCCCCTTCGGCTGCTTTCTTTGGTTTCTTTAGTCAAACGGGTTTCATTTTGGAGTTTGTTAGCGAATAATCGAAGCCATCTAACCAATTTGCGGATTTTAACATACAGCCATTGGAGTCTATCTTGCCCAGCAAATGCTGTAACAAATGCTTTAACCTTGACAATCTACCATGGCTGTCCAATCGATCTCAATTCCGTTTCTGCATTCTTACACTCTGGTTGATTCATTGTGTAAGTCCCCTGGCTGAGGCTCAAGACTTCTCTCCGCCCTCCAGGGTAATCCCATCGCCACCGGGAACCGATCGAACCTCGTTCCGACCCTCGATCCCCGATCCTAAAACCAGTAAGCCTGCCAAGTCGACTGGGTTCACGCTTGTAGGATTGGAGCCAGGTCTTGGAAAGTTGCTAAAGGGAGAAGATCCACGCAACCAGGTCGAGTTGATTTCGCTTGAAAAGCAGCAAACCAAAGTAGCCGAAAAAGTGAACTTGGTAACGGTCAACCTGCAACATGGCAGCACCCAAGGGAGCGGGGTTATTATCACCGGAGAGGGGTACATTCTCACGGCGGCACACGTCGCTGGTCGCAAGAATCAAAAGATCAAAATCATCATGCATGACGGCACCCGAATCGACGGTATCACCATGGGAGCCAACCGAAACATGGATGCCGGCCTAGTGCGTATTATCACAACCAGAAACACGGCTACTGATCCCTGGCCACACGCATCTCTCGGAGCTTCAGCCGATTTGCATTTAGGACAGTGGGTGATTGCGACAGGCCATCCAGGCGGATGGATGCACGACCGACCAGCAGTGGTTCGAATTGGCCGACTGCTTCGTATCTTGCCCTCGACGCTCGTAACGGATTGCTCGTTGATTGGTGGCGACAGCGGCGGCCCGCTATTTGATCTGCAGGGTCGGTTAATAGGCGTCCACAGTCGGATTGGAGTTGATGTCGACGACAATATGCATGTGCCGGTCGACGTATTCGACGACAGCTGGAACCGTATGGTTAAGGGTGAGGAATGGGGCAGCTTGCCGGGTTTCAAACCGGCCATTGGCGTGCGGGGCACTTCGGACCAGGTGGCTGAAAAAAATTGTAAAATTGCGCGTGTTGAACCCAAGGGCCCCGCTGACAAAGCTGGAATTCAAGCGGGCGACATTATTTTGAAATTCGATGACCAGCCAATTCAAAATTTCGAAGACCTCAAATCGGCCGTCGATTCACTCACCCCAGGTGAACAGGTCTCGGTCGAGTTACAGCGGGACGGAAAGCACATGTCGCTCCGATTAATCGTTGGCGTGCGAGAATAATTAATTCCATAGTCGCGTTCATCATTGTTATAATGAGGCTGGAAATTTCTCAAATCGAAGCAACTTAAGGCAAGTCCCGATGAAGAATAGGTTTTCTTGGATAGTTCGCGGAACCGTCGCTGCAAGTATCGTCGCCTACGCTGCGATCGGCGATCCATTGTCGGATGCTTGGGTTGCTTTACAGACTTCCGATCAATCCAATCACGTCCAAACAGGAACAGGTGCCAAGGACGATACGGGTGCCTCGACCGATGAGGCACAGATATCGGGCTCACGTTGGAAATCCAGGTTAGTTCAGCAGCAGGGTGCTGGGCGATTTGGACGAGAGTCTCAAAACAGCAACAACCGGACCAATCAGCGCAACAACTTTTCTACGCTTCGTGCGTTTAAGGATTCTGTCGGAGACAAATGGAAGTCGACAGTGCAAGTTTTAGATAAAAATCGGCAGGTTGCACTGGGCGCCATCGTGTCAAACGACGGATGGATCGTTACTAAATCCAGCGAAATTCCCGACAGAGCCATCGAAGTTCGCTTTTACGACAACACCACCGAAAAAGGGCAGGTAAAGTTTCGACGGAACGACCTAGACTTGGCGTTGATCAAAATCGATCGCAAAGAACTGCCGAGTATCCAATGGAATACCTCGGCCGTTGTCCCCGTCGGAGGATGGCTAGCCACTACGGACGTTCGCAATCTGCCTATCGCGATCGGGGTGATGAGCGTTTCGAGTCGTAATGTTCGACGTGAAAAAGCAGTTTTGGGAGTTAAGTTGGGCTATGCACTCAATGGAGAGGACGGCGCTTTGGTTGAGAATGTGATTGACGGAAGCGGAGCGGATCGGGCTGGGGTACAAGCCGGTGACTTAATTACATCCATTGACGGTGAATCGCTCAAGTCTCAATCTGAGGCCATCGAAAGACTCAAGGGATTTTTGGCCGGACAACGGGTGGATGTAGGGATCGTTCGCGATGGAAAGAAAGTTTTGATTACAGCCCAGATGATGGATCTCAACAACTCTCTGTTGGATCCAACCGAGATGGAGGTCAATGGCGAGATTAGCTCTCGATCTACGGGCTTTCAAAACATAATGCAACACGATTCGGTGATTTCGCCCCATCAATGTGGTGGCCCCATTGTAGATGTTTATGGAAACGCCATTGGACTCAACATTGCGAGGGCAGGACGCGTGTCTTCCTATGCTATCTCCGCTCGTATCTTGGTTCCCGCCATCGCGGAAATGATCGCTTCGGCGACCGGTCTGAAATCACCGTTCGATGAGAGCGTGGCTCAAACGCCATCGAAATCACCAAGTGTCCGGGCCTCCATCGAGTTGCCTGCGTCGGTTCCAAACGGTATCGTGATCGAATCTGCTAAGCCACAAGTAATACTTCCAAACAATGTTTTTCGACCGTAACCCAAGGAACAACTCCTAATGCGAATCGATTTTGGTAGCGTGTTGCCGATGGCTTTTGTCGCGATGTGGATCTGCCTGCCATTGCATCCGCAAGAAAAAAAAAGCAACCCGTCGATTCGCAAACCCCATCAAGCGTTTCCATAACGCTTTTGCAGACTGGTCAAGCTTGGTCGCAGTGGCGAGGGGCATATGGTGACGGTCACGGATCGGGTCTACCATCAACCTGGACTAAGCCCAAGCGTTTGTGGAGGCATGGATGTCAAGCCCAAGGCATCGGTGGCGTCGCTGCTACGCCTGACTTTGTAATCGTTTCTTCACGTGAGGCAAACGACAAGTCGGATTTGTTTGAAGTCCTTGATGTTGAATCCGGCATCGTTCTTTTTAAGTTGTCTTATCCGGCTCCATCGGAATTAGACTACGGAAATTCTCCACGTGTCACACCAATAATTTTCGATTCGTTCGCCTACTGCCTGGGCGCGCAAGGCCATTTGCATTGCCTCGACTTGGATACCGGCAACATCGTTTGGAAGCAACACCTTGTCGATGACTTAGGGGGCAAGCTGCCTCAATGGGGCTATGCGGTTTCACCTGTTCTTATAGACAACCAACTTATTGTGCAGCCAGGTGGACTGGAGGCCGCTTGGGTTGCACTGAACCCAAAGACCGGCAAAACACTTTGGCGATCCAAGGGTAGACCATCAGCCTATGCATCACCAATTGCTATTGAATGCCGCGGGCAAAAGCAATTCGTCGGCTACGATGCGGTCTCACTGGGTGGTTGGTCGGCTACCGATGGTAAACGGCTTTGGGAAATGAAACCCGAGTTTCCTAAAGACTTCAACGTTCCGGCTCCCGTGCTAATTCAAAACAAGATCGTTGTGGTCACCGAAAACAATGGTGCGCGAGTTTACTCGCTGTTGCCTGCTCATGGAGACTATGATTATGCGCTGCATCTCGAAGCGAGCTCCGAAGCACTCAGTGGTGACTCGCATTCGCCTGTCCGAGTTGGTAAATGGGTGGTCGGAGTGGATCGCGATTTAGTGGTGCTGGATCCATTGGATCAGCTTAAAGAAGTAGCTCGTTTTTCGGATGTCGCATTTCAAAAGTACTCCTCTTTGATTGTAGACGAAGATCGGGTTTGGGTTTGCACTGGCAGCGGATTGCAAATCCTCATTCGGATCAATATCAACGGCATTTTCGAAATCGGTCGTTTCCAAGCATTAGAAGGAACGGGAGAAATATTCTCGCATCCCGCTCTCCACAACGGCATACTTTATTTGAGGGGCCCAACGTGGCTGGATGCTTATGACCTTGGCGGCAACAATGGACTGCTATTCAATCAACAGCCCAATAAAGGCAATCGCAAATAGATAAGTTAGGAAGATGTTCATGTTTGGTCGCAAAGGAGTAAAGCGAGTTGAATCGATCGAGACCGACGAAATGGATGGGGACATAAGAGAAGGCTTCTCTCTGGAGGAGCTAGGCTCCGCCTATGCAATGGCTATTGAACAAGCTTCGGTCGAATGCAACTTCCTAGGCGAGTCTGCTATCAACACGGAAGACCAGACTTCCAAGAACGTGTTTTCCGAAGCTGAGCAGGAAGAGATGCTGAAAGCCCCCGACGTCACGGAGACGGACGGCGTACCTACAACGCCTGAGTCCATTTTAGAGGCAATGTTATTCCTTGGCACCAGTAACAATCGTCCATTGTCCGTCGACAAATTACTCGAATTGTTTCGTGGAATCACTACCGCCGAACTCGACGCAACGGTCGATTCGCTCAACGTCCTGTACCGAGCGCACAATCGGGCCATGATTATTTTGCGCGAGTCGGACGGCTACCGCCTGCAGTTAGTACCGGAACTGCATTTGGTTCGAGACCGGTTTTACGGCAAAATCAAAGAGACGCAACTGACCCAGTCGGCAATCGATTGCTTGTCTCTGGTCGCGTATCAACCCGGTGCAACGCGAGAGGAACTAGAAAAACAGTGGAATCAGCCAGCTGCAAGCATGCTTAGTACGCTTGTCCGAAAGGGGCTGCTGAAGATCGAGAAGCGTCCATCGCAGAGCGGTCCCAGCGACCAATCGCACTATTTCACAACAGATCGGTTTCTCGAAATCATTGGCCTAAAGTCTCTCGATGATCTACCGCTGTCGGAAGACATTTGATTCGAGCAGCCAGCTGCGAAAGACGGAAGCTCGTCCAACATCGCACTGCAGGACAAGATATATTGGTTTTTTGCCGTGAGAACCCAATGGCTCTACGGCTTGATCCGACTTTTCCCTCTCACAAGAATGGCCCACCATGCGTACTCGATTTGCGATCCTCGCTTCCTTCTTTTTTCTCATTCCATTTGCAGGTACTAGTTTGACCACACTCGCGCAAGCGCCTAAGCGGACCCTTGGCAAAATCGAGCGACTCGACAGCCAACTCGACAACTTGCTCGCGACGGATGCCAAGCTTGAGATTTTGGCTGATGGCTTTACTTGGACGGAGGGGCCAGTGTGGATGGGGGACGCAACGAACGGTCATTTGCTGTTCTCTGACATTCCTCGGAACACGACTTTCAAATGGACGGCCAAAGATGGAATTCAGGTTTTCATGAATCCGTCGGGATATACAGGCGTAACCTATTATGGACTCGAGCCAGGCAGCAATGGTTTGCTTAAAGATCTCGAAGGCAACTTGGTTTCCTGTGAACACGGAGATCGACGCGTTAGTGTGCTCACGCCTGGCGGTGGAAAGCGTACCTTGGCGGACAATTATCAAGGCAAGCGACTTAACAGTCCGAATGATGGCGTTCTCAAAAGCAACGGCGACATTTATTTTACGGATCCTCCGTACGGCCTTCCGATGCGAGAGAACGATCCACGTCGCGAATTGGAACACTTCGGCGTCTATCGAATCGCCAAAAAGGATGGGTCATTGACTCTGCTTACAACGGAATTGCAACGACCCAATGGGATCGGATTTTCGCCCGACGAGAAAACGCTATACGTCGCCCAAAGCGATCCTAAGAGTGCAATCTGGATGAGCTTTGCCGTAACTGCAGATGGCACCCTCAGCAAAGGTACTTTGTTCTATGATGCGACCGCTGAAGTTGGAAAGATGCCGGGATTGCCGGATGGATTATCCGTGGACACCCAGGGAAACTTATGGGCGAGCGGACCTGGTGGTATCTGGATCTTTAGTAAAGAGGCTAAACTTCTCGGACGGATTAACACCGGCGAGCGAACCAGCAACTGTGGGTTCGGCGAGGACGGAACCACACTCTTTGTAACGGCCGATAGCTACCTTTGCAAAATCAAAACCAAAGCAAAAGGCCTGCCGTAGCATAACCGCCCATATAAGTTGGGGTTCCAAAGACGATTGCGTCCGCTGTACTCAGCACCTGGATGATATCGTCGTTCTTCCAACGCCCCTGGTGGATATCCTCGCCAACAATTCGAAGTAGCTTTACGTCTGTGCCAGTTATCGATTTTGCACCATCTGCGACGGCCTCTGCAATTTGCTGTGTGTGGCCGGTAGCCGAAAAATATACGATGGCAACAGTGGTCATACTTTAATGCTTTCTGTTTCGCGAAACGACGGATTGGGCATTAAGGCGAGCGGCATTTTGTAAAGTACCTATTCTGTGGGTGCCACGCTCAGAGGCTGTGATTTTATGTGGGCGAGTCGCTCTGCGACTCGCTCTAACTGATGAAATTGAAGGCCAAAGATCTAAAATGATTCCTAGTTGCGTCGCAACTCGCCAGCGTTTCTAAAAAATCACAGCCTCTCAGAGCGATTGCGATGGGCGTGGTGTCCATGGCAAAGGCTGACTGGCTATTCACACGCCCTTCGTACCTCAGAGCGTGCCACCCACTTTGTTGCTGGTCGATTTCAACCGGCCGACCGCCTAATGAGCATAAGCTACCATAACTTGGTGAACAGAACGGTAGACCACGCCAACGTAACCTGTTGCAAAAAAGGCCAAAGCAATCGCTAGCAATATGAAAAGGTGTTTTGGCATGGGCACACGTAAAGGTTAGTTGAGCGACTCGCAATCGCTGCTCGCTGATATCGTTCGACTCATTCTCCAAATTGCATTGAGTACAGGTCTGCGTTTTTCATTTCTACGCGCAATCGAATTGGCTTGTTTTGAAGTGAGGAAACCGAGGAACTCCATTCGACAGTCTGTTCGATCTGGTCACCGACAAGCGGAACACAATCCGCCAGTGCGAATCCGACCAGCGGCTTGCCCAAGAACGTAAATGGCTTCGTTACAAACTCGCTCGTCGTTTCACCCGAATGAACCGAAACGAATCCATCTGCCCGAATGCTGGATTTGCATCGAGGAATGGGGTGAAGTTATGCGTTCCATCGCCAGACAGTATGATGTTATTGTCGTTCGAACCTTGCCATTCGATAATTCCCAGTTTTGGTTTGACCCAGTTGATGCCGTCCTTGCTTTCAGCATAACAGGTGAATGGGTTGTTGGGATCCTCAGTAACAGTTACCAAAACGGGTGGATAGAGCCTGACCTGATCGGTTTGCACTCGCCACAGATTAGGAACTCGCCAAGCCTTTTCGACTTGCCAGACATGTCCGTCGGCATGAAGGTAGAGAACTGGCTTGATCCATTTTTTGCAACTTTCAACAAGTTGCTTGAAGAACAATTCATGAGCCACAGTGGGTGTCGCTTGAGCCAGTAAGACGGCGGCCCGCGAGTCCGACTTATGTCGCTCCAATTGTTCCGAAACCCAATCAACATCTTGTTGCAATCGCGTCTCCCACTCCGCCTGGCGTCGTTGGAGGAGGTTGGGAGCGTCATGCAAGCGTGCTGGAATACGGTCGGCTCGTGACCGTCTCCAGTGGATGCCGAGCCATTTGTGCTCCGCACGGATATCGTGGCTACCGCCGTGGCGGTACCAGTTAGGAAGCTGCGACGCGAAAAGTCATTCGATTTTTTGATGCGATTCATGGTTTTTGTTTTGTCCTCGAATCACCCGGATTGCCCCCAAGCTGCAGGATTTTTCGCGGGGAATGGTAACGGTTTATTGAGGTAGACATGGCATTACACTGATTGTTGTTAGCGGAGGATTTTTTGACCAGTCCAGTTGTGTACTGCCAAAGCGTTCGCGTTTGAATCAAAGTCGGATACACTGTTGTTCACCAGTTTGTTCCAAGCAGGGAGTAAGTGACATGGCTCGGAAACTCGACAAATTGCTAATCGCGGTCTATGCGATCCTCGTTTTTGCATTGAGCTCAAGTGGCCGTTGTTCTGCGCAATCGTCCGAAAACTCGAGGGTGTTCACTGATTCGCAACGGTGGTTACCGTTCCCAAATTCCTCCCCAATGCAACCCAATGGCCAAGCCAGGTACTTGTCTCAACTTCGCGACCGATTGAACAGCGAACAATCAAAGAAAGTGGATTCGACGCGTCTTTCGAATGCCCAAGTGGAATCACTTATGGAGGCCATGAGGCAGTTCGGTGACAACCTACCATCGGGGCTGACCGCGGAAAGCCTAGATGCAATTCCGCCGGAACTAATTTCCAAAGCCCTGTCTGACCCGGAACTTGTGCGCCAAGCTAAGGAGTTGGCAGAAAAGTATGCAAAAAAAGGTCGCTCTAATCCGACTGGAGATCAAAGTAAGCCTGTCGGCGCTGGGCCGAATAAGTTGTCACCAGCTATACCCGACGCCGAGCTTAAGCAAAAACCAGAGGATCCAAGGCCACCTGATACGAAACAAAAAGATGCACCCGATTCGCAAAGCAAAGTCAAAGACGATAACTTCAAAGAGCTGATGGGAAAGTTGCAGGATATTGCCGAAGGTAAAAACGTATCGGGCGAGTCGATGTCCCAAAATCAGCCAGAAAGTTTCAGCGGGCCTCTAGCCAATTCCAACAAAGAATCTTCCAAGACGGGTTCGCCCCCCATACCTGAACAACCCGCTCCATCTACAAAGTCTGGTGCAAAACAACCGTCCTTAAGGCATCCCGCCTTAAGGCAACCCGCCGTAAAGCAACAGGATTCGACTACGACGCCAAATGGTCTTGCGACATCTCGAACAAAACCCTCGTCATCTGGCGGGGAGGCAATCGCTGAGAATCGCGCAAGTCAACTACCGCAGCGGGCGGATGATACTAGCAACAAACAATCCTCGAGCCTTCCCAAGGCCGAACCCAGGCCATTCGAATCGACACCAGGCCAGCCGCAGGGGCTATCAGGCCAGCCGCAGGGGCCGTCCAACACGGGCCACGGTTCCGCCAGCATTAGTGAGCCAAATTCGAAAACTTCCATCGACATTAAAATGGAACTCGAAAGGAGAGGCTTCGGACCAACGCTCCAGAAACTCGTTGAGGAAGCACAGCGCAAAAGTCAATCTACTCGCGGAAACACAACTCCCCAAAACCCAATCACAAAACCAACCATTGCACCTGATTCATCCAATCGAACGGTTCGTGCAACCAACTCGCCGCGGCCCCAGGAGCCATCGCCTCGGCCTTCTGCCCCCGAATCGGCATTCGCTAAAGGCATACAACAAACGGGCAAATATCTTAATAATCTATGGATGCAAATCGCAAAAAACGACCTCAGCCCCGCGATTGATTCAGCGTCACCGAGTACAGCTCCTCAAGCATCGGCTCCTCAAGAAGCATTCTCGCTCCCCAATCCGTTCAATGTTAAGGCCTTGGAATACCTCGTTGGATTGGTTGCTCTTGGAGCGATCGCTTTTTTTGTTCTTCGTTTCCGATCGCGTTCGGAGCAAGAAAAAAGAGTGGTACTCGAGGCTCAATGGGCGCCGAAGATTGACGAGATCCGCACCCGCGAGGACGTGGTGCGTGCGTTTCATGCACTTGCAAAACAACGGTTGCAGGCAACCCAAGCATGGTGGACTTGCGGTTATGTAACTCATCGATTTGAGCAATCATTACCGCAACACACCCCTCAGATTCGAACTCTTGCTGGACTGTATGAAAAAGCTCGGTACTTCCCAATGGAGTACGACTTGACAGTCGACCAAATCGAAAACGCAAAACACGCACTGAAACAATGCAAGGGTTGATCGCAATGTGCGTCGCAAAGTGGGATTGGCTTGCAGCCTGCCGTCAAGCCGGATCGATAGGCTGGAAGTCTAACGTGCCAACGGCCTGCTTTTTCATGATACTTTTGTTTTGCTCTTGTTCCATGGTTCTTGGGCAGCAAAGCAATCCAGCCAACGAGCGGACCTGGCATGTTGGTTGCGAACTCTTCCAAATGCTGCTGGAAGAGCGGGGCATCGCAAACATATCGTCTAGGTCATCGCTCGACGATGCAATTGCTTCACCTAGCAACTCGATTGTTGTCATGACAGGCGACCTAAACGCATTTCGAAAAGACATAATTCCTCGTCTCCTTCAATTTGTGGAGAAGGGCGGAAACGTCCTGATTGCATCGGATCAGCCGCGATCCCTACCTGGCGTTCGAGAAATCAAAACGGGCCAAGGTAATAATCCGGTTATTGCCAATCGAAAAGAGAACCACTATCTGGAATTCAACGACTGCATTCGGATCCGAAATATCGACACATCACACCCATCAATGCTCAATGTCCACGAGCTAATATGCAATCGAACAGCGTGGCTCTCATTACCGTCCAAACCTGTAATTACCAGCCCGTTTCGTTGGCAAGTCATTGCTATGTTGCCCACCGATTGCACGCCACCAGCGAGCAGTGATCAGCCTCTCATCATCGTTAACGATTCCGATTCCGAGGATGTGGGCGCGATGGTCATCATGGCGGATTCGAGCATCCTCACCAATGGAATGTTATGGCATGGCGACAACGCGATCTTTGCGATACGAATCTCCGAATTGCTTTCTCGAGGAAAAAAAACGCGAATGTCCTTTGTCGCCGATGGGCGCGTCTTGCCCAGTTACAAAAGTAGAATCGATCCGACAACACCGAACATGGATTCGAACAAAGCCAACGAACAATCTCTTCCCTCGCTGCAAGAATTGCCCAATACGGATCTTGAAACAAAATTGCAAATAGCAAACCATGTCCTAAAGAGTGTCGCGGATTCCAATATTCTGAACGAGGCCATGGCCAATCAGCCGCGGCCCGTGAATGCAAGAGGCTATACTCTTGCTGTCCTGGCATTGGCGGCTGTGGCCTGCGTATTGTTGGTCTTGGCGTATTTGATCCGTCATGTCCCTGCCCTCTCAGGACGTCAACCTATCATTCCTCACCTTTCCGCTTTTCAAATGGATTCGAGTTTGAAGCAACGCCACGCGCAGTACGGACCGGCGGCATTCATTTTGGCTCGCGAGTTCTGCAAGGAGTGCTCCGGGAATTTCGGGGAAACCTTGAATTTGGGGAAAACAGAGTGGCGAAACAAAGCCACTCGATTCCATCATTCTGGCGCGATTCCGAACGACAAAGCATTCCGCGAGAAACTCGAGTATGTTCGTTCATTCGAAATCAGCAATCTTGTACCACGTGTCTCGGAAAAAGAGTTCCTTAAGCTCGGCAAAACCATTCATGAACTTCGAGAGGCTATGCGGTCCCCTAAACGGGATGGCGTCCCTAAAATCACTTTGGCAAAGTAGAATTTGCAATCGTTTAACCTCGTTTAACCTCGTTTAACCTCGAGCAGTAGCGACTGCCTAACTTGGTAACCGCGGTTCGACATGGAGTGAACAGCTTTAGTCCCAAGACCCTTCAAGAACCAGAAAACTGATACGTGCCCACAGCCAATTCCATTGCATTGTGTGTTAGCGAACTACGAAGTCGAACTCAAGAGTTAATGCAGCAAATCGTTGTTGGTCTCGAGGAAGTGACTGACCAACTTTTAGTAGCCTTATTTGCAGGCGGACATGTGCTTCTCGAGGGAGTTCCAGGGACGGCAAAGACAACCATTTGCCGAACTTTTGCCACGATTCTTGGAATCAAGTTTGAACGCATTCAGTTCACGCCAGATCTACTACCATCGGACGTGACCGGCATTCAAGTCCTCGATCGTAACACGAGCAACTTTGTTTTGCGAAAGGGACCGGTCTTCTGCCAGTTGTTGCTGGCTGACGAACTGAACCGAGCTCCTGCTAGAACTCAATCTTCGTTGCTCGAAGCGATGCAAGAACGGCAAGTTACCATCGACGGCAATACCCTGGCGCTGCCGGAACCATTTATGGTCCTTGCAACGCAAAACCCAATCGAGCAAGAAGGAGTCTATCGTCTCCCTGAAGCTCAGTTAGACCGATTCCTGTTTCGAATCAAGGTAGGCTACCCGCAGCGGGAGGCTGAGGTCGCGATGCTCGACTTGCATAGCCGCCCCACTCCAAAACTGACCGCAATTAGTTCCGCTGAGGAGGTCATCCGTATTCAAAGGCAATTGGATTCCGTTTATTGTTCCGACGAGCTAAAACGATACATCGTTGACTTAGCCCGTGAAAGCCGGCAACATTCCGATCTCATGCTTGGTGCAAGTCCACGCGCGGCGATCAATTTGATGAAAGCGGCTCGCGCCTATGCTCTGCTGAACGGCCGTGAGTTTGTAACGCATGACGACATTCAATCCATAAGCCAGAGCGTGCTGGGACATCGCCTCATCATGCGTCCCGAAGCGGAAATGGACGGACGAACTGTCGAAGGGGTCATTCAGCAAGTTATTCAACGAGTCCCCGTGATCGCGGATAAAAAAGCATGACGCTCCGCGCACAAATGTTCGCCGTTGCAGGGATGATTGGACTCTGCCTCGGACTGGTTCGAGGGCAAACGGTTCTCAGCTTGCTCTCTCTCTCTTCTTTGTTGTGGATTCTCTCAGAATGGGTGCTGTTCTATTGGCATGTTCGTTTTCAACTTCCGTTTTTAAAACCGACACGGATGGTAAATGGGAACCTGGAGGCGAACCGATCGCTTTGGGCTGACCGAACCGTGGAGGTACGAGTGCAAATTCCCAACAAGATACGGTTGTTGGGTGCGACGGTCGATTTGCATGATGTCGTGCCCGAGAATTTAGAATTGGTTTCCGCTAAAGTTACCATGGCGGGACGAGCCACTCCTACTGCTCCATCGAAATCGCGGATGATTCGCAATATGCGCAGCTTCTTCGATGACGAAGATAAAGATACTCCCAATGAAAAACAGTTAGGGACGGATGGTACTCATGCTGAATGGGTTTATTCAGCACGCGTGCGGGCAGCGGGCAAGGTCGTGTTTCCCGGTTTCCGGTCGACGCTTCAAAGCACGCATGGTCTCTTTCGCATTGAAACATTCATCAAGTGCAAGCAGTCATTTCGAGCCCTCCCGACCTTCGTGGATGCTGGTGAGTTCCGTTCGCTTACCAAAAAGTCTAGTGTCATTCCCAGGCATGGTGTTCATCGACTGATGCGATCGGGAATGGGCTCCGAGTTGCTCGAATTGAGAGAGTACATGCCGGGCGATCCCTTTAAGTCGATCGCATGGAAGGTTTCGGCAAAACGCGATCAGTGGATGACGCGTCAATACGAGTCCGAGGTTCCAGCCAGAGTGCAACTCATTGTCGATGGCTCGAGTACGACCCGCGTAGGTGGATTTGGATTCCGTTTGTTGGATCAAATGACGTTTGTTGCTGCGAGTGTGGCTAGGATGGCTACTAAGGCAGGTGATCCGGTCGGTGGTGTCTTGTTCGATGAACATTCATTGAATCGCTTGCCGCCGATGTCAGGTGAAAAGGGGTTTCAAATTTTCTTGAGGGCGCTAGGTGATTTTTCCGTCAACCCAAGCCCTCCCCCGAGTCAATTGAGTCAGCAAATGCTGGACGCTGCCTGGGGGCTCCTTAGCCAGCGATTCCCTGAACTGCTGGATTTCAAGGTCAACCAATTCCCCTTCTTCTTGTTCCCGATATTGCCGAACAGTCGTGCCCAACGCAGGCAAAGATTTCTCGTTGCAGGGGCACTGTCTGAAATCTACCGTTTGTCCATTCGCGATCAGGTAGCCATGATTCACGACGACTTAACTCTGGCTCGTCGTATTCAAAAACTGCTAAATCAATCGGGAATACCTTGGATCGCACCTGTCATCGCTTTAAACGAAACGCGGGATCGAGCACCAATCCGTCGCATGGAGCAATTGGCCGAAAGCATTTTAGCGGCTGTTGGCCATGCGCGTGACAACGAGGTATTCGTCGTCATGTCCGATCTATTGAACTGCGTAGGCATTTTGGAATTCCTCTTACCAGCGGTAAAATTGGCTGCTGCCAAGCACCATCGTGTCTCGTTCGTTTGCCCGACTACTACTTTTCAACGTCCATCAAGGTACGTCGCTTCCAGTTCTTCAGGCGATTGGTTAGCCGACGATCTCTTACTAGTAGCCGAGCAGGCAAGACTTCAAATTCAGGCGGAACAACTACAACGCGAACTTCGTCGATGTGGGGCTACTCTGTCCCTTTCCGGCGAGCGGAATGCCATTCGATTGATCATGGCGGAACTCGACGTTGCTAGAACCGGGCGCAGCAAGTACGAGGGAGTGTTGCGATGAACTCTGCTAACCATGCCCAGTCCGTCCAACTAAAAACACTGCGGTTTTTCGGCGGGCTGTTACAACTCTTGTCGATCGGTCTTTGCTTTGAATTGCTCCTAGGGATTTCGGATGGCATTGGCGTGATGCTAAGGCTATTCCTCTTGGCGGTCGCTATTTCGTGCGTTGCATTTCGTCTGGGCTGGCTATTTCTTATTGCCCTTCAGATCAGCCTTTTGATTCAAGAGCCTCGACGGCAACAGCTCGACCAAGCTCCATTGGGCTTTTATTTTGCATTGGTTGCGATGTTGGCTGTCGTGGCCGCGATGAAGTTGCCTCACATGCATCATTTCGTTACGGATTATTTCTTGAGGATGTTTAACATAGGTCCTCATAGAGACAAGTCGAAGTACGTTGCACAGCGTCTAGCGATTTCGGCTTTTCAAATGACCATGGTGACCATCTTGGCCATGTTTTTGTTAACGAAACTGCCCATTCGCCGGCAGTCCGAAAGTTGGCTGCAATGGTCCTTGCAGAACGGTCAAGCAGTCTGGCCTGGAGCTCTACTTCTTTCGCTCATGATTGCCTTGTTTGTCGTTGCGCGCGAGATCGCGTGGCGTCAGCTCGATCGTTCTCAGGCAAGCCTCTATTTGCGTTCCGTTCAATGGGTCGCAAACTATCGCGACTTGTTTCGATTTGAACAACAACGACGGATGCATCTTCGTAAAGTACAATCTTCGACGCAACAGTCGAAGACCGTCGTAGCTAGTCGAATGAGAATTCGAAAGAAAAAAGCGACCGAAAAAACCGATTCGAAAGGTTTAAAATGATTTTTTTTTGGGTGAGAGAAATTGCTGGTTGGCTACTGATTTTGGTTTCGCTCTACATGCTGAGAATAGGCCTGGTGTTTTTGAATGACATCCATAATCCTCGCATCATCGAATCGGGGGTCGTCATGCTGGCTGGCCTCGGTGTGATGCGGTGCGGAGTCCTACTAGTACGTGTTTCAACAGCAGCGCGACTTTGTCGCAATGAAATTGTCTAAGGTCAAACACGTACGTCCGCATCTCCGAGGCGGACATTCGAATCCAATCGTTTCCGTTGGCTTTACGCCAACGGGACGGCTGCGACTTGTTTCATCCATGCCGCTACTTGGTGTTCGTCGAGGTCTTACACGGATTCGAGTTCAACGCCCCCTGTCGATTTGCCCTTCGCGACTGGCGTCACGGGCGGTACCGGCTTAAGAAGCGTCTCGCCGTTCACGAACATGAGCTTGACGTTGCCGGCAAAACCGCCGCAACAGAAGTACCAACCATCGCCGACGCCAGTTGTGAAGATGTACCAACCGGTGACAAGTTGCAGGTGCAGCAAATACCAATGCAGCCTATCGCTAGAACAGTCGATTGTAACCGTTCAGGGCTGCAACTCGATAGGCTTCTGCCATCGTTGGGTAATTGAAGGTTGTATTAATAAAGTATTCTAGCGTATTAAACGGCGGTGGTTGCTTCATGATGGCTTGCCCAATATGCACAATCTCAGATGCGTTGGGCCCAAAGCAATGGACGCCTAAGATTTCTAACGTCTCCCGGTGAAAAAGCAGTTTCAACATTCCAACCGCGCGACCAGTTATTTGCGCACGTGCCAAGCTCTTGAATTGTGAGTTGCCTACTTCGTACGGGACCTGGGCTGCCGTTAACTCGCGTTCGGACTTTCCGATCGAACTGATTTCAGGGCTGGTATAAATACCGTTGGGGATATCCAAGAGTTTCATGGCACCATCGTTCTCACCCGCAATGTGTTGCGCGGCTGCTCGTCCCTGCATGTATGCTGCGCTGGCTAAGGATGGAAAGCCAATGACATCGCCCACGGCGTACACATTGGGACACGATGTTTGAAATTGCTCATTGACCTTTAGCAATCCTCGGTTGCTGGCTTCTACGCCGATACTGCTCAAATTCAAATCGTCGATGTTCCCCGACCGTCCGTTGGCCCAAAGTAAAATATCTGTCTTGAGCTGTTTGCCACTCTCCAAAAAGAGGACGACACCATCATCATGCGGCTCGATCTTCTGAAATGTTTCGTTGTGCCGAAGCACGATGCCAGAGTCCCGCATATGGTAACTCAAAGCGTCAATTATCTCATCGTCTAGGAATTCAAGTAGCTTCGAACGAGTATTGACAAGATTCACCTTGATTCCAAGATTGCGAAACATCGAGGCATATTCGCAACCAATTACGCCTGCTCCATAGATTGCGATCGATTGTGGCTTGAATTCAAGACCGAGTACCGTGTCGCTATCAAAAATGCGTGGATGCGAAAAATCAACTCCTTCTGGACGGAAAGGCCGTGACCCAGTCGCTAGAACAATATGATCACCTGCAATGCGTGTTTCCCCATCGATTTCGACCGTGTTGGCATCGATCAATCGAGCTTTGCCGTGTATCACCGGAACGTTGTTGCGTTCATAAAAGGTTTGACGCATCGACACCTGTTTCGAAATGATTGTTCTGCTGCTGGATCGCAATTGAGCAAGTGTTGGATTGAGGTGTATACCGAGCTCGCGAACGATCGGGTTGTTCATCGCCTCCATGACGCTGTAGATCGAGAACCGTAGTGCTTTGCTTGGGATCGTTCCCCAGTGTGTACAACCTCCTCCGATTTTGTGGTAGGCCTCGATGACCGCGACTTGCTTTCCGCCTTTAGCAGATTGCATGGCAGCTCCCTCGCCGCCCGGTCCGGTTCCTATCACCACGACATCGTAGCGCTTTTCAATCATCGCATTTCAATTCATTTTCGGGGGAGTCGCATGTTTATCGAGTGGCATGGATGGGACACCTTACCATGGTCGCGAAGTGATCAGCCCTTCTTCGGGGCTGCTTGCCGTTGCATATCGTCTACGCGGTATGCGACCGGCTTGAAAAGCCAATCGACCTGCCAGAGTTGCATGCCGCATAGCCGACGCCATGGCTACAGGATGGCGAGCATGGGCAATGGCAGTATTAAGCAAAACGCCGTCGGCTCCGAGTTCAAAGGCTATCGCAACATCGCTGGCTGTGCCAACGCCCGCGTCGATGATAACGGGATATTTTGGATCGTCGCACTTAAGATACTCAAGGATGATGCGAAGATTGTTCGGATTCAGAATCCCCTGACCGCTACCGATGGGCGAACCAGCTGGCATAACACTGGCCGCGCCCGCCGCCTTGAGACGAACGGCCATGATCGGGTCATCGCTCGTGTAACACAAGACCTGAAAGCCATCATCCACCAACCTCCTGCATGCTTCCAAAGTTGCTATCGGGTCCGGCAGTAGCGTTTTTGAGTCCCCCAAAACCTCTAGCTTGACCCAATCAGCGCCTGGGTTCTCTAAAGACCTTAAGATCTCCCGGCCCAACCTGGCGACTCGAACGGCATCGTCCGCGTTGTAACAGCCAGCCGTATTTGGGAGCAACGTAAATCGCGCCAAGAATGCATTGTCGAGTAGGTTCTTGCCCTCCTTGTCATAGAGCTTTTCCCGACGTACGGCCACCGTAATACAGTCCGAACCGCTCGCATCCAACGAGTCGTTCATAAGCTGCACCGTATCGTATTTGCCCGTTCCAACGATGAGGCGACTCTTCAATACATGCTTACCAATAGTAAGTGTTTCGTCTGTAGCTACGTCAGCCATGTCAGCCGCCACCCACCAACGTGACGACCTCGATCTTATCACCCTCGGCCAATTGCTTAGCCTCGTATTGATCCTTGGGAACAATTTCGAGATTCAACTCCACCGCACAGAATCGGCTTTCAACCTTTGCCAATCGAAGCAAGTCGGCCACGGTCATTCTATTTTCGACTTGGCTACTTTGTCCGTTGAACTCGATAATAATCATTAGTAACTACTTGCTTATCGGCACTTCCGCAGTTGCAGGCTGTGAATCATCAAGAGTCGGGTTCATGATGAGATTTTCCCGGTAACCTTGCGCATCCATCATCGTAAACCCAAGAAACAATGCAACAAAAACAAGGCTACTTAAAATGATAATTGCATTGAGGGGCTTATCCCAAAGCAAGTGCATGAAGAAAGCGATTACCAGCCCAGCTTTGATGGTCGCAATGGAAAGTGACAACCAGACTTCGATGTTTCCAAGATTGAATGTGGATTGGAATACCGTCAAAATGGTCAATGCAAGCAATGCGACAAATACGGTCAGCAGCATCCAAATCGGCATCGGGTGCGAAAATTCGCCATCGTGTCCATGGCCGTGACCGTTCGCATCATGCGAGTGTTCGACAGTAGGTGCTGACATGTTTTTATCTAAAGTGGTTATCGATATAGCTGCGATTTGGAACGAACGACTAAACCTAGTTCAAACGACGCCCTAGGTGATCAGGTAAAGCAGTGGGAACAAGTAAATCCAAATAAAGTCGACCAAGTGCCAATAGAGTCCAACGTTATCTACCGGACCGTAGTACTTGGAATGAAATTCAAACCTGGCGGATTTAACGATCAACCACGTTATCACAATCATTCCTCCTACAATGTGGAACGCATGAACTCCGGTCATGCAGTAGTAGATACTGAAGAAGAGTCCAGCCATCCCCTTTTGGTTGACCTTCGATTCCGGCGTAACCGACTCAGCGGGTGATATGGCGACATCGTTCAGCGGCGCGACATCCGATACGAGGAAATCCACAGTTACCGGAGCATGGGAATGCTCCCCAGAGTGAGCATCCTCATGTTGTGCTGTGTTATGAGCCTCGCTATGAGCATCGCCGTGAGCATCGCCATGTTCTGCTTCTGATTCGAGGACGAGCCCGAGTTTCACACCACCAAAAAAACAAAGGGCAGCAACCACAAGCGGACCAGCAACTCTCAAATGGAACTTGCTTGCGGAAACGAATCCGTAGAGATAATACAAAACGAAGCAAACCAGCAGAAGCAAAGGGGGAATCGACAGATACCATAAATAAGGCGTATCGGAATGTGGAGCGCCAGCAATTTGAGAAACGTAAAATTTCCCGGGAAACAACCCCATACTCCATTTGTGGCTGTACTCAACAGCTTTGACGCCCAAGAAAACAGCGGCACACCCTAATGTTGCAGCGAGCATCCCTATCAGCGTTTTCGTCTCTTTGAGCTGCGATGCGCGAACCGCCCAGGCCATGGTCAATGAACTGAAAAGCAAAACCCCGGTATTGATCGCACCCAGCTTCTCATTCAGAAAACTGGAACAAAAATGAAACACTTCGGGGTTGCGATTTCGGTAGAGAGCATACGCACAGAACATTCCGCTAAAGAAGAGCACTTCCGTTACTAGAAAGAGCCACATCCCCATTTTGCCGGCATCAAATTGCTGTTCCGCATCGTCGAAATGATGCGCAAGCCAAGAGGGATGCTCATGGTGTTTGTTATCGTGTTCGGTAAGCTCTGGTGCGACCGCAGTAGTCATAGTTTGTCTATTAAGTTGGTGGATTTCAAACCGTCGTCGTTACTTCTTCGTAAAATAACTAGCAGTTTTTTGGTCGTACTCAATTTTGGAGAAATCGTAAGGATCTCCAACCGTTGGCGCAGAACTGAAATTGTCATGTGGGGGCGGTGATGAGCATTCCCACTCAAGCGTAGCGCCACCCCAGGGGTTTCGTGGTGCTTTGCGTCCGTAAAACAACGAGTGAAACAGCGTCACGGCTGCTACCAGTAGTCCTATGCCCAACATCAGTGCGCCTATCGTCGAAAGCCGATGCAGGTCCTGAAACTCCATCGCGTAGGAAGCATATCTTCGCGGCATTCCACGTGTTCCAAGTACGAACTGCGGTAGGAATGTCAAGTTAAAGCCAACAAAAACAATTGCCGCAGAAACTATTCCTGCAAAGTCATTGAACATCTTGCCAGTCATCTTCGGCCACCAATGAAACAATCCACCCAAGAACGCTACGAGTGTTCCCCCCATCATCACATAATGGAAGTGGGCCACCACAAAGTACGTTGCGTGCAAGTGCATGTCTGTCGACAGTGCTCCCAAAAAAAGCCCTGTCAAACCACCGATCGTGAACAAGAATATGAACGACAGTGCATAGACCATGGGAGTGTTCAGTGAAACCGTACCCTTGTACATGGTCCCGATCCAGTTGAACACCTTGATGGCTGAAGGGATCGAAACAGTAAAAGTTAGTGCGCTGAACACGATGGTGGTCACATCCGCCATACCGCTCGTGAACATGTGGTGTCCCCAGACCAGGAATCCAAAGAGCGCGATCGCCACGGAGCTGTAGGCAATCATTCGATAGCCAAAAATACCTTTGTGACTGTGAACACTCATCAACTCGCTGATGATTCCCATCGCCGGCAGGATCATGATGTAAACCGCGGGGTGCGAATAGAACCAGAAGAAGTGTTGAAAAGCGACCGGGTCGCCGTTCAGTTTGGCGTCAAAGATACCAATTCCCAAAATGCGTTCGGCAGCCAACAGCAGCATCGTGATCCCAAGCACGGGGGTCGCAAGGACCTGTACGATTGCGGTCGAATATACGGCCCAAAGGAACAGCGGCATTCGAAACCACGTCATCCCCGGTGGCCGCATCGTATTGATGGTCACAATGAAATTGAGTCCCGTAAAAATCGAGCTAAATCCTAAGACGAACACCCCCATCGTCGCGGCAACCACAGGCCCTTGGCTTTCGATGCTGTAAGGCGTGTAAAAAGTCCATCCTGTATCGAGTCCAGTCGCAAACAGTGAAAACAAGAAGAAGATTGCCCCGCCAACCCACAAATAAAAGCTGCATAGGTTCAATCGCGGAAACGCAACATCTTTTGAACCAAGCATAATCGGGAGCAAAAAATTACCCAGTGCGGCTGGGATACTTGGGATGATGAATAAAAACACCATCACCGCTCCATGAAGCGTGAAAAGCTGGTTGTATTGCTTATTCGAAAACAACGCTTGAGTTGCATCCAAGTTAGGATTCCAAAGATGCAATCGAACCAACAAGGCTAAAACGCCACCCAATGCGAATGAACTCATCACACATGTGAGATACATCAAACCAATACGCTTGTGGTCGAGCGTTAAAGCCCAACTTAAAAAACCGGACGAATGTGTCAGGTAATTGTCTTCTTCGCCCGCCTCACTATTTGGGGCCGGCATTGTCACTGGTTTAGCAACAACACTCATGGCTCTATTCCTGTCCGTAAAATTGAATTCATTTAAATGTTCGTGCTCATTTTGAGCTGGATTATTTCTTTGAAGCCGGCGTTTGCGACTCGAGTGACTTGATAAATTCGATCAAGGCTTCTATCTGCTCTACCTTGAGTTGCCCCTTGTAGGAGGGCATGGCCGCTGCAGCTTCATAGCCTTTTCGCTTCTTCGCTTCGGGATTTAAAATCGACTCGGTGACATAGTTTTCGTCAAAAATCTGCTCTTTGCCCTCAGCACCCTTGCCCAGCGGAACGGGTTTGCCCCAAGATCCATTGTAGGAAGGCCCAGGCCCACTTGCGCCATCTTTGCCCGCATAATGACATCCCTTGCAAGCTTTTCGCTCGTAAAGCCATTTCCCACGTTCCACAATGTCTTCTGGTTCCTTGATCGCTTCCGCTAAAAACTTCGCATATTTCTCTTCGCTATCGACAAAAACCTTGGCAAGCATCGTGCTGTGGTTATCACCGCAATACTCGCTGCAAAACAAATCGTACTGTCCCTCTATGGTTGGCTCAAACCAAGTGTAATTATAACGGCCTGGAACTAGATCTCGCTTCACGCGAAATGCTGGCACATAGAAACTGTGCAAGACGTCGTCTGACCGCATGATCATCTTCGCCGCTCGTCCAACGGGAACGTGCAATTCTGGACTCTCTGCACCATTTGAATATTTGAAATTCCAATTCCACTTCTTTGCAAAGACTTTCACGTCTTCCGTGCCGGCTGGCGGCGGGCGCTGCATGTCGAGATATCCGAGCAATCCTTCCCAAAAAATCCATCCCGCGATGAGGGTCGGTACGACCGACCATAGGACTTCGATGGTGGTGTTGTGCGACGCTTCGATAGACCCCTTGTATCCAGGCCGTTCGCGAAATTTCACCGTGAAGTAGATCATCGCGAAGACAATTGGGATGAAAAAAGCAATACTTATATAAAGAATCGCGTCGTAGAGGAAATCCACGTCCTTGGCAAATGTCGACGCTTGCTTTGGAAACCAAAACGTCTCATTTATGTCTGCAAATAGGGATGGCATCATTGGAATTAGTTAGACAGTGAAGTTGTTTCGTTAATTGTATGTGAGTGTCGATCCTGTGTCGCGTGACGAATTGTCGCGCTCTTGCGTCTCCAGGAAATCCAAAATGGTAACGACGAAATCACGCCAATCGTTACGAAGAGTCCAGCAGTAATCGACAGAAGTGTTCGAGCATTGGCAGAATAACGGTTTTCATTGGCATCGTAATGGTAACAACGAAGAACGAACGCATCTAAGTAAGAGCCTATCTTTCCTTCGCCAGCCTCCACAAGTGCCATTTTCAATGTCTCAGGCGTGAATCCGACCTCATATAGATATCTGGTGATTCGGCCCTTCGGAGAGATGAAAATTGCAGCTGCCGCGTGGTTGTAACGGTTGTGTTTGACGTCGTACGTGTAATGGAAACCTACCGTTTTGGTAATCCGCTGAATATCCTGCTCCGAACCAACAAGGAAACTCCAACCTTTCTGATCATGGTTGCTCGCTAAGCTCTCTGCGTACCTTTCCTTCGTAGCAGCAGCCCGCTCCCGGCCCTCTCGGGGGTTAATACTGAGCGAAACCATTTTGAAATCCTTTCCCAGACTCAGCGAACCGACCTCGTTAATCCCTTTAGCCAAACCGTTTAACTGTGCAACGCACAATCCAGGGCAATCACTATAGTTAAGTGTCAGAATTATCGGGTTCCCGTCTTTCAAGAGATTGCCCAAGGTGGTCAGCCCACCTTGCTCGTTCATAAAAGGAACGTCGAGCGGAACGTCCTCTCCCAGTCTTTCTTCGATGAATACACCGTCGAGCCGCTCCGGAATCTTGTCCTCTTCCGCTAAAGCAAGAGATATTCCTAAGAGGCAGAACATTGCCACTAAATTGAGTCGAACGGCTTTTAAAAAGTAGTTAAACATTAGTTTATCGTTGCCTGGAACAAAACGACACACTGAACTTCAAGCACCAGGAACAGGTGCAACAGCACTGGCGTTTCCCAATTCCTTTAAAATCAATTTCTGGGCTTCGCTAACAGGGATATGGATTACTGGCTTCATCGTTGGGTTTTCCCCCTTTTTTGGTTGCGGGGCGGTCTCGTCAATTACTTCCGCTGCTTTGAAACCGTTGAGCGACAGTATTTGTTCACTCTTTGTCTTTGTCGCTGCATCAATTATTGGGGTGTCTTTTCGAGAGTTTTCATAATTCAGCATGTTGTAGCAAAGTGCTTGCACCCCTTGCAGTACAATCACCAAAATGACCACGCTAAACACAGTTGCGTAGGCGATCATTTTCGTATTTAGGTCGTCGTATCGTGCCATGGTTTTTCAGTTACAGGATTGGATTGGCGTAGGACAATGCTTCGGGCAACCTCGGATCGCGCATTGCAACCAATGGAACGCCGGAAGCCCGCTGAATAAACATGGCTGCAAAAATGCAAAGCATTCCAATGCCACCCAGCAAATGCCCAAACAAAGGGAAAAACTCTAGAGAACCAGCATTTGGCATCACTAAAAACGTCATGTCATACCAGTGTGCAAAAAGTACCCATGAAGCGCCAATCGTTAATGCCGTTCGGTTTCGACGGACGTGTCGGCTCATTAGGAACAAGAACGGGATGATGAAATGGACCAGAATCAACCCATAAGAAAACGGAGCCCAATTTCCTTCCAAACGAACTCGGTACCAGTTGGTTTCTTCAGGAATGTTTGCGTACCAGATCAATACCAATTGCGAAAACGCAATGTACGACCAAAACATGACGAAACCAAAGGTAAATTTACCCATGTCATGGTAATGTTCGACAGTGACTAATTTCTGAACTTTGCCAGCATTCTGTAACAGCATGCTGATGATGATCATCATCGCGAAAAATCCCATCATGCTGCCCGAAAACAAATACACGCCGAAAATAGTGCTATACCAATCCGCATCGATGCTCATTAACCAATCAAAGGCGGCAAAGCTGACCGACAGGGAAAAAACCATGATCAGCGGAGCAGACCACTTCTGCCGGATCAGCGACAACTCGGTATCACCGGATTCATCCTGCTGCCTGCTAAGTCGGAAGAACCAACTCGCGGCCAGGATCCAAAAAGTGAAATAAGCTACCGCACGGATAGTAAAGAATTCTTTGGTAAGGAAAAAGGCTGCCTTGGAAGCAATCACGCTGTTTGGCATTTCCGAGGGTGCTGCATTCCATTCATACAAAGCGGAACTGCCCCAAAAAAGCATGACGATGATTGGTACAAACAGAATTGCAAGATAAGGGATCATCATCATCAAAATCTCGGCCAAGCGACGGATGGATGTACTCCAACCTGCGCGAGTCAAAAACTGCATGAGAATGAAAAACAAAGCGCCCAAGGTGAAAGAAAAGACGTAGACGAAGTTTGCCAGATAGGAGTGCGTCAAATACCTAAAGCCCTGCGAATTATCCCCACCCTTGGTTGGACTTAAAAATGCACAGCCCATACCGACAACCAAAAAAATTAATCCCGCCGAGAGAATAATCGGTGCCTTGGCTCGCCATGATTGAGGGAGCTCGATTGTGGCTTTGTCGTAGTTAAGGTTCATTTCACTTCGTCGCGGCTGCGGGATACCGATGGTCTTGTTCAATGGAGTGTCGAGCAATAGTCGATGAGACTAATGCTACTTAGTTGCTGCGGGGTTTGCTTTTGCTTGCGTTGCTAAATCATTTAACGAAGATCGCATATCGACGGGAACGTCGTCTATGCTTGCATTGCGGGACCTTTGCAAAGCTCTTACGTAAAGAACAATCGACCAACGCTCCTTGGGCGTCAACGATGAAGCATAAGAAGCCATTTTGCCTTGCCCCTTGGTGATCGTATTGAATATCTGTCCAACGGGCTGATTGCGTACTCGATCGATGTGCATGGAGGTCGGCGGTAACCAATAGCCTTGGGCTAATGAATCCGCACGCTTGTGAACCAATCCATCGCCAAATCCAGCAAAACCATGGCAAGCCGAGCAATAGGTCTCAAACTTGAGTTTGCCTAACTTCATGTTGTCTTCATTGGCTTCGATCGGAAGCGTGTCGATCCACGGCAATTTAGGGGCTTCTAACGCTGCGGCTGGTTGTTGAACGTCTGTCTTGCCGTCTTGGCTTGCTGCAGGCGTTTGCGTGGAGACGAACATAAAACCGGAGGCACTCTCCTCAAGCATAGTCATTTTAGATGGGTCATACCCCAAATAAAACGGGTCCTGTTCTTCCAATTGCCCGCGAGCGATCGTCCCCTTGACCTGCGGACGCATAATCCGGCCATCTGGGAAAATGGTCGTTGTTTGCTGAGCCTTTTTCTTGGGCTGAAAATCCATGTCGAAGAACAAGTGGAATCTTGGAGCGGTACTAAACCCGGCTCGCATGTTCAGAATAATCATGGCTGGTATAAGTCCCGCCACCACGAGCAAGAGAATGCCTAAGATGATAGGCCGAGGCAGTGCACTTGGCGTTGTGTCTTCCAAAACTTCGTCCAACGAATCAGGCTGCGTGCCGCCGAGCAACTCTTTCACTGACTCGCGATTGTAATACTTGTCGGTCGCTTCCACATACAAAAAGAAGCGATCGTTCGTGGCACGATCAAACCGCGGGTTTGTGAAGACAGGATTGCTGAACTTCGGCAGATTGTTTAGCGCAATCATTCCAAGAAACGATGTGAACGCCGAAAACAATACAGTCAACTCAAAGGCAACAGGAATCGATGCAGGAGTAATCCCAAACGGCTTGCCCGAGATGATGTACGGATAATCGACACCGTTCATCCACCATTGCATCAATAGTGCAGTACCAAGCCCAGTGAATCCAGCACACAAAACAATGAACGGCAAGACGGTTGGCTTTATCCCTAAGGCTTCATCTATTCCGTGCACCGGGAATGGCGTGAATGCATCAGTCTTCGTGTAGCCAGAGTCGCGGACTTTACGCGCTGCAGCCAACAAGCCATGCTCATCCTGGTATTCAGCCATCCAGCCAAACGCCTTAGGCATTTTCTTTTCGATCGATTTGCGTGGCTTGTGCTCACTCATGGTTGATATAGGTTGGCGACAGTTTTAATGGGTTTTGACTTGGCCACCCTTGGCGGCCGGTGAATCGACTAGGTTGTCCAAATCTCTGACTAATGTCCGTGCGAACCATCATGGCCGTGTTCGGTGTGCGACGTCAATGAAAGGATACCTTTGACTTCCGACATGGCGATCGTCGGAAGGAATCTGCAGAACAGAAGAAACAGCGTGAGGAAGACACCGAAACTACCAAAGAACATCAAGCCGTCGAACAACGTTGGCCTGAAGTAGCCCCACGAACTCGGCAAGAAGTCGCGGCTGAGCGAAGTCACAGTGATTACGAATCGTTCGAACCACATGCCAATGTTCACAAAAATGCAAACCACAACCATCCAAAAAGTGGAAGTCCGAATTTTCTTAAACCAGAATAACTGGGGTGAAATCACGTTGCAGGTCCACATGGTCCAATAGGCCCAATAGTAAGGACCAAACGCGCGATTGAAAAACGTGAAATACTCGTATTGATTCTGACTGTACCAAGCCATGAAGAACTCAGTTGCGTAGGCCAAACCAACCAATGATCCGGTTGCTAGAATAATTTTGTTCATGTTTTCTAGGTGACGCAACGTGATCAAATTTTCTAACTTGTAAATCGATCTCGCCGGCACCATCAACGTCACCACCATCGCGAATCCACTAAAAATAGCACCCGCCACGAAGTACGGTGGGAAAATGGTCGTGTGCCAACCGGCTACCTGCGAAACGGCGAAGTCAAAACTAACAACCGTGTGCACCGACAATACGAGTGGGGCTGCAAAAGCGGCCAACAAGGTGTATGCCTTTTCGTAACGCAGCCAGTGCCGAGCCGAACCCGTCCAACCAAGACACAGAATTCCATATATCATTCGTCGTAAGGGTGACTTGCTCCTGTCTCGATAAGTAGCCAAGTCGGGAATCATACCCATGTACCAAAAGACAAGCGAAACTGACGCGTAGGTTCCAACCGCGAAGACGTCCCAAAGCAATGGACTTCGAAATTGCGGCCACATCCACAAATTGAGACTCGGATAGGGCAAAAGCCAAAATGCCAACCACGCACGTCCAACGTGAATCCCAGGATAAATACCGGCGCATACGACAGCAAAAATCGTCATGGCTTCGGACGCACGATTGATACTCGTCCGCCAATTCTGCCTGAACAAAAACAAAATCGCAGAAATCAAGGTTCCTGCGTGAGCGATACCTACCCAGAACACAAAGTTCACAATGGGCCAAGCCCAAAAGACCGGATTCATGTTACCCCAGATACCAACACCCGTCAGGATCAGGTAACCGATCAACCCCAAGAACGAAACCGCAGTCATCGACGAGAAACCGAAAAGGATGTACCACAACACCGGTTGCGGATCTTCGGCAACCCGACACACCATGTCGGTTATGGATGCGTAGGACTGATTCCCAGTGATCAGCGGTGCGCGCCGACCCGGAATATCTTCCGTATTGTCGATCTCGCGAGGGTTGAAATTCTTAGATATGGTGGCCATGGTCACCTGATTCGTGTGAGTGGTCATCCCCGTGGCCGGGGCGAATTGGTTTCGTTTGAATTGCAGTTGCAAGTCGCTTGGGTACGTTGCGGATTCGAGACAAGTAAAGGGTTCTCGGTTTGATATTCAAATCTTCGAGAACAGCATACGCTCTTGAGTCGTTCTGCGATTGATAGACGCGGCTGGTCTTGTCATTCAGGTCGCCGAAAAGGATCGCCTGACTTGGGCAAGCTTCTTGGCAGGCCGATCGAATGTCGCCATCTTGAACCCGTCCTTCCACCGTCGTTCTAGCCTTGATCTTTCCGTTTTGGACTCGCTGTATGCAATAGGTGCATTTTTCCATAACGCCGCGTCCGCGAACCGTTACCTCTGGATTGAGAACCATCGACTGCAGCTTCTGCGACGCTTGCTCTCGGTTATCTTGCCAACCGTAGAAGTAACCGTACTCCGTGTTGTAGTTGAAGTAGTTAAATCGGCGAACTTTATAGGGGCAATTGTTACCGCAATAGCGAGTTCCGATACAGCGATTGTAGGCCATCGCATTGATGCCCTCTTCGGTGTGTACCGTCGCAGCGACCGGACAAACTTCTTCGCAAGGAGCGGTTTCGCAATGCGCGCATGCCATTGGCTGCGTCACAATGGTTGCGTCGATCGGATCCTTGAACGACTCGTGTGCGGTCGCCATGGCTACTTGATCGCACTGGAAGTAGCGATCGATCCGCAGCCAATGCATTTCACGGCCACGAATCACTTGTTCTTTGCCAACAATTGGAACATTGTTTTCTGATTGACACGCGACCACGCAAGCATTGCATCCTGTGCATTTGTTCAAATCGATTGTCATGCCCCATTTGTGGTTCGTATCCACCTTAGGCTCTGTCCAAAGCGACTCGTTTTCAAAGTGCTTCTCAACCGTTTTTTTGGTAAAGCCAGCATCGGATTTGTACTCGTCGAGCGTTCCTTCTCGGACCAGTTGAGGCGACCTCTTAGCTTGCTCAGCCATCCCCATCTCGTCCAATGCAAAGTGATCTTGGGTTGTGGCGAGGCGATAGGGTTCGCTTGTTCCAATTGCTTCGATACCGGTGTAGATGGCCGCCTGCTTCCATCGACGGAAGGACGCCAAATTGGTACCGACCGCTCCTGCGATGATACCGCCCTTTGCCTTGCTTCGACCGTACCCAAGGTTGACCGTGAAGGATCCTTCTGCGTGTCCAGGCACAACGAAAACAGGGAGCTTGACCATCGAATCCACCAAGCGAAGCGAGACCAGTTCGCCATGCTTTAGCTTGAGCTGTTTCGCCGTTCCGATACTGCAAACCGCGGCGTTGTCCCAGGTCAATTTAGTAATGGGCTGCGGGAGCTCTTGCAACCAACCGTTGTTTCCAAGTCGACCATCGTATACCGAATCGCTCGGACGCAACACAACCTCTAGGTTATTCGGATCCAGCTCCAACTTGATCGGCCCGTCAGTCAATGCATATGTCGCTGTCGACAATCCGCCACCGCTCACGGTCTTTCCGTCGGCTTTGAGTTGTCCAGAGAACTTCTTTCCACCAGTGCCAGCCACAAAACCAATGTGGAGGGATTCTTTCCAGGCGCGTTCGCTGATCGAACTGCCGAGCAGTAGACCGCCAGTTTCCATGACGATCTTCATGCCGTCAACCACCGGTAAATCCAACATGATCGCCAAGAACTCAATGACCGACTTGCTACCTACGAGCAACGGCGAAATCATTGGTTGACCAATACTTAATACACCGTCAGTCGCCTGCACGTCTCCCCACGCCTCGAGCGGATGCGTTGCAGGAACGGTCCAAGCACAATGTTCAGCCGTCTCGTCGTCATAGTTGGATAAATAAACAACATCGCCAATCGTCTTGATTGCATCCGCGAGTTTAATGTCTCCAGAAACGGTAAAGACTGGATTGGGCGGAAGAATCCAAAGCGACTTGAATTCCTTGGCTCGCATTACAAAATCATTGAGCTTGATCGACGGCACACCGTCTAGCTCATTACTGACCTCGTAGAAATGGACGGTCTTGTCAACGTTTCCAAGCTTGGCATTGATTCGGATAGCAGCGAGCTGAACCGGCAAGGAATGATGGCTTCCTACAGCAAGCAAACTGGAACCTTTGTTGGCCAACAGGTCGCTAGCAATACATTCAACAATTCGATTGACGCGATCAGCACCCACAAGTTTGTTGTAGGGAACGGATTCCTCCTTGTCCTCTACGATCGCCCCTGCGTCAATCGCCTCTTCAATTTTGAGAAGCAAGAACGGAATCTGCCTGGATTGCAACGCCAGACGGAAATCTGCGGCGGCTCCAGTAACAGAATACTGAGATTCTACGCAATAAAGTCGATTCATCCGCCGATGGCCGGCCTCAACGGGCGAACGGTGATTCGCAAACTGACGAGCATGATGAACCGCGTTGGAATCGGCACCGAGCAAATCGGCATCAAGCGAAACGATGACCTTGGCTTGATCCAAATCGTAAACCATCGAGGACCGACCGGCTCCTGCAGCATCGATCGCTTTGGCAACGTCACCCGAGAACACCGATTCATAGCGAACCAAGGTGGCTTTCGGATATTTCTTGATCACTTCTGCAAGCATGCGACGAACCGACGGACTGCGCGTCGGTTCGTAAATAACTGCAAGACCTTCGCCATTCGACGCAGCCAACTTGACTCTTTCGCTAGCAACATACTGACCAAACTCGTCCCAACTCTTCAACGAATTCTTATGATCATCCGGGTCGGCTTTTTTATCTACTTTGACGAAACGCTCTGGTGCTTTGCCGGGGGATAGGCGATGCAAAACTCCTGCTATTCGATCCTGGTCATAGAGCGACAGGATCGATGCCTGAGTGAATGCATCCGTTCCTGCGGAGCGAAGCTTTGGATTCTTTGCGTAATCACTTGGTTGGCTGTTGGCGTAGGCCGGGTGATCCGCATTACCGTCCACCTTGACTGGGCGACCCTCACGGTTCGTAACGAGAGCATGAACCGCTCGACCTGCCCATTCGAAATTGGTTGCAAATTGCTCTGCCACACCTTCAATGCGACCTTCCGGGCGAATGACGAAGGCCGCTACCTCTTCTCGGTTGTAGCGACAGCCTGACACCCCGCCCAAAGCCAGGGAGGCACCCATGACCTGAAGCCATCGACGTCTCGAAACTCCCTCAGGGAATTCGGACGCAGCTTGTGGAAATTCACGTGACAAAAACTGCTCAAACTCAGGAGTTTGTTGCAATTCGTCTAGGCTACGAAAATAACGCTTTTGGTGATCGATACCAGATTGGCTCATCGGTGGCAGACCGCACAATTGACTTGAGGATTGATATTTTTTTCCGCTTTGAGCTTGGAGCCCAATTCAAACTGCTCTTTTTCCGAACCAGCGGACCAGGCAAGATTGGTAATTTCGTCAACTGGCCTGAGGTGTGGCTCGGGATGTCGGTGGCAATCGATGCACCAGGCCATAGATTGATCCTTGGCTTGATAAACGATAGACATTTGGTCGACGCGTCCATGGCATGTAACGCAGGAAACGCCGCGATTGACGTGTGCTGAGTGGTTGAAATACACGAAATCAGGAAGTCGATGAATTCGAACCCAGGGCACAGACTCACCTGTTCTCCAACTATCGTGAACGGGCTTGAGTTTTAGGCTATCCGAGTGAACAGCAGAAAGAGCAGGAGCGCCCGCCGCAGTTTTGGGACTGTGGCAGTTAATACAAGTTTGCGTCGCGGGGACGCTTGAATGTGCTGATTTATCCACGGTATTGTGACAATAACGACAGTCCATCTTCAGTTCGCCTGCGTGCAAGGCATGGCTAAATGGAACAGGTTGCTCAGGCCGATAACCCGTGTTCAAGGTTTCAGGACTGGTCACGCCAAGGAAAAGCACGCCGGCATAAGCACCACCGGCAGCAGCTAAAACTCCTAGCAAAGCCAAGAATTTGTTCGTCCAGCGAGGGAACAAAAATCGTTGCATGATGGATTAAAATGTCACTTCTTTCTGGCAATCGCCACGCCTCTTGGCGTGTATTTAAGGTTTTCGCAAAGTCTACTGGCTACCCTGACTTGACGGAAGGTAGCTTCGAAAAAGATACTTTACGGAGTCGGTTTCTTTCGACCTCCTGATAACCGTTCTATTGCAATTTTGTTGTCAGCGAATCAAAGAGACAAATAGTCGCAGTCAACAACTTCCCCACCCGTCATTACGGGAAAACTTGTAGAATTCGGAAGTAGAATTCGGTCCTCAACACGCCATAGGCCGAAATCGCATGAATAGAGCGACGGCGGTGCAAGGCGACGTCCGCGTTTCGATTGAAGAGCTATCGTGGCACTCCTTGGACGCAGCGGAACCCCACGTGATTGCTCGCCGTCCGCACTTCCCCCTTGCCACGCGAACCAATCATATAGCGAGTGCAATACTTGTCGGTGCACAAAAAGGATCCACCGCGATGAACTCGTTTTTTTTCTGTCGGTTCCGCTGGGTCAAAGGATGAAGACGGTCCAACGGGATTTCGTGCTACCCCCTCTTTCTTCAATAACGCGTAATAGTCCGGGCGGTACCAGTCGCTTACCCACTCCCAGACGTTGCCCGACATATCGTAAAGACCATAGCGGTTTGGGGAATATTGGGCAACGGGAGCAATACTTTTAAAGCCATCCTGGCCAGTATCACCACCTTGAACCGGAAAGCCACCCTGGTAAATATTTGCCTGAAACTTGCCGTCGAGTTTAAGTACATTGCCCCATGCATACAGCCAACCAGCTTTGCCGCCTCGAGCCGCAAACTCCCATTCCGCCTCGGTTGGCAATCGTTTACCCGACCACTTGGCATACGCCTCTGCATCTTCGTAGGCGATTTGCACGACAGGCAATTTTTCTTGTCCGATGATATTGCTGTCCTGCCCTGTAGGATGTCGCCAATCCGCGCCACGAACATAGCTCCACCATTGAAAATAATTGTCTAATGGCACAGCCGAAAGGGTGGGCGTGAAAACCGTCGAACCGGCCACAAGATTTTCGATAGGCGCGGTAGGAAATTCGTCCGCTGTGGGTTTCTTTTCCGCAACGGTCACGTAATGAGTCGTCTCAACAAACCTAGTAAATTGCTGGTTGGTAACTTCCGTCGCATCCATCCAGAACCCGTCAACATAAACTTGATGTATTGGAGCAGCATCGAGAGTAACACCCGGTATGCCACACAACGACTCGCCCACAATGTCGCATCCCATCGAGAACTCTCCTCCGGGAATCCAAACCATCCCCTCCGGCGCATCGGAAGGTTGTTGAGCCGAGCTAGGTATCGTGGCCGAGAACCCGAAAGCAACCGGCGATGCAGCTTCTGACTGCCCGATTGGATCGGTTTTGTTGATGGGTCCAGGGAGGAATGCGAAAAAGGCAATCACCGGTGCACCGACAACAAATCCCAAGATCATCCACGGAAATAACCTCGCTCTGTTTGGAGAGGATGCACCCTTCACAAAAAAACATTTTGATGCGTTTCGTTTATTCATTATTGGCGATTGAGTTATCGACTTGGTCTCGCGGTTCAACAATCAATTGCTCTAAGACCTCATATCGGTCGCAGAAAGTTTTCTTGAAGGCGTGGTCGATGCCAATGGAGGTCGATGTTAATAGTCGACGCGACAGGAGTTCGACTCCGACGTGGCATAACAGCAAGTATAGCATATCTTCTTTGCGATAATTTTTTCACTGGGCCAACTACATAACCAGGATTACGGGCCATAGCTTGATACGACGCTTGCGAACTATCTCTAGCGGAAACCACCACATTTATCGGGTACCCCATGACACCAAAGTGGTTTGGTCGCCACGACAGTCCTACCTAGTGCCAATGGACAACAACGTCTTAGGGATTGTTAGACCGACGGACCGCAAGTTGGTCGGGAGGTGGTTGAACAAGGAATCAAACGCCAGTTCCTCGCCTTACCTTAAGCAGCAGTCCGCACAAGCCACAAAATTTTTGTCGCTGATGCTGGCAGTGGACCTAGAGGATACATGGTCTTCACTTGCAATCGAAAATCGCATCGAGAGTTTTGCAACGCTAAAGGGATTAGAAATAAAGGCGATTGCGAAGATCCTATCCGAGGTACTATTTCTGCCGAAACGATCGATCAACTCGTTGGTATTTTTACGCTTCAGGAACAGGCTGCTAGACTGCCCACGTCAGAACTCGAACCCCTGGAGGACTCCACCAGTGAAAGCGCATTATTAGAAGTCAATAAGACTTACTTTGCCAAGACCACCAATCTTATTAAACGGGTCCGCGATTACTCCGCCATAAACACGGGAGAACGAGCCCAATGGAATGGCCAAATGGCCCGACGAATCGACGACCTCCCAACGCTAAACGTGGATCCCGAATTAGTTGACTTCAGCGTCAGGGATTGCGAGGCAATATGGTAGCGATGCAACAAACCAATATTCAAGTCGGTGCAGCCGCTACGATAGATGGTGCCGGTGGCTCTCAAATCGGATACGGCGGCGGGTATTACGGTGGATCCTACGGAGGAGGGTACTACTACTACGACTCGAATTCGACAGGCAAATACCAGGCCGTGGCTCAGGCTCAGGGGAATTACTCCTATCGAGAATTGATTGCTAAAATTGATGCCATGGAAGGCGACATCCGCCGAAGAATGACCGAAAAATATAAAGTCCAGTTCTGATGCCTGCAAAAAACGTGGGGCCGTTCCCCTCGTTTCTTTTGAAAGCCGAACACTCCATTCCCCGTGAGCGCCCCAATGTTTTCAATACGGTAGGATTTTCCAAATAGAATGGAAGCATCTATTTTTGAAAAACTTCTATCGAAGGGTTTGGTTCAGCTGCAACTTCGGTGAATCTTACGATTCGTGTGAGCTGGGGCTTGAGCTCACCCTCAGGGAGAAGCCTTACTGGCCTACCATCAATTTCCGCATACCCGATCATCATGTTATTGACTCGTCCAACAGCTATATCGTCCCCTAGGTTAAACTCGCGTCCTTGCGTCTGCGACGACTTGAAACTCCTTCGTAACTTCCATGTGTGGCGCGTCCAAAATCAAATGCTCTGCCAGCAAACCCTTCAGTGCATCGTCCATCGGCCCTACTTGACTTGGTTCGAGGGTGACATGCACAGGATATCGCTTAATCGTAAATGAGATTGCGACATTGATTGACTCACAAGCTGGAGTGGCAACTTCTATCAATAAAAACTGCCCCCTTCGATCAGCATCGCGAACAAATTTCCATTTGCCGGGAGCGGAATCGACGCTGAGGTTCAACAGTTTTTGATGCGCTTCATCACTCGGAACCGATATCCACATGCGAACCGATTTCGCCTGAAGATCAATATCGGAGAGTCTGACAATTTGTTTGATCTGGTATGTGTTTACTCTTTCTGCGGATTCGGTTGAATCGGGGAACATTTCCCAAAGACTACTTACCGGATTCTTGAACCTTTTGGTGTCGTCCGCATCGGCAACCGGAGCGATGCAAAGGCAGATCAAAATAAGCGATCTCGTGCTCTGCAATAAGCTCAGTGGCGATTGATTTGAAATATACGAACAGTACACGGAATAATCCTTATGCAAACTACGATATGCAAACAACGATAAGTCGAGCGGCAGACTGAAATCTACCAGTAGCATGGCCCCCTGGGCCGTGCGAAACTCGGGCCAGGGGCATCATCAATTTGATGATGCGGAAAATAGGCCAGTGCATCTTCACGCCGACACGGACCTTTAGTTAATCCTCTCGGCAAAGTCGAATGCTATTCATCGTTCGAGACAACCTCACCGCCTTCACGTGTAATAATGGCACGAAGAACCCGGTGGTCGATATTGTCGACCAAAAACTGAACGTGCCCATCAACGTAGACTGAATTCACGCCGCCAGGATGGAAACTGAATACCTCATCATTGGTCCCACAATTCATCTCGATCCATCGACAGTTTGGTGGTCCACCAAACGGAGTCTTGTGGAAATTTGGCTTGAACGAAACGCCGAAAGCGTTGTCCGGCTCCGACCATCTCCAGTGCTTGCGTTTGGTGCCTATCTCAATTGGATCATCGTACAGCGACTTCATGCTATCGTTTCGACCTGCGTCCTCACCAAGGGCGACGGTCATTTTTGTTCCATCTCGAACTTGTGATAGTTTCGACCATTTCCAATCCAGAGCTCCTGGAGCCAGAAAGTTGTTCGAGTCCGGAAGTCCAGAATTTGGGTCTATGTTCGTGCGTAGAGTTGCTCCGTAGTCAATTGCTCCAAAGCCGGCTGTATCACGATTCGGACGAACGGATTCGCGAGGGCAGAATGCCGCTAAGAAATCTGAATGGGTGGAGGCGTAGAAACCTCGAGAGACACCGACAAAGGAATTACATCATCGACGGATTCGAAAAGTTGTAACTCGGGTGAATTTGACAATGCGATGGGCGACTGGAAATCCGATGGTTGCCTACGAACGACGAGAACGCCCGATGGTTCAACAGGCGGTTGCGACGGAAGTATCCAGTATTCGGTTTCATTTGCGTCCTTGAGCGAAATAGCCAACTTGTGGATGAAGTCAGATTTGCTTTCTGCTTGCTCAGCTTCCCGGACCAATGCCCCGATCGCGGTTCCAGATCGAAGCAATTGTTTCGAAAGCACAAACTCTCGTTTCTCTGTCACAAGAAATTTGTGCAAATTCACGACACGCACAGCAAAAGCAAACGACTTTGTCTGAAGAGCCCCATTTTTTGATTCTACATGCCCCGATCGCATTGTCACATCATTTGGCAATCCCGAATTGATCCGAATCAACGCAGCGAGGCAGTGCGTGGAAACGAGAAAGAATCTGATCGCGATGGTTGCGTTTTCCGTTTTCCATTGTCGATTGTCAATTGTCAACTATTCTTCACACTAACGCAGTCGGAACCCCAGCGGCAGCGCCTCGCCAACGATCGAATCCTCACTAGCCTGGTCCAGCCCTCCACCCAATAGAATTAAGTCGATGTGAAGCGCTGGCGAACCCAAATGAGACAAGTGTGCCACTACTCGTTCGCGCAACGACGACATGACATCTCGGTATCGATCGTCGGTCCGCCTAGTCAACTGCATCAGACAAAGCGAAAACATACCGGCATTCTTCGCGATCCAAGCCTCATTCGATTGCAACAGCTTTTCCACCCAAGACTGAACGCGTGCCGCGCTCACCACCTGCTGCAATGTTGCGTAGACGGGTGTCCGACTTCCAAGCCTGCCTAGCGTCCAAAGCATTGGACCATGAACTCCCTCCAGCTTTTTCCGTCCCAAGGCTTGCAGAATATGTTCTGCAACCGTCGTCTTTTCATCCATCGTCAGCCATTCAAGCGACCCAACCAATCGCATCCATTCGATGATTACATTGGTGTTCGACGATTGCGATTGACTCCCGCCCATAAGCACCTGCCGAATCCTCGGCCAGCAATCTTGGAACAACGCTCGCTGTTGGCCCGCCGTGAAACCGCCAGCGATACGTCGCCATAGCACGATTGTCTCCGAAGCGTTTGTCGTGGTTCGGTGCAACACTTTGTTATGAACATTTCGCCACGTCGAATTCACTCGCCAATCGTCGGCCGCTAAACCAAACCCCGGCCTCAAACTCCAACCGACCATGTTGAGCCATCGCGACTCATGCTCAGCCGAGATCTTGCGGTACTCTTGATGGTCGAGCAGGTATTTCCACATTTCTCGCAACAGGGTTGGACTCCAATCTCGCCTCGCAACACCAAGCCGTTCGGCGATATAAGAAATCCCTTGCTTCGGCAAAATCGACGGAGAGTTGCCAAACACAGATTCCATCGCGTCGAAGGCAGCGTCGATGAGCGTCGACTGTGCTGTTTCGAGCAAACCCGTCCGGTGGACGTTGGGCGAGACCCGATTGGACGAGGCGATCCGCACGTCGAACTCTAACTTCCAGCTTGTCTGGGGATTCATTTGTTGTGTCGTTTGGCGAACAGCTGGTGAAAACGCACCGGACAGTTCGCGCTGCTTCGCTAAAACGGTGGGCTGCGCTACTACTAGATTCATGGCGAGCGTTCCGATTTCGCTCAATTCGGTTTCAAGGATGACTGGGACAATCTGCTGCTGTTTTCGATTTCCCATTTCTAGTACGGTTCGAATGGGGGGCATGGCTGTCATCGACTCCCGATCGACAGGAACGATCTGGCCAATCTCATGGATTAGATTGGTGCTGCTGTGATACAACGGGAACTGAACAGGTTGCCCAACCATCAAATGAAATGGATTCTCGTCCATTCTAAAGCGGTCCAAAGGCATCGCGTTGGCGGGCATCACGCACATCGCTCTGGGCGGCGATTGCTCGATCAGGAGGTAGTAGGCTCGAGCAAGTCTTGCATCGATGCGGACTCCCTCGCCACGTTGTACGCGACCGAAATAAGCTGCCCCCTGGGCCACCGCCAAGTCCAAACGATTTCCTTCCAGCAATCCAGGCTTCCATGAGCCGTTGGCGGACGGCGCAGAAGTGCTTGGTGACGCAGAAGTGCTTGGTGACGCCGCGTGAAACCAGTCCGCAATTTGGTCGAGAAGAGCTTGTCGAATTTGCGTGGATTCCAACACGCCGCCGTTGAACAGAACCCAATCCGGTCTAGCGGCTTGCAAGTCGCTCAGTTGCTCTCGCGCTGTCTCCTCACGGCCAGCCCATCGATGCTCCCATAAAAAGGCAGCCAAGTGTTTATTGATATTGGGGTCGGCGGCGTACGGCAATCCAAATTCTTGAAACCCTTCGCCAGCCTTGTCGGGGCGTTCATGGATCGTAGCGCGTCCAAAGAATCCATCGACCAACAGGTGCCGAGCCCATTCCAAATCGATCGATAATGTTTTCGTATTCTCGATCAGTTTCGATCCACTCCCCGGCAGCGACATCTTGTAGGTGGTTGGTGGCTCAGGGCCAAGCAACGCCTCTTTCGCAGAACGGCATTGAGCTTTAAGGGCATCCCATTGACGAGGACGTAGCCGATCTTGGCCTGGCGACTCAGCCAGCATCTGCTGCTCCAACGAGCGGGCAAGTGCCAAATCCAAATTGTCTCCGCCCAACATCAAGTGCTCTCCAACTGCAACCCGATGCAAGCCGAACGTTGCCTGCAATGATTCGCTGACCGCTTGGCTCAAATCCGTGGCCGACGCAGCTAGCGTGGCCGAGGCTGCTAGCGTCGGCTCAGAATTCGAACCGATTTCCGCTGGACTTTCCAAAGGCTCGTCGGACGCTGGCAGCGTCCGCCACGATCGTTTGGTTTCAACAACTCGAATGAGTGTAAAGTCGGTGGTGCCCCCTCCGATATCGCAGACCAGAATGCTCTGCCCAGGACGCATGGTTTGAGTCCATGTATCTTGATTGCGGTTTAGCCAAGCATAAAAAGCTGCTTGGGGCTCTTCGATCAAGATAACGTTTTGCAATCCCGCTTCCGTTGCCGCTTGGATGGTCAGCCGCCTTGCAACTTCATCGAACGAAGCGGGCAACGTTACGATCACATCTTGTTGAGCAAGTGGTTCGCCGGGGTGATCGCGGTCCCACATGCGTCGGATATGTTCTAGATAGCGACGACTGGCTTGCACCGGAGATAGCGTCTGCACTCCGTCATCAGAGCTCCAGGGGAGCAGGTCGGACGTTCTATCTACCAACGCATGACAAAGCCAACTCTTGGCAGACGCGATGCACCGGCCTGGCATCTGCACGCCGCGTTGTCTAGCAAAGACACCGACCACGCTCTTGTGCTCGTCAGAGGAAAATTGAAATCGGGAATTGATTTGCGAACATTCCGATTGGGTTAGCTCATAGTGAAAAGAGGGCAACGTATCGGAGAATTGGCTTGTTTGGAAATCTACCATCTGCTCGATGCGGAATATCTCCAATCGTGGCATGGCCATCTGGGTATCCATAAACGCGACGGCGCAGTTGGTTGTTCCGAGATCGATGCCGACAACATAGCGACTGATGCGTCGTTCAAACGCAGCATCCAATTGTGAATATGGCTCTTGTAGTTCGTCGGTCACTGTGGGAGAGCTGAAGAATGCGGGGCGATCGGCTTGCGGATTAACGTCATCGCTGCCGGCAGCATTTCACGCAGTAGCATTGGGCCAATGAGTTCACTATTGTCTAGGTAGCCGTTCCAAACGCGAAGTTCTGGGGCAAATTCGTGCACGAATTGCCGGCATACGCCGCACATGGTAACACGCTCCGGCGAGACAACGACCATGGCATCCCATTCGAGGTCACGTTGAAGAATCGCTTGTGAGACGGCCACACGTTCGGCACAAAGGGTTACCGAGTAGGATGCGTTTTCGATATTGCATCCGCAATAGATCTTGCCCGTCTTGGACAAGAGCGCGCATCCGACAGCGAATTGACTGTAGGGGTTGTACGCGGAACGGGCAGCTTCTTGTGCAGCGGCCACAAGTTCCAGCAATCGTCTGCCATCGTCGGCTGAGGCTAAGTTCATGGTATTGGGCTTTCGATCATTTGCGTTCTTTAGTTCCGATAACCTTTCTCAATATCCAGTCGGCTATGCTCGGCGACAGGTCTGCGATCGCCGCCAACCACGCCGCCTTGACAGGATACACAAGTTCTTTTTTGCCTTGGTGAGCAGCCCCAAGAATTTTCTGACACAACACCTTTGGATCGATCAAACGCAACTTCACTCCGCCACCCGGAGCTGTCGACGATTGACCCCTTAAGCCGCGTTTCTCCGCGAGCTTAAGGTATCGTGTCCCACTATCCTCACGCGCTATCGGGCCTGGGCAAACGAGCAAAACATGCACCCCGACGCTCGCTAGTTCTAATCGCAATTGTCGAGACATGGCGGTCAACGCGGACTTGGAAACCGAATACCCCCCCATTCCCGGTGCCGCTACCAATCCAGCAAGCGATCCAATGTTGACGATCGTCCCACTGGCTCGCTTGAGCGAATCGAGCGCCATGCGAGTCATGTTCCAAGTACACATTACGTTGTCGTTCAGCAAGGAAGCAAGATCCGTATCGCTGACTTGCTCTAAATCTCCTCGATCGGAGCGACCGATGCTATTGATGAGCAAGTCGACGTTGTTCCTCGACAGCCATTCCTGCAATTTGGCTCGGTCATTTGAACTCGTCTGACTCAATTCGGTCATGTTTAGGTTTACAGAATAACCAGTCGCAGAGTTCGCGCCCTGTTGCATCGCGAATGCCTCCGCATTTTCAAGTCGAGTTAAATCGCGACCAATGATCACGACGTTGGCTTTTTGCTGAGCAGCTGCGACGACCAATTGCAGTCCCAGCCCTGACGTGCCGCCGCAGACAACGACATTGCGTCCGGTCCACGGTCCGACATTCTTCATTCAAAAGATTCCAATTGGAAAAAGTTACTTGTTACTCGGCCCTGAGGGAAAGATTCTATCCTCGTTCGCAGACATCTTATCGCTCGCAGACAACTTATCCTAGTTCACAGGCTCCTGCCTTGGAAAATACTGGCTTGAGGCTCTGCAGGGGCTGCGCGACAAATAGCAGTTTCGATATTTCTTTCTGATTTATATCGAGTCGTTTTTGTTCCGAACAACTATAGAGTTAGACAGTATCGCTAGGGCCATCCGTTCGGGGCTTGTCCCCGACGGATGCGTTTTGGCGTACTAAAATTGGGAGTCCCAACTCCAGGTTCCCCCCGGCTTTTGCCCGCCGGGGGCGGGCGAAGCCGGCTGGAACCGGGTCCACTTGCGAGTGCCGGCCGTAGGACGCCAAAACAGGGTTGGTGGGGGACGAGCCCCCGACCAACCTGACAGGCCATACCCGGCCAACCTGACAGGCCAGATCGCAGAACGGAACAAAAGTCGCATCAACGCATTTTTTAACCATTGCTATTTCGACTAGCAGTTTCGACATTTTTTGAATAATTTTTTCCTTGTGTTTTGTTCCAGCTTAAGCCAAATGCGCTGACGGGAATCGTGTCGCAATCTCCCCATCGCGTTACTGCCATAGCCAAAGGATCCCAAAATCTAGACAATACCGCGAGAGTCTGCGAATGGATCGCGGACCCAATCTTCTTTTCAAAGCATCGATACAATGTCACGAAACACGCTTACGGAAGCCCGAACCAAGATTATCGCCACGGTTGGCCCCGCTTGCGAGGACGAAGCCATTTTGGCAGAGCTGGTGGTTCATGGTGTTGACATTTTTCGCATCAACGCGGCCCACGGTACTCAATCGGACTTTGCTCGAGTCATGGGCAAAATCCAACGCGTGCGCGAGGTAACCGGTTTCCCAGTCGGCGTTCTGCTCGATTTAGCCGGCCCGAAAATTCGACTAGGGAAATTGCTGCAAGATCCATTGGAAGTGGACGTAGGAAGCGAATTGACCTTTATTCGAGGCGATGCTCCAGCTTCACCGACTGAACTGACGAGCAACTATCCAAAATTGGTGGACGAGTTGGGCATCGGTGATCCAGTCATGTTGGCGGACGGTATGATTTCCATGCACGTTGTCGACAAACAACGTGACCGCGTTCGATGTTTGGTCTCGGTCCGAGGAACCATTCGATCCAAGCAAGGGATCAATTTGCCAGGTACCTCTCTTTCCGTTTCCTCCATGCGACCGGAGGACGTGGACAACGCTTTGTGGGCAGCTAAGAACGAAGTCGACTTCATCAGCCTCTCCTTTGTTCGTTCCGCCCAAGATATTTCGTACCTTAAGAATCTACTCGCCTCCATGGATGCTCAAGCCTTGGTGATAGCAAAAATCGAAAAACGCGAAGCATTGGAATGCCTGGAAGATATCGTGGATGCTGCCGACGGAGTCATGGTTGCGAGAGGCGATCTGGGAGTAGAAATTGACGTAGCGGATACTCCCGTTGCACAGAAGAGGATTATCCAAGTTTGCCGCGAACGACTCAAGCCGGTCATCGTTGCGACTCAAATGTTAGAAAGCATGCATCACAATCGTCGGCCTACCCGCGCGGAAGCGAGCGACGTTGCGAATGCGATCTTGGATGGGGCGGATGCCTGTATGCTCAGCGGCGAAACAGCGATCGGTGATTTCCCAGTCGTTACCGTGGATACCATGAATCGAATCATGCTCAGCACTGAAAAGATGCTGAAAACCCAACCCCAAGACTCAAAGACTCGCTTTTTTTCACGGGTACACCCAATCACCGCGGCCGTCACGCACAACGCGGCGAATATCGCAGAAGCGATCGATGCAAGGCTCGTCGTGGTGGCAAGCCGAACTGGCGGGACCGCATGGGTCAAATCCAAACAAAGAAACTACATTCCCACCCTCGGCGTCAGCGATTCAGACCATACACTTCGTCGCATGTGCTTGTTTTGGGGCATCATGCCACACAAAGTTACGAATCTCGACAATCCGGAGGCACTGTTCGACGAAGTAACCAAGTGGGCCGTTGAGAGCGGCATGCTAGAAGGAGGTGACCGGGTCGTCTACGTGACCGGAACGGGGCTGATTAACAACACGCACAATCTGCTGGTTGTCCATGAAGTTCCGAAAACGGTATGAAATTGGTTGTAGGTCGCTCCTGCCGGTAGCGACCATGCATTAACAATGCGATGCAAAGCACGATTTTCATGAATTTCGCAAGGCCCAGGCGGCCATGCTACGACTGCACCAAACGCACAGATATTGCTTTATCGTCAGGTTTCACCTATTCGCCATAACCGGACCGGTCGCAGAAAGGATTTCCTATTCTCGCCGATTGGATCTTTTGTAACTGCCCTCGAACTCATATCCTTGAACGATCGTAAGCTTATTTGCAAAAATCAAGTAATGGAATGCAAGCAAACTTTCGATTGTTGGATGGCTGTGCGCTATTCTTGTCATTTTGTCCCTCGTTTCGTATTGATCACCAGCTATGGCTTCCGGACCATCGGATGAGAATGTAGAGAATACCAAACGTCATATCCGGACGTTGGTCAATGAGATCACGGAACTTTCGAAGTCAGATGCGAAAGCCGCTGAATATTATCCGGCAGTGCTGCAAAGGATCATTTCTGCACTGGCAGCTTCCGGTGGTGCGGTTTGGCTTGTAGACGCCGATGGCAGCATGCGATTGGCGCATCAAGTCCAGATGGATCCTAGCTTGATGCAGGCAAACAATCCAGAAGCCATGTCGCACGGTCGGCTCTTGACTCGCCTGTTTTCTCAAGGAAGAGCCGAGTTGATTCCAGCCATGTCGGGATCTGGCGAAGAATCAGGCGAAGGCAATCCGACCCGCTATCTTCTCGTTACAGCGCCCCTCGTTTCCAATAAGCAGCCGGTCGGTTTGTTGGAGGTCATGCAGCGGCCAGACTCGCCCGCCGAAGCTCAACGCGGTTATCTGAGATTTCTTGAGCACATGACCAAGCTCATGGGCGAGTGGATTCAAGGCAACGCGCTCCAGCAAGTTTCCAATCGACAGGAAATGTGGCAGCAATCGGATCAGTTTGCGAGACTGGTTCACGACAATTTGGACCTCAACGATACCGCATATACAATTGCCAACGAGGGTCGCCGTCTCATCGAGTGCGATCGAGTCAGCGTGGCAATGCTCAAGGGTGGCAAATTGAAAGTGATTGCCATTTCGGGTCAGGACACAATCGAAAATCGTTCGAACATTGTGCAATCGTTGAATAATTTGGCCACCAAGGTCGTGCGAAGCGGCGAGCCGTTATGGTACGACGGTTCGATGGAAGATCTGCCACCCCAAATCGAGGAAGCCGTCGAAGACTACGTCGATCTATCGCATGGACGAACGATAACGGTATTACCGATACGTCAGCCAGAACGCAAAATCGAAGGGGACGTATTGGCCTCTAGGAGCGAGACCAGCGAGACTCGCACCCGTCGAGATGTCATCGGAGCCTTGATCGTCGAGCAAATCGAAACTCAGATATCGCGGCCAGTGTTGGAGGGTCGTGTTGACTTGGTGTACGAACATGCCTGTCGAGCCCTATCCAATTCGCTTTCCCATAGCCAAATATTGTTCATGCCAGTGTGGCGGTTTCTCGACAAAATGACCTGGATGTTTCGCGGTTCGGCCTTACCCAAAACGACTGCAATATTAAGCCTGATCGGTCTGGCGGTGATTGCGTTGTTCGTTGTCCCGGTCGATTTTGATCTGGAAGGAAACGGCAAATTCAAGCCTAGAACGGAGCGGCAAGTCTTTGCTCATGTCGACGGAGAAGTAGCCGGCGTTTTTGTAAAGCATGGTGATTACGTCAAAGAAAATGCGCCGCTGTTGCAATTGAAAAATCCTGATTTGGAGCAACAGATTAGCAGCGTATCGGGGGACAAGACAACCGCATTGGCTCGAAACATAAACGCGCTAGGATCACAAAACAATCCAGGCATGAGCGCATTAGAACGGAGCAAAGTGCAACAAGAGATTGCGGAAAGCGAAGCGACAATTAAAGCCAAGGGCGAACAACTCGCGCTGCTCGAAGAAAAACAAAAAAAACTGCTTCGAATTAGCCCGATTGCTGGATTGGTTACCACGTGGGACGTAGAGAAAGTCCTCAACGCGAGACCGGTTGTTACAGGGCAACTGTTGATGACGATTTCCGATCCCGACGGGGATTGGGAAATTGAAGTCATGATGCCAGAAAAGAGAATGCGATTTCTTGACTTGGCCATGCAGGACACTAAGGATAAAGGCTACTTGGACGTCGAGTTCATTCTCATGACGGATCCCAAGGTGACTCATAAAGGAAAATTGTTCGTCGACGGAGTCAGCCAGCGTGCCGAATTGGATGCCGAAGATGGAGCTGTAGTCAAGCTGCGATGTATACCGGACGCCGATGCAATGAAACAAATTAAACGGTATCCGGGCGCACGTGTGATTGCAGACGTGAAGTGCGGAAAACGCAGTGCAGCTTTCGTGTGGTTTCACGAAGTGGTCGAATGGGTCCGAGCCAACGTTTGGTTCTAACGGAATCGACGCATCGATTCAACTCAAACACATTTACTTGTAGTTAGGTGAAAACCATATGTCTCAAAAAAAACTGATGATTGGTTTACCCATGGCCTTGCTCTTGGGCGGTAGCGCGATCGCAATTGGAGTCGTTCCGGGTGTTCGCGATTGGATCGACAATACCGTTCCATGGCTAGGAATCAACGGACCCAAGTCCACCGATTCGATTCCAAAGAATGTTCTTTTAGCCTCCGAGAAAATTTCCGCAGAGAGGCTCGCCGCAGAGAATCTGGCCGCAGAACAAATAACCGCTGAAAAAAAGTATTTATTGCCACAGCGGGTCGAGACCCTCGAAGTGGAATCGCCAGCTTCGGAGGACGCAAGTCCTCGGTACGATGTTCAGTTCGCGACAGCAACCGTTCCGGTGCCTCAAAGCCCTTCAGCACAAGGAAACGACTTGCAAAAGAATGCAAGCAATCGTTTCGCCCAAGCTCCATCGATCGGTGTTGTTCCGCCCTCAGGCATCAACGTGCCAAGTTCTGGAATCGGGAAATTGATTGTCGAACATGCCCAGGTTTTTTTCTTTGAAGAAAGCTTCGTCGCAGCCCAGGCCGAGGGCATCATTATGCGTTTGATGGTGGATGATGGGAGCATGATCAAGGCTGGCGAGCCTATGATCGAGATCGACCAAAGGCTAGCAGAAAAAGAAGTCGCGGTGTCAGATCAAGAACTTGCTGCCGCAAGATTGAAAGCCAGCGACGATAGCAACCTTAAGTACTCTCAGTCAGCACTGGAAGTTGCTGCCATGGAAGTCAAGATATCCAGAGAGATGCAGGAAAAGGGAGCCGAAGGATTGATGGAGGGGGAAAAGAAAAAACTCGAATACAAAAAAGCTGGATATCAAGTCGACGTTTCGACTATCGAGAAGAAGCGGGATGCTGCGGATGTTGGAGTCAAGACCGCGAAACTCGAAGCCGCCAAGGTGCAAATTGATCTTCGAAAGATTACAGCACAAAGGACGGGCATGGTAAGTGAAATAGAGAAGAGGCAATTTGATTGGGTTCGTGCCGGTGAAAAGATCTTGAGATTGACATCGATGGAAAAACTCCGAATCAAAGGATACGCTGAGGTATTCGATTCACCTCACCTTTTGCTAAACGCTCCCGCCCGCGTCACTATAGAATACGCAAAGGATAAACCGGAAACAGTCGATGGAAGCGTGAGCTATGTCGCACCGCGATCGGTATCCGCAAATAGGTATCAGATCTATGTGGATTTGCCCAATCGAATGACATCGGACGGGCAATTCCTGTTTCGTGAGGGCATGGAAGCTAAAATCGAAATCATGCCGCGCAGCCGATAGGTTTTCGTTTTATACCCTACTTTAGCAACACGCGGCTAGCGCCCAGCGGCCTCATATTCAGTGAAAACCGGGTGCTAGCGCACTGCGGCTAACAAGTTCGATATCTCTCAAGCAAAGAAAGCCCTTAATCCATGACAACGATGGCGGATTCACTCGTCAACAGTGCGATGCGCCCATTGAGGTTGCGTCGTCGTCCTGACTTGGAATCTCGACGCCATCGATACGATGGCCGCGCCTACTGGGTCGTTAAGGAACCGGTTGGACTCAACTACTTCCGTTTCCACGAAGAGGAGTTTGCCATCCTCAACAAGCTCAATGGCCAGACTTCGCTACAAGAAATACGTGAGTCGTTTCAGGCCGAGTTTGCACCACAGCGCATTTCTCTTCAAGATTTGCAACAATTCGTCGGTATGCTTCATCGTAGCGGTTTGGTGATTTCGCATGCTGGTGGCCAAGGCCGTCATTTGCGACGACGCGGCGATCAAAAGCGAAAGAAGGAGCTGTTGGGTAAGTTTGTTAACGTATTCGCGATCCGGTTCCGCGGGATCGACCCGGAGCGGATACTCAATCGGTTGCTGCCTTGGTTTGGCTGGTTGTTTACCACTTGGTGTTTGATGTTGGTAGCGGTGATCGGCATGATGGCTATTACGCTGGTACTCGTCAATTACCAAGAATTCAAAGGCAAGTTACCTACGTTCCAACAGTTTTTCGCGGCCAACAATTGGATCTGGCTCGGTGGAACGATGGCGGCCGTAAAGATTTGTCACGAGTTCGGACACGGCTTGAGTTGTAAAAAATTCGGGGGTGAATGCCACGAAATGGGCTTCATGATGCTCGTGTTTACTCCATGCCTTTATTGCAATGTTTCCGATTCGTGGATGCTGCCCAACAAGTGGCAGCGAGTATTCATCGGTGCGGCTGGCATGTATGTGGAACTGATTCTGGCCTCGATCGCCACCTTCCTTTGGTGGTTTAGCGAAGACGGAATGTTTCGATTCCTGTGCCTTAGCGTCATGTTCATTTGCTCGGTAAGTACGGTGGTCTTCAATGGCAATCCATTGCTGCGGTTTGACGGATACTACATCACCATGGACACCTTGGAGATCCCGAATCTCCGCCAAAAATCGAGCGAGATCCTCAAGCGATGGTTCCAAAAGAACTGCTTAGGGCTCGAATTGCAAGACAATCCGTTCCTACCGACTCGCAATAGTGCGATGTTTGGGATCTACACTGTCGCTTCGTTTATCTACCGTTGGGTCGTCGCTTTCGGAATCATTATGTTTCTCAATCATGTACTAAAGCCTTATGGATTGCAATCACTCGGTCGAGCGTTCGCCGTGGCTGGCGTGGCAGGGATGGTCGTGCCTGCGGTATCTGCAGTCTACAAGTTTGTGAAGACGCCTGGCCGAGTAGGCAAAATCAAACGTGGCAATCTTCTCTCCAGCCTTGGGATTGCTATCGCGGTCGTGTCTTTCCTTTGCTTCTTCCCGTTGCCCTACCACGTTTATTGCCCTACCGATGTTCAACCCCAGGAAGCAAAGGAAGTACATACGTTGGTCGCGGGAAAGCTTCTAAACTGGAGCATCCAACCTGGGCAATCAATCCAAAAAGGTCAGCTGATATGCAAACTTGAGAGTAGCGATTTGGCTCTCAAGATTCAGGAGGCTCGAAGCGATCTCCGGTCAACTGAGTCGCTAATCAAACAGGCAAAGTACCATTCCGCTACAGACCGTCGCTTGGTTCGCGAGTTAGAGGCGCAAGAAAGCGAACGGAAGAAAAAGCAAGCCGTGCTAGACACGCTGGTCGAAAAACAAAACAACTTACTCGTCAGAAGCCCAATTGATGGCGTTGTGTTCCGACCAGCCGACAAAGAGGAAAGCAAAGCAGCCAAGGCTCAAGAGCAATTGCCCGGATGGTCAGGCAATCCTTTCGACCCTGCCAACTTAGAGGCTTTCTTTGCCGAAGGTGAACTCGTTTGCTATGTGGCGCCGTCAGCCAATATGGAAGCTGTGATCGTGGTGGATCAACACGAACGCGAATTGCTCGAAGTGGGAAATGAGGTCGAAATCATGTTCGACGCCGCGGCTCTGGAGTCAGTCAAAGGAAAAATAGTAAGTTTTGCGGAAGCGGAAATGAAAGAAAGTTCAGCCAACCTGTCCATTACTTCCGGGGGAGGTCTTGATACTAAGACCGACGAATTTGGTCGAACTCGCCCAATCAGCACTTCCTATCAAGCACGGGTTGAGCTCATCGATTTAAAAGTGCCGCTGAGACCGAGCTACCGAGGAAACGCCAAAGTCCACCTAGCCTGGAAATCACTCGGTTCGCGCTTTTATCGTTACGTCCTGAAGACCTTTAACTTCGAATTTTGACCAGATTCTGCACAACCACTAGTTACGTGGTACATTAATCTTTGTCCGGAGAGTGGCCTGAGCCTTCTCAACCTTTGTTTCTAGGAGAACTTAGTTATGTCAACAGATCTACAAACACCAGAAGTCACAGAGGCTCAGCGTCAGCAACCTCAAAACGTCCAAGTACAAGTTCGAGACGAAGACGCAATTGCTTGCTATGCGAATTTCTGCCGCGTTACCGGCTCGCCAGAAGAGCTTATCGTGGACTTCGGACTCAACCCGCAACCCGTTGGGATTCCAAAGGATCCGATCCACGTCAAGCAACGGATCATCATGAATTTCTTCACCGCCAAGCGATTGCTAGGTGCATTGCAAATGTCCATTCAAAGACATGAAGCGGTCTTCGGCGTACTCGAAACAGATATCCAAAAGCGGCTACGCATTCAACAGTAATGTGTTGTATCCTGAATTGAATGGAAAGACAGCTCGCAGCTTCGCGAGCTGTTTTTGTTGTCTGCTCTCCATTACGCATTCCACCTCGAAAGTCCATCATCGCCAACCCTAACGAGAGTGCAAATGAATCTTCATCGGGAGTCGCAAGCAAGCGAGAACGGACTCCATTGGAATCAGCTCGACTCAAAGCGTTTGCTCGATTGTTACCGTTATTGTTCGTTTGCTACATCATCGCGTATGTGGATCGAACAAATGTGGCCGTTGCCAAATTGACCATGGGTCAGGACTTGCCACTTTTTGACAGCTGGGTCTTTGGTTTTGGCGGAGGGATTTTTTTCCTAGGCTACTTCTTACTTGAGATTCCAGGCTCGCTGATCGTCGAACGTTGGAGCGCGAGAAAATGGATCTGTAGGATCATGGTGACTTGGGGAATTATGGCAGCGGCCACCGCCTTCGTCACGACTCCGATGCAGTTCTATATCGTTCGATTTTTGTTGGGGGTCGCTGAAGCGGGCTTCTTTCCTGGGGTCATCGTCTATTTGACCCATTGGTTTGCATCGAAAGATCGAGCTCGCGCGATCTCGTATTTCTTGGTCGCGTCTCCGATTGCCATGATCATCGGACCAGCCATCTCGCGGCTTTTTATCGATATTGGACGAACACACGTGGTCGATGGTGTCACCGTAACCAATGCCATGGTATTGGGATTAAAGGGATGGCAATGGATCTATATTTTTTGGGGAATTCCAGCGGTCATTGCTGGAGTCGTTGTTCTCTATTGCCTAACGGATCGCCCCAAACATGCACGATGGTTAACGGTCCCAGAACGCGAAGCTTTGGAGGCCGAACTGGCTCGCGAGAAGGCATTGCGAGTGAACGTCAATCATCACTCCGTTCTGACGGCCCTAACCAGTCCGAGAGTTCTGTTGCTTTCGTTGGCATATTTCGGAATCGTTACAGCCAACTATGGGATCGAGTTTTTTTTGCCGAGCATCCTAACCCAGTGGTATTCTCTCGAGCCCTCCAACGTCGCCATGTTGGTGATGATTCCGTCGATGCTGGTTATCCCGGGGCAACTTTTCATTGGTTGGAGTTCTGACCATTTCCACGAGCGTCGCTGGCACTCGGTTTTGCCTGTCGTCACTGGCGCGTTGCTGTTGGTTCTCTCCGCTTGGACTCAGGGAAACATCTACCTCAGCATCGTTTGTTTCTCGATCGCAGCAGCGGGCATGAAATCCTATATGCCTGCGTTCTGGGCACTACCAAGCCTTTTCTTGACTTCATCCGCGGCGGCGGGGAGTGTTGGTATGATCAACTCCATTGGGAATTTAGGCGGATTCCTTGGCCCTTCGGTGATGGGCTACGTGGACAAGTACTTTGGTTCTTACACTTACGGATTGTATTTCCTGAGTTTTACAAGCATCCTTTCGGCTGGGCTGATTGCAGTAATACCGTTGCGTAATGCGCCCGACAATCCATTGCCAAGGGCCTGAAAAAATGTGGGTAGGTTGAGGCTGGGCTGTGCGACAAATAGCAGTTCGCAAAATCAACGAAAACATTGGTCTGCGTTCCCAAAGTCGCACCCGGCAGGTGCGACCTACCGTAGGTCACTCTTGCCGAGTGTGACTTTTGCATTGTAGACACGCTTTCCAAATGCTTCACGGCGTAGGGGCAAGCCCCGAACGGATGGGCTAGCGGCTTGAAGGCTACTGCATTCAAGGGCATTCAACGGCAATGCAAGTATCCATTCTCTTGCAAAAGAGAGTGTTGTCGAAGCAGAGTCAAAGCGTTATCAATAAAGCGCTTCGGCAAGCGTTCGCCACTATAGAGCAATGGAGGGGCAATGTTCGAAGATTCTTCACCGTGTGCCATACAATGGTCCAAGACTTTGTTGGCGTTGGCAAACGCGTTGCCCACAGGGAATTCTTGTACCATAGCAAAGGCCTGAAAAACCACTTCAACGAGCTTGTTGGAAAGGGCCTTCGCCGCATCCATGTTTCCCTCGTCAATCGAGAGTAACATCTCAGCCAATTCGCGTGCAAAGACATTGGCCGTACTCAAGAGAAAACCATCGTATATCCCGCCCGCTTGACGTGGCCACATCGCGTAACCACCCTGTTCGGCACCGCGCACCATGAACACGCCACCGAAATCGAGGCCGCTAATGGCGACTCGATCAACACCACTCGTGTCCTTGAACAAAATGATATTGGAATACTCGCTAGCAAGTCTAGCCACCGTCTCCGGGGTCATTTCGTTTTGTGTGACTTGTGGTAGTTGGTAGAGGGCCGTGGGCCAACCACGTTCGAGCACGCGAGAAAGGCCATCCCGAATTTCTTTCTGAGTCAAGTCGCTACCCTTGGGTGGACAAATGGTGATGCCAGCAACCGCTGCGTGCTCGCGGAGGTGTTCCAAAGAGTCGAGGCACTCGCTCATTTCCTCGACGCTCGTTTTCAAGATGCCAATGAGCACATGCACCCCCGACTTTTGTGCCGCTTCGAGAACGATACCGAGAAGCACATGTATGTCCGAATCGTTCATTTCCCAGCCCTCGCCGGTCGAGCCCGGGACGAGAATTCCATGCACATGCTGAGACAACGCCTGCAGGTGACTGCGAATGCGGTCGGCATCAGGTTCGTGTGCAGCTTGAAAGTGCGTAAGGGTCGGACACCATAGTCGAGGAATACCATTTGGGAATTTCTGCGTCTGAAGTGCTCGTCGTCGTACTGTGGTTTCATTCATAGCAGCCACTTTGATAAATAAAAGCAAAAGAAAGCAAGTGCCCCACCGCCCAACGGGTCTATGAAGTAATGTTGACCAGTTGTGATTGTGGTAACGACAACCGCCGCTGCCAAGGCGTAAGCGATGCCATATTCAAAGAATTGATCCGGCCGATAAGCGTGAATGAACAAAGCCCCAAGGATTGCAAAAAACGCGTGAAAACTGGGAAAACAGTTGGCGGGATTGTCGACAGCAAAAACGACACGCATGATTGACTCTCCCAATTTTCTCCCGCCAAATTCGGGCCTCGCAATGGCAAGCGGCCACACTAGGAAACATGTAAAACCCACGATCGTACCAACGAACACTGAAAAAAGTAGCAACTGAAGACGCGACCAATCCCAACCTAATAGGATGGGCCAGATCAGCAATATGGCCGCTCCAAAAGTATAGATCAGCGCTGATATTGGCTGAATCAGCCATGGAAAGATGTCTGCGGGCTTAGGCGGCCAGTAGACGGCTCGAGAAGGCTTGGAGTTATGCGAGTTGATGGCTGTATAGGTCCACCACCATAGCACAGCCAATCCAAGTAGGAGTAGGCATCGAATCCCAAGAGTCATTTTTTGTCCAAGTGCGTTTCAGATCCGTTGATTTCCAAAATTCGTTTTCCTCGATAACCGTCGCTTCTGTAGGGCGGCCGGTGGACGAAAATATACCAACACAGGACGGCTTGCACTGTTCCGCTACAACAAAATAGTGGCATATGGTGGCATGTAGCGAGCTGCCCGGCGTCGATCACAACATGGGCCGCAAGCCGTTTGCAAGCGTTTTTCAGGGACTTGATTTTAGGGTAGTGGATCTTGTTAAAGATCGGGCGGCGCAAGGATCTTTAACAAGATCCACTACGATCCATCGGAGCGTGTTGCGTCCAGCATAGCCCGAGTTATGCTCGACGCCCATTGTGTGATCTGCAGTCCACCCCAATTGTCAATTGCAAATGGCGTCTCCGGTTCGTTGGCAATTCTGTCTTATCCGATGTCAAATGAGCCATGTGTCCATTGTCAATTGATTAGCGTGTGTTACAAAAGGATTTCAAAACGCGGGAGTAGGCGATTGCCTATCGAGAATTACTCCAACCATCTATTTATTGATCTTCCATGAGCACCATTGAAAACTGCGTCATCATCGGTAGCGGGCCCGCAGGTTGGTCTGCGGCAATTTACGCCGCCAGAGCAAACCTTCGCCCTTTGCTCTTCGAAGGGGCCATGACCGAAGAAAACCGAGTCGCAGGCCGGTATCCTATGGGCCAGCTCGCACAGACTACCGAAGTTGAGAATTATGCTGGTTTTCCCTCTGGAAAACTCAAAGAGTTTTTAGAGTCGGCCATCGGTCCCGATCGCAAATACATGCTGCCACCGGTTGAGGAGCACGCTCATGCCGTAACCGGCCCAGAACTGATGGAACTCATGCGTCAGCAAGCGACCAACTTCGGTACCCGGGTCATTACGGACGATATCGTCAGTGTCGATTTTTCAGGCAAGCCGCTCAAACTCAATACCAGCGAGAACGGCTCCTTCGAAACGCACACGGTCATCCTTGCGACCGGTGCCAGCGCGAATTACTTGGGTTTGCCCAGCGAAGAACAATTCAAGAACAAGGGCGTGAGCGCGTGCGCCGTTTGCGATGGTGCTCTGCCCCGATTCCGAAACAAACCACTCGTGGTTGTCGGCGGAGGTGACTCGGCCATCGAGGAAGCAACCTACCTCAGCAAGTATGCGTCGAAGGTTTATTTGATCCTGCGACGCGGTGAGATGAGAGCTTCGAAGATCATGCAGCAGCGAGCCCTAGGGAATCCCAAGATCGAATTGGTAAAGTTCTCCGTGGTCGACGAAGTCTTGGGTAATGCAGAGGACATGCGAGTGGGCGTAACATCCGTTCGTACCAAGCACGTTGAAACGGGTGAGACCAAAGTGCTCGAAGCGGCAGGTATGTTCCTTGCGATCGGCCATACTCCGAATACGAAGTTCCTCGGAGGGCAAGTCGAGAACCATGCGAACGGATACATCCGTTGGACGCAAGCCAACCGAACTTTTACGAGCGTCGAGGGGGTCTTCGCAGCCGGCGACGTTGCCGACGATTACTATCGACAAGCGATTACCTCGGCAGGGACTGGTTGCATGGCAGCCCTAGATGCCGAACGCTATCTCGCGAGCGCTGGGGTCCACTAGAGAGTGACAGCCCAGGATCAACCGATTGTTGTTCGCGGTGCGCGCGAACACAATCTCAAAAGCGTCGATCTCTCTCTGCCACGCAATCAACTTATTTGCTTCACAGGCGTTTCCGGTAGTGGCAAAAGCTCATTGGCCTTCGACACGCTCTACGCCGAGGGCCAACGTCGCTACCTAGAAAGCCTCTCAACCTACGCCCGCCAATTCGTCGGCCAACTTCCAAAGCCCGACGTCGACTTTCTTTCGGGCCTCAGCCCGTCTATTTCCATCAGTCAAAAATCGACTGGAAACAACCCCCGCTCAACCGTCGGCACGATCACTGAGTTGCACGATTTTTTGAGGGTTCTATTCGCTCGCGTTGGAACTGGATTCTGCCCAGAATGCAATTCCGAGATCGCTTCACAAACCCGCGGTCAAATGGTCGAGCGAATCCAGTCGATGGATTCCAAGACCCCCTTTCTGTTCTTGGCTCCAATTGTTCGCGGACAAAAAGGGGAGCATCGCGATCTGTTCGACGACCTCCGTCGTCACGGGTTCAATCGCGCGCGTATCGATGGTCAGGTCTACTTGCTCAGCGCTCCGCCGGATCTTGAACGCCAGATCAAGCACAATATCGAACTGGTCGTCGATCGCATCGTCATCGGCCAGGCGTCGCGACAGCGTGTCGCGGAAGCAGTCGACAACGCCATGAAATTCGGTGAGGGAACGATGCTCTTGTCGCCTCTGTCCAACACCCCAAATGAAGAACCCTCCGACTCGCCAACCAAAAAGGCCAGTCGAAGGAAGAAGGTTTCTGCAGCTACCGAAGCAATTCAAGATGCAGTCAACGACGCGTCTGCAACAAGTACTAACAAAACGCTGGACACGAGCGATCCGGCACAGGACATCGTTTTTTCTTCGACGTATGCATGCGCAAAATGCGGTCTATCGTATCCACCCCCTACGCCCCAGTTGCTCAGTTTTAATTCCCCGCAGGGAGCGTGCAAGAACTGCGATGGACTCGGCGAAACCTTTACGTTTACCGAAGAACTGCTGGTCACCGATTCAAGCAAATCGCTTAAGAATGGCGCCATCGACTTGATCGGCAAGTCGACCGAAATGACCCGTTGGTTGCGTCGCTCGATTACCTACTTTGCCAATTATGTTGAGCATGTCAAAAAACTGGAACGTAATCATTTGCTCTCTACACCTTGGAAAAAACTGGCAGAAGCGGAAAGAAACTGGCTACTGTTCGGCTATCAGGGATTAAAGGTCCAGGCCAAAGGTCGAGCGTTGCATGGCCAAGCCTTCACCGGAATCGTCCCGGATCTACTGGCCACCTATCGCGCCTCCAAGAATCCGTTGGTTGTAAAGCAATACGAAAAGTACATGCAGACCAGCCTCTGCAGCGATTGCAATGGCACTCGACTCAATCCGCAAGCCCGATCGGTGCGTCTGAAATCGCAATCGCCCGCCTTCAAAACCAATCCTTGGCTGGCTATCGGCGACTGCTCGCGATTGCCACTCGATCAGTGCGCGGAGTTCTTTGGTAGTCTTGATTTGACCGCCCTGCAAATCACCATCAGTGGCGAAGCCATCAAAGAAGTCCGCGCTCGATTGCAGTTCTTGCTCGACGTAGGACTTTCGTATCTTTCGCTAGAACGCACGGCACCGACACTGTCTGGTGGCGAGTCTCAACGTATTCGACTGGCTAGCCAAATCGGTGCTGGCTTGGTCGGTGTCCTGTATGTTCTCGATGAGCCCTCAATCGGCTTGCACCCTCGCGACAACGATCGATTGCTTTCTTCTCTGGTGCGATTGCGAGATCTGGGAAATACGCTCATCGTGGTCGAACACGACGAAGACACGATGCGGGCGGCCGATACCATCGTCGACTTCGGACCTGGCCCTGGCGTTCGCGGTGGCGAACTATTGACCGCCGGTTCGCTTGAGGACATCGCAGCTAATCCGAAAAGCATTACCGGAGGCTTCCTCAATCGTTCTCGCCAGATTCATCGGCCCGCCGAACGACGTAAAGGGAATGGAAAAACGATCACGGTCCGTGGTGCGCGACACAACAACCTTAAAAATATCGACGTGGAAATCCCTCTTGGATGCTTCGTGGCGGTCACGGGTGTCAGCGGCAGTGGTAAGAGTTCGCTCATTAGCGATATCCTTTCACCCGCGTTGCGGAATGCACTGCAACGAGCCGAGGATACGCCCGGTCCACACGATGCCATCGATGGTATCGAGCACTTAGACAAAATCATCGATATCGACCAAAGTCCGATCGGGCGAACACCCCGCAGCAACCCCGCAACCTACGTCAAGTTGTTCGATAACATTCGTGACTTGTTTGCCGAACTCCCCGAATCAAAGCGACGTGGCTTCACAGCGAGTACCTTCAGCTTCAATACCGAGCAAGGAAGATGTTCGGCATGCGATGGCCACGGTGCCAACCGTCTCGACATGGAGTTCTTGGCCGACCTTTGGGTACCATGCGCGATCTGCGAGGGCAAACGCTATGGCCGTCCAACATTGCAAGTGGAGTTCAAAGGGAAATCGATCGCAGACTGCTTAGATCTCGACGTGCAACAGGCTCTTGAACACTTCTCTGCCTTTCCAAAGATCTACGAAAAACTGCAAACGCTGCATGACGTTGGACTTGACTATTTGAAACTGGGACAGCCTTCGCCAACGCTTTCTGGAGGCGAAGCACAACGCATCAAACTCTCGCGTGAATTGAGTCGTCGATCAACGGGCAGGACTCTCTATGTGCTAGACGAGCCGACAACCGGGCTCCATTTTTACGATATCGATTTGCTGCTGAAGGTGCTGCAGAGTTTAGTTGATCTTGGCAATACGGTGATCGTTATCGAGCATAACCTCGATCTCATCCAAGCAGCCGATTGGGTCATCGACATGGGCCCTGAGGGGGGCGCGGGTGGTGGCAAGGTCCTATGTCAAGGAACTCCCGAAGCGATTGCGAAGCAGAAGAAATCCTACACCGGGTTGGCACTGAAAAGATACTTTGATACGCATAGCAGATCCGACGCGAAAACCAAAACGAAAACAGCCACAGCGCCCGCCAAAGCGAAGGCAAAGAAACCAGTTGAAAAAAGCCTTGCATTGCAAGACATTCGGGTCGTTGGCGCCCAGCAACACAACCTAAAGAACATCGATCTCACGCTTCCCCGCAATCAAATGACGGTCTTCTGCGGTCAGAGCGGGAGCGGCAAGACATCGATGGCCATGGATACGATCTATGCCGAAGGACAACGCCGATTCGTAGAGAGCCTTAGCCCGTACGTGCGGCAGTTCGTTGGTCAGATGCCCAAGCCCGTCGTGGAAAGGGTGGACGGCTTGAGTCCGTCGGTTGCGATCGAACAACGCAATCTTTCGCACACACCGCGGAGCACTGTCGGAACCGTTACCGAGGTTTACGATTACTTTCGTGTTCTGTTCGCGAGATTGGGTCAGATGCATTGCACGCGCTGCGATCAGCCCGTGAGTACCCAGACCAGCGATCAAATCGTCGATCGGCTGATGGAGTTTGGAACGCAGGCCGGTGTGCGGGCTTTGTTGTTGGCCCCTGTCACTCCCCCGGCCAATCAGACGCCCGAGCAATTCTTTGCCGATCTGCAACAGGACGGATTCGTTCGAATCCGCATCAATGGGCGCACGCACGAAATCAATCTGTTGCCATCGTTGCAAAAGAAGAGCCGTTACGAAATACAACTGGTGGTAGATCGAATCCGATTGGAGGGCAAGGACCGCAAGCGTTTGAGCGACAGCGTCGCAACCGCGTTGACGATGGGCAACGGTCTGATCCAACTCGCAATCGTAGACGATGAACGTGCCGAATCGCATTGGGAGACCCATACGTTTTCATTGCAGTTGGCTTGCGCTCCGTGCGGATTGTCTTTTCAGTCGTTGACGCCGCACAGTTTTTCATTCAACACGGCGGTCGGATGGTGTCCCAGTTGCAGTGGCCTCGGTACCCAAATGGGGACCGATCCTGCGGCATCGGTCGACGAACATCGCTCGCTCGAGCAGGGAGCCATGTTGCTGTGGCCAGACCTAGAAAACCCACTTGCGCGCGGCATGCTTCGAGCGTTCAGTCGCGAGTCGGGTATTCCTCTGGATCGCCCTGTTTCGCAACTGTCGGTCGGGCAGCGTTCGGTTCTGTTTCATGGATTGCCAGATCGCGAAATCGTTGTATTCGACTCCGATATCGAGCTGCCCAAATCGCTAGACAAGCAAACGGAGCGAACGATCGCGATGATGTTTGACTATCGGGGTGTGTTTCCAGCATTGGAACTTGCATCGAATTCAAATATCGGGCTTCGAATGCGACTGTCGCGATTTCTTGCAGAGGTCCCGTGCACAGCCTGTGGAGGCGCGCGTGTTCGGGCCGAGGCGGCCCATGCACGCTTCCGTTCATTCACCATCGCGGATATCGGTCGAATGCCGATCGGAGAATTGTTGGCCGAGACAAAAACTTGGACACTGGAACGACGAGAGAAGAAGATCGCAGGCGAACTTCATCGCGAGATCACTCAGCGATTGCAGTTCTTGGCAGATGTAGGTTTGGAGTATCTCACGCTCGATCGGGCGGCCAACACTCTGTCCGGAGGCGAGGCCCAGCGTATTCGGTTGGCAAGCCAACTTGGCAGTGGACTGTGCGGCGTTTTGTATGTTTTGGACGAACCGACGATCGGTTTGCATCCGCGAGACAACGATCGTCTCATTCGAGCCATGCACCGATTGCGAGATCTCGGCAACACCTTGCTGGTGGTCGAGCACGATCGCGATGTGATTGCGAGCAGCGACCAACTGTGCGATTTTGGGCCAGGATCAGGTCCACTGGGTGGAACCGTGGTTGCTCAGGGTTCGCCGAAGCAGATCGTAAAGCAAAAAGGTTCAATCACCGGCCCCTTCCTTAGCGGAGCCAAGGGAATTGAAATACCGAGCCAACGCCGAATCGTTGTCCCCTCGGATGGTTTGGCATCCTGCAACAACTGGACATCTTTGGTCGAGCCACCGAAGGGTTGGCTCAAGATCAACGGCGCTAGGGCAAATACTCTTCGGAACATCAATGTTAGCATCCCTTTGGGGTGTTTTACGGCAGTGACCGGCCCAAGCGGTAGCGGCAAGAGCAGTCTCATCAATGGCATTCTTTATCCATCGCTGGCCAGATCGCTTCACCGAGCCGATTTGCAAGCGGGTCCGCATGACGGCATCGACGGTACGAAGTACATCAACAAAGTTTTGCGAGTCGATCAATCTCCGCTTGGCAATTCACCCTCAAGCAACCCGGCCACGTACACCGGCGTGTTTGAACACATTCGGCAGTTGTTCGCTAAGTTACCCGATGCCAAAATGCGGGGCTTGCACGCAGGACATTTCAGTTTTAATGTGGCGGGTGGACGTTGTGAAAAATGCGAAGGCAATGGGCAGATACGCATACAAATGCACTTCTTGCCGGATGTTTGGATTGAGTGTGACGCATGCCATGGCAGGCGATATTCCGAAGAAATCTTGACGGTAAAGTACCGCGGAAAATCCATCAGCGATTTTCTATCGATGTCGATAGGCGAAGCCCGCGATGTGACGAGTGAGTTGCCGAAGATTCATGGCATGTTGAAAACGCTATGCGAGGTAGGGCTCGACTACCTTGCGCTCGGGCAGAGCGCGCCCACGTTGAGCGGCGGCGAGGCCCAACGAGTCAAATTGGCTGCGGAGCTCTGTCGACCAGCGACTGGTGATTCGTTGTACTTGCTAGATGAGCCAACGACTGGTTTGCATTTTGAGGATATTCGCAAACTCATGCATGTGCTAAATGCGTTGGCAGATGGCGGCAACAGCGTCGTGGTGATCGAACACAACCTCGACGTGATAAAAGTGGCCGACTGGATTATCGATCTCGGCCCCGAGGGCGGCGAGAGCGGCGGCCGTGTGCTGGCCACCGGCACACCCGAGCAGGTGGCGCATGTGAAGGGGTCGCACACCGGCCGCTACCTCAAGGAAGTGTTGTCGTCGCACAAAGTGCTCTTGACGGTCGCCAGATGACATTCATCGCTCGCACGCTCGTGGTGTTCATGGTGCTCGCCGGCGTGGCCCGGACGAGCGAGGCGCAGTCGATCCTGGTCGAGGTGATGGCCCTGTACGGCATTGAGGTGCCTGGCAACAACTTTGAGGCGGCGTTCGACGCCGGCGTCGCGCCGACGGTGCCCTTGACGCCCGGCGCGTTCGCCACCCCCGTGGGCATGCTCGAGGTGGAGACTGGTGGCAATTGGGTGGCGGCGGCCTATGCCTTCGGCATTCTCGCCGGCCGTTCGGCGCTGGGCGCCGCGCCCGAGGAGTTGGCGGTGGTCGCGCAGGCGTTGCGGCAGATGGTGGTGGCCGACGATCGCCGCACGCGGATTGCTGGAGCCCGCGTAGCCGGTCGTGTGCTCGCGGCGTCGTTTGATGCGCGCGGGGTGCGGCCGCCGGTGCCGGCCGGGCTCGTCGATGGGCTGTTCGTGCTGCTGAACCGGTCGAGCGAGCATGAGCAACTGGCCGCGATGGATGCCCTGGGTTTAATTCGCGAGTCCCAGGCGGTGGCGGCGCTCACGGAGCGGTATTACTTCTATCGCGAAGGCGGCAAGCGCGCACTGGCCGGTGGCGCCCTCGAGGCGTTGGCGCGCAT
>JAYVPJ010000078.1:0-26808 GCA_043757445.1 Pirellula sp. | reverse complement strand
AACATGTAGCCGACGTCGCTCCGCGACTCGGCAATTCAGTGTCGCGGAGCGACACTGCCACAACGATCGAATCAAAGAACTTCTGCCGTAGTGCTTAGAACGTATGCTAGGAAGAACGTATGCCGGGCCTGGCTTCCCGCGGTAGCATGGCAAGGTTAGCAACGAAGATATGGGCGACGGTTTAAAAGGGATCTGCAGGTGGGTCGATTCCAAACGCACCCATGGCGGTAGGCTCATAGTCGATCGTATATTCATATTTGCCAATGGATAGTAATGATCCAGGTCGAAGCAAATGCTCACGAAACGACACATGATTCACTCGAATCCCATTGGTGCTCTTTAAGTCCCGTACATACCACCAACCCTCGAATGTATAAAGCAAACAATGGTGCAACGAGATGGACGACGAGCGGATCACGATATCGCAACTGGGATCACGGCCTGCCGTCATCTTTGGTTTTTTCAATAGAATCGGTGAACCTCCGTCGCGTGGTTTTAGAATGCCCACGACGGTAGGCGTTTTTGGCTGATCTGGTTTTGCTTTGGCGACGTCCGTTTTTACTTCAGCCTCTTTTGCAACTCTGCGCTTTGTCATTACGACCACATTTCCAGTTGGGTCGAAGGAAACGCTGTCCATAAAGGCCCACATCAGGAAGAGCCCTCGACCACCCTCGCCTAACAGCGCCGTTTTTCGTCCGGTATCCGTAAGTTCCTTATACTCGAACCCAGGTCCCTCATCCCGAACCTTGAATCGAGCTTCCTCCCGCGTGACACGTATCTCGATATGAACACGTCGGTTCTTGTAAGGCGACTTAGTTAATCGCTCGTCCATCAGAGTTCGATCACCATTGAGCGGTCCGCCGATCTCCAAGTTCCCGTGGTATATAGCGTTCAAGACGGCATGCTCGAGGGCAACGCCAACTTGAATTGCGGCCGGTTCGTCGCAGATCCCAAGTCCTATCGTCATGCGTTGCGCAAGTTCGATTAGAGGGGCGATCAAAGCAAAGTCATTTTCGAACGCAAACTCGAAATGGGTAAGTGTAGCGCATTCGATGATCCGTTCGAAACTGGATTCCGTCCGTGTCAATTCGATGACGTGGTTTAGCGTATCTTGCAACAGTTCTTCGCAACGGGACTTTGGAACGTAGCCCGCCGCCCCACGTTGTAAGGCTTGCGATGCAAGTTCCTCGCTTCCTGCCGCAGTGATGAGGACGACCGGAATGAGAGGATAAAGACTACGGATTTTCTCAACCAATTGCATCCCATCCATGTTTGGCATTTGCATATCCGTTACGACCAGATCCGGGGCCTTTGCTTTGATTTTCTCCAGCGCGATCAATCCGTCTGCGGCTGTGACAACATCAAAATGCAAACACTTTTTCAGAAGTCCCTCAATCAATAAACGATCGGTGGCCGAGTCGTCAACGAGCAAAATATGGAACATGGATGGCATCCCCAACAAATGGCCAAAAAAAAGCCGGAGCGTTTGTTACTTGGCTGTGCTTAGCATAGTGTACCAGTCGGCGACGTCGGTCGCTTGACTCCCAAGGCGAACTGCAGGTTCGCCACGTCGGAGTGGAAGAAATGCGTCTTGACATGACGGGGGAATTATTCCAAAATAGATTAATTCACAATCCGAACTATTCGAACGAAGATGTAATAATGGACCGTGTGGACGAACGAGCGAATGATTTCGGGCTGATTGTTCGTGAAATATTAAAGCAATTCATTCAATTGCATGACGCTGCCGCGTGTGGTCCACAGGCAAACCTTGGTCATCAGGATCTTCGCATCGTAGAGCTCTTGGGAGAGTCTGGACCACAGATGATGCGTTCCGTGGCTGAGCATTTGGGTGTTGCTGTCAATTCGATGACGAACCTCGTAGACCACTTGGAACAAAAGGGTTTAGTTCATCGCACGAGGTCGGAAGTCGACCGCCGGGTTATCCACGTTGACCTTACGGATGAAGGTAAAAAAGCCTTTGAGGCGGCATCGAATGCCAAGTTTCTTTTCCATCGCGCTCTTCTTTCAGCCCTCACGGAAGAGGAACAGCAAATCCTGCTGGTCCTGTTTCGAAAGATTTCGCGTGAAGGCAGGAAGCAAGTCGAGAAGTTCTCCATCAGTCCAATCACCAACACTCGAGCCTCCTCTTAGTTCATTCAAGGAAACACATGTCCACCAACCTATTAGAACCCGCAACACACTCCAATCCAAATGACGGTGCTGTGGATGTTCTCCAGCCGGAGACTGCTGACGACTTTCGGTCGATTGCGTCGCATTCCAGTTTCATTTCGAGGCGATCTTGGATTCATTGGATTGTTGTGGTTGTGGGCCTGATTCTTGCGTTTGGTGGAGGCTGGTGGATGGCGAATCGGCGTGCTCACCGACAGGAACTGCTGGAATTGCCCGCGGCATCCAAACAGCTTTCGAACGATCAATTCGTGGTTACCGCATCCCTCGTTGAACATCGCTCTATCCAACGATTCGTAGAAGCCGTTGGAACACTTCATGGCTTCGAGGAGGTTACGATCAGTTCCAAGCAGGAAGGTCGAGTAGTCAGAATCTACCACGACCTGTCAAGCGTTGTTCAACCGGGCGAGCGATTGCTGGAATTGGATCCAACCGATGCTAAGCTTGCATGCGATTCTGCAGATCGCAATGTGCAAGCCGAACTTGCAAAGGGTGGTTTCCTAGTCGTTCCAGACGTATCCGAGGACCTCAGTAGATTGCCTATTGTTGTCTCAGCCCGCTTGCGATTTGAGTTAGCTCAGTCGCGATTGAAGCGATTGGTGCCGCTCAAGGCCACCAACTCCATTTCAGCGGAGGATTTTGAGCAGGCAAAATCGGAGGCATTGGTACTCGAATCGGACTGGCAAAATCAACTTCTATTGGCTAAGTCGGCAGTTGCAATGGCGAGGCTTCGAAACGCGGAGTTGGCCATTGCCAATCAAAGACTTCGAGACGTCGTGATCTGTGCGCCTACGCCTACGAACACGGCCGACTCAACCTATTCCGTAACAGAACGATTGGTTTCGGAAGGAACTCTTGTTCGACCTGGCACTGAAGTTTTTAGGCTCGTTCTTGGGCGTACATTGAAGCTACGACTTGCAGTTCCCGAATCTTATAGCGGTGATGTTGTGGTTGGGCAAGCAGTGGAAGTCGTGACGGGTTCTCGCGCAACTCCAACCATCGGCAGCGTCGCGAGAATAAGCCCGTCAGTAGACCGTACTACCAGAACATTTATGGTGGAAGTGGACGTTCCGAATGAGACTGCCATTCTCAAGCCAGGTGGTTTTGCCAAAGCCAAAGTTCTGATCGACCAGAAGCCATCCGCCACAACCATACCGATGGCGGGACTCTATTCGTTCGCTGGTATCCACAAAATCTTCCTGGTACAGAACGGCACGGCCAGCGAAGTGAGAGTCACACTTGGTCAGCAAACGAATGAATGGATGGAGATCGAGTCGCCTTCGCTTCCGGAGGGTTCGGTCGTCGTCACGAGTGGGCAGCGTCTGCTCTCGGATGGGATGCCGATTTCCATTCGGGAGGCGACACGGTGAACCTATCTGACATTTGCATTCGCCGACCTGTCTTTACATGGGTACTCGTGGCGGTTCCCGTTGTGCTCGGAATCGTGTCGTACTTTGAAATGGGTGTGGATCTTTTTCCAAAGGTCGACTTTCCGGTCATCTCGGTCTCCGCAGCGTTGCCAGGCGCGAGCGCTGAGGAGATTGAGACCTCGGTTACCAAGCCTCTCGAAGAAACCCTGAACACGATATCTGGAATCGATGAGATGCGATCGACAACGCGCGAAGGGAGCGTAACGATCGTTATTCGATTTGTTCTGCAAAAAAACGGCGACGTTGCGGCGCAGGAAGCCCGAGACAAGATCTCATCGGTAGTTCGTCGACTACCGGAGGGTATTGAAACTCCCTTGGTGAATAAATTCGATTTGGACGCGGCACCGATCATTACCATTGGTGTTTCCGGGAATCGCGACATTCGCGAAGTGACTGAAATTGCCCGACATCAAATTCAGGAATTGCTTCAAACTGTACCAGGAGTTGGAAACGTCTTTTTGGCGGGTGGTCGCAATCGCGCCATCCAAGTTCGCGTCGATACGGACCGACTCAAGGCCTACGACTTATCCATCGAAGAGATTCGACAGGCGCTGATTAGTCAGAACTTAGAAGTCCCTGGAGGAATAGTAGATCAAGGGCAACGAGAAATGGTTCTAAGAACCTTGGGACGCATCGCGAAAGCCGAGCAGTTTAACGAATTAATCGTCGCAAATCGCAATGGCTACCCGATACGTATTAAAGACATTGGAGTCGCGGAGGATTCTATCGAGGAGCCACGGGGCCTTAGCCGACTGGACGGGCAAAACGCTGTTAGTTTGTTTGTACAGAAGCAATCCGGGACCAATACCGTCGCCATCTCAGATGCCGTACAGAAGAGATTGGATCGCATACGCAAGGCGTTGCCAACAGATATCCAAGTGGAGTTGACGCAAGATCAGTCGAGGTTCATTCGGGTCTCCATGGAGGAAGTTCGCTTTCATCTATTCCTAGCAATTGTTTTAGTCGGCGCTACGATTCTACTGTTCATCCGAGATTGGAGAACGACGGTGATTGCAACCCTGGCCATCCCTACATCGATCATCCCTACCTTCTTGTTCATGCAGTACATGGGCTTTACGCTCAACAACATCACGATGCTGGGGTTGATTTTGGCCATCGGGGTTGTAATCGACGATGCGGTAGTTGTGCACGAAAATATCTTCCGCCACATGGAGGAGAACGGCTTGGATGCGATGGCAGCCGCGAGCCTCGGGACTCGTGAAATTGCACTAGCTGTTTTGGCCACTAGCTTGTCGCTCGTTGTGATTTTTGTTCCAGTCGCATTTATGGGTGGGATGGTTGGTCGCTTTTTTAGCAGCTTTGGGTTGACAGTCGCCTTTGCCATTATGATGAGTCTGTTCGTGTCGTTCACGCTAACCCCCATGCTTTGCTCCCGATTTCTTAAGGTCGAGAAGGGCGGGGTGGGTTCTAAATCGGGTTGGATCTACGGTGCTATCGAAAGGATCTACGGAATTTTCTTGCGATGGTCGCTTCGGCATCGATGGGTAACCATGGGGGCGTGTCTATTGGTCATCGCTTCCACTATTCCCATCGCCATGAATCTTGGTGCAAACCTTGTTCCTCGTGACGATCAAAGCGAGATGCAAGTGGGATTCACTACACCCGAAGGTTTTACCTTGGATCGCACCAATCAAGTCGTCACCGAAATCGAGAATCGGTTGGCCAAGTTACCCGGAGTTGTGCACCGTTTCATTTCGATTGGACAGTCGGGCTCGGCCAAGGGACAAGGAGATGTTACGCGTGGCTCCATTTATCTTCGATTGGTTGAACTTGACAAGCGGCAGTTTACGCAGTTCGAATTGATGCGCCGCGTTCGCGAAATACTCCAAGACTACCCCGATCTACGAACCTCTGTGTCCGATGTTTCGGCACTCGGTGGCGGCCCGAATGGTGACAGTCGCATTTTTCAAATCAGTCTACAGGGGCCGGGCGTAGAGGAGTTGGCAACCTATGCAGACGTGCTCAAAAAGAAGTTGCGGCAGTTACACGGCCTTGTCGATATTGATTCGACCCTTTCGATGAGAAAACCTGAATTGCAAGTGGACATCGACCGAGAGCGTGCGATGGACTTGGGAATTCCAGTTCAAATGATCGCGAACACGCTCAGCGTCTTGGTAGGCGGCCAGATTGTTTCAAGCTTTAAAGAGAGTACCGAGCAATATGATGTGTGGTTGCGTGCGGCCAAACAATTTCGTACCGACTCAGAGGACTTGCTAACCATTTCTATTCCCACTCCATCCGTTGGCCAGGTTCAGTTAAGCAGTCTTGCTCGGACACAAGAAAAACAAGGACCAAGTCAGATAGACCGATTGAATCGACAGCGCACCGTTACCTTGATGGCACATCCAGACGAAGTTTCATTAAACGAAGCCGTTCAGTTTGCAAATAAAAGTGTCTCCGAAATGAGTTTGCCGCCTGAGTATCAAATCGTTTTTGGAGGGCAAGCAGACATGTTGAATGAAACGGCCTATTACTTCATGGTCGCACTTGGATTAAGCGTTACATTCATGTACTTGATCCTGGCTGCCCAGTTCGAAAGCTGGATACATCCCATCAGCATCCTGGCTGCCCTACCTGTTACGTTTCCATTTGGCCTGTTGTCGCTGCTACTATTTCGAACGCCAATGGATCTATATGCAATGTTTGGATTGTTTATGCTGATCGGGATCGTTAAGAAGAACGGTATTTTGCAGGTGGATAAGACAAACGAGTTGCGACGCACCGGCATGCCACTTGAAATGGCAATTCTCGAAGCCAATCATACACGACTCCGCCCCATTCTCATGACGACGGTAATGCTGATGGCTGCAATGGTTCCAATCGCGTTGGGACAAGGCCCGGGTGCAAGTGCCCGAGCTAGCATGGCCAAAGTCATCATCGGCGGTCAAGCTCTCTCGTTGTTGATAAGTCTACTGGCGACCCCTGTAGCTTATAGCCTATTGGACGACTTCGGTAAAATGTTAAGGCGTGGCCGACGCTGCTAGCGTCGGTTCGGATGCTAGCAGCATCCGCCACGTGCCTACTCTTCCAACCTTACTCTTCCACATTGCGTTCATTCCAGACGTGGCGGAACCACATCGGCAATCGAAAGGAGTGAGGATTAGAAGTTGGTTTCGTCGTGGTGGTAACTGGCCCGCTCACTTCCAGTCGCAATTGCCCGTAGCAGTGATTGAATTCCTTGATGAACACTTCTGTCTCTTCAGGCATACAAACATTGCCAACCACTTTGTTCCCCTGTCGCAAAAGTCCACAGGGTCGATCTCGTTCGCTGCCCGAAGACATAGTGTTCAGCTTCCAATGGAGGAACAGGCAGGGAATAAATCAATCGCTTGCTTCAGTCGATCCGGGCACAGATCGCCCGTTCGCAGGGTATCGTGACAAACGGCCCCACGTACGCCTAGCCAATCCGCGTGCAAACTTGACATTTTTTGAAGTTGATCCAATTTCAACGAACCAGCCAATGCGACGCCAAGTTTGCGTTGCTTTGCCGCGGCAATCATTTCGCTCAATTGATCGAGCGAATAGTGATCCAATAAGCCACCCGACTCTTTGCTATGCGTATCGATCAAAACAAATCTTCCACCGAGCCATTTTGTAGTCTCGATGACCTCATTCCAATTGGGTGCCCTCGAATTCTCCACGTCCGCATAATGTACCAAGATTAATTGAGAGCGACGAATCAAAGCTCTCGAAATCCGATACGCGACGCTCTTCCATTCCATGTATTTGCAATCGGCCAGGGCCAATTTAAGATAGGTCCTGGCTGGCAATTTGGCAGCCAAGGCCTTATCCAAATCCTCCGTCCAATTCAGCAATTCGCCACCCGCAACGCTGACCTGTACCGATTCGGGAATGTCCAACTCTAGAATGGAAAAGATCAGTTCCAACGCTGGTCTGCCTAGTGATCCCAACGACGGCTCCTTTACATCTAGCCATCTCCCTCCCGCAGCGATGATTAGCTCGGATTCTGCTTTCGATCGAGCACTTACCAAAAGGCCCGATTTGGGTACCCAACTGATCCCATTGGATGAAATGTCTATCATTTTTAGGCAAACTCATGCTGAGCGTCGGTATTTCGGCGGAGATTCGCTCGGTGCCTACCACCCGTTGTTGTGGCTCTAAGCACTTCTGTGTACAAATAGCATTGGTTTGCTAGCATTTTCCGCGAGGTCGGCACAGGTTTGGAAAGCCGTCTGCCACTTGAGAGCCAGCGGGAACGGGCAATACCTCGAACCACAACAACCGCAGGGCAGCGATTGAACGCACTTTTCAGTTATATCACAAACCCGGAATCTCTCCATCAGCTTTGTCAAAAGATAGCTGCCCGGAAGCTTGTGGCTTTTGATACGGAATTCGTTGCGGAGGATTCCTACCGACCTGAGCTTTGCCTGGTGCAGGTGGCAACAGAAGATGAAATCGCCATCATCGATCCTTATACTTGCACCGATCTCAGCCCCTTCTGGGAATCGTTGATCGAACCGGAAACCACAGTCATCGTGCACGCTGGTCGGGAAGAGACCTTGTTCTGCTATCGAGCGACTAAAAAGCTGATTCCAAAACTTTTCGACATCCAAATCGCGGCGGCCTTTCTGGGCTTTGAATATCCTGCCTCCTACGGAAATTTGGTGCATCGATTCACCGGAATGATCCTCGACAAAGAAGAGACTAGGTCCGATTGGCGAAATCGTCCATTGTCGAATCAACAGCTACAGTATGCGGCTCAGGACGTTCGCGATTTACCGAGTCTATATCGATCGCTCAGTCAGCAATTGCACAAACAAGATCGGCTTTCTTGGCTTGATGAAGAGACTAGACGCCGACAGGAAGAACTTGCCGAGTTTGAGTCAAACGAAAGCTGGTTTCGAATCAGTGGCATCCAAGCCCTTTCGGGAAACTCGTTGTCCATCGTGCGAGGACTGTGGAATTGGCGCGATCTCAAGGCAAAAGAACGCGATGTTCCGCCTCGTAAAATCCTTCGCGACGATTTGTTGGTCGAACTAGCTAGGCGGGGAACTTCGGACGTTCGACGGATGACCTCGCTTCGCGGTATGGAGCACCGACACACCAAGCAGTATTTGCCCGAGCTCTCAAAAACCATTGAAGATTCGCTTCTTCAGCCAGCTCCAACTTGGCCCAAGAAGCAACGCTACGGCAAGGGGCAACCCGCTGGCATGCTTACGCAGTTTTTGTCTGCAGCGCTGGCGTATATTTGTCGAACCAAGCGGATTGCTCCAGCCATTGTCGCAACCTCAGATGACTTGCGGGACTTTGTGAAGTATCGATTGGACCCGAAATGCGATGACGCTCCGCCACCGTGTTTGACGCTTGGCTGGCGAGCGGAAATAATCGGCAAAGAGCTTGACGAGCTATTGGCGGGCCGTCTGGGTATGGTCTTGGACAATCCAACGAGTGAAATGCCCATCAAATTTTGCCGGCCAAAGGAGTTGTAAGCAAAGGGCAAAGGACAATGTTGTAGTTTGGGACCATTGTCCCGAACGAGTTTTACAGGAAGCAATCGTGAACATCTCTATCGACTCTCTGACAACTTTCTGTACCGCCGCCCTCACCAAGTTTGGCCTTTGCTCTGCCGACGCAGAGACTACCGCGAGCGCGCTCGTTACGACGGATGCGATGGGGGTCTTTACGCATGGCACAAAACTGTTGGGTGGCTATCTTAAGAAACTCAAGGGGGGTGGGTATCAACCTACCGCCGTTCCCAGCCTTGTACGCGAAGGCCCGGGCTGGGCGATCATCGACGGCGAGTCGGCGCTCGGCCAAGTGGGTAGCGCTTTTGCCATGCAAACTGCTATGGTCAAAGCACGTCATGTAGGCATCGCGTACGTTGGCTTGCGAAATACAGGACACATCGGCGCCGCCGGCTACTACGCTGCAATGGCGTCTCGCGAAGGCTTTATCGGAATGGTAACAGGCAACGATATCCCTAGTGTTGCTGCACCCGGTTCTCGCACCGCTGTATTGGGAAGCAATCCGATAGCCTACGGCATCCCGGTTGAAAACGGCGATCCAATCCTACTCGACATGGCGACGGCTGCAGTTGCAGGTGGCAAAGTGTACGCGGCCATTCAACGAGGTGAATCGATACCGTCAACATGGCTCGTTGGCCACGACGGCATGCCCACCACCGATGGCAGTCTGTATCCTCAACAAGCTTCACTCGCTCCGATGGCTGGGCACAAAGGCTACGGCTTCGGACTGTGGTGTGAAATCCTTTCCGCGATATTGCCAGGAGGCAATATGACTTGGCAAGTTGGCAGCTGGATGTTTGATGAACCTTCGCGTCCGTCTTGGCACAACGCATCGTTCATAGCCATCGATATCGCGGCCATGGTACCAATGAAAAAGTTTCAACTGAGATTGAAAGAACTGATCGACGAGATTCATGGAGCTGCAACCGCCGACGGCGTCGACCGGGTTCTCCTGCCTGGCGAAAGTGAGTGGCAACTCTTTCGGCTGGCCCAAATAAGTGGGATCAACCTACCGGTAGACGTTGTTGATAAACTATCCCTCGCTGCAGACTTCGCTGGGCTCCGTTCCCCCTTCGTTCCTTGAGCTGTCGGCTAATATTTCAATTGCAATCGAAAGTAAAACACAATGAAGTTCGTTCGCTATGAAAACGCGTCAGGCGTTTCTTCCTTTGGTCGCCGCCACGACAATGGAACGACAACACGCATCGAGGGTGACATACTTGGCTCGTTTAGGGATTCAGGTGAGGTTGTCACTCCGGCCAAACTGCTCGCTCCAATCGAGCCCCGCGACATTATCTGTATCGGACTCAACTATCGCAAGCACGCAGACGAAGGTAAAAAGCCCATTCCAGAGTACCCAGTAGTGTTCATGAAAAACCTTGGCACCTTGCAAAATCCAGGCGACCCGATCATCCTTCCAAGGCATTTGCGAAGCGACCAAGTTGACTACGAATGCGAATTGGCCGTCGTGATCGGACGCGAGTGTTACAACGTATCGAAAGCCCAGGCTCTGGACTATGTCTTGGGCTATACCTGCGCAAACGATGTAAGTGCTCGGGATTGGCAGATTGAAAAAGGAGGCAGTCAATGGTGCCGAGGAAAGACGTTCGCAACCTTTTGCCCACTAGGGCCATGGATCGTCACGCGAGACGAGATCCCCAATCCAAACACACTATCGATCAAGACGGTTCTTAACGGTCAGACGATGCAAGATTGGAATACGAACGACATGATTTTCGATGTGCCGACTCTGATTGAATTCCTAAGCGGCAGCACGCGTTTGTTACCAGGAACCGTCATCCTGACCGGGACGCCCCACGGAGTCGGCGCTGCCCGCAAACCACCGGTATTTCTTCAACCGGGTGACACGGTAACCATCGAGATCGGAAGCATTGGGTCATTGACGAATCCGGTGATCGAAGAAAAGTGATGGCCGTGGGCAAAAACATGACCAATGACTCCCATCGAATCCCGCCGTGGGAAACGGCCGATTTGCCTGAGCCCAAACCACTCTCATGGCGGAACTGGGCAAGTTTCATCGGTCCCGGCATCGTCATGATGGGGATTCAAATCGGAGGTGGTGAATGGCTACTCGGACCAACGGTGACCGCAAAGTTTGGTGGTGGTTTGATGTGGATCGCGACGGTCGCGATCGTACTACAGGTTTTTTACAATCTCGAATGCGGTCGATATGCCCTGTATTGCGGTGAGCCGGTTTTTACCGGTTTCATGCGCATGCGACCGGGGCCGATGTTCTGGGTCGGTGTGATGCTGACCCTCAATATTTCGGCTCTAGTGCCTGGGCTTTCCACGCATGGAGCGGCGTTGATCGCGTCGCTCATTCTCGATCGGCCACCGACTCTTGCGGATCGAGGGCTGATCACCATGCTCGCTTACGCTTGCTTGTTGGGAGTAACGGTGCCGATCTTCATGGGTGGCAAAGTTTACAACATGTTGCAGTTGGTGATGACGGCCAAGGTCACTATCGTTCTCGGCTATTGCTTGATTATCGGCCTGACGTGCGTTAGTCCTGCCAACTGGTGGAGTGTTTTTAGTGGCTTTGTGAAATTTGGCAACGTACCGATTAGCGATGGACACGGTGGTGAGATTGTCACCAATGCTCTTGCCCACGTATTGCAACACGGCGAATGGCCAACGATATCGGTCGCGAGCATTGTGATGTTAGGTGCGTTCGCCGGGTACGCGGGTGGCGGTGGTTTGTCCAATTCGACTTATAGCAATTTTGTACGCGACAAAGGCTGGGGCATGGGGAGTCAGGTGGGTGCTATTCCGAGTGCAGTCGGCGGTGCAAGCGTGACGCTCAGCCACGTAGGTAAGGTATTTGACTTGAACGCAGAAAATCTCCGTCGCTGGCGAGGCTGGTGGCGATACGTGCTCACCGACCAAATTCTGGTATGGGCACCAGGCTGTTTCATGGGGATGGCTCTCCCTGCTTTGATTTCTATGCAATTCGCTCAGTACTCGACCATCACACCGGAACAAACAAGTGTGGCTCAAGCGATTGTCACAGCGGACGGGATCTTTCATTCCGGCTTTAGCCCTGTCTTTGCCAAGGTGCTGTGGATCGTAGCCCTGTTTACGGGAATGATGGTGATGTTGCCTAGCCAAATGTCCATCGTCGATGACTTCAGCCGTCGCTGGACAGACGCGATTTGGACTGCAAACAGTCGCGTCCGCAGCTCCATGAAACCTCATCAGGTGAAGTATCTGTACTATTCCATCCTTGGTTGCTACGTATTGTGGTCTTTTGTTTGTGCTTTTTTGTTTAGTAACGCCCCCAAGTTGATGACAGATTTCATCGCTAATTTCAACAATCTTGCGATCGGTGTGACTTCGTTTCAATTGTTGTGGATTAACTATCGCCTGTTGCCGTACGACGTTCGGCCGAGGTGGTATCATTCGGTCGGTCTCATGAGTTGCGGAGTTTTCTACCTTGGTCTAACTGGGTTGGTGTTTGCATTCAAAATCTGGCCGCTCATAGTAGGCTCTCACTGAACTTAGCCAAAGACGACTCTTCCCTGAAGGCCCTGAAGGCAGAGGACTGCAATGAAGTTATTTGATCTTTCCGGTCGCGTATCAGTCGTATCCGGTGCCGCACAAGGCTTAGGCCGAGCCACCGCGTTGGCCGTTGCGGAGGCCGGCTCCGATGTAATGCTCGTCGACCGCAACCTGGCGGGGGCAGAAGCCACCGCAGAGCACATTCGAGCCTTTGGACGAAGGGCCTCTTGCGCAAGTACGGACGTTTCAAACCCGGACGCGATCCAAGAACTGTTTCGGCAGGTCGATGCGGATTTCGGCCGCGTTGATTTCCTTGGAAACATCGCCGGCGATGGGCATCTATCCAAGCCCGAAGACCTTATCATTGCCGACCTTCTTCGCGTACTTCAAAACCTCGTTGTAGGTCGGTTTGCGATGTGCCAGGAAGCCGGACGGCGAATGCTCAATCAAGGTCGCGGCTCGATCATGAACATCGGTTCATTGGCGAGTTCCACGGCGCTTGGCCGAGGGCACATTGCCTATAGCATGGCCATGGGAGCCGTCATCCAAATGACTCGAGAACTTAGCACGGAATGGAGCCATCGAGGCGTACGCGTGAATTGTGTCACACCCGCTCAAGTCGTGAACCCCAGTTTGAAGGCCCGCATGCTCGAAGACCCATCTTTGGAAGGCCAATTTCTTAGTGGCATTCCCGCTGGTCGCCTTGGTCAGCCGAATGACATTATGGGATTGGCCGTACTGCTGGCTTCCGATGCTTCAGCCTGGATCACCGGCGCCATCATTCCGATGGACGGTGGCAACATGGCCATGAACGCTGGTGGTACGCCAGGGCGGGGAGTGTTATGGTCGCGACAATCGAGGTGATTACATCCACTTCTTTAAAATTGCACAAGGAAGTCTAAAGGAATTGGAAACAGTTAGACAATATCGCTACCCCATCCGTTCGGGTCTTGCCCCCAACGGATGCGTTTTGGCGTTCTACAATTGGGCGTCCCAACTCCCGTTCCGCTCGGCTTTGCCGGCCGGAGGCGGGCAAAGCCGAGCGGAACAAGTCGATTCGCGAGCGCCGGCCGTTAGTACGCCAAAACATGGTTGGTGGGGGACAAGCCCCCGAACAACCTGAAGCCAGATCGCACAACGGAACAAAACTCGCATGAACGCATTTTTCGTAAATTTCTGTTTGTCGCACAGCCTGCCTACTGCCTAACAAAGTAAAACCATGACCCACCGCCCACTGCCCACTGCCCTCTATCGTTCGATGCTGATCATTCGGCATACAGAGGAAGAACTGGCACGCTGCCATCAGCGGGGTCTTATCTTCGGCGCATGTCACACGTACGTCGGGCAGGAAGCGATTGCAGTTGGGGTTTGCTGTCATCTAACAAAGGATGATCCTATCTTCAGCACGCATCGCGGTCACGGGCATGCATTGGCGAAGGGAATGCCACCATCGGAACTTATGGCAGAATTATTCGGTCGAGCGACGGGGTGCTCGCGCGGGCGAGGCGGTTCGATGCATCTTTTTTCGCCAGAGATCGGAATGATGGGGACCAGTGGCATTGTCGGACCGTGCATCTTGCAAGCTTGTGGTGGAGGGTACAGCGTTAAGTTGTTGAAAACAGGAGGAGTCGCAGTCGCCTTCTTCGGCGACGGCGCCGTGAATAACGGCGCGTTTCATGAGGGACTCAACATGGCAAGTATCTGGAAACTGCCGGTCCTTTTCGTCTGTGAAAACAATCAGTTCGCGACGGAGGTTCCATTCGCCTACTCCAGTGGCATCCCAAACGTCGGCCGTCGAGCAGCCAACTACGGCTTGCCCGGATTTGAAGTCGACGGCAACGATGTCTTGGCGGTCACGGAAGTGGCTCACCAGGCGGTCGAGCGAGCCCGATCTGGGGGTGGCGCTACGCTTATCGAGTGCAAGACCTATCGCACCCGCGCTCATGCTGAAGGGATGGGTGATTTCAGTTATCGCACTCGTGAGGAGGTTGAGATGTGGAAGAGTCGCTGCCCTATCGCGTCACTTCGACAACACTTGTTGACCGAGCTTAGCGTTAGTGAAACGCAGCTTAACGAAATCGAAACGGAGGTCGCTTCTCTCATCGCCGAGTCGCGACAGTTCGCTGAAAGCAGCCAATTACCCGACGCCGCGACTGCAGCCTTGAATGTTTATTCGTCGAATCGAACAACGAAGCGACCAGGGTTCGAGGCGAACCAAGACGCGGCGAGACGCGAGATAACGTTCACTCAGGCGACGCACGAAGCGCTTTCGGAAGAAATGGCGATCAATCCGACGATCTTTGTCCTCGGGGAGGGAATTGGTATTCGCGGTGGCAATTTCAAAACCACAACCGGACTATTTGACGTATACGGTCCTGAACGAATATGTGACACTCCAATCTCGGAGCGCGGCTTCGTCGGACTCGCCGGCGGTGCTGCGATGACGGGTACTCGGCCCGTCGTCGATTTCATGTTTGCCGATTTCATTCTCGATTCATTCGGTGAGATCGTGAATCAGATCGCCAAGATGCAGTACATGTCGAGCGGTCGATTGAAGATGCCAATCCTGTTACGCGGCTGTATCGGCATCGGCCACTCGGCCGCGACTCACCATTCCGGCAGCTACTATGCCATGTACGCTCAGGTCCCAGGATTGCGCGTGGTGGTGCCGTCCAATGCCTACGACGCAAAGGGTCTCATGAAGTATTCGTTGCGTTGCGACGACCCGGTCATGTTCCTCGAACATCGAGAGATATTGACATCGAAGTGTCACGTTCCAACAGAAGACTATGAGATTGAATTCGGGTGTGCATCGATTGTCCGTGTTGGAACAGATATTACCGTTGTTGCACTGGCTCGAATGGTGCATCTCGCAATGTCGGTCTGCGACGAACTGCAGAGTGAGGGCATCTCGGTAGAACTGGTCGATCCACGCACCGTCTCACCACTGGACACGCACACGATCCTGCAATCGGTATCTAAGACCGGTCGCCTCTTAATAGTCGATGAACCCCCAGCTCCTTGCGGATTTGCGGCCGAGATTGCAGCGCAAGTTGTCGATGCTGGTTTTAACCATCTCGACGCGCCTATTCGTCGCCTGACTGGGGTATTCACACCGACACCCTACAGTCCGCCACTCGAAGCGGCTGTCGTTCCAACCGCGGCTGAGATTGCAAACGCGATTCGTTCGCTTGTGAAGGAGTAATCATGGCCCATAAAATTGTGGTTCCGCGTCTGGGTTGGACGATGGAGGAAGGTACGTTCATCAGTTGGCTGAAAAAGGACGGCGATCGCGTCCAACGTGGCGAAGCGATCTTTGAACTGGAGGGCGATAAGGCGCTCCAAGAAATTGAAGCCGTCGATGAAGGCATCCTTCGAATCCCCGATACTGGACCAGTCAATGGCGGCACCGTTAAGGTAGGTGCGGTGATCGGTTATCTTGTCGCAGTCGGCGAGTCGACGCCATCTGCAAGTAACGCAAGTATGGCATTGCGACGAGAAGCCGAGTCGCAGCAAACAGAGTGTGGCATAGGCTTCCAGCCATTGGTCGTCAATTCACAGACTGAAAACTTACGCCACAATGAAAAGCACCCAGTCATTGCAAGCCCACGTGCTCGTCGCGTTGCAATCGAGTTGGGGATCGACTGGAGAGGACTATCGGGAACGGGTGCAGGCGGGCGAGTGCGAGAAAGCGATATACGAGCAGCCGCCGGCAAAGGACTGCGACTGCCGATGACTAGCCGGCGCCGAGTCATCGCTCAGCGAATGCTCGCTAGTCGACAGTTGACGGTTCCTGTCACCATCACCACTAAGGCAGATGCGACCAACCTTGTCAACCTACGTAATCGCTTGAAGTCTGTCGAAAGCCCGTCACCAATCCCCAGCTATCAGGACATCATCACCAAGCTTGTGGCAGAAGCTATTAAGCAACATCCGTTGCTAGCAGGGCGTTTGGAAGAGAACGCGATAATAGTCCCTGCCGAAAATCAAATTCATCTGGGGATGGCGGTTGACACCGAGGACGGATTAGTCGTCCCGGTCATTCGAAACGTGGGCGAGCTGACGGTTGCCGAAATTGCCAATCAGTCGCGACGACTTGTAGAGCGCGCTCACGACGGAACGCTAGCTGCCGCCGAAATGCAAGGAGGCGTCTTTACCATTACCAACCTAGGTGCGTTCGGGATCGACTCCTTCACGCCGATAATCAACTCACCTGAGACAGCCATACTTGGAATGGGGGCGATTCGTCGCGAACCAATCGTACTCGATGACGGTTCGATCGTCGCGAGGTATCAACTCACGCTAAGTCTTACCTTCGATCACCGAGTCATTGATGGAGCCCCAGCTGCACGATTCTTGCAAATGGTAGTCAACTCGATCGCTACACTTGGCTAAAGCATTCGCAAGCCATGTAGCTTTGGAGCGGTACCTTTCGACACAGCGAGAAGCCTACTATATTTTGGGTTCTCGCGTGCCTAGCGAAAACACCGCCATCAAACTTGGTACAATTGGGCATCGACTATTTTCTTTGATCGCGAGACAGCGACAACCACAGTTCGATGCTACGTTTACAATCCTCGCCGAATCGCCACCTAAAACTCTAATTCCAAAAAACTAATGAAACCAGTAATGTATCTGGGCCTAGCTGCGATGCTCACCCTGACGCAGCTCCGTGCCGAAGACGGACTCAATCCAGCGAACCCTGACAGAAATGTGCAGCCGGGGGTACCGCAAGGGAAACTCACGGCGGGCAATTTCGCCGAAAGCAAAATTTTTCCCGGCACTCGCCGTGACTATACGGTGTATGTACCCGCACAATACAATTCCGACACGCCTGCTAGCTTGATGGTATTCCAGGATGGGCCCGCGTACTCGAAATCGGATGGTGCGTTTCGGGTTCCGATCGTGTTCGATAATTTGATCCACCAACGTGCTATGCCCGTAACGATTGCCGTGTTCGTTAGTCCCGGGACGATCCCGGCAACTAAACCTGGAGCGAGCGATCGAAGCAATCGTTCGTTCGAGTACGACTCCATGGGTGATCGATACGCCCGTTTTCTGGTGGAAGAATTTCTGCCGGTTGCGATCAAGGGGCTCAATGTCTCGAACGACCCCAAGCAGCGCGCCATCGGAGGTATCTCCTCTGGTGGAATTTGCGCATTCACAGTTGCGTGGGAAAAGCCCGAACAGTTTGGCAAGGTGCTCAGTCACATTGGCAGCTTTACGAATATCCGCGGCGGTAGCCTCTACGCTGGGCTAGTTCGAAAGACCAAGTCGAAGCCAAAGCCCATTAAGTTCTACCTCCAAGACGGCAAAGATGACTTGAACAATCTTTTTGGCAACTGGCCGCTCAGCAATCAAGACCTTGCCGCAGCCTTAGCCTTCGCGGGTTATGAAAACCAATTCGTAATGACCGACGGTGGTCACAGTGGCACCTGGGGAGGGGACCAGATGCCCAACGCCTTGCGCTGGCTTTGGTCCGAACAATCCGTGCCGGTGATGCCTGTTCAGGCTCAGGACAAACCGAAATGGAAACCCCATCCCGACGCAGTCATTCAAGAAGGGGTGCCACACGGTAGCGTCGAACCAATGGCCCCGTGGGAGTCCAAGATCTTCGAGAATACAATTCGCGAATGGTCCGTTTACGTCCCGGCGCAATACAAAAAAGAACAGCCTGCAGCCTTGATGGTGTTCCAGGATGGACACTCTTACCTCGATGCCAAGGGGCAGTTCCGCGTACCGGTCGTGTTTGATAATCTGATCGCCCGCGGTGACATGCCACCAACCATTGCAGTCTTCATCAATCCAGGACACGACAAGTCCAAAGGCAAGCCGCAAAGTCCATGGCAAAATTCTAACCGTAGCTTCGAATACGATAGCCTTGGCGATCACTATGCAAGATTTCTTACCGAGGAAATCATTCCAGAGATTGAGAAGCGTTACAGTCTGTCAAAGGAGCCCGAGATGCGGGCCATAGGTGGTGCGAGTTCCGGCGGTATCTGTTCGTTCACGGTAGCCTGGGAGCGTCCCGATGCTTTCCGCAAAGTTCTCTCTTCCATCGGCAGCTTCACGAATCTTCGTGGCGGCAACGTCTACCCGTCACATGTCCGCAAGACCGAACCAAAGCCTTTACGCATCTACCTTGCCGATACGAGCGGTGACATCGACAACGAATTCGGCAGTTGGCCTTGGTCCAACCAATTGATGGCCTCCGCATTGCAATACATGGGCTACGATTTGCGATTCGATTGGGCCGAAGGATTCGCGCACAATTCAGACCACGCAGGTGCATTGTTGCCAGACGCCCTCAAATGGCTGTGGCGAAAAGAAAAGCATCAGGCAGACTTGGATACGAGAGGGGATCTCAAGGGGGACTTGACCTTGCTCAAGTTACTGATAGCCGACCAGTCGTGGGAGGTGGTCGCGGAGAACATGGGCTTTGCCGATGCTCCGTGCCCAGACGCCGCAGGAAACTTTTACTTTTCGGATATGAAGGCACCGGCAGTCTATAAACTCAACGTCGCTGATGGCAAACGTACAGAACTGGTCAAAGAAGCGGTCAGTGGACTTAAGTTTGGACCGGACGGCTTGCTATTCGGATGCCAGGGAGCAAAGAAGCGAGTGATCTCTATCGACCCCGACTCCGGTGCGGTAAAAGAGATAGCAACCAATGTCTCTCCCAACGATCTGGCTGTGAGCGCCGACGGCTTCGTCTATATCACCGAAACCCAACAACAAAGCGTCACTCGCATCCATCTCAAGACAGGCGAGGTAGCCTCTGTCGACACAGGCATCAATCGTCCGAATGGTATCGCTCTATCCAATGACGGTGGAACCCTAGCCGTCTCGGAATATGGTGGAGAAAACGTATGGACCTTTCGCGTGAATTCCGACGGTTCGCTCGATGCCAAGATGCCGACCATGACGTTGCGTTTGCCGATCGACTCTAAAGGGGACTTTAAGTTTAATGAACCACCACCATATCAACCCGCATCGAAGGGAGACGGAATGTCTGTTGATAAAATGGGGCGTTATTACGTCACCTCAGCACTCGGAGTCCAGGTCTTCGACCCGACTGGTCGACAATGCGGAGTGTTGCCCAAGCCCAACGAAGCCCAAGCCTTGACAAGCTGTGCGCTGGCTGGCCCGGACCACGAGTACCTGTATGTTACCAATGGTGATAAAGTCTTCCGACGTAAGCTCAAGGTCGACCAATAGCGATTATCATGAATATCCCTCGACCGCTTGGAAGCGTGCAATACGATCATTCTGGACGAGTTGTATTAGTGACCGGCGGATGCAACGGCATTGGACGGGCTATCTGCGATGCTTTCGTTACATCCGGAGCTCAGGTTGTGTGCGCTGATCTCGATGAAAAAGCTGCTGACGCGTTGAGACCTGGCATCGCTTTTCGAAAGATGGACGTTGCGAACGAAACCGAGTGTGCGCAGATAGTCGAATGGGCCTTTTCCGAGTTTGGTGGATTGGATGTCTTGGTCAACAACGCCGCCATTCAACCACCTAGTTCGTATGTTCGAGTCGAGGAAATTCTTTCCCAGGATTACGATAGGATGTTGGCCGTGAATTTTTCTGGTTATGTCTATATGGCCAAGCACGCGCTTAAGATAATGCGACGGCAGCAAAGTGGAGTTGTTGTCAACATCGCAAGTGGCCAGGCACACCGCACGACAAGAGGAGTTCCTATCTATGGCCCCATCAAAGCCGCAAATCTTCTTCAAGCAATGCAATGGGGGATCGAATATGCCCGTGAAGGAGTGCGTGTTGTCAGCGTATCTCCAGGTGCGATTGATACGCCCCTCGTCCGGGCAAGCTTAGACGCGCAAGGGGGTGAGTCCGAGCTCGCAAATCGGCATCCGATGGGCCGCATTGGAAAACCCGATGAGATTGCTCATGCGGTTCTTTGGTTGACTAGTAGTGCGGCCTCGTTTATCACAGCCACCGACTTGTCGGTCGATGGCGGCCTACAGGCATTCGGGGCATTCGCCGATCCATTCCCGAGGCGGGAAGATTGATGGCCGAAAGCACTGATCATTGCGACGTAAGCATGACCGTGTTATCTTGCGTGCTAATTAGATCGCAAAGATACTATCAATTTGGGAGTGGAACTAGGAATGACCATGTTACGAAGTGGGCGGCTATTCCTGTCGTTTTTGGCGCTGATGGCAATTGGCTGCGGTCCAACCGAAATCAGCATTACAAAGAAATCGTCCTACGCGGACTTGGTCGTAATCTACAATGCCGAAGTTCAGGCCCTGGACAATCTACAGGGAAAGTTAAATAGTCTGAAAGCCGAATATTTAGAAAAGGCGCAGGCGGAAGCGCTCAAGTCGATGATGAGTTCGCTTGAATCAACCGGCAAGCAAACTATCCCAACCGACCCCAATGAGGCATTGGACCGAGCTATCTCAGCCGCAGAAGCCCAGGCGGATCTGCTTAAAAAGCTCGAGACTTCGTCGCCTAGTTCGAAATCAACCGCAGCCTATTCTGAGTATCCGGAAGAGTGGAAACGCAAGCTAGCGGATCTCGATGGCGAAATTGCAAAGCAGCAGGAGCGAGTGAATCGAGCGCGCGATGCACGCGATGCGGCCGAAGCCAAATGAACCCGAATGGGGCAGCAACAACCTAGCCCAGGTCGTACCTGCCGGGTGCGTTAGCCATGAAGCGTCGAAAAATCTCTCCATAAAGGAAGGCCCATTGGTGGTTCATCCGAGATCGAAATGGCCTGATCAATCAACTGCATGGCCGTACGCGAATTGCCCTCATCATCGCATAGAATATCGAGAATCGGTTGACCGGCAGAAATCGACGCGCCGATTTTACAATGCATTCGAATACCTACTGAGAAATCGATAGCGGCACCGGCTACCATTCTGCCTCCACCCATGGCGATGATCGCTTGGCCTAGTAGTTGACCGTCGATGGATTGGAGGTAACCAGTGGATTTGGAAATAGTGGATTGACTGCGACCAATGTGTCTTGCCGTTGTAAGTGTACCACCTTGAGCGTGGACCATGCGTTCGAATCGCTCCATACCTGCTCCGCTATCAAGCAGTCTGCCTAGACGAAGTCGTGCCTCATCGAGATGGGTTTCGCGGTGCGTGCTCAAAAGCAATCGGGCCGCGAGTTCGATGGTCAGTTCACGCACATCGACAGGTCCTCCCCCTTGCAACACTGCAATGGATTCATCGACTTCGCAGGCGTTGCCAACCATTTCACCTAACGGCTGCGACATGTCGGTGATGAGAGTGGTGGTTAAAACGCCAGCGTTCTTTCCAACTCGCATCAACGAGGCAGCAAGTTGTTCGGCGAGTTGTTCGGTGGGGAGAAAAGCCCCGCTCCCAAACTTCACATCGAGCACCAAAGCATCGAGCGTTTCTGCAATTTTTTTGGACATGATGCTGGCGGTAATTAACGCTATCGAAGGGACTGTCGCCGTGACATCACGAAGTCCATATAGTTTCTTGTCGGCCGGGACAAGAGTTTCAGTTGCTCCGGTGATGACGCAGCCGATGCTATTTAGTTGGCGCTGGATTTCAGATTCGGAAAGGTTGGTTCGAAAGCCATCGATCGCTTCCAATTTGTCAAGTGTTCCGCCGGTGATGCCGAGCCCACGGCCACTGATCATAGGAACATGCAGTTCGCAACAAGCAAGGAGCGGCGTTAATATTAGGGACGTCTTGTCTCCGAGGCCGCCCGTAGAATGCTTGTCGACGCGAGGCGTATCGCCAGCTCGTTCTAGTTTTGCGCCGCTCGCAATCATGGAATCGGTTAGATCCGAGATCTCTCGATCGGACATCCCATTGAGGAAAATGGCCATTGCCAGTGCCGACATTTGGTAATCGGGAATCGTACCGCGCGCATAGCCATCGACCATGAACTCGATTTCCTCGCTCGATAACGGTTGCCGATCTCTTTTGTTGGCGATGACGACTGCAGGAATCATGTTTGTGGCAACCAAATGCGAATGGATGGAGTAAACTAATTGGTCGAAGAGCGGCAGAGGCTCAAATACCCTAGCGCTCGGCGCTGGCCGAATCGTATGATAACGTATCGGCGGTTGACGGATCGATTCGAATGGCGATGCACTTGTATCCTAAAAATACGGAGTTGGAAATGAATAAACCTTGGGGCACGTCAATTGTATTGTTGACATTGGTTATTGCATCCGTTTTGGGAGGTACAGTACACGCTCAAGAAGTTGCGGACACTGCTCGATTGAGTTCGGCCAAAGAGCAGGCTCGCGGTTTGGCCTTTGCATTCCAATCGGCGGCATCGAAAATGATGCCATGTGTGGTGACCGTTCTTGCAAAGCGATCCGACGTGAACGAAACGCTTGATGACCTGGATTTGTTGGACGAAGATTCGCTTGCGGACTTCAATATCGGTTCGGGAGTCATCATTTCAGTCGACGGGTTATGCGTTACGAATCATCACGTCATCAAGGGCTCTAAAGGTATTCGCATAAAATTGGCAGATGGTCGAGAGATGTCAGGCAAAGACGTTCTATCAGACCCTTCTAGCGACATCGCCATATTTCGCATTTCCACCAAAGAGCCCCTATCGGCAGCTAACCTCGGAAACTCGGATGCGTTGACGATTGGGGACTGGGTGATGACCATCGGAAGTCCGTTTGCACTCGATCAAACGGTTAGTGTTGGCATTATCAGCAGCAAGGGACGAACGATTAAAGGATTACTAGAGGGGCAATTGCTTCAGACTGACGCAACGATCAACCCAGGCAATTCGGGTGGTGCGCTACTTGATCTAAATGGCGAACTGGTTGGAATCAATACGGCGATCCCAACGACAAGTGGCCAATTTCAAGGAATCGGCTTTGCCATCCCGGTGAGGAGAGTTCAATGGATCACAAATGAGCTAATTGAATTTGGCAGGGTCCGTCGTGCAAAACTTGGCGTTAGGGTAGAGCCCATTCCGCAATACTTAGCAGAGGAATTAAAAATCCCGATCCGAGGTGGCGTTCAGCTTACCAAAATGACGGCCGACTCGCCCGCAACCAAAGCTGGAATGGAAATCGGGGATATTATCTTGGAATTGGGTGCTCAGAAGGTGTTTACACCACAGGATTTTCAGAGTCTGGTGGAGCAATTGCCCGCTGACCGAGCATATCCCATTAGGCTGATGCGCGATGGAAAGTTACTTACCCTGGAGATTCGTCCCGTCGTAAAAGAGTAATTCAATGGCGAACAAAACACTGGCCGATCCTTGGAGCAATAAAGTTTCATGTGAATAGGGCAAAAAAGGAAGCCTCATCCGGTGTTTCGAGGAGGTCTAACAAAACACCTCCGCATCTACTTGGCTAACGAAAACTCTGTAAGTTTGCACCGTCGCCTGATGATTTAACCCCACATGATTTTGTCTTTAGTGTTCAGTGCGACTAAATCAAGACAAAATCATGGGTGGTAAAATCATGAAGAGGGCGGAGGTCAGATCGTTGAAAACGTTAGGATTGAGAGCTTGAAAGGAAATACTGTCTGTGGGTACTACGGTCGCGATTCAATTAGTTTGCCTGCACAGCTTGTTTTGGTTAGCAAAAATAGGAAAAACAGGGAAATTTTTCCTAAAGATCTTCCCTAACAGATTCTCCAGGCTAAACTCGGGGGCATAGTTTAGGGCTGGGGAACAAAGGACTGATTTTCGTTCGGTGGCTTCTATTACCACCGGACATCCTGAACTACTTAGATAAGCAACGTCGAATTACACCCACCGCATCTCGTTTGTGGTGGACCAGGTAAGTGAGTTAGCTGGCCGTGTGGCCAATTTTTTATTCCTTTGAGGAGACTACAATGAAGTTTCGCCCAGGTTTTGCCCTTGGGCTGGCCACAATGTTGTTTGGGGCCAGTAGCGTTTTAGCGGATGATTGCGGTTGCGGTAGTGGTGGTTCCACCATGATGTCAACTGGCTCCGGTAGCGTTGTTAGCGGTATGGTTGTTGGTGCAAGTGGAGACATGGGCGGATGCGGCGCTCAAATCAGTTACGTTGAAAAGACCATTATGGTCCCAACTCAAGTAACCGAAATGAGAACGGTCAACAAGACCGCTTCGAGAACCGAAGCACGAACCCGATCCTACACCGTAACACGTCAAGTGCCACGCACTGAGACCAAGACCAACACGACCACCGTGATGGTTCCAAAGCAAGAAACCAAGCAAGTCACGTGCACAGTCAGCAAGGCCGTTTCGAGCCAAGTCGATGAATCGTACCAAGTTTCCGTTCCAAGCACGGTCACGGAAGAAGTTCCATACACTGTCAATGAAACAGTTTACACCGATAGGGTTGATACCTACACGGTTCAAGTGCCTTCGACAGTTGTTGAACAGCAATCGTACCAAGTCGCAGTTTGCAAGACGGTACAAGATGTACAGAACTACAATGTGTCAGTTCCTTCGACTGTCAACGAAACCGTTAACTACACCGTACAAGTCCCACATTACGTGGATGTCGTTCAAACCTACAACGTAACTGTTCCTGGAACAACACAAGAACAAGTTGCTTACACCGTTCAAGTTCCTGTCTACAGCGACGAACAAGTTCCTTACACGGTTCAAGTTCCCGTCTACACAGACGAAGTTGTTTCGACAACTGTTAAGGTTCCTTACACCGAACAGCGAACAGGCTCACGCCAAGTTTGCCGTTCGTATCCAGTTCAAAGCTCGCGAACCGTCACTAAGGATATGGGTTCGTACCAGACCGTAACTGAAGAAGTTCCAGTTGCAAGTGGATGTGGCGTGGCTGCTTCCTCGGGTTGTGGTTGCGGCACTCCAGCAGTATCGTCCGGTTGCGGATGTGCTGCTCCAGTCGCCTCCTCCGGTTGTGGTTGTGGAGCTCCTGCTGTATCCTCCGGCTGCGGTTGCGGATCTTCCGGCTTGGCATCAGACGGCGGTTGCGGTGCACCTGCCATGTCGACTCGTACGGTTTGCCGAAAAGTTTGGGTTCCAAACGTTGTAACGCAAGAAGTTCCAGTGACAACCATGCAAAGTCAAATGGTTGATGAGCCTTACACATTCACGGTATCGCTATGCCGCGACGAAGTTCGTCAAAGCACAGTCAAGCGAGTTAGCTACACGACTGAGACCAAATACCGAACGGTCAAGAAGTGCAGCATGACCACCGAGACCAAGAGCCGAACGGTCAACAAGGTTTCGTACACAACGGAAGCACGTCAGAGGACTGTTAAACAGTGCCAGATGCAAACAGAAACTCGTCAACGAACCGTTGCCAAGACTGTTTACAGCACCGAGACTCGTCAACGTACGGTAAATCGAACAGTTTCCGAAATGGAAACTCGTACTCGTCCAGTTAGCCGAACCGTCATGAACACCGAAGAACGAACACGAACCGTTAGGGTTCCAAGCGTTGTTCAAAAGCAAATGACACGTACGGTTAACAAAACTGTATACAACACCGAAACTCGTACACGTTCGAAGACAGTTGTCACCATGGTTCCAGAAACCATGACCAAAGACGTTGTCTCGACTGTTATGGTTCCAGAACAACGAACTAACACCTACATCGTAACCGTCTACGACACTGTGAACGAAGAGAAGACAGACACGTACAACGTCTGCGTTCCTTACACAGTTACTGAAGAAGTTGCTGTGACCGTCTGCAAGATGGTCCCGCAAACCGTTACTGTTCCTGTTTCGGTTCCAATGTCCTCCGGTTGCGGCGGCAGTGCAATCAGCGGCAGTGCAATCAGCGGCAGTGCTTGTGGCGGCGGTTGTGGCGCTCCAGCAGCGTCCTCCGGTTGCGGATGTGCAGCTCCAGCAGTATCCTCCGGATGCGGATGCAAGTAATTGAGCCGACGGCTCAAGCCGCGGGTACCTTGGTCCTCACGGGTTAACGGCACTCGCAGTTTGCAAACAACATCGAGAACTTGAAAAAATCTAAAACGGTCCATGCGAGGTAACTTGCACGGGCCGTTTTTCTTTTGACAGCTCAAGCTACAATGGTTGGTCCGTGGTGATTCGTCCAGCTTCGATTTTGGTTTGAGCCGCAGGCGCTAGCCAAATGGCACTCACTTTGAGCCGCGACGCGCTAGCGTGCGGGCCAGAAGTCAAGTAATCACCTGCAAATCCGGACCTCATGCTAGCGCATTGAGGCTCAAAATTTACAAAGTGAGT
>JAYVPJ010000077.1:0-27040 GCA_043757445.1 Pirellula sp. | reverse complement strand
ATGAAAAATCCTTCACGACAATCTTTCGCTGCTAGCATTTACTTAGGCAAGTCCTCTGCGATAATAATCGGCGAATTCTCATGCGATGGCCCTGGGTCCTCAATGGTGATCATGTTATAAGCGCGTTTTCGGTTCATATGGTTGATGATGGACGCGAGCGTCGAGCTTTTTCCGCTTCCCGTTACGCCACAAATGATGACCAATCCATCTTGAACATGGTCAGCGACCTGTTCGTAAACGGGTGGCAAATGCAATGACTCGAAATTGGGAATTTTGGAATTAACCCTTCGAATGGCGGCGTGCAAACCACCCCCGGCGTGAAAGACGCTACAGCGATATCGTCCATGATCGTAGTTATAGGAAAAGTCGACTCCCCCCTCTCGATCCAACTGGGCCAGCAGCCTCTTTGGGATCAAAGGCATTAACAAGCTCTCGGTTTCTTCCGCACTAAACGCCGGCAACTCCACTCGATGAATAGTTGCCGCGACTCGCAATACCGGGGGCGAACCGATCTTGATGTGCAAATCCGACGCTTCAACTTGCGACATTTTCAAAAGTAATCGATGAATCATCAGGTCATTTTGCATAAGTACTCTCAGTCTTGCAGGCCGATCGCGGCGTCTTCATTTGGTCGTTCCTATGCCGGCGGTTGTGGCGGCGGCTATGGCCTCCGAGATGTTTTTTTTGCCTATCGACTGCTTATCGTCGAAGGGGCCGTCCGCGCTCCCTTTTGGCCAGGTCGACGGGTCTGCAAATTGGCCCTCGTCGCTGTATTGCTTTTGCAATCGAGCGATTTCGGTTTTCAGCTCCGCGAACTTGGCAGCCACTTCGGGTTTCTGGGCTTCTGCGTTGGAAAACAGGAGATTGTGTTGTTCGGTAGGGTCTTTTGAGACATCAAACATCTCATAAACTTCTTGATTCCAGTAATGAATGAGCTTATGCGTCGAGGTACGTACGCCGTAGTGGGCGACCGTATTGTGGTGGCCGGGATCGTGATAGTATCGGTAGTAAACGGAATTGCGCCAGTCGTCGGGCGACTGACCGCGAAGCAAAGGCGCAAGCGAGCGGCCCTGCATCGAAGTAGGGACTGACAGTCCGGCCAGATCTAAGAAGGTAGGAGCGAGGTCGATGTTTGAAACGAATTGCGTTGGAACGTTGGCTGGCTTAATTCCCGGGCCTCGTGCTAGCAACGGCACTTTCAAGCCAGGCTCATACATGAATCGCTTATCGTAGAGTCCAAGGTCACCAAGATACCAACCATTGTCAGCTGAATAGATCACGACGGTGTTCTTTGCCAAGTTCGCTTGGTCAAGGTAATCGAGTACTTTGCCAACTCCATCGTCAACACCCTGCACGCAGGCGAGGTAGTCTTGCATGTATCGTTGATACTTCCATTTAACAAGTTCCATGCCCGTGAGAGTTTCGCCATCGACCGACAGTTCCATGGGCTTGGCGTTGTACCACTGGTTGAGGGCTGGGCCTTTTAGGTCTTCTAGCGGCTCTAGTTTGAGATCGCGACGCGTGAGGTCGCGAGCGACGGTTTGTTGGTTGATCGGAAGCGCCGTGGGGCGGGTAGCATAGTCGTCGAAAAGCGTTTCCGGTTCGGTGATGACTTTGTCCTTGAACTTAGCTTTATTGCGTTCGTCAGGCTCCCATGCTCGGTGTGGGGCTTTTTGATGGAGCATGAGGAAAAACGGTTTGTCTTGTGGCCGAGTCTTGAGAAACTCGATGCCTAAGTCGGTTGTGATATCGGTGCAGTGGCCTTCGATGGTAAGTTTGTGACCAGGCACGAGGAAGGTAGGATTCCAATAGGAACCTTGCCCGGGCAAAACGATCCAACGGTCAAAACCAGTCGGGTCGGAACCGAGGTGCCACTTGCCGATGATGCCAGTATGATAACCACCCGCTTGTAGATGCTTGGCCACATGATCGCGAGCGCCGTCGAAGCGATTGAAGACCGGCACGCCATTAAGATGCGAATACTGACCGGTTAGCAGAGTTGCTCGACTCGGCGTGCAAATAGAGTTTGTAACGAACGAATTCGCAAACCTTGTGCCTTCATTGGCAAGTCGATCAATGTGCGGCGTCTGATTCACCTTCGAACCATAAGCTGATATGGCATGCTGAGCGTGGTCGTCGGAAAAGATAAAGATGATGTTGGGCCGCGCAGCCCGAACATGAGACAGGCCAACGGACAACATGAACATGCAAAGTAGGATTTTCAGAATCGGTTTCATAGTCGTGAAGGGAGGCAAAGGTTGATGGAGTATTGATTGCTTCAAGCGAATTTGCACCCATCTTAGCAAACGGTACGACGAAAGTGATGTGCCTTGAGGTTGATTCGGCGATCGGCGGATAAAGGTACTACGTAGCCGCGTCTCTCTGCGGTACAGTGATATCCGCCCTGAGATGCTGCGATATCCGCCCCTGAGATGCTGCGATATCCGCCTCTGAGATGCGGACCTACGTGAACTTACATTCCACTTGCTTTCCCACTGGCTCGCTCATATTCCTCTTTGCTGTATACGATCGGCGGATCGATACCAACAACAAGATATTCAGTTAATTCTTCCGGTTTGCCAGCCAATTTGAGCTTAACCTTGAATTGGGGATAGTCCTTGCCAGGCACCTCTTCGACTATGTCGTAGCTTTCCAATCGGCTTCCGGACTTCCAACGCGGTTCCTCGACAATGACTGTTGGAGTGGATTCTGCATTTGCACCATATTTCGCCCCGGCTTTCCATTTTGCCAGGGCGGTTTCAATGGCCTGACGAGCCGTCGCACTCGCGGGCTTGTATCGGGCGCTGGGGTTGCTATTGCAACCAAACGCGCATGTACAAATCGCAAGTAAGTAAACAAATGCAAACAATGGATACAACTGATTCACGTTAATTCTTTGCGCTTGAGTTGGTTTCATTTGCAGGCTTGGACATGCGATGGTCCCAGTGCATTAGCAGTTCAAAGTCTTCTCGTCGAAAAACCCACAGCGGATCAATGCCGACGACGATGTATTCCGTTTTGATTCGTTCGTCGGGATGCTTTAGCGAAAGTTCAACCGCGTACGTTCTGCCCGATCGACCTGGCGTTTCCCCTAGTATTTTGAATTCTTCAAGCGACTGTTTGGGATTGCGATTGTTGTCCGTTACATGAATCACTGGCTTCGTTCCCGCAATTTCGCCAGCTAGCTTGCCTGCCTGCCATTCCACTAGTGAACGACTCAAAGCAGCTTCGGCCAGTTCGTTGCTGGGTTTAAAATCGGCTGTTCGATCGTGGCAGCCGCAGACGCTGATGCTGACAATGCAAACAATCAGTGCCGAATATTCGATTTCACGACATCGCAAGAACTTTATCTCTACCTTTTCCTTTTCCCACATGGAAGCCACGCATTCTCTGTCCGATTCAAATCAATTTTCAAGTGTCGCAACTTCGCCTGTTGCCCTGCTTCCTACAGCGCGCCAAACAACGAGATCAATACTACTGGTAACAAAGCGCACCGAGCCGTCACCCATCATGCATTGCACACCGCCCGTGTGTCGACTTGCGGCAGATACCTGCATTACCATATTGGTCATTGATCCCGGAAATCCAGTTCCACCACAGGTGTTGCTGTTTGGTATTGCGACGTGATTGTATTGTGTGCAACAGTTTTCGCCCATAACCCAACTGTATCCATACTTGCTCGTCAGCGGAGTGGCGGTCAATGTATTGATGTTGTTGCACGCTGCGAAAGTTGCGTCAAGCGTGGTCTGATGGGGAATTACAAATGCGTCGGTTCGGGGGTTAAGCGTCCCTTGGCCCCGAATCTTTTCGCTAAAGAAAACCGTATTGGAAAGGCCATCTGTTACGCCTGCGAACCTGACCTTACTCAGATAATAGAACACTCCTGTTTGCGTTTCGCTCGGGGCCACATCTGTTGCTGCTCCAGGTTGGTCACTGCGATCGCATAACCAGCCACCTTGATTGCCGACATAGTTGTTTTGCGCCTGCCAGACATCCGATGGAGTCGCATCGGATGGGCAAAAGAAACCAGGGACGGGGGTGCGACTGCTGGCGGCGTTAATGCCAGTGGGGTTGGTATACGCAGGCATGAATGGAATAACTCCCCCCATGCCAGGCGTATCAGGTGGCAATCGAAAATCGATGGTATTGTATAAGGCCGACTGCTCGATGTAGGGCAATATCATGGCGTGCTGAGACCACCGCGCATATACCGGAGCACCTGCATAGCTGGCTCCCTTTCCAAAGGGAAGCACTTTGTAAGCGCTTTCGTAATTATGCAAGGCAAGTCCAATCTGCTTAAGATTATTGCTGCATTGCATCCGCCTAGCTGCCTCTCGTGCAGCTTGAACTGCGGGTAAAAGCAATCCTACGAGGATTCCGATAATAGCGATGACGACTAGAAGCTCTACCAGCGTAAACGCAGACTTTCCGTTTGGATGTCTATGGTTGTTCATGCGAATTCGGATCCATTTCAAGACAAGCTATAAAGTAACGATAACGTATATCCCAATTATACCATCCAAAAGCGCTTGTTGTGGTATTGCGGTTCTCAGAATTAGTGGTTGTCCCGAAACACCAAGGGTGGGTAGTACAGGCTGCGATTAGTTCCAATAGCCGTTGGCTAGCAACAGGTGGATGGAAAAAAGTTTTCCGTGCGTCTGGGATCTCAATTCCGACGACCCTTTTTCGAGACACGTTTTGACCCATGAACACAACGTTAGTGATGGCGCAATTGCGTTTAGTCCGGATGGCAAATGGTTCGTCTCAGGTGGGAGGACGGCGCTTGGGTCACCGACCTGTCGGAAGGCGGGATCAGCTCCTATTTACAAGCGGCGGCACCGAGTCGAACAACGTCGCTATCTTTGGTCTTTCGGAACGGAGACCAGGTGCAATCGTCGTTTCCTGCATCGAACATCCTAGCGTCCTCGCAGCAGCCCAATATGCAGGTGATCAAGGGCGAGAATTCCGCTACTTGCCATCTTCAAGTGACGGGGTTGTAAACCTGGATTGTCTGGAAGAATGGTTGGCTGCACAGTCGACAACTGGACCCATCTCTTTGGTCTCACTCATGCTGGCTAACAATGAGATAGGCGTGCTGCAACCGGTGACAAGTGCGGCCGCAATGTGCCGCAAAGCAGGTGTGCTTTTACACACGGACGCGGTGTAAGTACTCGGAAAATCCGAGTTGGACTTCGAACGATTGGATGTGGATGCAATGACGATCATAGCTCACAAATTGCATGGTCCGGTCGGCATCGGAGCGCTCGTCTTACGGCACGGCGTTCCATTGAGTCCCCAGTCATTTGGAGGGTTCCAGCAGTTAGGACAACGCCCAGGAACGGAATCGCCTGTTCTCGCTGGTGGATTTGAATTGGCGGTCACCAATGCCAAGACTCAACTCTCACAACGTGTGGCTCAAATGCAACGACTTCGCGATGCTTTGCAATCGAAGATACTTTCAGCTATTCCAAGTGCGCTTGCCGTTGGCGCGCAGGCCGTTCGTTTGCCCCAGACTCTGAGTATGGTGTTCCCAGGTATCGATCGGCAAGCTCTTCAACTTGCTTTGGACATGGCCGGCATCGCTTGCTGCACGGGTTCAGCTTGCGCGAGCGGATCGAGTCAACCATCGCATGTCCTGCAAGCCATGGGACTGGCACCATTGCTCGTTCGTGGCGGTATACGATTCAGCGTTTCCTCAGAAACACAGGAAGCTGAAATTGAACAGGCCGTGCAATCGCTTGCGGCGATCGTGTCGAGATTGGCCTAAGTCATGCCACTGCTTGCGAGCAAGCATTTGACTACGCTGCTTAAGCACCCGCACATAAGTTTCCGAGCCTTAGTCATCGGAAGCAACTTTACTCTAAATGCTCGACACAATTGGAGAAACGAACATGGATAGACAGGATTTACAGGATGATCTTCAATCCAACTTGCAGTTTGGAGAAATCACCGAGAAGATCATCGGTTGTGCGTTTGTTCACTTTCGAAAATCGATTGTTGGCGAGTTCTTTGCCGACCTTCTCGTTGAAGGAAAAGTAATCGTCGAGCTCAAGGCTGCAAAGGCGATCGCTCCGGAGCACCAAGCCCAGACTATTAACTATCTGAAGGCAACTGGAATCGAGGTCGGCCTACAAATCAATTTTGGCAATCCGAAACTAGAATACAAACGATTCACATGACAAAAGTGAATCGGTTGGCGACCTTAAAACATCCTGCACATTCTGTCTATCAATGTTCATTTGATTTGTCGAAAACTAAAGCGTTCATCGTTAGTCTATCAGATTGCACAGGCCATGGTTATGCCAGTTTATCTGTGTACAGGTGCTTACTCGCAAGTGGGCTGTTTTACAAAGCAAACGCTTCACCACCTGAGTGAGGTTCACCGAGCAGGTTTGCCGACATGGTTCTTCGATCAGCGCGAATGCGAAATTCTCCGTAGCAGAGCATTCTCAAAATCGCATCGGGACGTAGGTGCCAGCTCCCCCAACTTAGAGGCGTTTCGCCATTCATGTCCTTTGCCTCAATCACAGCACCGGCATCCAAAAGCAATTGAATGGTTTCTTCGGTGCCAAAGGCCGCAGCTCGATGAAGTGGCGTTTCCTGCTTAGTTCGACAGTCACGCATGAAGGCACCCGTTTCCAAACAAGGTTTGGTAACGCAATTGGGATTCGCGCCATGCGATAGCAAGACCCTGATCACGAGATCGTGAGCAAGTCGATTCGAGGTGCATAAGGCTGCATGCAATGGCGTTTCACCCGTGTCAGACAAAGCTTGATTCACGTTAGCACCCCGCTCAATCAAAAATTTGCACAGTCGCCAGTGTCCGTGAAACGCGGCTCCATTGAGATCGAGGTTGTCCCCCAGCGACTGTAACGACTCGCCCTGCGAGAGCAAGTATCGTATAGCACTGACATCACCGTAGTAGGTACACCACTGGATCAACGAGACTCCGTTTTCATTTGCATAGGTCGCAGCGTTTCCTGCCGCAAGAAAATCGAATACCAATTCGGTGCGTCCGTCCGTGATTTGCTCTAGTAGATCGCTGCTCATTTGTTTGTCCTGAACTATCAGAATGGAGGAAGTCGTCTCTTTAGACAAGGTGCAGTTGACCTTCTACCGTAGCCATCTCGTAGCACGCGCGTCTCGCCTGTCAAAACATGGGCGGGACGCCCATGCCACTTGGTATATTTGTTTCTGCCCCTCGCCTTAAGCCCAATATAACAACCCAGGCGTGATACGCCATGTCTGATCCAGAGCATCAAGTTGTTCTATGCAAGTTGGTTAACCTGCCGACGATTCAACAGTTGATTCAGCTAAGCCAATTTGGCATAACGGCAAATTCCATTTGCGATTGCGTTGTGAACGAGGGTTGCCATTGCTCTATAGTTGATCGGAAATTAAAAAAAGTTACGAGTCCCGATAAAAGTAGTGGCACGTAGAAGCCGTGACGGACGGATATCTGAAGGATGTATCTCAATGAAAAAGTAGCAGTCACATGTGCCTCCGCTGGAAGAAATCCGATGGAAGGCTGATTTGCCGGCGATCAGCGAGAAGCGTCGAAAGAGGAGTTGTTTCTAACGCTCTAGCGAACAAAGACTCATGGCTTTCATGGGTCAGAATTGGGAGTCTGTTTCCCTGAGTTGTATGAAGTAAGTACGTTTCAATAATGTCTTTGGAGTGAGAATTATGCTAGATTCGTTGTTGATTTTGGGATCGGCTATGCCCGATTTAAGTGTGTTTCAGTTTAGCATCGTGGACAATATGTTCTCGATGACTGTGGCTGCCGTGGGTGCAGCTGCGATCTTTTTTTTTGTCCAGGCCTTCGGTAGATGATGTCTATCGCCCGGCTTTGATGATCTCTGGTTTGGTCGTTACGATTGCGTGCTACCACTACTTTATGATTCGTCATTCTTGGCAGGACGCGTACAAGTTGACGGGCAATGGGTACGTCGCATCCGGTGCGGGTTTCAACGATTTTTATCGTTACGCCGATTGGATTTTGACTGTCCCATTGTTGATGGTTGAGCTTGTTGCGGTGTTGCGATTAGAGACGTCCAAGGCGCGGTCGTTGTTGATCCGACTTGTTGTAGCTGCAGCCTTGATGATAGGCCTTGGCTATCCAGGCGAAGTCATCTCTACCCCTGCCGGATGGACTGCTCGAGTTGTTTGGGGTGTACTTTCGTCTGTACCATTCTTCTACATCCTCTACGTGTTGTGGGTCGAATTGACCAATTCGCTTGCTACGCAGCCTGTTAACGCACGTCGATTGATCGAGGTTGCGCGTCTGGTCCTCTTGATCACATGGGCTGTATATCCGATTGCCTATGCTATGGGGGGAACAGAAGCTGCACTCGCTGCGAAGGCAGGTGGTGCCGTAGATGCCACGGGAGTAATCGGATTGCAAATCGGTTACTCGATTGCTGATATCACTGCTAAGGCAGGTTTCGGAATCCTCATTTACTTCATCGCAGTCGCTAAGAGTAGCAATAAGACAAGCGATGTTCGAAATGGCGGTTTCGCTACGGCATAGCGAAAAAAGTAGGTTGGAATGGGCGAGGTGTACTGTCATGCACAACTTGATCTTCTGTATAGTCTGCACGAGCGTTTTCACGCTCGTCGGACTCGGGTTCACGATGATTCCAGTCGTTTATGTTGTCGCCCTCACGATTTCGGTTTGTATCGTTGGAGTTCCGCATGGCGGTTTAGATTCATTGACGGGTAAGCGGTGGTTAGCACCCATTGTTGGTGGTTATTGGAGTTGGCTTTTCTATAGTGGTTATCTGGTCGTTGGAACACTTGTGGTACTTGGATGGTTGGTGGAGCCGCTGGGGAGCGCTATCCTTTTCTTCTTAGTCTCAGCATGGCATTTTGGGTTGGAAGACAATGAGTCTCAGTCCGAAATTGACCTTTGGGATCACTTGGCCGCGACCGCTTCAGGAGGCTTGGTGATTTGGATACCGGCTCTTTGTCGTCCGCTGGAGATGCAGAGTATTCTCGAATGGATGTTGCCATGGTCGATGCATACTAGCGGTGCGGAGATCGTCTCGACCGCAAGATTGCTAAGCCTCATTTTCGTCCCCATTGCGATTGCTGATCATGGCTTTTCCAATGCAAAAATAACCGCTCGAAAAATACCCACGGAGTCAAGACTTGTTAGGAACTTGCTACTCGTAGTTCTGTTTGCATCGACCCCGATTCTATTGTCCTTTGGATTGTACTTTTGTGGTTGGCATTCCATCCTGGGACTTGCTCACCTTCAGAAAGAACATCGCGTGTCCAAATCGGGGCTTTTGATTGCGGTCTTGCCATTGTCTTTAGCGGCAATTGTTCTAGCAGGGGCCGCCACTTGGTTTTGGAGCAGCGGTCGCGAGCTTTCCGCGGAACTTTCTCGATCGCTATTCATTGGACTTTCTGCGATCGCGGTTCCTCATTTATTCCTTCACGGACTTGTAAGAAACCTACCTCGGTTGGAATTCGAAGGGACAGATTTGGCGGCGGGAATGATCCAATGAAGCTCGAATATGACTACATTTTGGTAGGTGGCGGATTGCAGAGCGGACTGATTGCCTTGGCGCTTCGGCATCACCAACCCGAATCGCGAGTATTGATGGTCGAGCGCGGTTCGCACCTAGGTGGAAATCATACTTGGTCCTTTCATCCTAACGATGTGGGTGCGTCTGCATCGTCATGGGTTGAGGCTGCGGTTGAGGTTCGATGGCCTCAATATCGCGTACGACTACATCGGTTCGAAAAGTCAATAAACCTCAATTATGCGTCGATCTCTTCTTCCCATTTCGCAAAGATAATTAAAGATTGTTTTGACTCCTCGGATGATTCTCAAAACACCAGTCGAGTGCTTCTGCGAACCGAAGTCGTTGACCTGACAAAGACTAAGATCGTTACTTGGCCGAACTGGGTGTTGTGGATTGGTCTATCGTTAGGGAAGAGTCTGGCGTATTGCCGATGCCGATTTCGACGGAGCTGATGCCAGGCGCGAAATCACATGGAGTCGATTCAGCGTTGGCAGGTGGTTACTCGGGTGGCTGGTTTCATGCTGCTACGGGATACTCATTTCCATTAGCTGTTGCGTTTGCTGAGACACTTGCGACAACAACTCCTGAATTGGCCTCGCAATCAGTTCATCTGTTAGCCAAACAACATCACGCGAGATCGCGGTTCGCTCGCTTCCTAAACCGACTCCTGTTCCGATTGGTTCATCCCACGGTCCGGTACCAAATCTTTCGACGCTTTTATCGCGTCCTTTCGAACGAATCGATTTCGAGATTTTATTCGCATCAATTTACATATTGGGATGCGTTTCGAATTGTTGTTGGCGTACCACCAGGTGGTCTGCGTCCAGTTCGTTTCTCAAAATCATTCTTCACAAAAACCAAGCCGACTTTTCTGCTCGATCCGACGGTATCCGAGGAGCACGAGCCCTACGAGTCCTATTCCAGAGAGTTCGCCAAATGATTACCATCCGACAGCTGACAAGGACTAGCAGGCAAACATTGACGGCGAACCCATGTCGTGATTTACTCGATACAGGCTTGCTTAGTCCAGCGAATCGTTTCTTGGGTCGCTCGGGAAAACGCATCCGCGAATCCATGTTGCAATTGACATTTCAAATGGCCGGAGGTCAGGGCAAACCGCCTGCGTGTCTTGGTAACGCAGTTGAATGGTTGCATGCGGGCTCATTGGTGATCGACGATATCGAGGATGACTCCCTAACGCGGCGAGGCAAATCGACCTTGCATCGAGAGATTGGCCTCCCGCTTGCCTTGAACGCCGGTAATTGGATGTACTTTCGGGCCCTGGAACAGTTGCTAGATGGATCATTGACACCCTTGATTCAGCATCGACTTCTTCGACAAATGATTGTTACGGCAAGACGCTGTCACGAGGGTCAAACTCTGGATTTGACTTCACGCGTCGACAGGGATGAACCGAAAGACTTTCACTCAATTGTACGCAACATCAGTTGCCTGAAGACGGGCGGATTGGTTTCGATGGCGGCCAGCTTCGGGGCGACCGCAACGCGTTCCCCGAAATCACTGCGGGATGCTCTCTCAAGATTTGGGACGAATGTGGGCATCGCGCTGCAAATGCGAAATGACTTGGAGGAGCTGCGATCTCTAGTCCGGGACGCGAACGACAGTGTTGAGCTTCGATGCGATGATCTTCGACATGCGAGGGTCACGTGGCCCTGGGCCTGGGCAGTAATGCTCACCAAACCAAGCGGTCTGCAGCGACTCATCGCACTGATAGATCAAAGTCGAACCAGCCGACAGGCCATGTTGGACTTGGCTGCGCAATTGGTGTGTCTGGTTGGTTCGACTGGCGATTCGATGATACGGTCGCGAATCGAAGCAACACTGGGGCTCTTGGGAGAACATGTTGTCGATACAAGTGCTTTGCAAGCAATGCGATCGATGTTGGATCAAATTATGAAGCCGATACATGAGCAAAGCATAGAACAAAGCATCTCTCCAAGCATGAATCGACCGGAAGAAAGGGATCCATATGCCGACGACCATTGAGTCCCTTAAAGAGCAATTTATCCAAGTGCACTCGGGTTCCTCCACTTTTCGCGGACGAGCGGCAGTTATTGGGAGTGGGTTTGGTGGATTGGCAGCAGCCATTCGACTGCAATCGATGGGCTTTGAAACGGTCTGCTTCGAGCAACGCGACAAAGCGGGTGGGCGGGCCTATGTCTATAACGACTCGGGCTTCACTTTTGATGCAGGTCCAACCGTAATCACGGCACCTCATTCCATTGAAGAGCTTTTCGAAGCCGCCGGCCAGGCGATGAAGGACTCCATCGAATTGCTTCCGGTCGATCCGATGTATCGATTGCAGTGGCCCGATGGTGCTCAGTTCGACTGTGTTTCAGATGAAGCTCGGTTGGTTGACCAGATTCGACGCATTAGCCCAGCCGACGTCGCAGGATACCAAACTCTACGGAAGCTCCGACGCAGGCAAAAAAACGCAGCGCGCTTTAGAACGAATGCAATGGTCGATGTCTTTGTTTGTGATGTATTTTGGAACCAATCGCCGATGGGACAACCTAGCCCACCATACGATATTGTTTGGCAATCGATTTAAGGGACTCTTGAAAGATATCTTTCGAGGTAACTCATTGCCAAAAGACTTTAGCCTCTATTTGCATGCACCAACCGTAACCGATCCTTCACTCGCGCCCCCTGGCTGCGAAGCGTTCTACGTACTCAGTCCGGTACCGCATCTCGGGCGAGCCAATGTGGATTGGGGAGCTATCGCAACTGAGTACGGTGATTCGATTTTGGCATCGCTTGAAGTACATTTACCAGGTTTACGCAATTCCATCGTCACGCGTAGGCACTTTACGCCGCAAGAGTTTCAGAGTGAGCTCAATGCATATCAAGGATCTGCGTTCTCGGTTGCGCCGACGTTGACGCAAAGCGCTTACTTTCGTCCACACAACAAGTCCGACCGTATACCTGGTCTTTACATTGTTGGCAGTGGGACCCACCCGGGCGCCGGCGTACCTGGCGTAATCAACTCGGCCAAGGCAACTTGTAGTTTGATCGCTCAAGATTTCGGAGTGCGTGTTGGATGACCGTTCCTAAAACCATGGACAACAATCTACTCAAGCCCACGGGAAATCCCATCGACCCGTTTTTTGATGTCCCAGAGGACAACGCAACGGTGATTCGCGGCCATAGCCGTTCGTTTTCATTGGCGGCCAAGTGCTTGCCCGGCGAAATACGCAGGGACGTTGAGAAGTTGTATGCTTGGTGCCGATGGTGCGACGATGCGGTCGACTCAGCCCCCAATCGACAAGCTGCAAACGAGCGACTGACGTCCCTTCGCAACGACATAGAACGTATTTTTTCTGGACAAACCGTTCGACATCCCGCTTCGCAATGGCTTGCAGATTTAGTGGAGAAGCGAGGCATTGAAAGGCAGCATGCCCAGGAACTTCTCTGGGGAATGGAAATGGATCTTAAGGCATGGCAAGTCGAAGACGAGGCAGATTTGACCTTGTACTGCTATCGCGTCGCCGGTGTGGTTGGACTGATGATGTGCCGACTCATGGGTGTATGTGACCTAGCAGCAGAAAAGCAAGCGATTCAACTTGGGATCGCCATGCAACTAACGAACATTGCACGCGATATCGCCCAAGACTGGCATCGGGGGCGCTGCTACTTGCCAAAGAGTTGGGGCGTCATTGAATATAAGGGACAATCGCTGCCGACCAATGCTCAAGTTGCGCCGAGCGTTGCAAGGTTGCTCAAATTGGCTGAAACGTATTATGCAAATGGACAAATGGGTATTGATGCTCTGCCACGTACTTGTCGTCCAGCGATCGTTCTCGCGTCGCAACTTTATCGCGAAATCGGGCAACAAATCCGTCGCAATAATTATGCAGTGATGAATGGCCGTACCGTCGTCCCTGCCGGGTGGCTTGTCGTCAGCGTCATGCGTGGATTGGCAACTGGTGTTCGGTGCACTCTCTCGCCCTCCAAAAAACCACTTTGCTCTGTAAGCATTTGTAACACAACCCTTTGTACTCTATCTGGAGAATTGATCATGAACGATGCGCGTTATTTGGCTTACCTTAGTTTGTCGGTGGCTTCATTCGGAGCAACGATAGCGTTCTTGCTAATGCTCCTCAATCCTAAGGAGACGTCCTACGCCACATTGCCTGCTATCTACGCAGGTATCAGCTTTTTTGTCGGTGTCGCTACTTACCTCCTTGCCAAGCGAGCGGAAGCCCAACCTTCTTCCGTCCATGTCCCGTCACGATAGTTGCGATTGCTATCGTGTCTGTTCGTGAGTGAGCTTTTCGTACTCATTGTGGATAGCCAGAATGACAACCCCGATCAGAACTGCACCGATCGTAAGGAGGACATCTAAGAGCCCATCGACACCAAACGTAAACTTGATCAAGACTGCGAGAACTAGGAAAAGCGGCACTAAGCATGCGGCGATCAATCTCTTGGTCTGGATGAACCGGGAAATCGAGGGGGAAACCGGTTGGTTTTGAAGCTTAGTCAAAGACTCCTTTGCGTCATTGAGACGATAAAAAATCAAAATTAGAAGGAATAGAATCACTGCCGCAGTGATATCGTAAGTGAACCAGTAATTACCCGTGACGCTGAACCAATCGACCTGAAGGTCAAGCTTGGCAATGTCCTTGAAGATTCTGCGGATGATGATCAAGGTAATGATTTCGTATTGCTTGCCCACGTACTTCGAGATGGATTTTGGCAAGTAATAAACAAGCAAATAAACTTCGTAGACAAGGATGAACGAAAATGGTGTGTAAATGGCAACGATGGGATTTCTGAGTAGCCCGGATGGATCTTCGACCCTGAGCAGTTTCCAATCGACCAAAAAAATCAGAAACAAATGGATTGCAAACGCGCCGATTGCGATTCGAACGATCACCTGTTCAATGAGCGAGCGAATGCTCTCAGATAGAAAGCGATCCTGAAGCGAGTTCACGGTTCGTGAAATAAACCTATTCCAACTTTTGATTTCTCCACCAATTTTCACTCAATTTTTATTTTGAAACAACGCCTGATTTGAGTTGGCGGCGGCGATCACACCATGGGCCGCAAACTTGAGGCTAGTGCCCAATGGCACTCACTTTGTAAATTTTGAGCCTCAATACGCTAGCAAGAGGGCCAGATTTGCAGGTGATTACTTGGCTTCCGGCCCGCACGCTAGCTAGCGCGTTGCGGCTCAACGTGAATGCCAATTGGCTGATGCCCGAACCCCTTGCGGCGACTGCGATGATTCAGACCGGTGCTTGAAAAGACTTGTAGTCGATCGGCCGCGATTCGCATTCAACATCACGATCTGTTATGAATTATGACAGCACCTAGCGAAGAGTATCTGCTAAACCGGTAAGATGAGTCGAAATCGATTTACGCCTTTTAACAAATCAACAAATGAACCTCCCCGCATTGACTTCTGAACAAATAGATCGAGTCATCCAGATGGCATGGGAGGATCGCACGACATTTGATGCCATCGAAGTGCAGTTTGGGCTGACTCATGGGCAAGTCATTCATTTCATGCGTGCTCAGCTCAAGCCATCGTCGTTTCGACTCTGGCGTGATCGCACGACCAACCGTGTGACGAAGCATCTATCTAAACGTACGTTTCAAGTGGGGCGATTTCGTTGTCCAAACCAAAAGCGATAGTCGCCGAGGTGACGCTTGTGGACGGACTGCATCGGATCGTCAATAGAAATTAATGGATCTAGAAAAATCCGAGACAAGTTAGAAACACAGAAACACGGAGGACAAAGAGATTCTTTGACTGGAAATGGCAGTCGAAAAAAAGGCCAGTCTGGCAGCCGAAAAGTCGGCCAGTTGATCCGGCGGTGACTTGGGGCCGCGAAGGCGCTCGAGTATCAAGTTTTCCCACTTACAAAGACGTACTCCGAGAGCAGAATGGTACTCCAAATGGAATACAAAGAACTGATTCGGCGACTGGTTAATGTCTAAGGTTTGTCGCAACGCGGGGTATTTCGGAGACTTGGATGGTCCCGGGATTCGGATGGTCCCGGGAACCCTCGTCGCTTTGCTTGATTCGAGGTATCCAACCAACTCGCGTCGTCATCGGTGGATCTCCTAAATAATCTGTCCAGTCATTGAAGCTCACATTCGTGATCACCGCGGTCGAGTTTTTCCGATTCCGGCCGCAACGCCGCCAAGATGCTTGAAGGCTGCCACGAGTTGGCAAACTGTCGTTTCGAAGTCTTGTCTTTCGGTAAAGCGGATATACTGCCGCCGCGAGTAATCTTGGTGGCAGCATCCAGAAGGAATCCCAAGCGTTTTGCCACACGATTGCCTGCTGTGCTCAAGCGAGGATCCCACTGGCTGGCAGTAGACGACCGGTGCAAGTTGATCGTACTTGGCCAAGAGTACGTTCATGCGATTGGTGGAGGTGATTCTTCCGATCGAACCTTAAGCCTTGTAGTAGCGATTAACGCGGTTACAGGCAGCGCGTAAAGCGTTGTCGCACAACGAACTACAGAATTTCTTATGCGGGATCCTTGGGTCGAAAGTCCAGGAGACGTAACAGCCCGAACGATGACAGCAGGATTTTTTTCTGCATCGCAATTTTGGCGGATTTGTATAGCCGTCGGCAGGTACGGACAAATCGGTTGCGCCTTGGGCAGGTCGGAGTTGTGCCACGTTGAGACGACGTATTTCTTCATTGATTCGGCCCTTTCGTCTGCGTTGTTGATCGGCACGGTTTTGACGGCCGTGATCTGTTCAACGGTATTTTTGGTTAGCCCTCCGCGTAGATTCTCTGCGTCGCTGGACTCGCTGGAACTCGGCGACGAGGGACCTACATTGTTCGCCGCAGTAGACTTGGGTGGGATGTCTGGGCGCAAAAGAACGATTGCATGGTTGCCATAAGCAACTGCATTGAAAAGAAGTTGGCTTCGAATCTTGCGAAGCGCATTGAAAGGAATCGGGATCGGGTATGGGCGATCGGGAGTACTAGTCCCGCGAGTCAAGTCTCGTTGTAGAAGGTTGAAAATCTACAGCGAGGCGTTTTTAAAATTCGAAGCGAGTCCCTACTCTAATCAGACGCAAGCCAATTGCGATCAATGAATCGCAGTCCCCCGGAGCCGCCCTGCGAAAATGGTTCCTTCTTAATTGCATTTGATAGCTAACTTGCACGAACGCTTACCGAATCTATGTTGTGTGCCGTGTACAACACGCCCCCAGTATCCTTTTGCATGTGCAGTAAGGCAGTAAGGGGGAATTCTGGATATGGCTTGACTAATTTCGCTGGCATAATGTAGACTCTTTAAGCTAGTTGAGCTTCCTCCCTGTGGGAAGCAAGCAGTGTTACCCCGAGTTTTACTTTTTTACATCTCTCTTTTAGAGTCGAAAAAGTGCCGAAATTCTCGGGGAAAAGCATACTCCCTTGTAGCTCAGTTGGCAGAGCAACGGACTGTTAAGGCTAGTTTGCTCTCTCTTTACCCTGCAATCTCTTGGTTTTCTCAGGGATTTTGAATAACTAAATCCCCTAGTCTCCCCCAAAATCCGGTGTCTCGGGTGTCATTGACGCCCGCTAAAAACAAGTAGTTGCACCCGAGTCAACACCCCAACAAACGAAAAGAGGCCATCCAACTGGACAGCCTCAAGCCTTCAAAGTTTGATTTCGAATAGCTACGCCGTAATTGACTCGGCTTCGGTAGTCTCCGGCGACAACGCTACTGCCGTTTTCTGTAATGTCGTTCCCTCCGTTATTTCAAGCCATGGCGAAAGCATGCGAGGCGGAACGTACTGTTTCAATGACTGAATGATTGGTTGGTCGGTGTCTCCCTGCGTGCATCCATCAGATTTTCCAAAACCCATAATGGTTTCAATGACTGAATGATTGGGCAGTCGGTGTCTCGTTGGTTCGACGAATTTCGTCGGACCAGATTTAGGTTGCGACGAGCGAATGATCGGGTGGATGGTACTTGGATGAAAAGGGGTGGTACAGTGTACACACCCTTGGCGGCCCGCAGGAAATGCTAACGGTCACCGAACCAGACACAATCAAATAGCTCTCGTACACGTCAAATGCGAAGCCATATCCGGATCGATGGCGTACTGATCGCGTCGTTCTCGCTCAACATCGTCCCAAGTCGCCTGCACTCGTAAACAGCCCGCTGCGATCTCATCTGGCGATGGCGTCCAGTCAAACACCGATGGCGACTCTTGCGCTCTCAAGGCCATCAATGCAGCATGGCGAACCGTCTGAACATTGTCTATCGCTCGCATTGAACACTCGCAACAACTCAGTGAACCGATGTTATCCCACTGGACAGTTTACCAAATCATTCAACATCGTCGAAACAATCAAAATCCGCGTTGCGATCTCATGCCTAGCGTCCGCCGTGTCATTGTTGGTCACTGTCACGCGAAATAGATTCCGCAGGAATACAAGCTCTTGCCGCAATGATTGTTCGAGTGAAAGTTCGTCGGGTTCAATTGCCATCGTCTATTCCTTTTCGAATCGTCAATATCTTCGAGCCGCAATGCCTACACGTTCGGCCTCTGATGTCTCGACAGCCACATTTTGAACAAGTAGTTGCACCTTTGCCCGCAGAAATCATTGATTCAATCTGCATTTGTTCAAGTGATCGTCTTGGCTTCTGCTCGTCGGCCATTTTGTCCAGCGTGCTAGGGGATACAAAAAGACCCCAGCGAGGGAACAGGTCTCGCTGAGGTCATGTGCCACCGGGGAAGAGCATCCACGCCTCCCCGCCAGCTAACCGTCAAGCGTAAACGGAATACGATTGACGTGTCGGTCATTAAGCCGCGCCGGTCGATTTGACGGCGGCCTTTGGATCGCCCAACGCGCATCCATAATCAAAATAGCACCGCATTTGCAAGCCAAGAGTGTCGAAATCTGCGGCTTGCGTTTCGACAACTGGATTCTGCTTTCCGTTTAAAAAACCGATGATAATGGGATCGGTAATCTGCGGCGCTGTCAGATACCAACTCACAGCGCTGTTGCCAGTGAACGTAGTATTGGAAAGCCTTGGTTCAACTACTAAGTTCGGAACGATGTTCATCATCGGATTTCCGCTTGGTCCAGACGTACCAACGATCAACGCACTGTTGAGGATCGCCTTGGCGGTCGCTTCTAACTCTGGCGGTACAATCAAAGCGAATGGACTCATCTCGATTGTGTTTCCCGCCTTGTCTACTTGCTTTCGCATCAAACTAATCGCACTGGCCAATGTCGATATCGACAATGCACTAGTGGCACCCTGTAAATTCTTGTTGCCAGTCGTGAAGTACGAACCATGGTTCAAGAAAGTTTTCCAAAACAGGTTGTTAAGACTGCGGCCCGCTGCTGTTCCCAGCGCTGGCGCGAGCGTATCGAAAAACGACAAATCGTCGTTGACGATATCTTTTCGCGTGACGATAAGCATCTTTGCGAAAGTAGAAATATTCCAAGGGAATATATTTTCTTCTGAAATCTTCGTGTGAGTGATCGAAGAATCAGGACCCAACTCCGTCAACGCATCAACCGCACTAGGCCTAATCGCTTTCTGCGGCTTGAAGTCTGCAGCGCTCCGAATAGACGCAATCGTTCGCCAGTTCGTGGTTGTCGCTTGATACGCCAACAGCAAAACTTTGCCGGTAACATTGCTTAGGATATTCGGCAACGACATGGTTGATGCAGCATTGATATCGCCACGTGATTGTATCGCTCGCTCGACGTCACGAAGGCTACCGATGCCACATAACCTAGCTGCCTCTACGGTTTGCTCGCCGTAGAGTGCCAATGCTTGTTCTTCGCGTCCAGTTCGGATAAAGAAACTTGCTTCTAAAACTTTTTGGTCCATTTGAAAATCCCTTGTAGATGCGTGAATTGACGGCGAGGATGGTCTCTCGGCTCGAATTAGGTTGACTTGAACTTGTGCCAATAACGGAATTGCGTCGACGCCAAAACGTGTCGCTGTGTATTCGTGTTCGCAAGCTGTGGCACGAAGGTTTTGAATTGCTCCGATCGCTTCGGAATGAATGGCTTTCAGCTTGTCGGAAGATATGCCATTGCCTACCTTTGCAATCGCTGCTTGGATCTTCTCAACATGCGTTTCGTAAAGCCCCTGGATGGAAGCGATATCAAAACTGGCTTCAATTTCACCCTTGGATTGACTCTTGAACGAACGCTCCAGGAATGCCTTTTGTGCGTCATTCATCGACTCGGCTTCAATGCCATGAAGATCAAGCCAACCATCTTTGGTTAGTTCTGGCTGCGGCGCACTGGCTGCCACCGATACGCTTGTGTTGGAATCGGCACCCATTGAAACAAACGCGATACCATGCAAGGTTGATTTCCTGGCGACTTGGATTGGCCCTTGGAAGGTCTGGCCATTCACGTCAACGCTTGCACCCGCTTTGATGTGCTCGATCTTCGTTGGCGTTGCCTCTACAGAAGCTTCCCATTCGAAACCATCCTGTGCCGATGCGATGACTTCGTTTCGTGCTGGCGTTGACGCCGACAAAACGCCATCAAGCTTCAACGTCTTGCCATCGTTCATCGTCGCTGTTACGTGACCAACGCGCTGCGTCTTGTTGTGATCAAGATTTGCGACAATCTTTCGCCTGGAATCCATGCCAGCAAGATCGATGACAATCCCGTTAGGGTAAACCGATGTCGCAAGGATCCCGCCTGTGTAACCAATAATCGAAAACTTCTTAGGCCCGTTCGGTTCACCAGCTACCGCTTCGATGGTAACCGGCACCGATTCTGCAATGATCGGCTTGTGATTATTCCAAAACATTGGCGCTCTCCTTTACCGATTCGATTTTGGCGGCTACTGGGAATCGTTCCGCGATCGCTGCGGAAGTCTTGCTAGCGGTTCCGCGATTTGCTGCGCTCGCACATGAAAGCAACGCATCGATAAGTTCTGCGTCGAATGCCAGAAATTTCGCCTCCATCGCTGAACCATTTGGTAGCCGTGGCGGCGGCCCCTCGAACACAGACCAAATGAATTCGTCAACGTCTGCTTCGGTTAAGTCGATTCCCCTCGCTGAGCATTCCAGGATGACGTTTGCCAAATCCATTGGAAACCTCGCCTCAACCAACATTCCAGCGATGTCGGGGGCGATTCCTTGCTTGTTAAATGCCGAGTATAGAACTTTTCGGTATTGGATCTCAGTGAGAAACGGCAACTGATTCATCGGTGCACCTTTTTGTTTTCTGGAATTTGTGTTCGCAATTGTGGCATCGGCAATAACGGATCCGGCCTTTGCTTGATCGAACAAACGATCGGCCAAAACACTTAGGACATAAATTTGCTACCTCGATCGCTTTGCGCAAACGATTCAGCTCGGCATTCGTTGCGGCCAATTGCGAAAAAAGGCTTTCGATTGAAATGCGTTCTAAGTCGCTCATGGAAAAATCCTATGGCTCAGGAAATGAAAAACCAATAGCCAGTTTGTGCAGCCTACAAACAAGTTCTTTTTCCCGGTGGTTTGTGTTAGTTGTACAACGTTTGCAAGTACGGATGGATTGTGTGTGACCCCCAGACGATGCCGGTGCAATACGCTTCGATAGAAGGCCTCGGAAGTACCTTTTGACCCCGCGCGGGTGTGTGGTCACTATCCACCTCCGGTTTTGTCTAGTGCTTCCTGCGATTCCAACCATTTTCGTTTGATACCAATTCGCGGGTTGGGATTCTTCTTGAACTTCATCGGGATTCGCAATCGGTGGCAAGCAACGACCATCGAACCATTGGATACGTAACCCAGGCGACTTTGAAAAACATGCTTGACGCCGTAGCTCGTCCAGCTCGTTCGTTCGGTGGTAGCTCCCGCATCGATCGCCATTTGTAGAAACGGCATCGCTATTCGGATCTCCGATTCCCGAGGCGAGGAGCATGGTTGGTATCGGCGACCGAAGTACAACACACCGCATTCGTCGACTTCGAATTTTTCGCCGTCGGACATGCGAACGCACGGGAGTTTTCTTTTGAGCATGAATGGTTTCGCTTTCTTGCCACCGGGGAAGGGATTTGTTTCTTCTCATCAACTGCATTTTGAATTTGTTTGTTTGTCGAAAATCAAAATCGAGAAAAGGGATTTTCTATTTTGCTTCTTCTCTCGCTCGGTCCTATCGAAGAATTTAGGACCGGTCTCGGTCCTACGATTTGGCCAATGAAAAGACAGGGTGAAGTACCGTTTTTGACCACCGTAGGACCGAGAGGACCAGTCTCTCAATCTCTCTACCCCGTAACCCACTGTTCCCCCTCTGCTATGCACCCTTTTTATATATCTACTACTACCACTCTTAATAAATAGAGACCTATGGGACCTAAATAGAATGGAACCCAACGTTTTCATTGCTGGACCATAGGACCGAAGTAGGACCGAAGTGCCCTTTTTTAGGACCGAAGTGCCGATTTTAGGACCGAACATCATCAATAGACTTCCTTTCTTGCCTTCGCGCGTCGTTTCTCTTTCGCGTTGTCATCCTCGATTTCGAGAATTTCAATTCGATTTGCGAGCTCGTAACAAATGTTTTTCTTTTCGGCATCGACCGACCAAAATGAATAGCCCTTGCCGTACGACTTGCAAGGATTGCGTTGCATGTTGTCGATTAAACCCGATCCGATGAAACGATCGATGAGCAAGCCTGCCTCTCTTGAAGTATGCGGGCTTCCGATAGCACCCGATACAATTTTGGCCAGCTCCGGGAATCTAATATGCACTTTGTACGGCGTCTGGTAGTGATAGCCCAACAAAAACTCGGCGATGAATTCGCGAACGTCTGCGGCCATCTTTGCATCGCCGTCGTTTGCAGTTTCGCGAGTAGCTAATTCCTCGATGACAGATTCTGGATCATTTAATCGAGAAACAATCTCACCCTGCCAGTTTGCCCATCGGTTGTACTTCGATAGTTGTTCTTTTGGTTTTTCAAAAAACGCTTTAACATCGTCGATAATGTTTTCGTGATTCTCGGCAATGAAAGTATCTAGCCTTGTTTGCCAGTCGGCTGATTTTATCGCATCGCCTAAGACAATCGAAACAAGTCGTTGCGCCATGTCTCTTGAGAAATTCGCCGAATTAAACGTTACGAAAAACGCGAAATGATTCGGCTTGGACGCATTGCCTGAATACATCTGGTGACCGCTGATTGATTTGGAAGTTATCAGGCTCTCGAAGGACGCGCTTGAAAACGTCTGCGCTTTGATGTTATCTAGCAAGACCACTCGATAACCAGTTTCACCGCTTAGAAGCCGCTTAGTTATTTCCTCCCTCTTACAACCTTGGTCGAAATCTATTGACCCACCGGACAGCTTCGCGATGGTTGCTGCCGTTGTTGTCTTGCCCGCTCCCTGTCCGGTTAATGCAGCGAATTGGAAGCCTGGCCTTCCCCCCGGTGGCCCCCCCCAAAATGTCGTTGCGATCGCAGCCAACAGCAATTGACGATCGATTGGCGTCGATGGGCAAAAGAAATCCAAGAACTGTTCTAAGTGTTCGCCGTTTCCCGGTGGTCGATCTTCGCAAGCATAGAAAACGCCTGGTATCGGCGGAAAGTGTGGGAATCGCTCGACCGAATCGAACCGTTCCGCAGAATGCAATACGATTTCGAAAATCTCCTCTTTGGTCGGAAGCTTAGGGGCTTGCTTCCACTCAACTTGAATTGATTCCCTCAGCCATGCGAAGAGACTCGATGGTTTTTTCAATTGTCTCGATTCTTCATTGTGAAGTACGAATAGTTCGTTGCCGACACGCTTGGGCCATCCGTCCGAGTGCTCAAAAATCGACTCAGCAATTTCCAAAATCGGAATTGGTATGTCGACTTTTGATTTGGAACCGTCTTCGTTTTCGACTTCGATCGATTCAAAATTGGCGATTTGATCGAACGAATCATTTCCCTCCTCCCCGGTGGCATCCCCCACCGGTCCATCGATGTGTTGCGCTCGCTTTATTTGAACTGTTTTTGGATGCCCATCCGGGTTAAATACCGCCGTTGAATCGATCAGTGCTTGCAGCTCGGCAAACCCGTTGCCGGCATTCAGAAAATCACGAACATCCTTTTTAGTGCCAATCTCAAACGGTAGTTGCAAAACTTTGGTTGGAGCTATCGCAGATAATTCCCTAGCCCAATCGCTGGCCCCTGCAATGCCAGCTAGATCGCAATCGGGAACCACAATGCATTGAATTGGCTCGATCTTCGCAAGCAACGGAATCAACCAATTGATTTCATCAGACCAGCGGCAGCCAAAGGAACTCGAAGTAACAATCCATTTTTCATCGGTTGGGATGCGGTCTACCATCGCGAGAAAATCGGAACCGCCTTCAAGCTTAAGTATTTTCAAACCCTCGATCGGCTGGCCGGCTAATACCAATTCCCTGGCCGCAAGCGAAAGAAAAATTCCTACTCTGTCTGATCTGGAAAATGCCGACCGTTTAAGTAATTGTTCCGTGATCCATTTTTTCTCTCCGTTTTCCTCTACCTTTTGCCTCGATTGAATCTTTCCGCCAGTCGCTGAGTACATCGACCAGTTAACTAAATCGAGATTCGGCCCATACGTTGGAATTCCTATAACATTCTGACTAGATCTGGAATTTGCGAATTGCTTCCATTGCCCACACGTTGCACCGGCAAGCTTTAGCGATTCCACTGTTACAGGTGGTTTTCTTAATACAAAATAAGGAGCAAACTTGTCTAGAACGGCAATCGGCTCGAACGTCGCATTGTGTTTTGAATATCCATCGAGGGCTAGTTCTTTTGCCACCGGGGAGGAGAGTATTCGTTTCTTCAGCTTTGGCGCATCGACTTGTTTTCTGCTGCTGGTGACGCCAGATACAGTCGCCATGTGGTCTCGAACTTCATTCGCCGGCAGCCCTTTCTTCACCGCAACGTAGTCGATTGGGTTAGTTCCTTTAAGCCCGCAGCCGTCGCACCCAAAACCCTTTTCGGACCGTTTGAATTTCCTTTCACCGCACTGGGGGCAGTCGTGCTTTCGCTTATCGGCGGATAATCCGTACTCAGCTAGGGTTCGTTCCCAGTCGATCGTTGGCTTGACTGCGTCAAAGGTTGTCATAGTCCAACCTTTTGGTTTTCTACCGATTCAATCAACGAGTCCTCTACGATTTTCATCGCGGTCAAAATTGCTTTGAGACTCGGTGGGCGGCGATCTGCCAAGATAAATACGGACGCGGCGCCATGAATGACGATCGCCAAATCTCTCTCGTATTGGGTGGGATCGGGATCGATTGATTTTTGGCTGTTCTGCGTTACCATTAAAAAGTCCTTTCGTCGGGACAAGAGAATTAAGAAACCGCTGGAATGACTCTGGCGGTTTTTTATTTGGTTAGACGTATTGCTTTGGCTTTGGTCGCTTGACTTGCTTTGGTGCAGGCTCTTGTTTTGGAGCGTTGCCGCGCTTGAGTAACCACCGTCCCAACTCGCTTTCCGCGATGCGCCACGTTGGACGTTTGGCGTTTGGGTTCTTAGCGATATTCACTGCGGGAAGTTCGCCCGAATGAATCTGAGCAAGAATTGTTTCGTCGTCGCAACTCAACGCTTTGGCTGCGTCCTGAACCGAGTAGTATCTTTGATCAACCATCTTTGAATCTCCAGTGGAACTGACCGCTATCTGTCACTGGATTGCAATGTTATGGCGGGTTAATTCAAAAAATCGACTACTTAAAAAGAATCGCTCAACTTACCAACTCAACGAAAAAACCCCTGCAAAATCATTGATATTCTGAGGAGTTGGTAAGTTGGTAAGTTTGGAAACTTACCAACAATCAGGCTGTTTTAGTTTGCTTCAATCGATTTCTTTGATTGTGGAGTTGGCTATACAAAGTCGCTTCATTACCGCCATAGAGTTCGGCATAGGCTTTGACAGCCTCCTTTTTGTCGTCGTATTTATGTCCGTTTTCACGATACCAAATTGTGACTTCATGATCAGGTTGCTTGCGACTTTTCTTGATTGGCAACGCAACCTCTGGCAATGGTGCACTCGACTCTACAATCCATCGCGTTCCAAATGAACGGCCTCGGCTGTCAACATCGGGACGATGTATAAAAAAGCCTGTTCTGTAGATGAATTCCAACACTGTTTTGATGTTGCAATTCGCGATGTCTAGTTTAGCAATATCCCACTGATCGCTTGAACGCAATTGAATGTCACCTACACGGACAAACTCGCGAGGAAGACTTCCCCATCTTTCCATGATGAATACGTCTACGTTTTTGAGTGCAAGCAGTGGCCCATTATCGCCGGTGTATTCAATGGTAGTTTGGACCTTCTCCGCTTTGTTTGGGGTCGAGAAAACAGGCGTTTCGCGACGTTCAACGAGTCCAGCGCCAACAAGCAATTCGATTTGGCTTTCCCAAGTGCTAGATTGCTCAATGTCGTACTTTGTCCATGGCGACGGAATCGACGTTAATAGCTGAAGTATTGTCGGGTCAATCACTTGGCCACCTTCGTTTTCTTAGAAGGCTTGAGCATTGGCATCGCCCACTTGCGAACATGGTCCACCACCGCTTGCAATCGCTCAGGGTCGATCCATTCGCGATAGTTGGCCCCCATGGAGCTGTCCGCGTGACCCATGATTTTATCGATTGCTACGCGGTCCCTACATCCGTCGGCAACGGTTCGAAACGTGTGGCGCAAAGCGTAGAAGCCCCTGCCGGTGACGTGCAATTTGCAATCCTTGAGCAACTTCGAAAACTCTTTAGTAATCGGGTTGTCGGCTGCGTCTTTATGCCATGCCTGCCCATGTGCCGTAATGAATATCAATTCGGTATCGTAGGCGGTTTGTCGAATCTCCCTGATCGCTTGAATCGACTCTTGCCACAATGGAAACTCTCGCTCAACAAGTGTTTTTGGACGTGGATACCTTACCCAGCCGTTTTGGATATGCTTGGCTTCCATTTGGCCGATGTCGCCATTACCTAAACCGCCATTCAAAGCAAGCAACATGAAGCACTGCATTTGCCGGTTTGCAGCCTTGTACAACTTTGCCAACTCATCGATAGAGAACACTTTCGCGGGCTTGCTTTGCGCTTCTTTCCTCATCGCAACAACGCTTGGGCGGCTAAAGTTGAGCCCCATTCTTACCGGACGTTCAATCATGTCGTTTTTGCTGGCAAAATTGAAGATTGCTCTTGCTCTCTGAATTTCGTTCCCAAGCAAAACTAGACCGCCACGCTTCGAAATTTTGTCTCTTAATTTGGCAAAGTCGTTTGGCGTTAGGCTCTCAACGTGGGTGAACCGCCCCAACTCTTGGATTAGATATTCCCCTGTTCGCTTGCTATCCAAAAAAGTTCGGCGCGTTAGCTCCCCCGAGGCTATCCGAGGTTCTCGATTCTCAAGATAGGTATTCACCAAATCGCCTACGCTCAACGCATCAACGTTTTGCGGGGGTGGAGTCTTCCCGGCTTGCAGGTAGTCGTTTTCGTGTCGATTCCGGTTTCGGATTGAGCCATTTTTCCGGTTGGCTGGCGCACACCGGAATTGCTCATTTCCGACGTGATGCTACGGTCAGACTCGGATTTT
>JAYVPJ010000076.1:0-7259 GCA_043757445.1 Pirellula sp. | reverse complement strand
GTTCAAAAACCTTTGGTTTTTGAGGCAACATCACGCGGAGCGTGATGGGTACTTTCTTCAGATTCGAAAAAATCACAGCCTGCCAGAGCGAAAGCGATGGGCGTGTGAATTGTGGCAACGATTTCGAGTGACTCACACGCCCTTCGTTCCTCAGAGCATGCCACACCGGTCGAATTCGTTTGAATTGATCCAGCTGAAAGCTGGACGACCTTCAAGGCGGGCGGGATTCGAAATACCCCAGGCTTGCCCTGGGGATTTGTTATGCTTTGTGGCTAATCAAGGCTCCGCTCGTCACACCGTCTGACTATGCTAACCAACCAAACGCCCAAGTTATGATCGACGCCAAGTTTTGCAAGGTCCCAATGTCGGGAAGGGTGCCGTTTAAGGACCCAGTGCCGTTTAAGGACTCAGAATGGAGACTACGATTACGCCAGCAATCAATAAGCACCATGCAACCAAGTTGCCAATACTGAGCCACAGTCCAATGGTAATGGCCGTCTTTTCCGTGTCTGGACTCAGGCCATTGCGTATTTTTCCGAATTCATTGGATGCAATGACTATGGCTAGAATGCTACACAACATGGCACCAAAAAAAGTTGGGCACAGGATCCAACTAACGATTCCGAGAACGAGCACAACAGTCCCGTTTCCAGACTTACTATAGCCTGCCGACTGAACGTTTGAATGTGGCACCGCTCCAAAAGGGTTGGCAACTGCGTCAGCTGGTCGCGCCATCGGGTTTTGCATCTTGCGGGTTTGAAATCGCCAGGCTGCAATTCCTACCCATTGCTCGGAAGATTCGTCGCGAATGTGACAGGAATCATCTAGTCGTCCTTGACTTATCCAATCGAGAACGGTCGCGCTGTCTGAAGGGCCATATACCATTGCGTTCGGCGTGCGCACGAAATACTGAACGTCAGGCATCGGAGCCAGCGAATCGTCCAACGGTTGCAAGACCGGAGCGTTTGATTCGATTTTTAATGCGTAGGCCGTTTCAACGACGGTTGGATCCACAGTAGCGGGCATTTGGGTTGACTGGTCGATGGTGGCACCACCCACGACATAGACCAAGCCGCATACGGGGCACCGAGCCTTACGCCCGACGAATTCGTCGTTCACTCTGAGTGTCTTACCACAACCCGAGCACAATGAGTCAATTGGCATTGTTGGAATCCGATCTCAAGTCAAAGGATGTTTGTCTGGATGTAGATAAACAAATGACTTTCCTAACCTGCCGCCATAATTTCCGGCTCTAATCTTTTGGAGGCCCTTCACAGGCAAAGCAGCCGCAATCGCCGCATACGTTGCTTGTGCGACTTTCTCCAAGTCGGCACCGTTGATGATGATCTCCATGATAGAAACGACCCCTTCGGGTACAAGTGATCTATCGCCCAGTTTTGCCTTCAGCGTGGGACAATACTCGGCATAGGTACTCGCGATTAAAAACTTGTAACTGCTACCTGCTTTGCTGGCGCTTGCTGCAACTCCGCCAGGGAACGTAGTGATGACACCTGGCATCCCGTCCGCAGCAATGGCTGCGCGTTCTGCAGCTTCGATTGCGGCGTCCTCGGTACAAGCCAGAAACCAAAGGTTTCCGCCCATGATGCCATCTGCGAATCCGAATCGTCGCGTTAGAAAGAACTCGCCACCCAATGTCGGAATGGTCCAGCCCTTGTGGCCAAACATCTCGGTTCGCATCTGATGCCCATCACCAAAAAAAGCAATCTTGCGTCCAAGTTTGAAATACGGATCCGTATTGAGGACGTTGAAGCATCGAGTCGTCGGACAAGTCAGCACGTTTTGGCTTAGTCTGGCTAAGAGAACCTTTTCGAGATGAACAACTCTGTCTTTGCGAAATCGAGGAACATGAAACTGAAGGATTGCACCGACTCGACCATCGGGAGTCTCCTGGCCAGATGACCTACCGTCTAGTATTTGCTCGATACCAGCTTCGCAGTCGCACAAAATCGTGCTGCTCGCGTGTCCCGTTGCAGCGTGGCATGCGGCCATCAACCATTTTTGATCCCGGGCGGTCACTAAAACAGAGGCGTAAATGCTTTTAAATGCTTCGGCGTAAGTATCTTCAACAAGAAGTTCCCATTGTGGGTTGTTCTTCCACGGTGTCATATGGCGGGCCTAAAGAGCGGTACAGGCAATTGATTCATTTTCGGTGGGCTATTGTAATGGATACTGTGGTGATCTGTTTCGGAATCTCGCGTCCGATGAGATAAAGTTGGTCCTTGACAGAAACGCAGAATAGCCAATCATTTCCGTTGCCCATTTTCACCGGCAATGATCTACAGATCCGGTGTTGCCACCAACCAGAAATCACTGATGAAAATCCACGAATACCAAGCAAAAGAACTGTTTCGCAAAGCTCAAGTGCCAGTCTTGCAGGGTTTTGTTGCCAAAACACCGGAAGAAGCCAAAGCTGCCTTCGAAAAACTGGGTGGTCCGATTGCAGTTGTGAAAGCTCAGTTGCACGCAGGCGGACGAGGCAAAGGGACCGTGATCGAAGTTCCTTCGCAGCGCGGTGTGCAATTGGTAAAAAGCGGGGATGAAGCGGCCACCGTTGCTAAGAACCTGCTTCACAATCGTTTGGTCACCGTTCAAACCGGTCCTGCTGGAAGCAAGGTTAATCAAGTTTTTGTCGAACAAGGTTGCAAGATTGCACGCGAGTTGTACCTCGCGGTTGTTGTCGACCGAGGTAGCCAAATGCCTTTGCTAATGGTTAGTAGCGAAGGTGGCGTTGAGATCGAGAAGGTGGCGGCGGAGACTCCGGAAAAGATTCTGAAAGAGTCCTTCGATCCAGCGTATGGCCTACAGGGCTTTCAGGTTCGCAAGCTTTGCAAAAAGTTAGGTATCTCCGGGGATGCAGCCAAAAGCGCCGACTTTTTCATGAAAAGGATTTGCAGGCTGTTCGTCGATCTCGATTGTTCGATGGCCGAAATCAATCCGCTCGTCATCACTGAAGACAACAAGATGATCGCGTTGGACGCGAAAATTACGTTCGACGATAACGCCTTGTTTCGGCATCCGGACCTAAAGGAATTGCGAGACTTAAATGAAGAGGAACCCGCTGAAATTCGTGCAGGAAACACCGGGCTCAGCTACGTGAAACTTGAGGGCAATATCGGCTGCCTCGTCAACGGTGCAGGCCTGGCCATGGCAACCATGGATATCATCAAACTTCATGGTGGTGCACCCGCGAATTTCTTAGATGTAGGTGGCGGGGCGAATACTCAGCAAGTAACCGAAGCATTTCGCATCATTCTTTCAGACCCGAACGTCAAAGCCATTCTCGTCAATATCTTCGGCGGTATTGCTCGCTGCACGACGATTGCACAAGCCATCATCGAAGCCTCGAAGGAAGTGGGGTTCACCGTGCCGCTGGTCGTGCGTCTCGAAGGTACCGAAGTCAACGAAGGCAAGAAGATGCTCAAAGACAGTGGGCTAGCCATCATCTCCGCCGACGACTTAACGGACGCCGCGAAAAAAGTAGTTGCATCGATCGCTTAGTGCCTCGATCGCGTAGTGCTTCGAGCTCAATCCAAATCGCCACCAACCCAACTCCAAAGATTCCAGAACATAAACTATGAGTATTCTTGTAAATAACGACACGCGAGTCATCTGCCAAGGTATCACGGGAAAGGCCGGCGCGTTCCATACCAAAGGTTGCAAAGAGTATGGCACAAAGATGGTCGGCGGTGTTACACCAGGAAAGTCTGGCGAGACCGTCGAGGGGTTGCCGGTCTTTGATACAGTCGAAGAAGCCGTAAAGCAAACCGGCGCGAATGCATCGATGATCTTCGTACCGCCGGCCTTCACTGCGGATGCCATTCTTGAAGCGATCGATGCAGGCATCGGCGTGATATGCGCTATCACGGAGGGAGTTCCGGTCCTCGATATGGTCCGTGTCTACGAATGCGTTCGTCGCAGCAATTCGATCTTGATCGGTCCCAATTGTCCTGGCGTGATCACCCCTGGGCAATGCAAAATTGGCATCATGCCTGGCTATATCCACAATGTCGGTAAAGTTGGAATCATGTCCCGAAGCGGCACGTTGACCTACGAGGCTGTTTGGCAAACGAGCAGCCTTAATCTAGGGCAGTCCACTTGCGTCGGACTGGGTGGCGACCCCATCGTTGGGACTTCCTACATTGATCTTTTCGAACGTTTTCAAAACGACGATCAGACCGAAGTGATCCTCATGATCGGCGAAATTGGAGGAGATGCAGAGGAAAAAGCTGCTGAATACGTGGCGAAGCACGTTACCAAACCAGTGGCTGCTTTTATCGCTGGCGGAACCGCACCTCCAGGCAAACGCATGGGACACGCCGGTGCCATCATCACTGGCGGCAAAGGAACGGCTGCTGAAAAAGTAACGGCACTCGAAGCTGCCGGGATTGTCGTTGCACCCTCCCCTGCTGACATGGGTAAGGCAGTTGTTGAAGCGATCAAACAAGGCAAGTAACCCTTTCTAAAACGAGCGGCAGGCTGAAATCTACCAGCAACAAAGTGGGTGGAACGCTCTGAGGTACTTGGGGAGTGTGATGAAAAGCTAGAAAACTTTGCCACAATTCACATGCCCATCGCTACCGCCCTGACAGGCTGTGATTTTTTTGAATCTGAAGAAAGTACCCATCACGCTCCGCGTGATGTTGCCTCAAAAAACAAAGGTTTTTGAACTGCGAAAATCACGCGGAGCGTGATGGATACTATAAAATCACAGCCTTTGAGCGTGCTATCCTGTAGAGTAGGTACTTTGAAAACCGCCGCTCGCCCTAAAACGAGTTCATGCGATGAAAACACTTGCGATGAAAACACCTGTAATGAAAGCACCTGTGATGAAAACTCTGTTCAAAGAAATCTGTTTGCACCTTTCACTCGGTTGTGTCATCGCACAAAGTGCGGACGCTCAAAGCCTTCCGTCTGCGGAGTCGGTGAAAGCCACACCTCTCTTTGAGGTGGAAAGCTACTGCGAAGGTGTGGTCTTCGATCACCAAGGTCGCGGCTATATTTCTTGGAAAGAGACAGTGACTCAGTTTGAACTGGATGGCAAACATAAAGAGTTTGCCAAAACGGGAGCGCCCAACGGTCATAAGATCTTGGCCGATGCGACGCATTTGGTTTGCGACGCAAGCCAGCACGCAGTCGTACGCCTATCTGCCGATGGAAAGTCGCTCGAACCAGCATCGAAAGAATGTGATGGCAAGCCTTTGCGCGGGCCAAATGATTTGACACTAGATCCCAATGGTGGTTTTTATTTCACCGACCCAGGAGATTCTTCTAAAGAAAAGCCAATCGGTACAGTGCATTACGTGGATGTGTCAGGCAAGACGCACTTGGTCGCATCGGGCCTTGCATTCCCAAACGGTATTGTTCTAACCATGGATGGCAAACGACTCTTGGTCGGCGAGAGCCAGTTCAATCGCGTCTTAGAATATTCCGTGCAATCACCTGGCAAAGTTGCAGCAATGCGAGTCTTCGCCGACCTTCCTAAACACGCCAGCGGTAAGTGGGAAGACAATCAACCCGATGGAATGTGCCTAGATGCAAACGGTAACTTGTACGTGGCTCACTACGGCATGCAACAAGTGCAAGTCCTCGATGTTCAAGGGAAACTCATTCGAACCTATCCCGGCGGAAACCGGCAAACCAGCAACGTTGCCTTTGGTGGTCCCAAACACGATCAATTGTTCGTCACTGGCAGCATCAACGCCGATGGAAAGCCCGGCGCAGTATTCCGCCTCGATTTGGGTGTCGTCGGTCGTGTCATCTTGCCAGCAAAGTGAGCGGCATTCGGGGGCAATTGTGTTACAATGACACATAGAAGGATGCCCACTTATGCCATTACGCGATCACTTTCGAGCACCCATTGATGACCTGCATTCGTGGGATGGTCTGCATGGTATGTGGCCGGCTATGATCGTTAGGCAATTGATTGAAGTTCTTCCAGAGCCGTATTTCGCGGTTCCAGGTGTTCATTTGGGGACCCTATATGAAATCGATATCGGTACCTATTGCGATAATGCCGAGGAGGTTTCCGAGAGCGACTTGAGCAAAAGCGGCGCCGCTGTTGCGACTTATGTTGCACCGAAGCCAACGCTGACCATTGAACCGCATTTACCCAATCAAGATGTATACGAAGTTCGGATTTTTGATAGTCGCCGCAATCGGCGATTGGTGGCTGCTATCGAAATTGTTAGTCCTTCGAACAAGGATCGACCAGAGACTCGCGGTACCTTCGTCTCGAAAGTCGCTGCATTGCTCAAACAGAATGTCTGCGTTTCAATTATCGATGTCGTAACAACAAACCGATTCAACATGTATGCTGAATTGATGAGATTCTTAGAATGCTCGGATCCGGCGATCGGAAACGCGACCATACCCATTTACGCCGTAACGATTCGCACCCGATCCGATGGAAATAGACGCATGATGGACAACTGGTTTCATCCACTTGCGCTCGGTCAAGTGTTACCAACGTTGCCGATTTGGCTAAAAGAATCTTGGGCAATATCACTCGAATTGGAGTCGAGCTATGAAGAGACTTGTCGAATGCTTCGGATTAGATGATCGGAACCGAGCCTCACTCTATGCACGACATCACCCAAATCCTGAGCCAGATTGAATCCGGCGATCCCACAGCTGCCGAGAAACTGCTACCGCTGATCTATGACGAGTTGCGGAAGCTAGCGGCGGTGAAATTGGCCCAGGAGAATCCGGGTCAGACATTACAAGCAACAGCCTTGGTACACGATGCTTACATCCGGCTCGTTGATGTCGACAAAGCTCAGAATTGGGATTCACGCGGACACTTCTTTTCGGCCGCTGCTGAATCCATGCGAAGGATCTTGGTCGAGAACGCTCGCCGCAAACAGAGTCTTAAGGCTGGGGGCGATAGAGAACGAATGAAGCTCGATCAAAGCGAATTGCCTGCCAAGAGTCCTAATCCAGATGTATTGGCTTTGAGTGAAGCGCTGGACAAACTGGAAGGGCTTGACCCTCGAAAAGCAGCCTTGGTCAAGCTGCGTTACTTTGCCGGACTTACGAATGCTCAGGCTGCGGCCGCACTCAAGATCTCGACTTCGAGTGCTGACAATGATTGGGCTTATGCAAAAGGCTCATCCGGCGTTCCGGGGAGGTCTCTTTGTTTTGTCTGATCTCAGGTATCATAGCGGAATCGAGTGAACCCATGTTTTTGGGTTATTCGCGTTCCTTTTTACCGATGGATGCCAAGGATGGCGCTTACTCTT
>JAYVPJ010000075.1:0-7298 GCA_043757445.1 Pirellula sp. | reverse complement strand
GCCTTAGGATGTTGATACGTTCCAACAGTCGCTGCTAATTTGCACCTAAAGAAGGAAGTTATTTTACTCCGCTCAATGTGGCTTTGGCACGCTCTTCCGACGAGTTGGCTTGCTGATGCTTGGATTGCCAGCAAGCTTGCCAGCAAAAAAAGAAGCGCTGACACTGCTTTGCAGGCACGTCCAGTTCAGCAAGGTCGGCTAGATTGCTACTAGCAATGCTAAAGGAGCGATCACGAGTAGACGCGATCGTGACTTTCTTCAAGACAGCGGGTGAGTGCTCCTGGTCGACATCACATCCGAGAATTCGGAACTGAGGGAAAAAATCGAGGTGGCAAGCCTCGCAATGACAAACGTCTGTCTTGAAATTTACCCTGCCACGTTTACTCAGCAACGAACGTCCTTGCGGAGATTTTTGACCAAACGGTTTAGAGCATTTGGGACAAGATTCCGGTACATCGGTTTCTTCGGCTTGCTTGGTTAGGAGCCTTGATATGACCCCCCGAGTAATCTCATTGACCTGTTCGATGGTATCATTCTCAATTGACAGCAAATTGGCCGATTTAAGATTCTTCAAACTTCCAGCCAGTAACTTATCGACGACAAGCTCTTAAATCTGCTCAATAGGGAGGGGGAGACGAGCCGATTCCATGGCATTCTCCAAAAAGACGGTTCTCCAAACATCCCAGCCTTCGAGGCTGACAAGGTCGGCAGTGTAAATCCTTAAGAAAAATTAGACAACATTAACCTACCTCGCAAACCCTGTCATGCACCCCTTTTTCTGTTTCTTTCGCTTTGGAATGGGAACCTGCAAGCAATTTCGTTTATCGTAAGGAACGGGGTGTTTCTTCAGGATCTTTTTCAATAGGGTAGACTGCCTTGAAACTTAATTCGATTTTGCGACGGTTGCGAAAATCTTTTTCGACGAGCCAAAGGTCGACTATTCGCCGTCGATCTTCCGTACTCAGGGTGGAGCACCTTGAGGATCGCACCCTCCTTTCCACCACCTATCTGCCGCACGAGTTGCTAGTGCAGTTCCGACCCGAGGCAACTGATGCCATTCGCCATGAAGTTCGCGGTTCGGCAAATGCATCCTTGGCGGAACGGATTCACACGCGTGGTATGGCTGCCGCCGGTCAAGGCGTGCTGGAGCGAATCGTCCTTCCGGAGGGCGTCACCCCTGAAGCGGCTGCCAAAATGTTGCGCAATAGCTCCCAGGTTCAATACGCCGAGCCGAACTGGATTTACCAACCTTCATACGTCAGCGACGATCCGTACTATTCGACGAGCAGTCGGCTGTGGGGAATGTACAGCGATGACCAGCCGGCAGCGGTCGGTCCGTCTGGGACAACCAATCAATTCGGCAGCCAGGCGGAAGAGGCCTGGAACGCCGGTTACATCGGGTCCAATTCCGTTTTCGTCGGCATCATTGATGAAGGCTTCCAATACACGCACCCGGACCTAGCCGCGAATTCCTGGACCAATCCCTACGATCCCATTGACGGCGTAGACAATGACGGCAACGGCTATGTGGACGATGTGCACGGTTGGGATTTCTTTAACAACGACAATAGCACCTACGATGGAACGGCCGACGACCACGGAACGCACGTCGCAGGCACGATCGGTGCCAAGGGAGGCAATACTCAAGGCGTGGCCGGGGTTAACTGGAATGTGACCATGATCTCGGCGAAGTTCCTCGGTCCCACTGGCGGCTACACCTCCGGAGCCATTCAGGCCCTGGACTACCTGACCGGTCTCAAGACCCTCCATCCTGCCATCAACATCGTCGCCAGCAACAACTCGTGGGGCGGCGGCGGGTTCTCGCAGACCCTCCTGGATGCCATCACGCGTGCGGCCAAAAAAGGAATCCTCTTCGTAGCGGCCGCCGGAAACTCCGGCGCCAACAACGACAGCACGGCCAGCTACCCCTCGAACTACAGCACGAATGTTGGGGCCGGGTACGAGGCGGTCATCGCCGTGGCTGCCATCGACAGCGTTGGGGCTAAGGCGAGCTTCTCCAACTACGGCGCCACGACGGTCGATCTGGGAGCTCCAGGGGTCGATATCAACTCCACCCTGCCGACGGACACCTACGGTTCCTACAGTGGCACGTCGATGGCCACGCCGCATGTCACCGGCGCCGTCGCCTTGTATGCCGCTGCCAATCCCGGCGCGACCGCCAGCCAGATTCGGGCCGCGATCCTGAGTAGCACGACGGCGACCGCCTCGCTCAGCGGCATCACGGTGACCGGCGGACGCCTGAACGTTAGCGCCTTGATGGGAGTCGCGGCCCCCCCATCCCTATCGATTAGTGACGTCACGCTTGCAGAAGGCAATGCCGGAACCACGACTGCGACCTTCACGGTCACTTTGTCCTCGGCCTCGGCACAGATAGTCACGGTCAATTATGTCACCGCGGACGGCACGGCCACCACGGCTGGGTCCGACTACGTTGCCATTTCTTTGAAGACCCTCACCTTTGACATAGGTACGACCACCCAGACGATCAGCGTCACCGTCAATGGCGACACCGATATCGAGCCAAACGAAACCTTCTTCATCAACCTGTCAAACGCGACGAACGCCCCGATCGCGGACGCGCAGGGCCTGGGCACCATCCTGAACGACGATGTTCCCCCGCTGCCCGCACTGTCGATCTACGATGGGTCGATCTTGGAAGGAAACGGAGGCAAGAAGCAATTGAAGCTCACCGTATCGCTGTCGTCGCCCGCAACCGCGACGGTTTCCGTCAACTATTCGACTGCCGATGGCACCGCGACGGCGCCAAGCGACTACAAATCAGAGTCCGGCACGGCGACCATCTCCGCCGGCCTCACCTCGACCACTATCAGCATCACCATTAACGGCGACAGGACGCCGGAGGCTCATGAGACTTTCTTCGTGAACCTGACCAACGTAATGAACGCAACGATCGCGGACAACCAGGGCATCGGCACGATCTTGAACGACGACGCTGGCGGCGCCTTGGGCGGTCAGAGCTTAGCTAGCCAGGCTGCGTTGATCATGACTTCCCTCTTCTCCGAAATCGATGCCGTTATCGTTAAGGTCTCCAGTCTGGACTTGAATAGCGGCCAGAAAAACGCCCTGATCGCTCAACTTGAATTGGCAAAAGGTTCCCTGTCTAAGGCGAACACGAAGGAGAACACGAAGGCAGCGGCGAATCAACTCGGCGCATCCATCAACTTTCTGGCTGCGTTGAAAAAGAGCCGTCAACTGGATGCCGCTTTAGCGGATCCCCTCATCGAGGAAATTGAATGGATCCGGTCATCCTTGCTCGAATGACAAAACTACAAACGAGCAGTTCATGAGAGTCCAAGGTCCAAGGAGGCGAATGTCGTTTAGCTAGCTAACTACAATAGATTTCGTGACGGAAGACCAGATGCTCCCAACGACAACTCTAGATGTTGGGGCGGATTTTCTTAAATCGCGCCAACAAGGAACCTTTCCTGCCTTATATCTCTCAGATGTCTAAAGCAAAACCAATATGTTACAGCGGAGGAAGTATCAGATTAAAAAAGTGATTTATAACGACGCCGAAGCAGTTCAATCCGTTTGGACGCCTCCAAATCGCGAAGCGATTGAGCGTGCTCCGGTTTATCTGTTATCGGATGTATTGGTCGATGTGTTGGCTCCACGGGAAAAGCGTCTAGTCGTTCTTGTCGTCGTCGCGTGGTTGATTGCGACGCTTGAGTTTTCTTTTTGGTGGTGTCGTGCTGAGCATGTCATTGGACCCGTTCGTTTCGCACTCAATACACTGCTAGTCACATGGACGATTGTCGTGCCTTCTTACTTTCTATTCTTCGCATTGAGGATGAAAAAGGTCCATCCGCACGTTCCGCTCCCATCGCATTGGAGAGTCGCAATGATCACGACTCGGGCCCTCTCGGAGCCGTTCTCGATCGTCAAACACACGCTTGAATCGATGCTGGCTCAACGCTATCCGCACGACACTTGGCTCGCGGATGAAGCGCCGACGGACGAGATATTCGAGTGGTGCAAAGTCCATGGGGTGCAGGTTTCGACGCGACATAACGTTGTCGAATATCATCGCCATAGCTGGCCCAGACGTACTAAATGCAAGGAAGGCAATTTAGCTTATTTCTATGATCACTACGGATATCAGGATTACGACTTCGTCGTTCAATTGGACGCTGACCATGTTCCGGAAGCAGATTACTTGGAAGCGATGCTACGTCCATTTGTCGTGAACAATGTTGGTTACGTTTCCGCACCAAGCATTTGTGACAAGAATGCAGGGACTAGCTGGTCTGCGCGAGGCAGGTTATATGCCGAATCCGTGATGCATGGGCCAATTCAATGCGGCTACACCAATGGTTTCGCACCTCTTTGTATCGGTTCGCACTACGCGGTGCGGACTTCCGCTCTACAAGAGATCGGAGGAATCGGACCTGAATTGGCAGAAGATCATACGACAACTCTCATGTTCAACAGTCATGGGTGGCGGGGAGTTCATGCGATAGATGCTATAGCGCACGGCGATGGGCCGCCGACGTTTGCCGATTGCGTGACTCAGGAATTTCAGTGGTCACGTAGTTTAATGATTGTGTTGTTGACCATATTGCCTCAACATTGGAGTGGGCTTTCGTACCGCAAGCGATTTCAATTTCTTTTTTCTGAGTTGTGGTATCCACTGTTCTCATTGAGCATGATGATCGGCATTCTGTTGCCGCCCATTGCAATTTTCTGGAGACAGCCTTGGGTCAACGTCAATTACATCGATTTTCTGCTGCATACGCTACCAATGTTGTGTCTTTCGATGGTGACTCCTGCCCTTCTTCAACGAGCTGCAGTTCTCCGCCCTGCTGAGGCATCACTGTTTAGTTGGGAGGTAGGGCTATTTCAGCTCGTCCGATGGCCATGGGTGATCTATGGATCAATGATGGGAGTATGGACGGCCGTTTGTGGCTGCGATATTGAGTTCCGGGTTACCCCGAAAGGCGTACTGCATCCGATTTCGCTGAGTTGGAGAGTATTGGCACCCTATTTTGCAATCCTTTCATTTACTTTCACTCCGACCTTGCTAGGTTGTGACGCAGGGACAGCGAAGGGCTATTACTTCTTTTTAATCCTTACTCAACTTAGCTATACGGCCGCGTTGGCTGGACTCGTATTTGTCCACCGGTACGAGGTTTCCAAAGCCGCAAACTCCATGAGGCACCAACATGTCGAAAACATTTGATCAGCACCAAGCGACCAATGACCGTCGGCTACGTTCACAAGGAATCGTAATTGCCATGCTCTCCATCCTTCCTTTGATAATGATCGTCATCAATGGCAAGGATGCAATAACAATCGTTTCGTATTTCACGCGTTCGGGAGTTGATACGCCCAATGTTCAATCAAGTAGCTCGCTAATGAACCCGATCCCTCCTCCCGCCGCTCGCGTCACTCCGATGCGATTTGGCGTACATGATCCTGAGAAAAAGTTTGAATCGGATAGCAATCTTAAGGTCAAACACTTGTATATTTCTTGGGTCAATTTTGATGTCGAACAACTATCGACTCGGTTAGAGGAGTTAGAGCGCAACGGATCGGAGCCGCTTCTAACGGTCGAGCCGTGGATAAAAGACGGTTCAGCGATTCCGCTTTTGACAGCGATCAGCAACGGGGAGTACGACGAAGAAATCGACCAGGTGATCAGAGCAATAAGTGTGCTTAAGAAACCCGCACTTATTTCTTGGGGGCATGAAATGGACCAAGATATCACGGTGCGTTACCCTTGGTCGAATAGTCCTGCTGAGCAGTACATTGGCGCATATCGATATTTTGTCGAACGAATGCGTAACAAGCTGACTGTGCCGCACAAATGGGTATGGACGGGCGTGATGAAAGAAAGTACGCGCAGTTACTGGCCGGGAGCCTCGTATGTTGATTTTATCGGAATGCCGATTTACAGTTTCCCTCATTGGGACCTGGAGACGTACGGTTACATCCGTGATTTCAAAGCGACCTTTAACGACAAGAAGCGTTTTGTTAGCGAGTTTGGAAAACCGATCATCATCACCGAGTTGGGCGTCAACGGAAGTGACGATTTCGAAAGGTTTTGGCTACAACAAGCTTTTGTTGATCTAGACGCTCAATCCGATCTGGACACAGTCATTTTCTTCTACGCCAAAGACTCGGAAGGGGCCTGGGGGCAAAAGTGGTCGACACCCGATTGGCGGATTGATCCGGCTGTCCTTGTCGGATTGGTCGACTGGAAAGTCCGGTCGAGATGAACAAGTTCAATGCGGCTGAATACTCCGTTGTGCAAATGGCAAACGGGCAAATAATCGGAATCAATTGGAACGAGGTGTTTCATGCTTAGTTTGTCATTGGTAACGTATCGCCGATCAACACATGCGAGCGTTCACCGAACTGCCTTTACGCTGGTGGAACTGCTGGTGGTCATTGCGATTATTGGAATATTGGTGGGACTGTTGTTGCCTGCAGTCCAGGCTGCGCGCGAGGCAGTCCGACGAATGAGTTGTTCAAACAACTTGAAACAGATTGGGTTGGCGATCCACAATTTTGAGAGCGCCAATCGCCGCTTACCTCCTGGCGCAATTTGGAGCGGTTCCGGAAACAAGAAGGGCTCAATTTTGATTTATTTGTTGCCCTACATGGAGCAGGACAATCTTTTCAGAAATTTCGATTTATCAAAACCTAACTTGGATGGAGCCCTGTTTCCCAATTCATCTCAATCGATTGGATCAACGCCGCTACCCGGCTTTGTTTGTCCCAGCGATAGTCATCCAGTGAATCCATATGGTTTTGCCATGCACAATTACGCCGCTTCGCGTGGGCCGACCGCACTATTCGACAATCCGTCGTGTTACTGCGACCATCCCTGGAAATCGTTCGCCCAGTCGCCGTTGGACCATCCCACCAATTTCGCCGGGCCATTCACGCGAGTTGGTACTCGCATCCGAATTAGCGATGTTTTGGACGGATTGTCGACAACAATCTTCTTCGGAGAAGTTCGTCCAAAGTCTTCTGAGCATGTTCGAAATGGCTGGGCGAATTCCAACAATGGTAACGGATACTGCTCGACCATCATTCCCATCAACTACGATACGAGCATTGATTCATCATCGGATCCATGCCACCGTTCCTACAATTGGAATGCTGAGGTTGGTTTCAAATCGTTGCACACAGGTGGAGCGCAGTTTTTGATCGGCGATGGAAGCGTCCAGTTCATTTCAGAAGGAATCGACCACAACACCTATCAGGGACTTGGGGCGAAACAGGATGGTAAAGTGGTGAGTTTTGAGTAA
>JAYVPJ010000074.1:0-7322 GCA_043757445.1 Pirellula sp. | reverse complement strand
GGCTCGCAAACGTTCCTCAAGAGGATTATCAAGCTGGCCGCCGGATCGTCAAAGCAAGGCGATCAGCGCTTGGTTCGCAGAAGTTCGGCCTATTCGCTAAAAGAAATCGCCCAGTTTGTAGCTGATGCGCATGGAGTCGATCGCTGACCCCTGACCCAACGCCCATGAATAGTCGAACTAGGATCGTCGCAGTATCATTGTATTCATCACGCTCCGTCGTGATGGCCGTTTTGGCGTTATCCTCACGGCGGAGCGTGAGGGGTACTTTGAACGGGCGAACTCGCGTAGAAGGGACACGGAGGAGAAAGGACACGGAGGAGAAAGGACACGGAGGGATACCGCTTTTGTTCGGGTGGGGGGGGTAGTTGCGAAATGGGTTTGAATTTCGTATTTTGATTTCTTCACCAGCTTTCATTGGTTTTTTCGACGGAGTAAATCATGGCGAGATTGTCGAGAGCGGAAATCTTTGATCCCTCGGAAATCGTGGCCGTCCATACGATGGCCAGGACCCTCCGCGACACTGGAAACGAGCGATTGCACTTCAGTTCAACGCCTCATCGCTTTGCTCCAAGCCGTTGTGGCTCCACATCGAGCAGACGATTTCCCGAGTCCAATATCGATCGATGAACGGAACGATCCAACCGGTGCCCAACCCAGTCGCGACAGAGAGCATGGATAGATTTCGACTCCTATTGCTCCTATTTGTGGGCGCAATCCTCATCGCCACTGCACCCGTTGGTCTTGGACAGATACGCAAAGACTCCAGGTTAGTGGTGGACGTCATTCAACTGAAGAATCAAAAACAAATTCGCGGTTTTGTTTTGACGGGACATGCCAATGAAGATTTGGCGATTGCGGTCTCTAACGCTTGGTTTGAAAAACACGATCAAACGGCCTTTCTCAAAGCCGAGAAGATCGCTCAGCAACAGGCCATTAAAGCACGTCTTCAACTTAGGGATCGACTCCAGGCTGTGCTCAATGAGCTCACGCCGATCGACGCTCACGGACAGTTACGCAATAAGGCGTTTGATTTCTATATAAAAAAAGAAATCGATCGCGTGAATGCGATTATCGAGAATCCGAGAGATGTTGAATTTCAATTCTTGGTCCTTCGAATCAAACCGTCAGCGGTATCGAATTTCAGTCTTGCAAGCGATGCGAATCGAAAGATCGCGGTCTGGAGTTGGTATGAGCGGTTGCAGGATGTCGAATCGCGAACTCCAAACGATCTTGAAAAGGAACTAGCCACCAAAAAAATCGATGTGGCCTCGACACCGCCTGAACTTGACGATCGTTTTTACAGCATCGAGGAAAGCGAGGATCAATGGGCCGTTCGCCTTTCAATCGTGGCTCACCGGTTGGACAGGCCGATTGAATTTCAGGGGTCGGGTAATGTCATGCTCACGGCGAGCGAAGGCGATCTGCCCGACGTCGCTTCCCTAATGGCAAAGATGATGCAGTCGCAGATGAGTTCGCTCATCCAGGATCTGACAGAAGGTCCAAAGAAGGCGGTAAACCTGAAAACGGAAGAGGAAGAATGGGTCAAGAGCGCAGTAGCGGCGGCTGAGAAAATCAAGGCAACCTATTTTCGAGCCACCCATGTTCGATTGGACCCATTGGGCAACTTGGCAAGGGTCGAATCCGCTTTCATGGTGAAGCTTGCTTCAGGAAAATGGACGATGGCCTGGCAAACTAGCTCATTGCAATCATCGGACCAACAAAAGCCGGACGCGATCCAAAAGATTGAAAGCGATCCACAGGTCAAAGCGATACGTGTGCCGTTCGAAGCCCTAGGCGGCGGGGCGGCAGATATGACTCAAACGTTAAGAATTGGGGCTGCAACCATGACAGCCCAGAGCATCGTAAACGTCGAATTCCAAAAGTATTCTGAACGCTACCTGCGGCAAATGAGCAGCCCAGCTATTTGGCAACCGCCAAAGCAATAACGAAAAAGGTCGTGGTATGCCGCTCCATCGTCACACCACGACCATGATGTCGGCCGATCAGTTTTGCAACTGATCCGACTTCCCAATCCGTGCTAGTTAGTAGTATCGACACCAGCTGTGACGAAATATGAACGTAGCCGGCTTGGGTCGCGAAACTTTCCATAACCGGCAAAGCTTTTCACGCTACCGAATGGCTACATTACTGGGTTGGGGGTTTAGGATAGAAAACGAGCCTTTTTTATGGCTGATCTCCGGAGACTTGACTCGATTTCGCACAGGATTTATAGCACGTTGAGACTCCACCCAAATTTCCGACGAAGGATGAGTTGGAATCGCTCCAAGGGTTTGATTGTTCCCACAACTCCCGCCAGATCCAGGACTTGAGGTTATGCACTTGGATGCAGCGCGTTTGCCGGCACAGGTTGCACCGCACGAATCCGATGCTGCAACATGAAGCGTAGACATGGGTTGTCGATATCGATTCCCTACCTTCATGCCGATACCTGCGTTGCAGCTTCCAGATGTACAGCCGCCACTCGAATAGTTTCCACAACCTGCACCCACAGCCTGCGAGTGCAAATTGCATTTGCCGTCGAAGCATTTGCATTGCATATCAACGTGCTGCGATATTCTGGCGGCAATAGCAGCACGATCGCATGCATAGCCATTCCACAGGTTGGGGCTCCAATCGTTGCAGCTCATGTAAGTCGCGAGTTGGGAGTGTCTGGGACCTGGGGCCGAATCTCGAAAGGCAAAATTCGGTGCAGGAATATTTTGCAGAGTTACTAGCTGTGTCGCGGTTGCGTCGCCCATTTCGGAGTCTTCAGGCACTTCCGCAGTAGGGAGAGGTTGAGGTGAATTTGAGCCGGTGGTTGCGTTGACTTGCCGGTCCGAAGAAGACTGTGCTTGTATTTGTGAAGCAATAGCAAATAGAAAGGCAGCTGCGTGCATCATGCGTCGCATGGTATTTACCCTATAGAAAGTCGTCCTTGATTAATCCATCCATAAAGCGAAAATGGGCGATGGCGAATTGACCTATGCCGTGGCAACGTTTAGCCACTTTTACCGTGAGACTTAGTCGCGGCGGAGTTCGCACAATCGATCGCCCACAATCGACATCTTAAAATTGCTCCCGATTAAATGATTGGCAAATGGTCATCCAATTATTTTTTAACAACAGTCAAATTACTGTTCGGGAAACATTGGTTCTGTCAACCTTTCGGATCGCATGGATATTCTGTGCAAGCCAAGTCAAAGGTTGAAGACATTTTCGATTTCACTCAGGTTTTGAAGGAAGCCTTGGTCGAGCCATCCAATGATTTCATTGACGAAAATGCTTCACCGCATGGTCACCCGGGTTCTCGACCGCAGCGAAACAGTGACTTGGGAGGGCAGAATATACCAAACGACCTTGCATTCCTTACGGAATTCGGCAGAATACGAGTAATTGGAGAGGTGGCTGAGTGGTCGAAAGCACCGGATTGCTAATTCGGCGTAGGAAGAAATTCTTACCGCAGGTTCAAATCCTGTCCTCTCCGTTTGTTTTCCCAGGAACTTTTAAAGTCCTGGTTTTCATAGCGGTTGCGTCCCATCTCGGATGCCCCTATTGATTGTTTGAGCGAGAGCCGGCTGCGACGGTATGAAATTGGACTGCGTCGCCTACGGCTTGGGGCTCAACATAAAACGTTCTGCACCACTTCGAATCGGTATATTCCAAACCACCATTGAGAATTCAACATGGCGAAAAAAAAGAAAGCTCCAACGAAAACCAAAGGAAAATCGACTGGCCGCATCGTCATTCGTACCGGAGAAGCGCTCGTCGAAGCGGAACCTGCGTGGTCAGCAGCCGAGCCCGAAATCGTTATCGGTGAACTAGACGGACCAGTCGGCTATGCAATTGCCCAATTGATCGGGAATCAAGTCAAAGGACACACCAAGGTTTTTGCAATCCTAAATAGCGACGTTCAAGTGAAACCGGCCACGGTCATGGTCAGCAAGGTTACCGTCAATAGTTCGCTCTACACGAATATTCTGATGGGAACAGTTCAGGCAGCTATCGCCCACGGTGTCCTAGATGCAGTTCGGGCAGGGCATATTCCAAAAAACAAAGTTAACGATCTAGGTGTCATCGTATCCGTCTGGCTTGACCCCTCTATTGTCGATGTGGACTACGATCCAGAATTGCTTTTCAAGACAAACCGCGAAGCGACGACCAAAGCAATTGCCAAAGCCATGAACAACGAGCCAACTATCGATTGGTTGCTCAAAAATCAAGAAACGACGCCGCACTTCTTTCATCAACTCGCGCTCGAGGGCAAGCTGAAAGAGTCGTAGTGTACCGGTAAGTCAGGCTGCCAGTATTTTGTGCTAAGCCATGATGCACGAATAGTATGGGCTCCCTGTACGGCTAGCTTGCTATTAACAATCCAATCAATGCAAAAAAGTGCTAGCAGTCTGTTCTACGGGTTCGGGTTAATCAATTGAATTATTTGCAAGCCCTTGCGGCTTATATTCTGTGGGGTGTCTTTCCTTTGTATTGGAAGCTCCTTCCGACCGTGAATTCGTTTGAAATCATTTGCCATCGCATTGTCTGGTCGCTCGCGACGCTGTTGTTGGTTATCAGCATAGGACGGCAATGGCCGCAGATTCGCGGTGTGATGCAGGATCGTAAAAGACTCGCATTGTGTACGGTGGCCGCGGTCTTGATCAGTATCAATTGGTTGGTTTTTATATGGGCCGTGCAAAACAATTACGTTGTTGAAACCAGCCTTGGCTACTTCATCAATCCGATGCTAAACGTTGTTCTAGGGGTCATGCTTTTTCGAGAACGACTCCATCCTATTCAGTGGCTTGCGGTTTCGATTGCAAGCCTTGGGGTGGCCGTGATGACACTTCAAACGGGTAAATTCCCCTTCATCGCGATTACTTTAGCCGTGTCGTTTGCTTTGTATGCTGCGGCCAAGAAAAAAACGACGATGCCGGCCGTTGCAGGGCTTGGAATGGAAACGGCGATTCTGACACCGCTGACGCTGGTGGCTCTGGTGTATTTCTCCTACGCCACGCACGATACCGAGCCGCGAACTGCAAGGACTTGGATGCTCCTGATTTTGGGTGGTCCAATTACAACGCTTCCACTGGTACTTTTTGCGGCTGCCGCAAAGAGTGTCCCCTTGGCGGCCATGGGCATGCTACAGTACATCGCTCCGTCGCTTCAGTTTTTGTTTGGCGTATTTCTTTATCGAGAAGAAGTATCCCTTGGTCGGGCATATGGCTTTGCATTGGTATGGCTGGCGCTATTAATCTTTACAGGCTTTGTGATTGCATCCTCTCGATCCACGGACGCTCGAAAAAAAATCGATCGATGAACTATTTCTAATTTTTGAACTGAACAACGAGCATGAGCATAGGATCTTTTCTAGCACGCGTCTTTCGCAAGAAGAGCGTCGAGGAACTGCATCAAGAATCGTCCGATCGGGAGACAGCGGGAACCTCGCTCGTCAAAAGTCTCAATCTACTGGATCTAACTTGTTTTGGAATCGCAGCCGTCGTCGGAGCTGGCATTTTTACTACGTTGGGAAAAGCCGCGGCAGCTGGGGGCCCGGCGGTCAGCATCTTGTTCGTTCTCACAGCGGTAACTTGCCTATTCTCGGCATTGTGCTATTCCGAGTTTGCTTCCCGAATTCCCGTCAGTGGTAGCGCCTACACCTATTCCTATTCAGTCTTTGGTGAACTGATCGCTTGGTTGATCGGTTGGAATCTCTTGATGGAGTACGCCATTGGGAACAGCACTATCGCTTTTTCATGGTCCGACTATTCTTCCAATATTCTCAATGGCATTGGTATGCCACTGCCAGGTTGGCTTCAGACGGACTACTATTCGTGCTCGGCGGCTGCAGTCAACGCCTCTGTTAGTAAAGACAACGCTATATCGGATGTCGGACTTGTGACGATTTGGGAAAGCGCGCCTCGCATAGCCGGTTTGAGGATAATCCTCGACCTGCCCGCCTTGGCGATCAATTTGATCATCACTTGTTTGGTGTACATCGGTATTCAAGAGTCCAAACTCGCTAGCAACGCGATGGTCTTTTTGAAGCTAACCGTCGTGCTCGGGGTGATCATTATAGGATCCTTCTATGTCACGCCCTCGAATTGGGTCCCCTTCGCGCCGAACGGCGCCAGCGGAGTCTTGCAAGGAATTGCAGCCGTGTTCTTTACCTATATCGGATTTGATGCAATCTCAACTACCGCCGAGGAATGCAAGAATCCACGACGGGATCTGCCATTGGCCACATTGCTGACGCTTGGGATCTGTGCGGTACTCTATGTCATACTTGCGTTTGTCCTAACTGGCATGGTGAATTACAAGGAGCTCAATGTCGACGACCCACTCGCAATTGTTTTCACCAAGCACCATTTAGATTGGCTATCCGGCGTTATTTCTTTCAGTGCGGTGATTGCAGTAGCCAGTGTATTTCTGGTTTTTCAGCTTGGTCAACCACGCATCTTCATGAGCATGGCCCGCGATGGTCTGCTCCCAAAGCAATTTGCGAAAATCCATCCGAGGTTCAAAACGCCATCCTTTTCAACGATCGTAACGGGGATCGCGGTCGCTATTCCGACACTCTTCTTGAACTCGCAAATCGTGCTGGATCTGTGCTCGATTGGGACTCTGTTTGCATTCGTGTTGGTTTGTGGCGGGATACTGCAACTGAACGCGATCGATCGGGCCGAATCCGACAGAAGCGGCAATCCAATTGTTCGGTCTGGTTTTCGCGTTCCGTACATCAATGGTCGGTACCTGATCCCGGGATTGTTGGTTTTGTATTCGGCGTTCATGCGATCGATGCCGCTCAATCACGACTTGACTCGCGATTGGAACTGGGAAAAGTTTCCGTACGTTGTTTTCTTTGGCGTGTTCTATCTACTGGCAGTATTGACATGGGTCCGCCGCTGGTCCCTGATTCCGGTTTTGGGGGTGATTGCGAATTTGTATTTGATAGCCGGTATTGGCCATCTCAATTGGTTGCGATTCGGCATTTGGTGCCTCGTAGGTTTGGTAATCTACTTTGTCTATGGATACCGAAACAGCCATTTGGCTTAGGGCAGGGTGATCCAATAGGATCCAATAATAGTGGGATACAACAGGGCCATCCATTTATGCTTGACAGGGAATTACAGTTTTGTACACTAATCTCAAACTAGTCTTTTCTTGTACGCCGGGAGCAATTTATGGCTAGGCAGAATCGTCGTGATCTCTTCGATCCAAATGAGGTGAGTGCTTTTCACTGCGTTCAAAGGACAGTAAGACGGGCCTGGCTTTGCGGACAGGATCCCGTTTCCGGCAAATCCTTCGAGTATCGAAGGGCGTGGATTCAA
>JAYVPJ010000073.1:0-72310 GCA_043757445.1 Pirellula sp. | reverse complement strand
GAAGCGTCCAGTTCATTTCAGAAGGAATCGACCACAACACCTATCAGGGACTTGGGGCGAAACAGGATGGTAAAGTGGTGAGTTTTGAGTAAGCAATCATCCAAGTTAAGACATATCCGACAGCGAAGCCTTAGCCAAAGATAGATTCGATCGGCGAGCCGCCTGCGATGGGTAGCGGGCGTCCTTGGGTATCGCGGATTTCTCTATCCGGTTCGATGCCGAGTGCCCAAAATAACGTTGCAGAAATATCTTCGGGGCCGACCGGCGAGGCAGCTGGGTACGCGCCACGCTCATCGCTCTTACCGAAAATCGCACCGCCACGAGTGCCTCCGCCGGCCATCATAACGGTGTAGCAATGAGGCCAGTGACCACGTCCCTTGCCGTCGCGATCACCTACCTGAGGGCCGCGACCGAACTCGCCCATCCAAAGAACCAGCGTATCCTCTAATAGCCCCCGCGCCTCAAGGTCCTCAATCAGGGTTGGTACAGTACAGTCCGTCATCGGAAGAAGCCGCTCTCGAAGATCTTTGAAGTTCTCTTGGTGTGTATCCCAACCTTCGCTACCCTTGCCACCGATACTGCGAGAAAAATAGACATTTACAAACCGAGCCCCGGCTTCTACCAGTCGTCTTGCAAGCAAACAGGATTGACCGTAGGTCGTTCGACCATATCGATCTCGCAATGAGTCGTCCTCCTTTGCCAAATCAAATGCCTTCTTTAAGTTGGGCGATGAAAGAATCGATAACGATTGCCGTTGGAATTCATCCAGACCTTTGGCTTCGCTCGATTTCTCCGCCAACTGCAATTGTTCGTCGATGACACGCAAAAGTTCGCGGCGGTGACCTAGCCGTTCCAGTGAAATAGAACTAGGCAATTCAAGTTCCGGCAATCCGAAGTCTTTTGCGTTTGGATCCGAATCGAAAAAGAAAGGGTCGTAGCGCTTGCCTAAGAAGCTAGCGTGTTGCCCCGGTGCAATGGCTCCATCTCTCAGCACGTGCGGATACGCAATAAAAGGCGGAACGCCTTCGGTCGTGGACAAAAATTTCGCTGCAGATGAACCATACGCTGGATAAAGCTCCATCGTATCTCGCAGTCGAATGTCGTCGGTCGGTGGCCGCTTTCCCGTCAGCGAATAGTAGCAAGCTGAATTGTGATTCTTCATGTCGTGGTGGACAGATCGAATTTGAGCCCACTTGTGGAGCTGCTTCCCCCATCGAGGCAAATGTTCACAAACTGGAACGCCTGGAATCGATGAATCGATCGGAGTGAACTCGCCACGTATTCCCGTGGGAGCCGAAGGTTTCATGTCAAAGGTATCAATATGGCTAGGCCCGCCATACTGATGCAGAAAAATAACGTTCTTGGCACGAGCTCGCAGTGAGTTCGGGGCCGCTTCGTTAGCTCGAAGGACTCTGTCCAATGAAATGCCACTAAGACCAACCCCACCAAGGCTCAGCATGGCTCGTCGACTAATGGATGCTTTTCGGAATGGTTGCATGGTTCTCTCCTAACGACATCTTCCGGTTGGTGTGTTTCGTGGTTCCTTGAATTACGGCCAAGGGTGGAGCGCTGCCTAAACCGGACGAAGCCTAAATCTGTATCAGCGTATCATCACAAATTCTTTGCTATTAATAACGGCCCACAACACATCCTCCAAGACGCGACGAGGGCTCACCTGCGAGACTAGCATTTCCCTAAAGGCTAACCATTCTGCTTCGACGGGGGTTCTCGCCAAAGCCCGCATGAAGATCTCTTCAATAGCAGCCTCCGGAGCGATACTATCGGAGAGCAACTGGCCAATAATATTTCGATCCGAAGAAATTTTGCCTTGCACCTCTCCCCCATTGGCGAGCGACAACGATTGCACCAACGATACTTGATTGGACCGTTCACATTCGCAAATCAACAATCGGTTGGGCTTGCCAAATGTCCGCAAGAAGCCAGGGCCTTTGGGAATGCCGGGCATTGCCATGGCTTGATGTGAGACAATTTCAGGTGTATTGGCTGACGGGTAGTCCGACGGGACATTCGTAATAAAACTTATCGCATCAATCAAAGCTTCCGCGCTCATACGCCGAATACGATAGTCTGAAAAGAAGGGAGTTCCGTTGATCGTCGACTCGTCAGCAGTTTCGTCACGATGCAGCGATCCTCGGCGAGCAAACGTTTGGCTCGTGAGAATCATTCGGCTCATATGACGCAATGAATAGCCGCTGCGGCGAAATTCCTTTGCTAAGAAGTCGAGCAGCTCTGGATTGCTAGGTGGATTGGATTCGCGGAAATCGTCGGGGGGATCAACTATCCCGACTCCGAAGTATTGAAACCAAATGCGATTGGCCATGTTCCGGTCGAACATTGGGTTGTCCTGAGTTAACCAAGCGGCAATCTCGTTCAATGGGCTTTCAGGGATACCGGTCGGATTCGGTGGAGTTGAGACAGGCAATGTCTTGCGAAGTGGACTCGATTCCACTTTTCGAGATCGTCCCGGATGATAGATTTCCGCTTTACGATCTTCGAGCGAGATGATTTCGTCTCCCGTAATTTCATGGACGTCCAACTTGTCTTTTGGATTGTTGTCGATCTGTTTTCGGCTTATCGTCGAGAAATAGGCCGACAATCCGTAGTAATCGTCTTGCCTCCAGGAATCAAATGGATGGTTGTGGCATTTGGCACATTGAATGCGAACGCCGAGAAAAACTTGGCCAATGGATTCCGCGGCAGTCATTGGGTCGCGATGCGTTCGATGGAATGATGCCGGAGGATTTTCATAGGTACTTCCGACCGAACGGACCAGTTCGGCACACCACTCGTTCCAAGGTCGATCTTGAGAAATTTGCTCGATCAGCCATTGATGGAATAGAGCCGTACCGCGACTGCTCATGACTTTGTCTTCGTTGCGCAACAAGTCGCTCCACCGAAGTGCCCAGACCAAATCGAAGCCATGGTCCGCCAAAAGTTCATCTATCAATACTTCGCGTTTATTGATTCTCGAGTTGGCCAAAAAATCGCGAGCCTCTTGACTAGTCGGCAGACGCCCTACGGCGACCAAGTAAGAGCGACGCAAGAAAGTCGAGTCATCAACCAAGGGAGCGAATTGGATCCGCATTTGCGTCAATCGATTGTTCACCAGGACGTCTATAGGGTTGTTTGACTGTGAAATGCTCTCATCGACAGTCTCGGTTTTCCCAAGAAACGTGAATCGACCTGCAGTTCTACCGTTCAAGTAGGATGCTCCGATAGAAAGATCGATGGATTTGCCCACTGCAATGGTGCCGTCATCGGATAGCGTTGCCCCATCGGGGACGCTTGGCTCCAATCGCGACCACCGCGTTACATCGCGTGTAGTACCGTCGGCAAAGTGGGCGACGACCAACATGCTTGCCGTCCGTTGACCGTCGTCGATGCGTGCTGCCTCTGGTAATACCTGCAAAAGCGTTAGCGCAGGAGACTCGACGCAGGTTGCCCCGTTTTCAATCCACGCTTTGAGATGACGATACGATTCCGAGTCCGTTCCAAATCGACGACCACCCTGGTGCGCGACCTTGCCCGTTGCCTTTAAAAGAAAAAGGCTTTCTTCGGCGACGATCGGGTCGATGCGTCGTCCGCCATATTCGTGAACAATTCTATCGAAATCGAAAGCAAGGTCGTCACCGCGCAGACTCAATCGCAATCCTGCTTTGCCATGCAAGCTGCCATGGCAAGTTCCCAGGTTACAGCCGGATTTTCCAATAATCGACGAAACATCACGTGTAAACGTTATCGGCGCTTCCGCAATGGACGTCACCTGCATGGTTTGACGCAGTTCGCCGAACATCACATTAATGGAAGTCGTTCCAGGGTTGCGAAAAAGTATCTGCCTATCGACTGTAACCTCGGCGACATGAGTGTCTTGGACCTCGATAACCAAACTCAAATGGTCGCGAACGTCGAGTAACGACCCATCCGCGTGGCTTTGATAAATTAGCAGATGCCCCGGGTTGTTCGGCGAAACATGGATCGATTCCGGATACAGCTTCAACGCGACGGGTTCAGTCCAGGCAGCACAAACAAAACATTCGCATCCGCAAGCACTCTGCCATAAAAGTATCAGAATCGAAATGAAGCGCTTTGCAAGAATCATTGGACTCGCGTTGGTGTCGGCTTTTTTGGGTGGGCGAAGCTGAATAACGACCGGCATCTTGAAAGATACATGCCACGCTCTGGCGAGCAGCCCGAGGCGTTTCAATCGAAATCAGCTACGTTGGAAGATCTTTAATTTAGCACAGACCCGTGCTATTGTAATCTATGCTGTCAGATAACTAAGAAACTAGATTCGCGGGACATTCCATTGCAGAAAATCTTAACACCGGTTTTGTTGACGCTTTCTCTATTCGCGGCAGCCAGTCGTGTTTGCACGGGTGGCGATTCACTTACCGATTCGCCAATGTTTCGCGACAAGGTCGTGCCGCTGCTTTATGAAAGGTGCTTTTGCTGCCATGGAGGCGCGACGGTCGAGGGTGGATATTCGGTCGCTGACACGAGTCTCCTGTTTAGGCCCGGCGACTCAACTTCATTGCCTTTCTCGTTCGAAAGCCCCGAAACGAGCGAGCTACTGGTGCGGCTAACCTCGGCGGATGCAACGGTTCGAATGCCGCTGGATGCGGAGCCATTGAGCGCATCTGAGATAGACAGCATGCGACAATGGCTGCTGTCCGGTGCGAAGGTTCACGCCAACCAAATTCCTACGCATCTTGTCGAAATTTATGGAGGTACCAAAGCTAGCCCGCGAGCCCCGAAGCACTATTCGAATTCAGTCCCAATATCGGCCGTGCTCTTAAGCCCTGATGGAAAACTCCTGTTGGTTGGCGGCTACTCCGAAGTTTTGGCTTGGAACGTGGAGAATCAGGACTTGGATGCGCGCATACCAGTCCGCGGGCGGATGATTTCCGACTTGAAATGGGCTCCGGGCGGAAAGCTTGTCGTTGCATCCGGTGCACCCGGCAAATTCGGCGTATTAGAAGCTATTGATTTTCAACAACGAAAAGTGATCGCCGCTTTCGGTTTCAGTCGGGATGTTTGTTCCAGCCTAGCAGCGAGTCCCTATCGTGACGAAATCGCGGCAGGTTTCTCCGATGGGAGCGTGCGCTTCATTTCGCTCGAAACTTTTAAGGCACGCGTGGTTTCGGTTGCTCACGCCGCGGGGGTAACGAGTGTCGATTGGTCTAGTACGGACGATCGCGTTTACTCGGCGTCATTAGATCGATCCGCCAAGAGTTTTGAAGCGAAAGATGGCCAGTTGCTGCTTGCCTACGCTGACCACGAACGTGCAGTGGGAGGCGTCGTAGATACGCAATACGGCCCGGTAACACTCGACGAAACAGGCGCGATGCGAGTCTGGTCCGAAGGTGAAGAAGCCCGGTCGCTTGCCAAGCAAGATGGACTGCAACAAAAAGTCCAACGAATCGTTTCAGCCAATGGGGTCATCTACGTTCCCGATCAAGATCGCATTCGGCGTCTTTACATCGTTCAAGACGAAGTCGAAGACGATAAAGCCAAAGATAAAGACAAAGCGGACGAAAAGAAACCGAAAATGAAAAAACGAACGCGATGGAAGGAACTTGAGTCCCTGCAATCCCTTTCCAATCGAAGTATACTTGCCCTCTCCGCTGATTCGAATGGTCTCGTTGCTGCCGGGCTAGATGATGGACGGGTCGTAATTTGGCGCCCCGAGATTTCCAATCAACCGGTTAGCACGTGGTTGGCCCTGCCGTAATGCGACCGACGCGAGTCCGTGATAGGAAATACATTTGTAACAAACTACAATTGCGGCAATCCGGCTTTCAACTCTAAGCAACTACTATGTCCGACGTCACCCGTATCCTGTCGCAAATCGAATCGGGCGAACCGTCCGCTGCTGAGCAATTGTTGCCCTTGGTTTATGCGGAGTTGCGAAAGCTGGCAGCTGTCCGACTAGCTCACGAGAAGCCGGGGCAAACATTGCAAGCTACCTCGCTGGTGCATGACGCATACATTCGTCTGGTCGATGTGGAAAATGCGCAGCATTGGGATTCTCGCGGGCATTTCTTTGCAGCTGCTGCCGAAGCAATGCGGCGTATCATTGTTGAGGGGGCGCGACGCCGACAAAGATTGAAAAGAGGCGGTGATCTAACACGACTGGATACTGGCGAGTTAGATTTCGTCTCAGAGGTACCTGATGAACGACTCGTTGACCTTGACGAATCGCTTGAACGGTTGGATCGATAAGATCCATCATCTGCTGCACTTGTCAAGCTCCGTTTTTATGCAGGAATGTCTATTTCCGAGGCGGCAGACGTCCTCGGAATATCGCGCACACATGCTTACGAGCAATGGGCTTATGCCCGAGCGTGGCTTCGCACAGAAGTTGAAGGCTAGAGGTTTTCTAGAACCTTTGAAATCTTTTTCCGTTTTTTCCCGGACGAATTCACTACCGGCGTCGCATTGTCTATTAGAGGTACCTGAACGTGGATTCTCCAATGAAGTCAAAACCGCAACAAGCCAAAGAGATGTTCGTTAAGCTAATTGCTTCGGCAGATTCAGGTGACTGGGATAGTCGGCTTAACGAAGCTTGCTTTGGAGACGTGGACCTACGGAATCGAGTTAACGCACTGCTCCAAGCCCATATTAGGCCAGGCAGTTTCCTTGACCAGCCAGCAGTAGGGACTGCCAGTTCGTTCGCAAAATCTGACCAGTCTGATAGCGCAGCCATCGGCACTCAAATCGGTCCCTACAAACTCATCGAGCAAATCGGCGAGGGCGGAATGGGGGTGGTTTATATGGCCGCGCAAAAAGAACCTATCCGTCGCATGGTCGCCTTGAAAGTGATCAAGGCGGGCATGGACACACATCAAGTAGTGGCCCGCTTCGAAGCCGAACGACAAGCCATGGCCATGATGAATCACCCCAGCATCGCCAAAGTCCTCGACGCCGGTGCGACCGACGCGGGCCGTCCCTATTTCGTGATGGATCTCGTTAAAGGATCGCCTATCACCGAGTTCTGCGACAGCCACAAGCTCGACACAAAACATCGATTGCAACTGTTCATCACTGTCTGCCAAGCCGTTCAGCATGCACACCAAAAAGGCTTGATCCACCGCGACATCAAGCCCAGTAACGTGATGGTCGAAATGCATGATGTCACCCCCGTCCCGAAAGTCATCGATTTCGGTGTCGCCAAAGCGATTGGTCAGCAATTGACCGAGAAAACCCTGCACTCAGGTTTTCATCAAATGGTTGGCACACCGCTTTATATGAGTCCCGAACAAGCGGGCCAAAGCAGCATCGATATCGACACTCGCAGCGACATCTATTCGCTCGGAGTTCTGCTTTACGAAATCCTCACTGGCCAGACGCCCTTCGAAAGCGAAACGCTCCGCAACGCTGGCTACGACGAGATGCGTCGCATGATTCGCGAAGTCGATCCGCCTCGACCCAGCCTGCGGGTCAGCACGCTCGAAGCCAAAGCTCTATCCACTATTTCGGATAACCGCAACGTCGATGCCCGCAAGCTTAGCCATCAGCTTCGTGGCGAGCTCGACTGGATCGTGATGATGGCCCTTGAAAAGGACCGCAACCGACGCTACGACACGGCCAACGGATTCGCGGACGATGTACAACGTTTCCTCAATGACGAAGCCGTTCACGCTTGCCCGCCCTCGGCCATCTACCGCTTTCGCAAATTAGCCAGCCGGAATCGCAAAGAAGCAACTTGATCAGCGTTATCGCATCGCCAAGGAAGCCGTTGATACCTACCTGCTCCGCGTCACTCAAGACGAGCGACTCGATCATCCGAGCTTCCGACAGCTTCGGCAAAGTTTACTTGAAGCGGCACTCCCCTATTACGATCAGCTCCACGAGATCTCGCCTACAGATGAGCAATCCAGAGCGGCTCGCGCAGAAACATTGAATCAACTTGGCAATGTCAAACACGAACTGGGGCGTTTCGATGAGTCTCTCGCCTCCTTTGAAGAATCGGCCAAGCTCTTTGACCAGTTGGCCACCGGCAATGCAACGAAAATTGCCTATCGCCAAAGCTTGGCCAAGGTCCTCGTCAACCTGGCAGATCATTATCGCACTCGCGGAGCAAATAGCGAATCACTAGAATACGAACAGCATGCGTTGGCATTGCGGCAGCAACTGGTTACAGACCATCCGGGCAGCGACTTACTGCAATTGGAGCTGGCTCAAAGCTTTACGAATGTAGGAGTCGGCACGCAGGAAATCGACGGCCGCGAAATGCTCGAGCGAGCGATCGAGATCTGGCAGGAGTTAGCCGATCGGTTCCCGGACCAAACGCTCTATCGTGAATACTTGAGCTTGGGCTATCAGAACCTGGCCAACCCTTTTGCGTGGGATCATGCCGAGGACGCCATCCCGTTTCATGAATTTGCAATCAACTTGCTTGCACAGTTGGCTAAAGAGCAGCCTGAATCCAAAAAGGTACACATTCAGTGGGCCCAGAGCCATCAGTATCTAGCCGAAACGCTAGAAAAAATAACTCCTCGCTTAACCGAAGCCCGCGAGCATTGCGAAGAATCGATAAGCATTTTGAGGGGGTATTCCAAACTGCATCCCGAATTGCCCGACGTCAAATCCCATTTGGCGAATTCTCTAAACAAGCTTGCGCACACGCTCCAGGAACTAGATGCGTTTACAAACTTTATGTGCTAAGTTCAAATGGTGTACTCCGTTACGATGGCCAGACAGGAGCTTTTGTAGATACGTTTGCGGGCCCCGTCTCGGGTCAGGGAGAAAGACTATGGATGGATTTTGGGACTGATGGCTACTTGTATACGACGTCGCGTACAACTCCATCAACGCTGAATACGAGCCTCAATCGCTTCAACTCCGCAACCGGCGCTTACGTTGACACCTTGTCAATCGGGCGAGACAGTTGGAGTTTCTTGGTTGGCCCAAACAATATCATCTATTATTCTGGCAACGGTGGCGCGAACTACATCGAACGATATGGCTATTCTTCGATAGCCGCATTCAAGGTCAGCCTGTCCGCACCAAGCACATCACTGGTCACGGTCAGCTATACCACGCAGGATGGAACCGCCATTGGAGGTGTCGACTATGTTGCAACGTCGGGTAGCGTGACATTCGCACTAGGGCAAACTTCGCGAACAATTCTGGTTCGAACAATTGATGACTTGATTACTGAGCAAACCGAGACCTTTAAGGTCATTTTATCCAATCCCGTTGGAGCTTCGTTTGCCAATAATGCAACATCCATAGATGGCGTGGCATCGATACTTGATAACGATCCCTTCACGAAATTCTATGTCGTCAACGACGCATCGACCGATCGGACATATGAATACGGTGACACAGGTACTTCAATCGAAAACTACGCGTTGGCAGGTGGTAACACTGCACCGCGTGGTGCCGCTAGCACGACACTTGGTACAACTGTCTGGGTCGTCGATGCCAACAAAAGCATCTATGTCTACAATACAAGCGGAGCCTTGCAAGGTTCTTGGGCGGCCGGTGGACTTCAAGCGACAGCCCAACTCGAAGGGATCGCTACCAACGGCATCGATGTTTGGCTAGTCGACAACAAAACCGACAAGGTCTATCGTTGTATCAGAGCATCGATATTGCGTTGGCTGATGAAGAGCTGAACGATTCGCTGCACACAATTGCAAGCAACGCACTGGTCGCCAGATCGAGACCGCGACCTACGCCGTGAAGGTTTTAGAAACGGTGTCTACAATACCAAAGTCACTCTCGGCAAGAGTGACCTACGGTAAGTCACTCTTGCCGGGTGCGACTTTGGGATAGCAAACCAATGTTTTCGTTAACAGAAATGGTTCACGGCGTTAGGCGTTCAATGCCCAAGAAATCGGCTAGCGACTCAGGCTCAAATTTACAAATACGGCACTTTACAAACTTTCGATCGACTTGCAAGCAGAAACGCCAACCGATTCGGCAAGAATGGTTTTGAGAAAGATTGGATTCGGAAGCAAGCTTTAGTTGAGCCAATAAGAGATGCGAGCTCTCCCAGGTCAAGACTCATTGCAGAGCTGGCAACTCAGCAGTGAGGCGATTTTGAATCATGCCTCCCGCCAGACGGAAGCAAACGGGAATCTATCCTAATCCGATTTCCAAAACCGCAAACTACTAACAGTCAGCCAGCCCAGCCAAACCGTGAGTGCGGCTCAATTCCTGATCGGAATCGACATTGAAGTCTTTCGGATCCGTTGACGCCAGATGCACGCTGACTACTCAACCTGTTGCAATTCGACAATTGGATGTTTTCCAGGGTTTGTATGGACCAGTCTTTCTAACTCTGAATCGATAACCCCGAGTTTCGCAGCTTCAGCAATCGTCCAGCTCGGATCGCATTCACATTTTTTTACTAGGATAACACGATCCGCATTGATGATCTTGCCAAGTAGCCATGCCAGGGCGTCGGTTGTCGTGTTCCATTCCAATTTTGGAAGCCATTTGCCAGGTATCCAATCCGTGTTCCAGCAGTTATAGAAAGACTGGACTCGCACCAAAAGAACACCGGGCGGGCTGCCCTCTTGAATTGCCATTTTCAACTCTTCATGCGTGGCGATTGCCCGCGTGACGCGTTGAGCGGAGGATACGACTTCCTTTGCGATGGCCCAAGTATGATCCAACAACTCGACACATCGCCAATGCATCTCTTGTTCGTTCAGGAACGGATAAATCCGATGAAGAGTTCGCATCGACTCGATCAAATCCCCACCGCCGACCAAAAGCCAAACCTGCGCATTTTGATTTTCACTCAGGAGCGACCGGAGCTCGTTTTCAATACCGTTGGGTTGGTATAGTGCCGCTCCGCCGATTTTGATTACGATTCGCTTCGTCACAAGGCTATTCATAATGCAGCTCTTCGGACGCAAGTACCGAGATCGCGTAGGCTGTAGCACACCGTGATAACTCGAGTCCTAATGACTCTCGCAATAGAATTCGTTTCCCTGTCCACCCGCCAGCAGCCAAAGCGGAGTCGATTAGAAAATCGCCGTGTCCACTGATCACGACGTTTTCGAATACCGGAACTACCTTCCGAGGCTTCTTGGTCCGTCCAGATTGATTCTTAAAACTACTCACTTCTAGCTTAGAAAATGCATTGGCAATCAGTTGCGTTTGCGCGCCGGCTATTTGTGCGGCAATCCGATCAATATCGGAATCGGCAAGAGTTGAACCGTCCTCGCCAACAACGCGGGCCAAGCGAAACCTGGCCGCTTGACGCGTGGCTGGCCGGTTATCCGCAGTGTCGTAGCAGTTGGGGGCGTCGTCAAGTTTGTTTAACCACAAATAGACGTCGCGTGTGGTAGCGAACTGTTCATTCATGACCGGGCAGACGCAGCCGAAGAGAGCAACTTCAGATATAATACCCGCGACGTTTGATCTTTCGACGCCGGTGTAGACCAGAGCTCCTGCCTGAAGACGCTGAGAGTCGGTTTGAGCTTCCAGAAGAATCTTACCATCTTGGATTGGGATAAGATCCGTAGTCGTTGAGCCTGAATCGAATAGCAAACAGGACTCTGTTCCAACAAAGCGGGTAACGAATCTTGCTAGCCCATGCCAGTTCGCGGCGGCAACACTCCACGGATCGCGAGCCGATTGCGTGATGGTTTTCCAGGTACCATCCACGCAATAGACCTTCACCATGGGAGCCGGAAGGATGGATGTCAATTGTTCCAAAATAACAGCGACTCCCTCTGCTCGTGTCTCAAAGCAATCGGCCAGCTCACCTGTCATAGTGACTGCAACTCCGACGAAAGCCGGGCAATTATCAAGCAGTTTGGCGATGGAGTTTGAGAGTGTTCGCCACTCTTTCCACATCGCGAAACTTACGCTTTGCGACCAACCTGACGTATGAGCTGCTTTCAGGTTTGCGCCCCCGACGTCGAGCCCTACCCAAGGGTCGAATGGACGAGACAACGGCTTAATGATGGGGCTGGAATTTGGAGCGTTCACTATGCGTATCGATGCGAATCGAGGCCAACAGGCACGAGGTTTTTCGAACTATAGGATTAGCATGCAGTCGCCATAACTGAAAAACCGATACTCATGTTCAATGGCTTTCCGGTACGCTTCCAGGATCAATTCTCGAGACGCAAAAGCACTGACAAGCACCAGTAAGCTGCTGCGAGGCAAATGGAAATTGGTGAGCAAAACATCTACCGCTTTGAACTGGTGCCCGGGACGAATGAAGATATCGGTTTGTCCACTCCAGGGTATCAACGATCCCTTTCCAGCAAGGAAAGCCGTCTCAAGCGTTCGAGCAGAGGTTGTTCCAACGGCGATGATGCGTCCACCTTCGGAGCGACAACTCGCCAAACGCTTTACCACGGGTTCAGTGATTTGCGCATACTCGCTATGCATCTTATGTTCTGACAGTTGGGCAGATTGAATAGGGCGAAAGGTACCTAGTCCAACATGCAACGTTAGCGATACCAATGCAACGCCAGCCGTACGAATTCGCTGTATAAGCTCGTGAGTGATGTGCAGTCCGGCGGTCGGCGCCGCAACGGAACCAGGGTTTCTTGCGTAAACGGTCTGATAGCGTTCTTTGTCTATCGTCGACATTTGTCCATCCCGAATATAAGGCGGTAAGGGAACCCGTCCATTTGCCTCAAGCAATTCCTGCCATGGAATATCAGGCTCTGGTCTTAGCAGCATGTGACCTTTTTCCGAGCCTGCAACGACGATCAGCTTTTGGGTTTCTCGTCCCTCGGGATCGCGAATTACGATCTCCTCGCCAAGCTGAATATAACCTCGCGTCTTGCAGATGAGTTCTGCGACACCATTTTCCTCGCGAAGAAAAAGTCCCTCCCAGCGGCCGCGGGTTTGCGCTCGAAAACCGATAAGGCGTGCGGGTATTACTTTTGAGTCATTGACTACCATCGCGTCACCCGCACGCAAAAAGGAAGGGAGGTCGCGAACAGAAACGTGATCGATGTGCCCGGTGGTTCTGTGAATCACCATCATCCGCGAATCGGTGCGTTTTAAAGTAGGCTCCTGCGCGATAAGTTCACGGGGCAATTCAAAGTCATAATTATCCAGTTCGTTAATCGTATTTTCGTTTGGCAAGTGAGTACTATTGGTTCGATCGGCCACGAAGAATTATCCGTAATCCATTTGAGGGCGTGAGCAGATAATAAAAAACTTTGCAAAATTGTGATCTAGGCGACCTTAGTCACGCTGGCAAGAGCGCGGACGGGCCTCTTTCACGATGTCCGTTGCCTACCGAGTCATTCTAACCCCGATTTAATTCTAGAGCATGGGGGGCAAGGCGTCCTTCTACGTCGAGAAGTACTTTTAAAAAAAAGTTGCGAGTGGCGTGCAAACATGTTACCTTCATGAAATGCAGCAAGTGGAGTCGTTTTACAAAGGAAGTCGCCTCTCGATTTTTCTTCGAAAACGCTTGTCATCCTGACGGTTTTCGATCCTCGTTCGCAAATAAACGTGTTCGCTCGTTTGTCGGTTGCGATATGTGTTTCTCGATACCAAACTTCCACAAACCAAATTGCGAGGTGTTGCGATGACTTCAATTGGATTCGTGCGTGTGGTGAATAGCGCTTTCATGAACGAGCTCAAGGAATGCAACTCGCCTCTTTGGGACGACGTGAACACGCTAGGCGCGTATACCCAAGAACCTTTTTGCGCGGATTGGATTGAACAGGAGGCCGGCCTGTTACTGCGTCGTCTACGCGATGAACTTTCTGCCCAATTTCGCTTGGAAGAAACCTTCGGCTTTGTCGCTGGAGCGAGCCAACACCAAGATCGAAACGTCACTAAAGCACTTGATCAGCATCTTGGAATCGTGTTGATTTGCGTAGCGTTAAGCGAGGAACTAGATGATCTCGAGTATTGCGGTACACTGTCCAGCGAAACGCTTGGAATTTGGCATCAAATGAAACGCCTGTACGAGGCAATCATGGAACACGAAGCGCTCGAACGCCGACTCTCGGCAGCAGCTTGGGCTCCGATCCTGCCTGAGTCTCGAGAAGTGATCGAAGTAATGTAGTGGAATAGACTTACTGCCTGAAGGTCTAGTTTTCCATGGCTGGATCCCAGTCCCATATCGTTTTATAAGCACTAATTGATTCAAAGAAACCGATCATTTCGGCGTAAAACAGGTTGTTAGACAAGGTCGCGCTATCGCCAATGACTATCAATTTACGTTTCGCTCTCGTAAGCGCAACGTTCATTCGCCGCGTATCTCCGAGGAATCCAATTTCGGCAATTGAATTCGAACGAACCAGCGAAATTAAGATGACTTCTTTTTCTCGGCCTTGAAATCCGTCAACCGTATCGATTTCGACTGACTTCAAGGGACAATTCTGCCTGAGCCATCGGACTTGGGCAGCATAAGGGGCGATGATGGCGACGTCTTTTGGCTCGATCCCCGCGCTGCATAACTCTCGAACTTGCTTGAGAATCCAACCAGCCTCTTGGGTATTGAAGCGGCTCTCGCCATCTTCTTCTTGTTCCTCGTCCCAACCCGCACCCGCCGTGTCGACAAACGTCACAGGTGATTGCAGCATTTCCAGGTGAGGTGGGTCGACGAGGTCCGTCAATAGGTGACTTCTAACCGTTTCATCTGCCTTGAGGTTTCCTCCATAAAAACACTTCGACGAGTACTGCATAATGTCTTCGTGCATTCGATATTGCACGATCAGCTGTTTCGTGATGCTCTCGCTGTAAAATTCTACAAGACGTTCCATTAGGCTAACAGAAAACCCTTGTGCCGCCGCTTCGGACGAGATAATTGTTGGTGGAAGCTGGCAATGGTCACCTGCGAGGACGATTCGCTCAGCTCGCAGGACAACCGGCCAACTACCGGGTTCGGTACTTTGGCAAGCTTCATCTATTACCGCCAAATCGAAGTGGCGATTTCCCAAAATATCCGGATCGAAGTTGGTCGTCGCGCATATCACGTCAGCCCGGTCAAGAATATTAGCAATGACCTGCCTTTCATAGACCTTCGCATCGTCCCGCAATCGTCTTGACGCTAGACGTAGTTCATTGCGCTGTCCAGGCAACGGTTTAGCTCTCGTAAATTTGCTTGCCTTTCTTGAAATCTTTTCCGCCTCGCGCAGCATGTCGCCAACTACTTTCATGGATGGATCCGATTCCACCTGGGCGTCGAGCGTAAAGGGCTGCAATTCCTCCTGGACGCGGGCAGGGTGTCCAATTCGGACGACGCGAACGCGATTGGCAACGAGTTTTTCGAGTAGATTGTCGACGCCAGTGTTGCTTGGTGCGCACGCTAGAACTTTTGCCCCACGTAAAACGGATTGCCGAATCAATTCGACGACCGTGGTTGTTTTTCCCGTCCCAGGCGGTCCGTGAATGATCGCAAGGTCTCTAGCCGACATCGCAAACTGGATGGCCTGTCGTTGCGATTCGTTGAAATGCGATTCAAATTCGAGAGCCAACGGAATATCAAAACGGGGCTCTTTTGCTCCAAGAAAGATGTCACGAAGTTGTGCTACTCGAGCCCTTGCATTTTGCACCGAGTTTAGTGCTGAAAGCTGTCTATTCCGAGTGATTTCGTCCATGGAGAGGTCCAACCGAAATCGCTCTCCTTCAGGCCATTCATCAAACGCAACTTCGATCGACCCTATATCTTTCCCACAAACGATTCCGTAACCACAATCTCCGTCTGACAATTCCTCCATTGCGATTACAGGCGAACCAACTCGCAAGCGATTCCATGGGAGATCTAGGGTTCGATTGCGTTTTACAAAGGTTACGAGAAAACGTCCACCAAGTCCCATCCGATGGTCGGATACGACTAAATCGACCAAAGTATCACCGCGCGATTCCGCGTTTTTTTGAGAACGCACTTTACGCCGCTCGATCATTCGTTTGCGTTCGGCGTCCGATTCCATGTTTAGCCATTCGCGGAGTTGATTGAAGTGCTCTTCGAGTGGTTTCGGCATTAATCTGTCGATCAAACTGGTAATTCTTAGCGGTTGCTCTTTTGAATTGCAGATTGTATCGCTCGTCGACTTATTCACACAACCCGCCCTCGTCGAAACACCCAAGCTGTTGGCTTGTTATAATCCCGTTGCGTTTGAATCGCACGAAAGTTTCTCACCTTTATTTCTAAGGATCAACAGTCGCCATGTCCATCAAGACTCTTCTATCCACTATCGCAGCTTGCCTATTTGCTGGAAGCTTGGCAATGGCCCAATCGCCTGCAACGAGCAAGTTGTACGAATTTCGGTCTTATGTCTCAGAACCAGGACGTCAAGCCGACGTCCTCAAACTGCTATCGGAAGGCAGTATCCCAATCATGACGAAACATGGCCTCAGTTTGGTTGGGGCATGGACCAATGTCGACACAGCGGATGAACGGGTATTTACATTGATCAGCCATAAAGACAAAGCGTCAGCCGAGGCTGCTCAGACCGCCTTTCAAAACGATCCCGCATGGAAGGACATCCTCCAGAAATCTATCATTGAAGGCAAGAAGCCGGTCAAGTCGGTTGAACGGATCTTTTTGACCGCCAATGACTACAGTCCAGGATTGGTGGTAAAAGATATTGGCAACCGAGTATTTGAGTTGCGTACCTATGTTGCAACCAAGGGAAACCTAGCGGCTCTTAATGCTCGCTTCAAGAACCATACCTTAGGTCTATTTAGTAAGCACGGAATGACCAACATCTTGTATTGTTCGGTGCTTGATGGTGAAACACTATCCGCTGCAAAATTGCTTGATGCAGTTTCTCCCGTTGGTAAAGGTGCTGCAGAGTTAGACGCAAACTTGTCTGCCGCGGGCAATAGTTTGGTTTACTTCATCGCCCACGCTTCACCTGAGGCCGCGAAAGCGTCCTTCGGGAAGTTTATGGCCGATGAGGACTGGACCAAGGCATACAAAGCTTCGGAGGCCGCTGCAGGTGGATCATTGACCGTCAAGAACGGAGTCAAGAGCTTGTTCCTCAAGCCGACAACCTTTTCGCCAATCAAGTAATGCTGCCTACACATGGAATCGTAGAGAACCGGGCGGACCGCGGTCGACATGCAGTTGTCGCGGTTATTATGGAGCAGTCATGTTTTTTGGTGATTCGACGTTCTGAATTCGTTCGGGCGCCAGGATTGCTCTGTTTTCCTGGCGGTGGAATAGAGGCCAATGAGGATTTCGAATCGGCAATTCGCCGCGAGATGTTGGAGGAACTATCCCTAGAGGTAGAGGTAACCCAACATGTTTGGACCTCTGTGACCCGTTGGGGCACAAAGCTTGAATGGATTGTGTGCAAACGACATCCGGAATGCGTTCCTGTCCCTGCTCCACAAGAAGTTGCGGAGGTGCATTGGTTGACCGAGTCGGATCTTAGAAACAGATCCGACCTGTTGGGAAGCATCCCGGATTTCTTTTCGGCAAAAGATGCTGGTGAATTTCGGTTGCCTTGAGATAAACCGTTTTTATCGTCCGACGATGGGCGTATTCATGGCTTGGTTTTTGGGTATGCCCTTAATTGTGCGACGCTCCGCGTCGCAGAAAGCACGACCCGGAGCGCCGTGCAACTAAGATTGCTAACCCGTTACCTAAAAAGCGCCACCACCACCGAAGCCGCCACCACCGCCACCACCTTGGGCTCCACCGCCTTGGGCACCACCGCCACCGCCACCACCGCCAGTACCGCCGGTGAACGTATTGAAAGTAAAGACCTCAATAATGTCGGTGAAGTTGGGAGCAGGCGTGATTCGCACGTAGCGTCGATCGCCCGATATGACGGACAAGGCAGTTAAATTGGTACCTTGTGGTATGGTCTGGATAATGGGCCGGTAACCAACCACCCCTCTTCGAAGGAAGGGTCCACCAAACGGGCCGTTTCCGCCGATTCCATTTTGGCCGCCTGCATACTGCGAAAGTAGTTGTCGATAAGCGGGTGAATATCCGGAACCGTTACCTTGGCTTTGCCCAGGATTCACTTGGGCCAGAACCGCGCCCGCTTCAGCCATACGTGTTTGAACTTTCGCCAACTGTGCGTCCACGATGGGTTCCTTGCGGTGGCCATTCTTCACCTCAACTGGCACGATCGCATCTTGCTGAATAGGAACTTGGTGTTGTACGACTTTTTGATCCGCCGTCCCGTAGTCGGAAAGCACATTCACCGTGACTTTGCCGCCAGAAACTTCACCCCAAACTTTTCGGATGAGAATTCGGTAGGGACCAGCATAGCCATTTGCACAAACGTACGTCTCTGAGTATCCGTCCTTGCTTGGTTTGTCGAGCGACGAGCCATCGGTAAGCATTAATCCGCCGCTCAACGTTCGAGTGTTATTCTTGTCGCAAATGGTGCCCGTTGGCTCCTCGACGGCAATGTCAATGTCTGCATCGCCAGTCCAAACAACACGCACAACAAGATCCCGCAATCTGGCCTGCTTCATTTCTTTTTCAAATGCATTAGCCTTCACCGTTTCGTTTGCATTTTGGAGGCGAATGTGCGAAGCCTTGGCTGCAATCTGGGCTTTCTGAATGAGTGGCAAATGGTCGTCAGTCCATGCCTGGCTCAAAATGCCAGCGCAAGTCCATCGGATGCCCTGTTGGTCACCGAGATCCGTACTCAGTTCCAGTCCTAGTTCGAGCGGCTCTTTCAGCATCGGATTCGATCGGTGTGCGTCGTGGAAAACACTCAGCGCCTCCCGTTTCATTCCTTGTCCAGCCAGGTACTTGCCAATCTTGATTGAGGCTTCGACGTCTCCGCCAAAGTCGATACTGGAAAGGAGAACTCTTCGGATTTCCGAACCAGGATATTCACAGCCCTCCATCGCAGTGCTAAGGGCTTGGTACATCCATACAGCAGGCAGGGTCCTACGCATGGCGTCTCCAATGGTATCAATCACTTCCTTGAAGTGCATTCGAACTTCATTGTCCTTGTTAGCAGCCGCGGCTTTCTTGGCCAGCACCATTTTATTGACTGCCCAGCTAGACAAGGCCGCTTCCGAAACGAGCCTTTCGCCAGCGTCGCTAGCAACCAACTCGTCTACTAATTGCGATGGTGACTTGTCCGCAGACTTGGTGGGCTGATCTTCGACACGGAACATCCCGCCTCCCATACCGCCGCCGCCCATACCACCCATGCCGCCGCCCATACCACCCATGCCGCCGCCCATGCCACCCATGCCGCCGCCCATACCACCCATGCCGCCGCCCATGCCACCGCCCATGCCACCCATGCCGCCGCCCATGCCACCCATGCCTCCACCGCCCATGCGGATGATTGGGACAACAAGGTCACCGACTGGATAAACCCGAACTACATTGGCAGAGGACTTCTTGCTTGTGATTCGCATTACCTCGTCTTCAATGACATAGGTAAGTTGCAGAGGTTCCAAAATCAACTTGAGTGCCGAACGAAAAGTAACTGCGGGAAGCTCCAACGTGATGGCTTCATCGAGTGTAATGCTTTCCTCTTCAAGAGCTTTTTCATCGATAACAATTGGAATATCGTATTGTGCTTTAAGGATTTTCATTACCCCGCCAAGCGGAGTCGCATTGAAATTTACCTCGCCACGCTCATTGAGCGCGCGGTAAATTTTGCGTTCGGATTCTTTGCCTCCCGACAAATCTATCGATCCATAGCGTTCGAGGCGGCGAGCGCTTAAAGCCTGCCAAACGTCGGCGGGTGGATAAACAATCGGTGGATCGTCAACGAATGGAACCAAGGCCAATTCATTTAGATACAGTGAATCCACGAATGCACGACTTCGTTTGTTGACCGCATCCTTAATCAATTGATGGTTGGACGCCATGTTCGACTCAATATTGGTGACACGGTCAACAATCGAGTCGCGATCGATAGCCGTAATTTGCGGAGCAATTTCATTGTTCGCAGCGGAGAAAAGTTGCTGAGCCATCAACGAATTGTATCGCTCAACTAACTGCTGTACCGTTGCATTGCGGCGTTCCGTTTCGGCAAGCAATCGCTTCGATGCTGACTGACTAGATTGTACCGCCTCGGTTCGCGAAATCTGTTCTCGCAAATTCACTTCTGCTCGAGCCGCTGTTTGAATTGCAGATGCGACTTGTGCATCAAGTCGAGTTCTTTCCGAAGCGTCGAGCTCGGGCGAACGGCGAATCTGATCCAACAATGACTTGAGCGAAATCTTGCTCGCGGATGGATCGCGACTCCTGCGAGCTTGACTCAATTCGTTCCTGACCATTGATTCTAATTGCTGTGCCTTGACACGTCGCAGCCCTTCGTCTTCTGCCAATAAGTCGCTAGCGTTCGTTAATTCGCGGAACGGATCGTTGCCGTCTAGCACTGATGATACAACGGAAGTGGGCGCGTCACTGAATGGGTTATTCAAGGACGGAGTCGCGGGACTACGGCCGTCTCCGAACGTCGGCGCTCGAGAAGTCGTTGGTGGATCCGCAAACGGATCTTCTGGAATTTGAGCAGAAATAAACTTCACGATTTTTGGCGAGGCTGTAGGACTTTTAACCGGCTTGACAGGCTTTTTGACGTCGGGCTTAGGAGTCTGTTCAGCCGCAGTCAAAATGTTTTGCGCAGCCAAATTGTTTGGCGATCGCTTAATCGCTTCCTTTGCAATATTGACCGCCGCACTCATATCACCAGAATTCAAAGCAAATCTGGCGTCCTTAACAAGCTGATCTGAGGAGCTTGCAAGAACTATTCCAAGTTCTTGCAACGCTTCGGAACCTGGCGTAGGCAACAATAAGCCTAAATTTGGAGCGGCTTTTGAAACAACTTGTGCAAGGAATGCGAAATCAGGATTAGATGGCTCACTCTTAAGCTCCCATCGCATGGAACTCGATTGACCATCTACGACGCCTTCTATTTGCAGACTACCCTCGAGCGACTCCGACTGGAGATTCCCAACGAGAATGGAATCTCGGTCAAGACGGAGTGGTGGAAATCGTCCTGGGAAAAACTGTCCAACCCCATCGGGCCAGCTCGATTTTGTGGGCCAGAATATCGGCTCTACGGCCACCTTAGCCAATGCGTCTCCGATTTGTTGGCAAGTTGCATTCGTAATCGCTTGGCGAACGAACACCTTTCCGCCAGTATGATTGGCGATAGTCGACAGCAATTCACAGTCCGTCCTAGGACCGATGGCGAGCGAGCTAATACTAGTTCGCGAATCCCGCATCTCCTTGATGAAGGATTCGAATTCCAATGTGTTGAGAAGGTTGCAAAGATGCATTCCGTCACCAATATAAACGATGCTCGCGTCAGGTTGATTACCTAGTTCGCTAACCGCCGCCCGAAAGGCAGCCGCTAAATCAGTCGTTCCTAAAGGGATCCGCTTTTCGAGCTTCTTGAAGCCCTCGGTCAATTCATTAGTGGATGGTGTCGAAGCAACCGACAAAATGACTGCTTCCACATCGCAAGCAATGAGGCTCACTAATGATTTTGCGGGCAATGCTTCGATAATAGATTGAGCAATGTCGATCGAATCTGCCCGGAAATCACCATTTTGTGATGCAGAGGTGTCTACTATCAAGGCGACACGTGGCGAGATCTTGGCAGCGAACGTTCGTGTCGGCAACAAGCTCAACGCAAATAGCGTCTTCCCATCGTCCTGATAGGTTACCAAGCGATTATTAGTCGCTTCCGCTGTCGCGTCTGCGGGGCAAACCCCGGCCACGAATCCAAGCCCCAGTACCGATGACAAAGAAGCCGTATAAAGCCGCTTTTGGACCTTTGAAAAACTAGAACTTGACATAGCAATTCGCTCCGATTTGGCTCGAATAGGTTTGCGGACGAAAGACAACATACATCTACCGACTACGAAATGGGACAATGGGATTTTGTTTGCTGCGCAGGACAATATGCCCCGAGGATATTCCTAATCGTATTTCTGATCCAAGCCTAACGCCATTAAAAAACATATCAAATCAACGATTATCAATCTTCAGCCAACTGTCAGCCCGACGAAACAGGAGAGCAGTGCAATTCTCGAACCAAACTTCATAATTTAACTGGAATTCCAATTGTGCTCGCATTCCAGATCGAAAAGCCTGTAAAGGCATTTGTCAGTTTTCACTATTTCGATTCCGCCAACCAAACGACAAACTGATTCCGTGCGTTATGCAACTCGATACAAATGCATTCTAAGCAGAATTGAACACGCGTACCTATCGCCGTCTTCTGCGATCCGAAGAATTGGAAAATCCGTTAAAATCCCCCAAACTGCTCAATCCTGCCCAGTCGAAAACCCGATGACCTCGATAGGTATTTTTGGACAACTGAACTTTGCCGGGATCTTGCGTATGCTTCGAACAACCATTGTCAGAAATGAACTGGCCTGGGCATGGATGTTGATTGCAACTCTATTTGTTCCACGCACTTGTCCTGGTCAAGACGACTCAAACCAGGAAACCACAACAAAATCGAATAATGGAATTTTCGACAGGCTCTTCGGAGTCTCGCCTACCAAAGCGGAAAAACCGAGGCCCAAAATACCGGCGAGCACTACTGCCGGGAGGCCGGTGCGGTCTGGCTTTCTCGTTCCGCTAAAGTCTTTCTCGAGAGCATTTCGCGGAACGACTGAGACAGAAATGGTAGAAGACCAAGAAGAAGTTATCCTGCCAAAAATAACTCAATCTCAATCTCAATCTCACTCCCCACGGGAACCGTTCCGAAGTTTGCCAAGGGTTCAAGAACGCGTCGAACGCAACATGGTTGACCTTCGCGTTCAACAGATTTCCCCCAAACAATTCGGGACAAGTCAGAATAACCCTGGCCTTTCGGCAAAACCAGCCCCAATCGTGCGTCCCGAATCGATGAAGGAATCCGCCTCGGTCCCGCTTAACGTATATTCGAAGTCCACCAACTCGAAGCCAGTCATCGCGGGTAGTTCGAAAAGCAATGTCTCCGAAATCGCAATCGAATCGAATTCAACCTCTCGCAGGACCGCGATGAACACCGCTGAGCTAGAAACGCCGGCACGCATTGCCACCCCATCGCGGATGGATTTGAATCCTTCTGATGTCAATTCGCGACATGGAAAACAAAACGAAACGAAGAGCCTAGTCGATTTGGGCCTTCCATCGGAAAAGTTCATGAGCAATCTAGTTAATTCATCCGCCGGAAACAAAGTTGCGAGTTCGGTGAATCAGAAGTCGCTCGCAAATCGTGAAATGCTTTCGACGGAAGTCCCAAAAATCACCAGATCTGGCACCGGGAATTTGGTCAAACAGGATTCCGCGGTCAAACAGGAGAGTACGGAAAAGACTCCAACAACAAATAGTTTCAACAAAGTATCGACCGCCATTGCTGTGCCTCAGCTTCATCGCGAATCGAGCGTGCCCGGCGTCAAAGTCACTGTGAATGGACCGAGTTCGATCTTGGTTGACGACCAAGGCAGTTACGAAGTTATTGCCAAGAATGAAGGAACGGAGACGCTCAACGGATTGATTGTTCGAGTGGCTGTTCCGACGCATGTGAACATTGGCGACGTTGTGGTTGCCGACGGATCTGCTCACCCCGATAACGATCAAGATGGAAACACTGTCATTTGGGAACTCGGTACTATTCCCGCCGGAGGTATTAGGACAGCTAAGCTGATGCTGAAAACATCCAAGGCAGAGCATTTCGCCTTAGGGGTCGAGTGGACGCTATTACCCCAAAACGAAGAAATGAAAATCGAGGTTCAGCAACCGCAATTGGCTATTGCCCTCGAAGGACCAACGGAGGTTATTTTCGGAAAGCCTCAGATGTATCGTATACGCGTTCGAAACCCTGGAAATGCTGACGTTAGGGCGGTCTCGATCGCTGTGACTGCAGAACTATATGGCAGCAACCAAACGGAAATTGGAGATGTTGTCGCAGGCAGTGAAAGAATTGTCGAAGTTGAATTAACTTTTCAACAGTCTGGAAAGTTGCCTATCGTCGCTACTGCAACGAGCGCGATTTCCAAACTAGAGGTTCGAAGCGCAATCGATATTCAAGTTCGGCAATCTGAACTTGTGGCAACTTGGTTTGGGCCGGCAGAGTTTTATCAAGGCAGTGTCATCGATTATGAGCTAGAGATTACGAACACAGGGTCGATAGCAGCGGTTGGGACAATTTGCTCGATCAAGCTGCCTCAGGGTGCTGATGTTATTTCGATGCCTCATGGCGCTTCTCGCAAAGGTGATAGTATCAATTGGGAAGTGAAAAAGATCGAACCACAGGAGAAGCTCTCGGTTCCCGTCAGATTGACCATGTCAAAAATCGGTGACAATCAACTTGTCTTTACGGGTGAATGTAGCTCGGCCCTTGAGGTGAAAGCGGAATTCAAAACCAACATCGATGCAATAGCGGATTTGCATCTCACGGTAGTAGATCCGATCGCGCCGGCTCCTGTTGGGCAACCGGTTATCTACGAGATTGTTATCGCGAATCGCGGCAAAAAAGCTGCCAACGATATTGAAGTCATCGCGCAATTCTCAGATGGAATAGAACCTGTTCATTTGGATGGTCACACCGGTCGTATTGTTCCAGGACAAGCGATATTCAATATGATTCCAAGTATTGCGGCGAGCGACAAGCTTGTTTTGCGTATTCACGCCGAAGCCGCCAAACCTGGCGTTCACCGATTTCGCGTCGAAGTCAAAAGCAAGGGAAGCGACACCGATCTTCTCGAGGAAGAATCGACTCGATATCTAGCAACCAGCCTTAAAGGTGACCGTCGTTAGTGAATCCAGCCAAGGTGAAACGAGCAATGGTTAACTCCCTTCTGGACTTACCCAACGTCGGCCGAGCAACTGCAGCGGATCTGGACCCTTGTGTCATCGATGTTTTTCTTTCGTTGGTCAGCTTCGCTAAAGGTGGGCCTGCCAAACCTTGGTGGGATTTTACGGCAGAGCGACAGAAAGCGGCTCAGTCTGTCATTGTAGTTCGCTCGACCAATCTAAAGCGGTAGGATAATAAGTCCTAGCCTCTGAATCTCCCTTCGCGTGTTGGGCATCGATCATAAGTCGGGCTGAACCGCACGCTAAGCGCATTGAGGCTGAAAATTTACAAAGTGAGTGACATTGAGCGTTAGCCCACGGTCTGCGGCCCATGTTGCTATCGACGCCGCGTGTCGACCGGTGGACAATTTCGTCTTTCGGGACGACAATACGTTCTGCATTTCGTCCCCGACCTTCCTCACCGGACTTATCAGCATGCTTCGAGCACTCGGTTCTTCTATCGCTTTGCTTCTTCTTGGTGGCATTTGCCAAGCTCAATCATCAACTCCGATTCGAGCCTTAATCATTGATGGGCAAAACAACCATATCGCGTGGCCCAAGACGACCATGATGATAAAGAAGTACTTGCAGGATACAAAACGATACTCGGTTGACATCGCCCGAACGAAATATACTTGGCAGGGAGACGATCTTCTGAACAAATATCCGCTCAACGATGGTGTCATTCGCCAAGCAAAGAAGAGCGGGGTTCCAGATCCTGACTTCAAACCAAACTTCTCGAAGTACAACGTCGTGATCAACAATTTTGGTCACGGTGCCGCGACTTGGCCAGCCGAAACCAACCTTGCCTTTGAGAAATTCGTTTCCGAAGGGGGAGGGCTCGTAATCCTTCACGCAGCCGACAACAGCTTTGGCGACTGGGAACAGTACAACAAAATGATCGGCCTAGGCGGATGGGGAGATCGCAATGAAAAGAGTGGTCCCTATGTTTATTTCAATGAACAAGAAAAGATGATCGTGGATCCCTCGCCTGGCAAAGGCGGAAGCCATGGATCGCAGCATGAATTTTCTGTCGTTGTACGCGATCTCGAACATCCAATTACGAAGGGACTTCCCAAGACATGGCTTCACACCAAAGATGAACTTTACGATCGTTTACGCGGCCCAGCTCAGAACATGAAGATCTTGGCTACTTCGTTTTCGTCCAAAGATAAAGGCGGGACCGATCGACACGAACCGATGATTATGACCGTAGACTACGGCAAAGGTCGAGTATTCCATACCCCCATGGGCCATGAAGACTATTCCATGGAATGTGTTGGCTTTATTACTGTTCTACTTCGAGGAACCGATTGGGCAGCGACCGGCACAGTCATCGATTCCACGGTACCAAGTGATTTCCCTACTATCGACAAATCATCGCGCCGTACGTTTGAATAAAAAGCCTATGGACCTTCAACCGACCGCTTTGAAACTTACCGAAAATCGCTCCGTTCAAATTACATGGAGCGACGGCGAAATATTGAATTATCCGTTTAGTGAGTTGCGAAGTGCATGTCCTTGTGCCACCTGCCGCGAAAAAAAAAGAGCAGAAGCCTCAAGACCCAAGGGACTTTTGCAGGTTCTGTCCGCGGCGGAAACAGTGCCATTGGCGGTCAATCACATGCGACCCGTAGGAAATTATGCGTACAACATCGATTTTTCCGATGGTCATAGCTCAGGACTGTTTACAATGGATTTGCTGAGAGAAATCGGCAAGCCTATTCCATCTTGAGTTTTAGAAACCTGATGCGGCCCGTATTCAACTATTTAGATCGTCGCGAACAACCAATGTTAATCCAGGATTGCGACGATCTCCTTCTGGTTGGATGGCGAGAATGGATCGCGCTGCCCGAATTCGGAGTTGACCGCCTCCATGCAAAATTCGATTCTGGTGCGACCATGTCTTCGCTGCACGCTGAACGCATTGAAGAATTCAAGCGAGGAACAAACACCTGGGTGCGATTTTTCATCATGGGTGATCATGACCGTGAAGAGACCCCATATCATTGCAATGCAAAGCTTATCGAGTATCGCAATATCCGATCGTCAAATGGCTACATTGAGTCACGGCCCGTTATTGAAACTCTTCTTTATATCGCAGGTTTTCAGTGGCCAATAGAAGTCACGCTTAGCAATCGCGAAACACTGGAATGCAGAATGCTGATCGGAAGGTCGGCGATTGCGGGCCGATTCTTAGTCGACTGTGGCCGTTCGAATATCCTTTCGAAATAAAAAATTCATCTCCTTGTCGACTCGTGGGGCAGTTCGCTGGAACGTCCCGTTTACTTAACCTCGACACTCGTCGGAAAATAGAATTCATGAATTGCTAGTGTTGGGTAGTTTGGCGTTGTGATAGATGTCCTGAACGTCGTCGCAGTCATTAAGCATGTTGAGGAACTTTTCAAACATGGGGAGCTCGTCGTTGCTGATGGCCGTTTGAGCCTGTGGCAAAAAAGCTATTTCGTCAACGAGCAAGTCCGTTCCAGGCAGAGCCTCCAACAGTGCATTTTTGGCTTTATAGAACTCGGTGGCTGGGGCGAAAAGCGTCACTTGGCCATTCTCGCATTCGACATCGCTGACATCGACCTCGGCCGCCAACATTGCTTCGAGCACAATATCGCAGTCGTCCCCCTTGAAGGACAAGATCGCGAGGTGGTCAAATAAGTGTGCCACAGATCCAGGCGGGCCCATTTTTGAACCGGTCTTGGTGAAGCAGTTTCGGACATCGGTAATCGTCCGATTGTTATTGTCAGATAAGCAATCAATGATGACCGAGCAGCCGCCGGGACCGAATCCTTCGTAACGAGCATGTACAAAGTCTTCCCCTCCACTGCCGCTGGCTTTTTCTAGCGCTTTTTCAATGACGTGCGCGGGTACCTGCTCGCGTTTCGCCTTCTCAATCAAACTCCGTAAGGTCGGATTCGTCGCGGGTTCCGCACCAGTATTCTTTGCGAGCACGTACAGCATTTTGCCGTATTTGGAATACACTTTGGTTTTCTGTCCAGCCGTTTTGGCCATGGACGCTTTGCGAACTTCGAAACTTCTACCCATCGCTTTTGTCTCGTTTTTGATTCTTTGAAGTGGGTGCCCTATGCGGAGTATCCTGCCGAACATCCCGTGACGCCGGCCGATATCGCCAAGACTGTGTACGATGCGATGGGTATCGAGAATTTGCATGCTCGGGACGCTCAAGGACGACCGTACCATTTGCTCGAAGACAGTAGGCACATTTCGCAACTCTTTGGCTAAGTGGCATGCTCTGAGGAACGAAGGGCTGTGGTTTTTTCGAATCTGAAGAAAGTATCAATCACGCTCCGCGTGATGTTGCCTCAAAAACCAAAGGTTTTTGAACTGCGAAAATCACGCAGAGCGTGATTGGTACGATAAAATCACAACCACTGGGCGTGCCACCCTGCAAGCGGCACGATACCGCTGGGGGCTTTCACGGAGCAAAAATTGCACAAGCACTAAATCTCACAACCCCAAATTTTTGACCTCCCAGGTTTATGGAAATCCAAAATACCGCGATTTAGTTAATGCTAGGCATCGCAACAACTAATTGCTCAGGCGTAATCCCGATCACATGAGTCCCATCCGCAAGTTGGTCTCCAACATGAATGACTCGGTCGCCAACTAGAGCCGCAATTCCCTGCGGAGATTGAAAGACAGCCTGTACCTTGATGGGTTCTGACTTGCTTGCGGCAGGCAAGCTGTTGATCGCAACAAGCGATTGCCGATCCACAGCATTTGGATCGGATGCCGCGGTTCTGGACAGCTCAGGAAAAATCATTCTCCGATCAAACGGGTCTACGCTTTCGAGATCGCTAAGTTGAAACGCAGGCCACTGAGCCTTTGCATCCGATTCGTTGCCTTCTGATTTCTGACTTGGTTCGCTGTTGGGAAGACCGTGGGGCTCCGATTTTTGCTGGGTTGCGATTCCGTCTGGGGTGGGCGGTTTCCCCGGAAGCACGAAATAGAGGATTCCAAGAAGGCAAGGAATCATTCCGATTTTAATGTATGCGAAGGCGGTTTGACTGTTCATTTGCGATTACTCTCGATTCGTCGACGCGTGATCGAAAACAACTTTTAATTCCAAGTCAAAGCGGCATGTGCCGCCGAGAATGGTCGGCTCCGATACTCTGAATCGTGCCACCTGATAAAGGTAGGGGACGCGACACAATGATTCGAAGAATTGAAAGATACTATTGAATCCACCTTCTAAGTGGAGATCAAACGAACGCGTTTGGAATTCGTTCTGTTTCTGGGTGGCGATGGGTCTGAAATCGATCAAGTTGCATCGTGAGGCTTGTGCCATGCTGCGGACGGAGGACAGAACTTCGGAATCATCAAGCTTCTTCGGGATTCGAGCGAGAGTCGATTGATACTTTTGCTCTAATTGCTCCTTGCTTAACTGAGCTTGGGCGATAGATTCGGTCAGTTCAGCCTCTAACTCGCAAAGACTTTTGCATGCGTCTATCTCTAAAGCAAAGTGATCGGCATGTTGAGCGATTGCACAGCGTAAAAAGTAACTGCCAACAACACCTAGGACCATCAGCAAAGCCATGGCTGTGTGAAATAATCGTTCGTTTCGTAACAAGCGGGCGTTTGCCCAGAAGTTGCTATTCATGGCTGAGGCACTCCAATTGAAATTCTTGAACGGATCGATCCGAGACCAGGCGTTCTTGAGTGGACCGTAACTCAACTTTCGAGAAGGCCTTCGATTCCTGGAGACTATGCATAAAGGTGGTAATGGATTCGCTCTCGAACGCAATACCTCGCAGAGTCAATTGACGCTCGCTGATCATCGATTTGCTTTCTGCGGTGGCACTCGGCCTTTGACCCGGGCTGCGATGCGCGTCGCCTATTGGTCCCACAGCGTCGTTTGGTTTAGCATGGATCAATACCTGCAGTTCCTGAATCTGAACTTCGCTGTTGGTGGAACGAACACCCCTGGCAACAATTCCCAATAGGGAGTTAGTATGGTCCTGAGTAACCGCGTCAAGTAGCCGTTTGGTTTTCTGCTCCAAAGCCAATGCGTCTTTTGTTTTTTGTATCCTCTCCTGCTGCAGCCGACGGATGGGATCCGCCGCAGCCTGCGACTCTTGCAATGCACTGAAGCCTCGCCACCATTTTTCGAGGAGTATAGCGTTGCATAAAAGCCATACAAGGCTGATTACCGCGAACGCGAATCCCCATTGGCGAAGACGTTTGCGAATTAGCCGATGCCAAACAAAAGAGGACGGTAATAAATTAACATGCATTACATTGCCTCCCAGGCCAACGAAGACAATCCAGCCGCAATTGCAAACACTCCAACATGCTGATTGCCAAACAGGTTTCCTGAGACTTCAATCGCCCACGTCTGAGTCGGAAGGCCAACACGATTTTCGATTGCCTGATCCAACGCCGGGATTCTAACTCCAGCACCCATGAGCCAAATTTGGCTCGGAATCATCGTTCTATAGGCTCGACTGGCAAACTGTATGGTTTTGTCGATTTCATGCGCCATCGCCTGAAGGTATCCGCCGAGTTTTTGTTGAAGTGGGTTTGAAAAGTCATTCATTGCATTCAAGTCACCCTCTTGATTCGATGGCGACTGAAGAAGCAGTGTCTGAGCATCGGCTAGACTGATCTCAAACGAGATTGCAATAAGTTCCAGTAAATGGAACAACCCCAGCTCACGTAGCCCGCGCGACATAATAGGCTGGCCATCTTGAACGAGTGTCAAGGTCGCTTGATGATAGCCTAGGTCGATCGCGAGAGTCGCGACCCCTTGGTCTTCGACTGCCATCGCAGTTGCGCGAGCCATAGCACACGGCATTGCATCCAAAGTTTGGCAATCGAATCCGGCCCTCAGCAAATCGCTTGCCAATTGCATAGCCTTTGATCTCCTCAACGATACCGCTCCGAAACTAGACGTATTCGAACGAGGTCGATTTTGAGGCAATTCCCAGCAGTCGGTTAAGAGATCCTCCAGCTCACAATCCAATTCGAGCGCGATTTCGGATCGGACCATGTCCTGCGACTCGGAGGGATCACACACAGGTAGGTCCAGTTCGCGGTATGCAATCATGCCATCGGTAAGCGTCGCAGCGCAATTGCGTCCGAGGAAGAGTGCATTCAAGTTTTCGAGATGTTCTAAAGTGGGTGCAAGTCCATGTTCAAAAATCTTGTCGCTCGTTAGCCATCCAAAGGTTTCATCGTACGGGGATGCGTTCGGATCCGATGCCATTGCAAATGATGGCATCGCAAATACTGTTGGATGTTCTACGGACCAAACTGCGGCCAGTTGCCATCGGTTGTCGATCTTGCGAATTTGCGCCATGTTGATACAGTGGCAGCCGATCTCTACCCCAGTCCATCCATAGGAATGTTGAAACAAGCGATGACTGATTCGATCGAGGTGAGAAAAGAGTGAGCTCATGATAGCCAACCGTAGGTCGTGCTTATCAACATGAGAAACGGAGTTGGCCTCCCAATAAAAACTTATCGCGAAGCGGTCGTTACATCCAGCAACGGCAGAATTATCGAAAGCACGACGACCGCAACCACCCCACCTAATCCGACAATAATGGCAGGTTCGAGCATTTTGACGAGTGTTCTTAGGCGTCGTTCCCCCTCGTCCTCAAAGTACTCGCCAACCGATAGCAAAACTGCTGGAAGCTTGCCTGTACGCTCGCCGGTTGAAACCATATGGGCAGCCCCTGACGGCAAAAAATGGGCTTCCACCAAAGTCTTACTCATTCCCTCGCCTTGCAATATTTCCTGTTCGACTTTTTCAAACATCTCACGAAAAAGCCCGTTTCGGGTCGCCTTGCGACACAATCGGATACTATCGAGCAACGGCACGCCGTTTTCCAGCATCGTACCAAGCAGACGAAATATCCGCCCCGTGATCAACGCGCGCATCGAATCCTTGATGATTACCGTATTCAAAAGCGCAAGATCTAGCACACGATGAACGCGAGGATGCCTCCGGAAACTGATCCCAAGTCCGATGAGGCTGCCGGCGAACAATGCAATGGCGATCCAATGGTTTCGAAGGCCAGTACCAATGGACAGAAGGATGTTGGTAAGAGGCGGAACGGGGCGACCCATGTCCTGAAAGATCGTCGCAAACTGTGGCAACACAAAAAAAAGCATGGAGCAAATTACGTTGAAGGTGATTGCGCAGAGAACAGCAGGGTACATCAACATCCCGATTACGGAGCTGCGCAGATTTTGGTCCTTTCGCAGCATTCGAGTCGTGCGTTCCAACACCTCGACAATTCTCCCTGCTTGTTCCCCGGCAGCCAACGCCGCCACCATGGACTCACTAAAAACCTTGGGATGCTTCGTGAGTGCGGCGGAGAATTTCAAGCCCTGCGAGACATCTTGATAGGTCGCAAGGAGGACTTTCCGAAGGCTCGGGACGGAACACTGATTCGCCACCGTGTTGAGGGCTTCAGCCAAGTCGTCCCCCGATTGGCACATGATCGAGAGCTGCGAAAGTGCAACGATCAAATCGGAGCCTTTGACGCGACTGTTGCCGAAGTTGATTCTCGAAGTGCTGAGCGACTTGTTCGATTGAGCTGGAAGAGCGCGAGACCGTGATTCTACAGCTACCACCGACAATGCAAATAGTCCCTGCGAACGAAGCCTTTGCCTAACCGCCAGCGGGCTTTCGCCATCGAACAGTCCGTCAACTGACTTGCCTTGGCGATCTTTTGCGAGGTAAACAAATTGCATGGAAGTGTGCGTTTATGGTTGAGTAAATTTAAAATGTTCTCGGCTTGCGCCCTGCAGATCACGTCAGTCGGCATAGGCCACCTCAATGACCTCGTCTAAACTGGTTCTACCGGACTCCGCGAGCCGAATTCCTTCGTCAAGCAATGATCCACACCCTTGCTGGGAATGGTGTGCTCGCAATGCGTCAATCGAAGCATTGGTTGAAATCAAGTCGCGAACTGCTCGATCGACTGTAAATACCTCGTAGATACCGGTACGGCCACGGAATCCGGTGTCGTAGCATTCACGACAGCCTTGTCCACGGACGAACTGGCGTCGTCGGTCCCCTTGGTAGCGAATTGCATCGAGTTGTTCAGCCGCCGGATAGTAGCTGGTTTTGCAGGACGGACATACCGTCCTAACGAGGCGCTGTGCAATAACACCCAACAATGCAGCCGAGAGTTTAAAAGGCTCAATTCCCATATCGAGCAATCGAGTCACTGCGCTGAAACTGTCGTTGGTATGCAAGGTACTGAGCACAAGGTGACCCGTCAGAGCCGCTTGAATAGCGATTGCGGCGGTTTCAGCGTCGCGAATTTCTCCGACCATGATCACATCTGGATCTTGCCTCAATATGGATCGCAGCGCGTCCGAAAACTTCATTGATTTCGTGCTGCTAACTTGAACTTGATTGATCAAGTCGAGTTGGTATTCGACTGGATCCTCCACCGTCACGATATTGCGTTTGATCGACTTGATCAGTTCGACCGCGGAGTAGAGAGTGGTTGTCTTACCGCTGCCGGTGGGGCCTGTTGTTAAAAGCAAGCCGTAAGGACGTTTAAGCAGACTCTTGGTTCGATTGAGCGCAGCTTCCGGCATGCCGAGTTTGTCGAGATAGAACGTAACATTCTTGCGATCCAAAACTCGCATCACGATCTTCTCGCCGAGAATGGTAGGCAGGGTAGAAATTCGCAAGTCGATTTCACGCCCATCGACGGTCAAATGAACACGACCATCTTGTGGCATGCGATGTTCTGAGATATCGAGTTTTGCCAGGACCTTGATCCTGGAGATCATGGCGGGATGGAATTCGCGTCGAGGTCTCAATATTTCACGCAAGTGGCCGTCGACACGGTAGCGAACTAAAGAGGACAGCTGGCCTGCCTCGATATGAATGTCGCTGGCTTTCTGCCTGATCGCGTGAACGATGATGTAATTGACTAGGTTGATAATCGGGCTACCGTCGGTGAGCGATTCGACGTCAGCCAGCGAGATATCGACGGCATCCGCGTGGATCTCTAAAGAGTTTTCCTCGAGGTCTGCCGTTACCGCATCGACTGCAAAGTTCTCTTCGTAACAATGAGCAAGCATTCGGTCGATCGCCGATCGCATTGCCAGGACAGGGCGGATGGGTTGCCCGGTAATTCGCTCTAGTTCATCGAGTTGTCTGAGGTTGGACGGCTCAGCCATCGCAACGGTAAGTCGGCCTCGTATGCTAAACAAGGCAAGAACTGAGAACGCTTCTGCCTTCGAACGCGGGATTTGGCGGACAACGCTTGGGTCGATAATACCGCTACGCAATCGGACTGACGGAACGCCCAGCTGCTGGCCCAAGAACAAGAGCAAGGTGTCTTCCTCGACGAATCCCATCTCGAGCAGGGTTTCACCGAGTTGCGAATTCGTATTGGAGTGTTGCTGGAGGGCTGCTTCAAGGTCGCCATCGGTTAAGAGACCTGCATGAACGAGGTTCTCGCCGAGCGGGATTGCTTTAGGTAGCTGCTGACCAGATTTGGAGCGATTGCGTAGCACCGTGGAAACGTTGTCGGTCGTGGGTTGAGCGATCGCTTGGTTCATCGTGCGAAACTCCCAATCGCCTTGACAGCGTCATCATAGACATGAAGTTCTTTGTCGATTCCATTGATTCGAAGAATATCGCGGCACAGAGGGTTAGGGCGGGCAAGCACAATACCCCCACCAAGTTTGTGGCATCGATCGCGAGCTTCAAGAAGCGCCTCGAGTCCGACGCTATCCATGAGTGGAATGTGGCTGAGATCGAAAACGATGCGTGGCTGGCCGTTCCCAAAGCAGCCTTCGACGGCATTCAAGAAGGCGGTCTGATGTTCCCTGGTGAGCGGCTGAGAACCGCTGATCGTATCCACTGCGCCAGATCGTTTGCAAGAGTACATGTCGGATCCGTGCGGTTAGCGAATGGGGAGTTCAAGAGTGAAGCATGAACCTTGATTCAGCTGACTTCGAATCGATACATTGCCACCGTGAAGTCTAGCAACCTCCTGGGAAAATGCCAAACCAAGTCCAGTGCCGACGATCGCTTGCACGCGATCGTCGCTGCTTCGGAAGAACTTTCCACACAGCTTCGGCATGTCCTCTGCTGATATGCCAATACCACTATCCTCTACCATGAACAGAACGCGAGTTGCGTCTGCGTCGACACGCACAGTCACCTTGCCTCCATCTGGAGTGTACTTGATGGCGTTACTGACTAAGTTGGTGAGGGCCGCAGCCAATTTATCCTTGTCCGCCATGACTTTTGGTAACTTCGGCGCGACTGAGAAATCAAAGGAATGCTTCTTTTCATTGGCTAACGGGCGTTGGCCGTCGATAATCTCGCTTAGCAATCGTTCTAGCTGGACCTCGTGCTTTTGGATGGTGATCACGCCGGCTTCCATCTGACTGATATTGAGCAGTTCGTCGACGAATCGAGCCAGTCGCGTGGCTTCGTTGTTGATCGTGTTATAAAAGGATTGTTGCTGCTCCACTGGAATATCGGTTGCCATGGCAAGTGTTTCGGAATAGGCACGGATATTTGCGAGCGGTGTTCGAAGTTCATGCGTGGCCGTGAATACGAATTGCTCGCGGGCCTTTTCAGCGAGTTTTTGTTGGGTCACATCCCGTAGCGTCCAAATCGAATCGGTCGGGCTGTAACCGTCTCCCGTCTGAGCGATTCGACTCAGTCTCCATACGCCTTGCGTAAGATCCGTAGAGCGTTGAATTTCGACAACTTGCGTTGAATGGTTAGTACTGAGGCCGCGAATCCGTTCCTGTGACGTTTCGTCAGCTTGGCCCGAAAGTAAACTGAGGATGTCCATGCCAACCAGGGCTTTGGAGTCAGCCCGCTTGAGCAAAGTTGCAAAGGAACGGTTGAGCTGGATGATTCGGCCATCGGAGTCGCAAACCGCAATTCCCTCCGTAAGGTTTTGAAACACAGCTTCCCATCGTTTGGCTTGTTGAGTGTGAATGGCATCTGACAACCGGCGCTCAACACCATTCCAAGCAGAGTGCTCGTGAACGCGAGCAAGCAATTGATTCCAGCCGGCTGCCAGTGAATCGGTTGCGGGTAGAGGTCTCAATTCCGTCACAGAATGAGCGTTCGAATTTGCAAATCGAGTCAGTTGCCGATCGAGGTTTTCGTGCCATTGGGACGTGCGTCGGAGCACAAAGGAGCCAAACAATAGCAGCGCTAACGGTAGGCAAACCGCCGCAGGTATAGAAGTAAGGAGCGACCCATACCAGGAAAGGTAGATCGCCGTGACAGTAAAACAAAATAGCCCAGACAAACCGAATAGTAGATACTGTTCGCTTAGTCGCCGTGTCAGACTGCGATTGTGTTGGGCTGCAAACATGAGATCAATTCGATATTAAATGAGGTCGGTCAAGTTCACTTGGAGAAATCTCTAAGCCTTCTAGAAGCGTAGTGAGCTCTCGAATGCTGAATGGTTTGAATAGAATCGCTTCGAGACAAAGTCTGGACTTGAGCTCCTCTCGGTCTAGCTCTAGACCTTTGGCAGAGCACATAACGATCCGAATAGAACTTAGGTTTAATTCGTTTCGGACTCGGTGACAGAGCTCTCCACCATCAATTCCCGGCATCTCGTAGTCCGTCAAGAGAATGTCGAACGGTTGAGAGGAAACCAGTCGAAGCGCTTCTTCTCCATTCCGAGCTAGCGTGACCTCAAAGCCGGAGCGATTGAGGTTAAAACGAATGACGTCGCCGAGGACAACGTTGTCCTCGGCGACCAGAACTCTTTTTGGTGCGGACATGGAGGTGACTACCAAGTGAGGCAAGCTGCGTTGTTGACGACGAACTCGCCGGTTGTTTCGTTGTAAGCCCAACCAGCTGTGCCAGCGGGTGTTGCGATTGGATTGCCCGCGTTCAAAACAACTGTGCTGTTTTGATTGGCGAGTGGAACTGTCGTTGTTTGGACCTTAGGAAACGCACCATTGATAAATGGTTTGAGGGTGGTGGTAATCGTGGCAGCAGTCGGATAGGTACCATTCTGTGACTTGTACAGTTCGATCGCGTCGCGAATGACGCCAAGGGAAGCTTTTGTTCCATTGTCGCGAGCATCCGATGCGGTGTTGAACATCCGTGGTGCCGCTACGGCTGCCAAGATGCCGATAATCAGAACTACCACTACAAGCTCTACTAAGCTGAAGGCGGAACGCTTGCGTGCACTACGAGTTTGCGATGTCGTGTTCATTTGTTTTCTTGCGGCCAAGGGAAATCAGGTGATTTGGCGATCGACTGCTTAGCAATTAATCACGTTTAGTTACAGATTGGAAGGTTTCCAATTCGGACGGGAGAAACGTACGTTTTAATACGAAGAAGAGCAAATTATTTAATCAGAAAATTCTTCGACTTCGGCAAAGTTCGCGTGCTAGATATATGTTGGAACAAGCCAGATCCCGTTTTTGTTAATTCATTCGTGCGCGATTTCTGTTCCCGTAGCATGGGCCTGGCCCGAGTGGCACACGGCCTTGGGGGCCTTGTTACTGGTAGATCAACGTCTGCCGCACACCCTTTGTGACGCTACAGTTCAACCTTTGTAATCATGTCTTCACAGTAATCATGTCTTCACAGTAATCATGTCCCGAACACTCGCCGATACTAAACTTGCTTGCGAACTTGCCACTCGGCTTGAGTCCGTACTGAAGACGCGGGCTTTTGTGCTGCAGTTTTCTCAGGCAGGCTGGTCAAACGCCTCCAATTCAGACGCATTAATTGCCCTTTCCCCAATACTCCTTGCCTCACTCGCGAAGTTTGATAGACGATCGAGTCAGCCAACGGTATTGCGAAAGGATGGTCTGCTTTCGGTCGTTGTCAATACGTGCCCAGATGCCATGTTGCCAATCGTGGTAGGACTTGTTCTGCCAGACCAACCCGAAACGATAGTCATCTCGCTCCTATCTGCCCACCTTGAAGCCTTGCAGTACCAAGCTGAAGCCAAGACCACCAAAAGCCAGTCGGAGTTCTTTATTGATCAAGTGACACAGGACTTCGAGGAACTGACTTGGTTACGAAGCGCCAACGATTACTTCGATCTGTGCGGTAACAAACACACCATTGAATCGATCGCTCGCAAATGCTTGCCGGATCTAGCTAGTGTCATACGGGCAGAATCCATACTACTTGTCCGTTCCTGCAAAGGTAGAAAATCGGATATTGGTATGCCAGACTGGAACAGAGTAATTGCGACGGGGCATTGCGATAGCCCCAAAACATGCTCAAGCTTTCTTATGGATTCGATTCCACTTCTCATGCGGGGACCGCGAGTTCTCAACATCAGGGCCGGAGAAAACGATCTGCCCGGATTCCCTGGATTTCGCAATTGCATAGCGTTGCAAGTAGCCAAGGGGCAGCATGTCTACGGATGGATCGTCGCGATTAACAAGATGCCTTCGCAAAACGCGACACCAACAATGGAACCGGATTCAAGCAATGCGATTGCGGATTCGTTCGGGACTTTTGAAGCAGGGCTACTGAGTGCCGCAGCCAATATCATGTCGTCTCATGCTCGCAATGTCGAGCTGTTTGAAGCCCAAGAGTCGCTTCTCACCGGAATTGTTCGAGCCATCATCAATGCGATTGACGCCAAAGATCCGTATACTTGCGGACATAGTGATCGCGTTGCTTTGTACGCTAAGAGAATCGCCGCGCGTTTGGGTGAAAGCAACGAGGAATGCGAGCGAATCTATATGGCCGGTCTGCTACACGATGTAGGAAAGATTGGAGTGCCAGATTTCATTCTAGCTAAGCCGGGTGCGCTCACAAGCGAAGAATTTGCAGTCGTCAAGAAGCATCCAGAGATTGGGCATACAATTCTCAAACATTTGAAACTACTTGACTATGTTTTGCCGGGTGTGCTGCACCACCATGAAGCGGTCAATGGCTCAGGTTATCCCGCGGGTTTGTGCGGCGAGGCAATTCCATTGCATGGTCGAATTCTGGCCGTAGCCGATGCCTACGATGCGATGACCAGCGACCGCCCATATCGACCAGGAATGCCAAGCGAAAAGGCGGAATCGATTCTCAGAGTTGAGGCAGGCAAGACCTGGGATCTGGACATCGTAAATGTTTTCCTAGAATGTCTAGCCAACGACGAAATTCAACCGCACACTACGGAGACGACTTTGCCTACCATTGCGACCGAACTGGATGCAAACGCGAACAATAGCCTGATGCGACGAATCGCCAATTCCATCAACAATTTGGTAGTGGAATAGCGACGATGCATGTCTTGAGATCGGCAAAGCGACTTGATTCCTCGTTCCCGGGCTCTGCCTGGGCTGCTAGCCCATCCGTTCGGGGCTTGCCCCCGACGGATGCGTTTTGGCGTACTGGAACCAGTGGGTGGAGTTCGTCGAGAAGAATCAAGAAATCCGGCGTGACTTTGGCCGAGATCACTATTGCAGTCATGATCATTGGGATTCTTGCAGCCTCGGCTGCGCCAATCTATGCCAATAGCCTTTTGCAATATCGAGTCGACGTCGCAGCTCAAAGGATTGTTCAGGATGTCACCCAAGCTCAAAGAGTTGCGAGGCAAAACAACTCGTCGCGAACGATCACTTTTACGACGAGCGATCACAGCTATGCAATCAGCGGTGTCAGCTCATTGGATCGAGTGAGCGCGCCGTACAAAGTGTCGGTCAATCAGGCACCCTACCGAGTGGGAATTACCTCGTTGGTTACCGCGGCACAACCGTCCTCGCAACTTACCAGCGTAGCTATCCTCTTCGATCGCTTTGGAATGCCCGACCAAGGCATCTCGGTGACAATAAGCGCCGGTGCGTTCCAAAAGAGAGTCGACGTTGCTCCGACATCAGGCAGGGTGAGCGTCCAATGAATTCAAGCAAACGTCGCTCGGGCGTAACCATGCTGGAATTGATGGTGACGTTGCCAACAGCCACGATTCTCGTCGGGGCGATGGCCATGACCATTACCATCATGATGCGTGCCAAATCGCAAGATGACATGCTATTCCGCAGCACATACGACCTTTCGAATGCTGCTACACAAATCGCCTCGGATCTCGAGAGTGCCGTAGCGCATGTTTCGTCGTCAACCACCCATATCGAATTCGTTGTGCCAGATCGAAATGGCGATGGACTCCCTGAACAAATGCGGTACGAATGGGGTGGATCTACCGGCGCCAATGCTAACAAGATCCTTTGGAAGTACAACCAAGCGCCACTTGCAGTACTTTTCGACGACGTTGGATCATTCAATTTGCAAAATGCTACCTCCTCGGCTCCTGCCACGGTTTCAAATCACCTGCGTTCGGAAACCGCTGTTCTCAAGTCGATCAACGCAGTTCCGAGCGGCGTGTTTCGCGAACAGGTCATCAATGCCAGTAACTCTATCGGACAGTACTTTATACCTGAGGTTCCGGGCTCGGGGATCAAGTGGGATCTTGGATCTCTCCGAATCATGGTTCGCGCAGCGGACGCAAATACAGACGGCATTTTATGCATTCGAGTCATGCGTAGTGACATTACAACGAAACTTCCAGTCGCTCCTATATTGGCGGAGGTAAAGATCGCCGAAGCGCGTCTGGGAACTGGTTATCAATGGCTTGATATTCCCATTTCACCGATCAGTTGGCAGGCGCAAGGAGTTCCACTTTGCGTCACGCTCGGCTACGGTGGCGGTACTGGTGATGTCGCACGCGTTCAGTACATTGAAAATGGAACGAGCATGCCAGCAAATGCAAGTCTAGTAACGTCTATCGACGGTGGAACAACTTGGGCTGCCTCCAACCTCACTCTGGGACTGCGCTTCTATGCCTATGGTTTTTACGATGGTTATGTAGGTAGACGATCCTTTCTGAGCAGCGTCGACCTCAAGCTCGGTAGCTCTCGGACAATAACGCAACGCATCGAGACCTCCGTTCGTTTACCTGCCTGTCCGGAGATCCCATGAGGTTCCATAGTCGCCGCGCTCACTCGCGTCGTGGTTTGAGCCAAGCGGAAGTCGTCGTATCCACGATCATCGTGGGTGTGCTCATGGTGGCCGCCTTTTCAACGATTGCAGCTTCAAGACGTAGTCAAGTGTCTGAATCGAACGAGGTCCGCGGGATGGCGATTGCAGAAGCCCTCATGGCTGAGATCACTCAACTACCGATGCGCGAGCCTTCCTGCGATTGTGGGTATGGACCCGAAGCAGGTGAAACTGGATCCAATCGAGGGAACTACGATGACGTCGACGATTATAAAGGCCTGATCGATCGGCCACCAAAATCGCGAAGCGGAATAGCATTCGGCGGCTATACCGATTTAAGTCGTAGTGTCGCGATCGATATGGTTACAACAGCCGATTGGAATGCAACGTCAGCGACCTACGTCGGAGTCTACCGAATCACGGTGAAAGTCCTTCGCGGCACGTTCGAGGTTTGCAGAATTGTCGGGTACAGAACTTCAGGTTCGCAGGGTTCGGGTTCCGTCGTCGGTGTCAACAGCTTGAATTGAAAACAGAGTACCATGAAAAAAAGTTCGATAAGTCAAGAATCGGTCAGCAACCCTTCGAAGAAAACAAATCCCTTTCGATCGAATCGAAGGGTCGGTTCCATCTATATCGTAGCCATGGGCACCAGCCTCATCGTTGTCTGCTTGGCCGTTGCGAGTTTGCAAGCAGTACGCGTTCAGCGACGTATCAATGAAGAGATTTCTCAATTGGCAAACGCAAAGAAGGTCGCCCAATCAGGCATTGAGTTTGCGCAGCAAAGGATTCTGACCGACACAAGCTGGCGGACCTTCTTCACGCATGGAGTTCCTATTTCTCGCAACACAACAGGGGGCAGTTTCTCGGTGACGCTGACCGACCCTAATGATAGCTCAATCGCCAATCAAACAACCGACCCTATCGTCGTAACATCGATTGGCAATTTTGGTTCGGCTAGTCACAAATTGGTTGCCTATCTGGAACCCCAGAGTCAAATATTTGCCGCTTGTCGATCGGCTCTTTATGCTCCAACGAGCATCGCCTTCAGTGGCTGTACGATCACTGCAAACCAGTGGGCCTACAGTGACAATCAAATGAGCGCGAGTTTCAACCCGGTAGTCAATATGAACTGCATGGCCGGAATCTTGAGCGGTAGTGGTAGCGCTTATAAGCAAAGAGCCATATCCGGAGGAGTGTGGCCGATGGCCAAGCCCGACCTACTGCCAGCATCGAGCACCTACGTCGGTAAGTACTATATCGACAATTCCGTGACCATCAATGCGAGTGACCTGCCGACAGGCGGAGCGGAATTGGTCAAGAATGGTGGGTTTGAAACGGACACCAGTAATTGGGCAGCTATGAATTGCACCATTACTCGGTCAACGAGTCAAAAAAAGGTAGGCATTGCTTCCTGCCTAGTAAGTGGCAAAGGATTCCTTTCGGCACCCGGCCAGAACATTTCCCAACAAATGATCAAAGGGCGAAACTACAACGTTTCATTTTGGATCCGCACAACTGAAAATCAACTAATCTATCCGGTCATTTCATTGACTGGGTCCGGGAGCTTCTTTCCTGTTGTTAAAGTGGGTGCGAGTGTGCCCGTAAGTAACGGTGTTTGGACCCAAGTAGCCGACACTATCAACGTAACGTGGAGTGGAAGTTTGACCAGCGCAGAATTTCAAATAGGAAGCGAGAAAATGAGCGACTACTATTTCGACGCGGTTAGTATTATCGACGCAGATCGCGTGGCAGGCACTCGATACATCGAAAATGTCCTGCTGGGAAATGCAAGTAATCCTTTTGGTACACAAGTCGCTTCCACCAACGGAATTTACTCCATCAATGCGGGCGTCGAAAAAATCCTCATTCGCGATTGCCGGATCAACGGGACCATTGTCGTGCAGGCAGCAAGCAAAGTCGAACTAGGCAACGCGATCTCATGGGAGCCGAGCGGTCGCAATTTTCCAGCCCTCATTGCAAGTGCATCGATTGACGACCTGACATCGCTTGCTTCGCTGAGCGAGGACGTAATTGGAGTAAATCTAAACCCCGTTGGCACCCCGTACCAAGGCGTGTCGGATACGGATGCTAGCGATACTTACCCAAGCGTGATCAATGGACCGATCGTATCCACGGGGGATATTCTGCTCAACGGATTATCAACTCTGTCTGGGCCGGTATTGAGCGGTACGAATATTGTCGTAACCTCTTCCAACCTGAACATAAATTTCCCATCCGACATGATCCTAAACCCACCCCCGGGATTTTTTGCAGATCCGCCGAAGATGCGATTGATCACGAGCTCAGTTCAATCAGCCCCGTAGGTCTTGAGTCGCTTCAGAGTCGCCCCCGGCGGGCTCGTCCGCGCGATAGCGTTGCGGCACAAAGTGAGTACCATTTGGCTAGTAGCGCCTCACGCTCAACTGACAGATATCAGCCTGCCGTGCGCCTAACAGGAGCGTAGTGGATGGATTATACTTTGCTAAGGCGAGCGACGGTTGTTGCCATGCGTCGCCGTCGCCTACGGCTCGGGGTTAAACGGGGTTAAACGAAAAAACATTTCAGAAAAAGGGGCCTTTCATGAACCATTTGACACGTCGTGATTTTCAACAACAAGGCATTGGGTCTTTGTTAACTTGGTCATTGCTTGAAACACTTTTTAAGCGAGACGCATTTGCGCAGGAAGTAAAACCGATTGCAGCCAAGTGGTTGTCGGAACTCAATTCGTGGAGTTTGGACCTCAAGGGCAAGAAATTGGAGCAACTCCAATGGCAGGAGAAAGTCGAACAACTTTATGCGACTGTGGATTTACCAGACTTGTTGAAATTTCTGGACTTCGACAAGCTTGCGAAAGGGGTCAATCCGAAAGAGAGGGGCGAATTGAGTTTGAAGGCGACGCTTCCGAACGTAGAGGGGCTACCAACCGAGTTGGTCTTTGGGCATCAGATCTTTGCCTTGAACAAGGACCGTTCTGTTGTTCCGCACGGTCACGATAATATGGCAACTGCCTTTCTCATTTTGAAGGGGGATTTTCATGGCAGGCATTACGATCGCATCGAGGATTCGAGTGACCATATGATCATTGCACCGACGATTGATCGCGACTTCGGTCCAGGTGGTTGTTCCACAGTGACAGATACCAAAGACAACGTCCACTGGTTTAAAGCCAAGGCGGACATGGCGTTTATTTTCAACATTCACGTGATGAGTGTGAAGCCGGGGAAGACCGGTCGTGTCTACATAGACCCCAACGGTGAAAAAATTGCCGGAGGCCGGATCAAGGCACGCAAGATCGACCACAAGGAAGCCGATCGGCTCTATGGATAGCACTTTGTAAGCATCTAGATTGACATCTAGATCGATAGGCGTTTTCAGTTTAAAGGTTAACCTACCGTGGAAATTTTGGTAACCTTTCACGGATCGGTGTAAGTGGCCTAATTTTTGGTTGCGCGGCGGCGGCTTGAATTGTCGTAGGCAGCTTCCCGAGGAGCTTTGGGTGCCAAAACGTGCTTTTTGAGCACTAACTGTCTGCTCCTGTTCGCCCTGCTTTCGCTTCCATCCAGATTTTGATTTCCTGGGTGGCGTGGTGTGGGGATGTTCGGTAATGGGTGGAAGAGATGAATTGCGTGGGAGTACAATCAACCTCTGCCAAACACATTTCTATCTCCTTGACAAAAACCAGGAAGAGTGTTAATTTTTAAACACTGCCGTAGTCAAGCGGTACCGGGTACACAGTAATTGGACTTCACCGAAATTGAGGCATTATGTTGCGTTTTTATTTGACTTGTAAAGCCTTGGTGATTTTATTGTTGATGATTGACCAAGCATGTGCCCAAGTTGGGGCCGACCCAAGCGAGAGTCCCGGAGGAGGCGGGCAGAATCCTGGGGCTGTCATAATCACAGTTTCGCCTTCAGACGAAGTGCCAATGGGTACAAAGGTTACGTTGAAGACGATTCCAAATTGCAATTGGACTGCAATGTGTGAGGGCCATAATCCAATCCGTATCCTTTCCATTCAACCAACGAATCAGATCGTTGAATGCCCCCCCCGGCCCGGTCAGCAAATGTATCATGTGACTGCTCCGGCAGGCGCAGTCGGGGATAAGACGGTAAAATTTCGTGCACCAGATGGATGTTCGACAATTATTGAACCGACGAATCGTGTAAATCCACCGACGAACGGAGGTCCACCCGTCCGTATCGAACAAATTATGAAAACTACGCTCACATGGAGTGCCCAGAAACTTGGACCTTGCGCTGAGGTGTGCTACAAGGAAAAAGTAACAGTAAGGACTAAGTACAAAAAGCTTAGTTCTTTAAATTTCGAGTTAAACTGGCAGCCTAACACTTGCGTAAAAGAAGTCTATGGGATTCCTGCTGAGCCCGCATTGTCGACAATGATATGGATTAGCCCAACGCTCTACGATCGATGTTTTGATCCTTGGTCCTTTGAAGAATTTAAATTTATTCAAAGTTTAGAAGTCGATACAGTTGTTGCCACACAACAGCATTTCTATATGTTTTACGGCAAGAATTGCGATCTTTTTAATTGGGGTCCCTTGAACAAAGAAGTATGGTTAGATCTTGTACTTAAGCAAGCAACGGACGCAAATAATCAACCGATTCCGATTCCCGGCATCGTCCCGACTAGGTATTGGAATTTCCCAGTCTGAGTGATAAGATCATAGTCAAAACTCACAATTAAGGAATATTAGAATGTCTATTAAACTAGTCGCTTCAACTATTCTAGTGTCTGCAACAGTGATTGGTTTGTGGGTAGCGATCACCCATCTACCGAAGGTTGTTGTGCAAACAGAAGAAATAGAAATTCCTTTAGACAAGGGGATCCCAGTTGCTGCAAGTATACGCGAACCAAGTCCGGTGGATGACGCCTTTTTTATTTTTAACAACGGAAGTACGACTGACTTTTTTGAAGGCGATCAGCGGTTTGGACAGGCTAGTAAGGTTGGTGTCGATGCGACCGTGATGAATGCATACCCAAATCGAATTGGTGATTTTGTATTCATAGGCGACCAAAATACTACCCGCGAACAGTTTTTACTTGGCCAAGGAATTACCCTAAGTGACCCAAGTAGAACTTGGTTAGTGTATATCGATGAAAGTGGAAGCGTTAACGGTGATTTTCGAGTTCACGCTTGCGCCCTAGTTGGAAAAACAGAATCATACAATGGTGGATTAAGGCCACATATTGATGGCCAAGTTTCTGAAATTTGGAAACTGCAGACGGGTAGTGGTCAACCAACCCTGCTAGAACGGAAATTACATTGGCATAATCATGTTTCAACACATTTGGAATCGCCCATTCTAAGCATCCCGTCACTTCCAGCTGGGACTACTTTGGGTAGTGGTGGACCAGAAGGAACTGGCTATGGAGTTCCGCCCACGGAATGAGGTTGGTGAGCTCCCAAGAGCGGCCACCGCGAGTCGCTTCTAAAGGATTCAGTTCGACCGGAAAGGCAGAGGTCATTCTTGTCGTTGATTTCGTTTGGAACCCATTAGTCGAGCTAGTCTGTGGTGCTGTGGCAGGATTTGGGAAAATCGCGGGAAATAGAGCGGGTTTGAGCATCTGGGATGACACAAGGGAGGATCGCTAGTATGAAATCTCGATTTAACCAATTGCCCATCGTCGCAGCTTACATTTTCGCATGCCTGCTGTTTCCACTATTCGTTCGAGCCCAGGATACCGATGCCAAACCTTTGCCTGGGGTTATCAAGACCAAACCGGAGAAGGGGCCATACGTGCCAATCGCCGGAGGAAAGGCAGGGTACATGATTCCCTATTCCGAGTCCATGGAACGAACCAACCTTGCGTTTGAGATGATTCCAATTCCGGGTGGAGAGATTTTTATGGGTTCACCCCAATCTGAGCCTGGTAGGAGCGAAGACGAGGGTCCTCAGTTTACGGTGAAACTCGAGCCATTTTGGATGGCGAAAACAGAACTCACCTGGGGCGAATACAACACGTTTATGCGATCCTACGATGTATTCAAGAAACTATCTTCTGCTGGGATTCGCAAGGTTACCGACGACAACCGCATCGATGCAATTACCGTTCCTACTCCGCTTTACGATCCGGGCAAAACCTACGAGTTCGGTGACGACAAGAGTCAGCCTGCCGTAACGATGACGCAATATTCCGCCAAGCAATACACAAAATGGTTGAGTGGATTAACCGGTGTTCAATATCGATTGCCGACGGAAGCAGAATGGGAATATGCGGCTCGCGCAGGCTCGAGGACCGCCTTCAGCTTTGGCGACAACGCGGACGAACTTGAGAAGTATGCCGTATTCGGTTCCAAGGACGGAGCGGCAAAGGTGGGTAGCAAAGCGCCCAATGCATTCGGACTTCACGACATGCATGGAAATGTTTGGGAATGGACGATCGATCAATTTTCGCCAAAGGGTTTTGAGGGTAGAGGAGGCAAGTCGTTCTCTGGCTTGGACGCAACGAATTGGCCTACACAAGCGGATTCAAGATGCGTGCGAGGTGGTGGATGGCAAGACTCCGAGGAGCGTCTTCGCTCTGCGGCGAGAATGGGTTCGGTGGATGAAGACTGGAAAGAGGAAGATCCGAATGTTCCACTTAGTCCATGGTGGTACACATCCGATCCCGCTCGGATGGTTGGCATGCGGCTGGTTCGGTCCGCGTCACCGTTAAGCGACGAGTTGATGAGGAAGTTTTGGGAGATCGATGTAGACGCAATTCAGGAAGACGTCGACGCGAGACTACGAGAAGGTCGCGGTGCCATGGGAATCTCAGTACCCGAATTGATCAAGGAATATCAGCGTAGAAAATAGAGCCATTGCCATGCATCCTCAACTTCGCGCATGGGCTCAGTTGGTTCGAGTCCCGAATACACTTACGGCCTGCGCGGATGTTCTGGCTGGCTTCACGCTCGCCGCTGGTACCTGGTGGCAAATTTCGGGGTTTGCAATTGCGTTAGTAGTTGTAGCCCTGGCTTCCATCTGCTTGTACTGGGCAGGCATGATACTAAACGATGTGAACGACGTGGTGGCGGATAGAGCTCAAGGCCGAAATGGCCCGCTTGTGCGGGGGGACATTGCAGTCGGGACAGCACGTAAAGCAGCTTGGGCCTTGCTATTTTTCGGTATTGCGTTAGCAGGCTGCTCAGCATACCTGCTGCCAGCGCCGAACGGACCAACTCCGTATTGGATTGTAATCACCATAGCAAGTTTGTTGGCGGCAGCCATTGTCGCTTACGATAGCCCACTCAAAGCCACGCCGATGGGTCCACCCTTGATGGGCATTTGTAGAGGACTCAATCTACTCGTGGGCATTTCACTGGGAGCTTGCGTAGAATGGCAAGTTGAATGGGATTGGCCAAGTATCGTCCTTGCAACGATGGGGCATGTTGGATTTGTGACGGGGATCACATTAGCGGCTAGGCGAGAAGGGTTCTTGCAACAATCGTCCCGAAGACTGATTTGGAGCTGGTCAGTTAGCGTGATGGGTATTGCGTCGATAGCCCTTTGCTCATGGTGGACGAGGGACAAATACCTGAGGCTAGAACCGCATACTTGGTTTCCGATTTTGGTTGCGTTACTCGCGTTACCATGGCTTCGTCGCGCATTGGTTTCTATTCAATCTCCAAGTATTGGAACGCTAGTACCGGCCATCAAGCAAGCGATCCTCAGCATCATCTTTCTAGATGCCGCGATTGCGTTGCAGTTTGGCGGGAACTTGTCTGGGCTGGTCGTTTGCGGGCTTGCGATTCCCACGCTTGCTCTGAGCCGGATTTTTCGCGTGACTTAGCAACGCGTGAAGAAGTATTTTGGCATAACATGTAGCCGACGTCGCTCCGCGACTCGGCAATTTAGTGTCGCGGAGCGACACTGCCACAACGATCGAATCAAAGAACTTCTGCCGTAGTGCTTATGTGCTATCGCAATGGAAAGGTTACTCTATCATTTGGGGGCGTAGTGGGAATGTAAAGCGCAGTCTCGTCATCAATTTTGTCCACGCTATCCGGGACTTTGAAAACAAAATCCTTATCGACAATCGTTACTGCCGTCGTAAGTTCGGTATGTTCTAAAACGGAGAGCCAATCGATCGTGTCGGGCTGGCCATCCACTCTCTTGGTCCGACGGTAGTATTCAACCATGTAAGGAAAATATGCCGCCGACGCGGAACGACCAAGAGTCAGCTGAACATCTGTTGGCAAATTGGATCCCGGTTGAGGAACATTCAGCGTTTGCATATCCAACGGAGCGTTGCCAGCCAGTTTGGGCGTATCGGTACGGAGCCTCCCTACCAGTTGCCAAACATCGGCGCCATGGATTTGACGCGTCACCGCTTTGTACCAAAAATAGCGGTGATATAGGTTTCGAAGCAACTCTGGATGGCCGCCAACCGCAAGGTAAAAGTTCACTTCGGGGCGCTCAACCGCATGATGTATTGCATTTCCAATCGACTGTCTCACCTGATCGAGATTGACACGTTGTGGTGGTTCATCGATCCCGACCTGAGTAAACATCAACCGTCCGTCCGAAATCTGAATCTTGTCCAATGTGGTTTCGCCTGATGAAACCCGAGCGTTGTAACGAAATTGCCCGGTGCCAAGCCCACTGGCTTTGTAGTCACCACTAATGATGACTTGTTGGTCGAAGGCTACACTCCGCTGATAGACCTTGCACGCGAGTGCCGGCCCCCAAACAGCTTGATGAATGGCATTCAAAACAAGAACGTTGGGGTCTATCGTGACGACCGTGGTTGCCGAACCGAATGCAGCATTTGGCAAAGTTTCTAACGATTTGTTTGAGGAGGCAGTTAGTGTAGGAAGACTGGGAATGCTGGGCTGGCTCTGCGCGCCAACCTTGGCGGCCAAAACAAGTTGAGCAGCTAAGCCAATTGAGACCAACAACCAAGTGCTGGCATTCATTCTTTCGATCTGCATGGGCAAGTTGTAAGGGTTTTATCAAAGAAACCGGTCCAAAGCTGCCGAACATACGCGGTAGTGTCCAACGGGCCGGATTGTAGGTCGATCGCAGGCGTGTTGTCCAGGTGGAAAAACGTCGGTCGCGGTGGCCTAAAGATTAAGCCGGCTAGACCCAATAAGTTCCAGGGGGAAGAATATGAAAATGCGAAGTTACTTTAGCCTATTGGCTGCTTTGGGTTTGGGCGCTCCATGCATCCTCTCCCTTTCGATTGTTCAAGCAGGAGAGTTTGGTGTTCGTCATAACATGCCACCGGCCAATCGTCTTGCCGAACCTGGCCCAATGGTCGGCGGACCAGGTCCAGGCGTCCTAATGCCCGAAACCATTCCAGTTCCGGGATATGGCGGTGGAGCTATGATCCCAACCGTTCAAGTATTATTCAATCAGCCACAGTCGATGAAGATACTTTACGATGTGGTCGGCGATAGCACCTTTACCAGTGATCCCTTGGTTGTGCCAGGCCGTTTGGAATTTGCACAAGGAGGCATATTCCGTTTGAAATTGACCGACATCCAAGGCCGCGAGGGGGTCGAACTCTACCCAACGCTCGAGGTTGGCACTGCCAGCTATCGCACCGCTGCCTACTTAGCCCACAACGCAATCGCGATTCAGTTCACCGAAGAGGATCTCGATCAAGCATTGTCGAGCAACTTTGTTACCAAGGTGATCTACCTGCCAGATCCTGAATTCCAAGGCGATGCAATTTCGGGTATCGATACTTTGGTTAGCACTCGGCTCGAACCAGGCTTAGACCCGATTGTCGAAGCGGACCGACGCGGCTCGATCTTGGCTATCATCCGACTTGGTAACAAAGACATTGAAATGTCGAGTGGATACGCTGGTGGATATTCCGGTGGTTACTCCGGTGGGTTTGGTGGCGGGATGTTGCCACCAGGTGCCTACGTTGACGGTAACGGCACAACCTGTGGTCCTGACGGTTCGGCGATTGGGCCTGCCAACAATCCACCAAACATGGTTTCCGGTGTTTCCGCGCCACAGTATGGAATGCCGCAAACCGGCACACCCATCGGACTAGTGGGACCGCCTCACATTCCATTGGGAGCTCCTGCGGGCTTGCAAAGCCATGTGATTCGCAATCGAACCCACATGAGCATTCCTGATCCTGTGACTCACATGCGAGGCACCGTTCGGCAACAGCCTGGGTATAGCTATCCAACTCCACCGAGCCGATTCAACATCAAGGAGCAGAACATCAATCCTGGTTACCCATCGGGTAGACCTCACTTTTATGATGCGAGCCGAGCAGTAGCACCGAACCAATTCGGTGGTGCTCCTCCAGCCTCGGGTGCTTACTGCCCACCCGGTCAAGTTCGTTAAGGTGATCGGCAGATTGAGGCGTCGATCACAACTTGGGCCGCAAACCGTGGGCTAGCGCCCTTCGACTAATCAGCCGCAACGAGCTAGCGTGCGGTTCAACCCGACTTATGATCGATGCCCAGATTGAAGTCTACCGTAGCATGGCCCCCTGGGCCGTGAGGTAGCATGGCCCCCTGGGCCGTGTGGCGATCAGGCAAAAGGTTCAAGCTTCGGTAATACAAAACTTGTCGCACGAGTCCGCGGCTCAGAACAACCTAGGAATTAAGCCATGCTCAAGCGAATTTCTTTTCCAACGCTTTTTATAGCTTGGTTTGCCACGATCGCTCTATGCTTATTGGCCATATGCTTTTCGGGAAAGGCCCAAGCCCAAGCCACTTACAAGCCGCTGCCGGACAAGAACCATGCGTTGATCAAGGACGATTTTCCTCCGGGACAAATCGGGGCGATTCAACTCAATCGGAAACCGGAGTTGCGGGGACTATGGCAAGCCGTCGAGATTCGCGGACCGAAAGGGATGAGAGTCAACATGGCAGACGCGGGCCAATTTGCAACTGAATTGCCGGAACAAGCTCGGATTGCCGTCTTGATAGGTTCCGTCTATCGCATGCGGATCACGGGTATCGCGAACGAACCAGAGGTGGAACTGTTTCCAACTTTGGAAGTCATCGATCGAACGCATCCGCCATCGGAACGGGAACATCGATTCCCAATTCCAATCGAGATAGACGACGACGACTTGGCCGATGCCGCACGCGGTGAGTTGGTCATGCGCGTAATCTACTTGGAAGACAATCAAGTTGCAGAGCCGGTTGATACCGCCGGAAAACCACAGCGGGTGCTTGATTTGCAACCGCATCAAGATGCGCTGCGAGTGGCGGACCAACTCGGACGTCCTGTCGCCATCTTGAGGATAGGCTCCCGAGTCCCAAACGTTACTGAGGGACAGGATTGGGATTCTTTTTTGTATGGTTGTCCTGCATGGACGACACTGAAAGTAACACCCACCAAACAACAATTGATCGACGAGGGCAAGTGGCCCGTCACCGCCAATTCCGGATCCATTTCCGATCGACGATAACGATCCACCTCACAAGCAATTCGATATGCACTCATCAACCCCATTGTTGCACCAACGAGTTAAGTCAGGATCGCTCCTGTTGGCAGGATTGATTTCGGTTGCAACCGGATGTCAAGGCCGTCAGCTATCTTGGGTCGGCGCCCAAAGCATCGCACGACCAACGGCTACTCGACCGGACATTACGGTGACACAGCAAAGCCCTTCGGAACCCCCAATGGCTTTGGCTCAACAAGCTCAACGCGCGCCTGAACCGGTGCAACTGGCTGCTTCCAATTCACTTCTTGGACCGACGGCAACACCTGATCCAACTCAAAGAGCAGTATACAATTCCGTCGCCAGGACAGTGCCATCGCAAGTTGTGCCATCGCAAGTTGTGCCAGCCCAATATGCGTCCACACCAAGGTATGCGCCGATAGGTCGATCGCCCGGTTCGGAAAACGTTCCGCGAATAGCTATGGCAACGCCTGCGATGGCGATGCCGCCAACCGCGAGTCCACCAGCTAGCCATGTTCGTGGACCGGTTCATTCGCATGCGGATGGCAAGTGCAATTGTGGCGGATCAGAGGTCTACAAGCCGGTTTTCCCTCGCCTTTCAGGCAATAGTGGCTGCCAAGGTTGTGGTTCAGCAAGTTGTTCCGGAGCATGCGGCGACGTGATGTTAGAGCAAGGGTTTGCCGTGCCGAGAGCGACCGATGCGCAGGAATATATTTTTGACGGGGGCGACCACGATCCAAAGGTAAGGCTGCGTGCAGACCTGAGTCAAGTTGGATTGGATGCAGAGGACACCGTGATCCAGTATGAAACAGTCGATGGCAAAACAAATGTGGAAAGCGGTTGCCGTGTTGCCATTTATGCTCCAAGGTTTGCAAGTGTTCGCAAACGACAATCCACCCGCGAACGGGATCTCTCCATGCGAGCTCAAGCCACTCTGCGACCAGATGGACCAGGGACGCTTCGCGAACAACTACCGCCGGTCAACGTTTCGAAGCCGGTTAAGTCTTCGAACAGCGACAACGTTCGCGTAGTCGAAGCTTTCCGCGATCGTAGTCGAGTCATGCCGGCTGAAATCGTCCTTCCCATGGTTACCGTCAGCGATGCGTTCAAGCCGTATGAAGATTTGAGCTTGATCCGCAATGGAGATTTTAAGAAGACTGATTTGGCTAAACTCTCGAAGTCGACCGCGGCTGCCCGAACGTGGACGAATGTGGATGAGTTGCACGTTATCATTGACGGCAAAGAGGCCATCGACATATCTGGGGCGCAGAAGGCAGCCGACGTTACTATTTACGAGCACAAGGGCGCCCGAATTCGACTTTGCAAGGTCGCATCCGATCAGATGGCCAACCCAGGCGATGTCATTTCGTTCACGATTCGATTTGACAATGTTGGCGAACAACCTCTCAAGAGCTTGGTCGTAACCGATTCGCTCGCTCCAAGGTTGGAGTACGTTGAAAAGAGTCAGCAAGCGAGCGTGGCCGCGAACTTCTCGATCGCACCCAATACCGTTGGATCATCGGTCTTACGATGGGAGCTAGAGAATGGACTCAAGCCTGGCGATGGCGGGCTTGTACGATTCTCTTGCAAGGTTCGGTAGCCTGGATTATTCACGCGTTGGAGGGCGCTAGCCACGGTTGTCTTCGCGACCATAACCGGGGGTTAAACCAATGACACTCACTTTGTAAATTTTGAGCCTCAATGCGCTAGCATGAGGGCCGGATTTGCACGTGATTGCTTGACTTCCAGCCCGCACGCTAGCGCGTTGCGGCTCAAAGTGAGCGTTCAATGGCTGATCAGAAATGATCCTGTGAATAATCCGGGGTAAAGAGATCGTAAGCATTCCACGCGATAGACTCTTCGGCGTCGCACGCCTCCGGCTTCACACCGGGACCTTTGACCTTCTGTTCTAGCAGAGCAAAAACGTTATATTGGTGGTATGAATACAAAGACAACCACCCTCGACACGTCTGCTTTGGAGCGTCCTTCGCCGAAGCTTCTCACTTATTATTTGCTCACGGGGATGCTAACGGGACCTGGCCTCTTTATCGCGATCCCCGCATTGGTCATTCGATACAATACGTTACGCTATCGATTCGAAGAAACGGGAATGCGCATGCAGCTTGGGCTTTTCTTTCGAAAGGAAGTCGTGGTTGCGTTTAGGAGAATTCAAGATATTCATGTAAGCCGTAACCTCATCCAGCGATGGCTAGGTATCGCAAGTGTGAGCGTCCAGACTGCCTCGGGAAATGCGATGCCTGAAATTGTTCTCGAGGGAATCACCGATCCCGATTCGGTTCGAGATTGGTTGTATGAGCGAATGCGTGGTGCAAAGGGCTATGTTAACGCAATGCCACTAGCGAACGTTGGTGAAGATCCATCGTTGCCGCCAAAGCTAAATGCAAACGAGGACGAAGTGACCGACTTATTGCGCGGCATTCGTGACAATTTAGTTCAGCTCGTCGAAAAAAACACTCGCAATTCGGGTTCTGCAACATGAAAGAAAAAGGGTTGGTTCATGATGCATGCAAGTGGTGTTACCACGGAGTCTGGGGAGTGCTCACGGCGTATTTTTGTTTGCCAGAGGGGCCACCCACGTTACCATCCATGGAGGGTGAAAAAGTCGAATACATGCGACCGTCTGTTGCCTTCTTGAACTACCGCAAATTCTTTTTCTGGTTCGGACTTTTCGCGGTCGATTTTATCCTTTTTGTTTTGTGGGGAGTCTATGCCCTTTGGTGGCCGTTAGGCGGGGTCCTGACGGCCCCGCTTTGGCTCTTTGTTATTATTGTGCCGGACATCGTTGCCTACATAGCGATTCACTTGCGATATGACACGACGTGGTATGTGCTCACCGATCGCAGCATGCGTATTCGGAGAGGCATTTGGAGCATCTATGAGACGACCATTACTTTTGAAAACATCCAAAATGTTCACATTGCCCAAGGGCCAATTCAACGCTGGTTCGGGTTTGCCAATCTGATGGTAATGACCGCGGGAGGGGGCGGAATGGGACATGAGGGGCAAGCGATGGGCTCACACGTTGGTCTCATGGAAGGTCTCGAAAACGCTGCTGAATTGCGAGAACGCATCTTAGTTCGCAGCCAGCTAAATTCAGGACTCGGAGATGAGCGCGGTTCGGAACATGCTGGATCGTCGGCAATAGTCCCTAAGTCTCAACACCAATTTGCCGTTAGCTCACAAAATGTTCAGTTGCTCAGAGAGATCCGCGAACAGACAGGCCGTTTGGCGAATAACTGATTGGCTCGCTTGTGGGGTAGGCTTCCAGCCTGTTGCTTCCTTGCATACTGGCTGGAAGCGCTGGAAGCCCATCCCACGTTTGGCCCGCACGTGTCAAGCTGCGAACGTATTCCTAACTCAGGCCGACCATGCAAAATTCGCAAGAAAACGAGACGCCCCAAGAAAACGAGACGCATAGAGAACGCCGTAGCCCGGTCGACAATTCCGTAACTTGGTCCGGTGAATGGGCCACGACTCAGGAAGTTGCCTTTGCAGTGCAACGCGGAAAACGTGCCTTCGAAAGTTGGTCCAAGACTACGCTCGAAAAACGAATTGAGCATGTCCAGAGGTATGCCAACTTCCTACAAACCAATCTTCTCGCAATGGCGCGAACGATCACTCTCGAATCAGGTAAACCTCTATGGGAAAGCGATCTCGAGGTCCAATCTGCGATTGCCAAAGTTGACAATGCCATCGACGCAATACGCAAGCGCCGATGGACGACCAACGAGGGGACAGGGGCGTTCCATTCTGCCATTCGATTTAAGCCGCTTGGGATGATGGTCGTTTTAGGGCCATACAATTTGCCGTTGCATCTTCCGGGAGCTCACGTGGTGCCCGCTCTTTTGGCTGGTAATACCATCCTTCTAAAGCCGAGCGAAAAAGCTCCGGCGGTAGGCGATTGGATGGTGCGTGCCTGGCAATCGACAGATTTACCTGAAGGCGTCGTAGAGTGCATGCATGGCGCGATCGATCAAGCGAAATGGGCCGTGGGATCGTCTGAGACAGCGGGAGTGTTGTTCACTGGGTCCTATGTTGCAGGTATACAACTCCATCGACAACTTGCTGGCAGACCCGAATGTTTATTGGCCCTCGAAATGGGTGGCAACAACCCGCTCATCGTCGACCGAATCAAGAGTAGGCAGGCTGCAATCGCTAACATCATTCAGTCTGCTTACGTTACGAGCGGCCAACGCTGTACTTGCGCGCGACGATTGATCGTCGTGAATCACGTAGAAAATGAGGGTTTCCTGGAGGACCTAAGCCAATCGATAGCAAAAATCCAAGTTGGAAATCCCCTATCAGAGCCTCAACCTTTCATGGGGACACTCGTCTCCAGGCAAGCAGCCGCGAGCATACTAGTGGCTCAAGAAGAGTTGCGATCCGAAGGCGCAACGGTTCTCAATCAAGCGAAGGTTATCGACGACTGGGGTGCTATGCTGACTCCAGGCTTGGTCATGATCCAAGATCCGCCCGTGAGCGATGAGGAACATTTCGGTCCCTTGGTTACTATCTGCCTTGTGGACGACTTAGATGAAGCGATCGAAGTTGCCAATCGAACGAAGTATGGATTGGCTGCTGGTCTTTTGAGCGACGACCCCTCGGCGTTTCACCATTTTGTAAATCGTGTTCGGGCGGGCATAGTCAATTGGAATTCGCCGACAACCGGAGCGAGTGGGAAACTGCCGTTCGGTGGAATCGGGGCCAGCGGTAATCATCGCCCTAGCGGCTATTTTGCAGCAGACTATTGCAGCGATCCGGTTGCTTCGATCGAAAATCCTGAGCTAAAATCGCCCAGCAATTTGCCCCCTGGTTTACAAGAATTGTTCCCGAGATGACGGCGCAGAACATTGAAATCAACATCGATGGAATGATTGGCCCAACACATCATTTTGGTGGCATGGGTGTAGGGAATTTAGCAAGTTTGGCCAGCCGAAATCAGGTCTCAAGCCCCTTGAAAGCTGCGTTGGAGGGTCTTGCGAAAATGGAGGTTTTGGCGGGAATGGGAGTCGAGCAGTACTACCTTCCACCGCTTGAACGTCCCAATTGGAGATGGCTCGCATCCATTGGATTTCCGGGGGACCACGGCGATGCTTTGCGCCGCTGTTTTGATGAAGAGCCAAGCCTACTGTCGGCGGCCTATAGCTCGGCCTTTATGTGGACAGCCAACGCTGCCACGGTAGCTCCAGCCAGCGACACCCTCGATGGAAACTTGCACCTGATTCCCGCTAATCTTTGCAGTAGTTTGCATCGAGGCCACGAGGCGGTCGAACGCCGCGATCAATTGCAAGAGATGTTCTACCCAGTCCCTAACGCACAAGTACACGACCCGCTCCCCTCGGTTTGTGCGTTGCGCGATGAGGGAGCCGCCAACCATATGCGACTAACCAATCTTGACGGCCAAGATGCAATTCACGTGTTCGTTTATGGGGCTTCGAATGATGCACGCTCACCTAAGTTTTTGGCTCGACAAACGGAGCAAGCGGCACGAAGAGTCGCCGGATGTTTGCGACTCAGGGCAGAGGATTGTGTATTCGCGGAGCAATCTGCTCACGCGATCGATGCTGGGGTGTTTCATAACGACGTCATTGCAATGAGCAACGGCAACATGATGATCTATCACGAACAAGCTTTTGAGAATGGTGAATCCGTGGTTGACGAGATTTGCAGGAAGTTCACTGCAAAAACCAAAACGACATCCAACTTTGTTTGTGTTTCCAACAAGGAGGTTTCGCTCGACGAGGCAGTGCGAACTTACCTTTTTAACAGCCAGTTACTTTCAATTGGACCGCATGAAGATCAAGCTGTGGAATTGATCAGTCCCTCGCAGTGCCTCGACTCACCAGCGGTTTCGGGATTGATTCAACGATGGATACGTGACGAAGACAATCCCATTCGTCGGGTTCGCTATTTATCGCTGCATCAAAGTATGAGAAATGGCGGCGGCCCAGCTTGTCTCCGATTGCGCGTGATTCTGAATCGCGAGCTGCTGTCGATCCTTGGGGACAGATTTAAGGCGAACGAAAATCGAATCTCAAGACTTAGAACCGAAGTGATACGACGTTATCCAGATTCCATTGTACTGAGTGATCTTGCCCGTTTGGATTTCGCGGAACATGCACTTTCCACTGCAAGAGCAATTGCTGCATTGAGCTAAGCACGTGTGAAGAAGTGTATTGGCATAACATGTAGCCGACGTCGCTCCGCGACTCGGCAATTCAGAGTCGCGGAGCGACACTGCCACAACGATTTTTCAGATATTTTTTCAGAGGGCGCGTAAGACGCAACGAAGTCGATTTTGAAGCCTTTCTTCCATGGCTCCGGCAATTTCGCAGTCAGGAATTCATTTATTTAGGCCTTGACTTTACCAGAAACTGAAGAATCGGCAATTGACAACACTTCGCGATATGCCTCAACTACAAAAGTGCGTGCACACGCTTTAAGAATTCATTTATTGATAGGGACTCCTGGGAATTCTGGTCCGATCCGGAGCGAAACAAGTCGACCTTTTGAGTTTGTCAATTTGGTTTATTAAGGAATGTATTGGTTTGGTTTCGATCACAAGTCGGGCTGAATCGCACGCTAGCGCGTTGCGGCTGACTAGCCGAAGGGCGCCAGCCCACGGTTTGCGGCCCATGTTGTGATCGACGCCAATGAGTTAGTGCCCTTATTCGTTTCGTTGTTCTTATTGAAAGGCTTTATTCTAATATGGTAAAGAGTTACCTACTTCGCCGGAGAGCTTTTACTCTGGTAGAACTGCTGGTCGTAATAGCGATCATCGGTATCCTAGTTGGCCTCTTATTGCCTGCCGTGCAGGCAGCCAGAGAGGCGGGTCGTCGCATTCAATGCACGAACAATCTCAAGCAGCAAGTGCTTGCGATGCACAATCATCACGACGCGTTCAAACGTTTCCCGTCGGCGCTTCAAATTGGCACGACATGGTACACGAGTTTCAAACGCAATCCGCCACCGAGCGGAGTCGCTGCAGCGACGGGTTACCCAAACGACGGGCCATTCTTCAGCTGGATGTATCACATTCTGCCATTCGTAGAAGGCCAAGGTCTTTACAATTCGTTTGATCGCACCAAATGGCCATGGTGGCAGGGACCAGCCGGTCAACGCTTTAATGGCCTCATAAACCAGGTGTTTGTCTGTCCGTCGGATTTGAGAGGTGGTGTTACCTGGACGGACACCGGGCCTAACCCGGACAAAGCCGCCCTCACTTCCTATCTTGGCGTGTCGGGCACAAATCAATTCCAGGAGGCGAATGGCCAGGATGGGATTTTATATGTAAACGCCAAAGTCAACATGGGCCACATCTCCGACGGCACAAGTAATACGATATGCATTGGCGAGAGACCACCCTCCATTACGCTTGACTATGGATGGCAATGGGCAGGTTCAGGAGATTCCCCTTACTTTGGTGCCACCGATGTGGTCTTGGGTGTTCATGAACGCACTAGCCCAACGGCCACGCCGGATTTTTTCCGCCCTGGTACTATTAAGGACCCGCTGGACATTCATCGTTATCACTTCTGGAGTTTGCATCCGGGGGGAAGCAACTGGGCATTGTGCGACGGCAGCGTCAGGTTTATTTCATACGGTGCTAGTGGACCACAGCAAATAGCAACTACGGCCAACCCCAATGTCACGCCCACTGTCATCGGTGCGATGGCAAGTCGAAACGATGGCTCGGTCGTTCAGGTCCCTGATTGATTCGCTTGAATCGCAAAATCGCCTGTATTCACCAAAACCTGCTTCCAAATCTTGGAAGCAGGGTTCTCCATTGGTATCTACACAACTTTCCTGACAGCGAATCCCGCTGGCTTTTGAATCCGCAGAAAGTACCCATCAGACTCCGTGTGATGTTGCCTCAAAAACTAAGTGTTTTTGAACTGCAGAAATCACACGGAGTGTGATTGGTACTATAAAATCACAGCCTTCCATCGCTATGCTGTGGGCCTGCCACAACGCGTACCGTCTGTTCGAAAAGCTTCATTTGTCCGTTTCTAAAATTTCAATCTGAATTCTGAATGGAATGCAATGTTTAAACTCAGGCATCTTCTAGTTCTCTCGGCTGTTAGCTTTTTCGGCTGCACAAAAGAATATGAACCGCCCAAGGAAGCGATTCCGGACATCCCTCCCGGCCGGAGTGCAATGAAAGCAAAAGGCGAAGCAGAGGGAACGAAAACCGCTTCACCGGCCCCTGCGGGAAAAAAAGTCGGCAATAGCGGTGGAGCACCGCTCCCCCCTCGCTAAAAAATCAACCGGTCGCCGTTCACAGAAGGCAAACGAAGCGGATCTTATGCTAAAGGAAATTAATTTTCGATTTTTTTTCGATTTTTTTCCAGGGGGTTCTACATCCAGCGCGCGACAAAAAACCTCCGTTTCCCTGAAATATTCGGGCTTCATTAACAATTCATTCACGAAATTGCGGTTGACAATGGCAAAGGACGCGTACTTCCGGGCATCGCAAACGATTGACATTGATGTGTCAAATGGGTTGAATACATGTGCGCGCACGCATCTCTCGACGATCACCCCGGGCTCTCAACGGCTCGTTTACTTTCGCGTGTTACCTGTTTTTTTTGTTTTTACTAGTGTTGAAAGGGTTCTTTATGTTTAAAGGTTTTTCGGCCCGTAGGCGAGGATTTACCCTCGTCGAATTGTTGGTGGTCATTGCGATCATCGGTATTTTGGTTGGTTTGTTGCTACCTGCTGTCCAGGCTGCTCGCGAAGCTGCCCGCCGCATGCAGTGCTCCAACAATCTAAAGCAGCTTGGTTTGGCGATTCATAATTTTGAATCGGCCAACAAGAGGATGCCTGCGTCGATGTTGGGTTCAACGTACAACTACAATTACGACGACGACAAGTATAGTTACGTCGGTCACTTGGTACAGTTGTTTCCGTATATGGAACAGACCCAAGTTTACGCCCCCTATGCCGCAAATATTGACATGACGGCTGCAACCTACTTTGGTTCAGTAGCATCTGAAACGACGCCACTATCCCCAGCTAATCTTCGTCGTCGCGCTTGGTGGTATGACGGTGCCGGTTCGGTAGTCGTTCGCGGTGGACCAGTTGCATACCCGGACATTATGGCGGTTTCTACTGCTAAGATTTCTAGCTTGCTGTGCCCTTCGGACAGCGCTGACTCCGTTATGGTACCCGGCGGTTCGGGATTCATTTATGGTTTTACATTGACAGGGCGCCCCGGGCCAACTATCGGCTTAAACGGCATGAATGACCAGCTCGGTCGTCCCGTGGCACGTGACGTTGCTCCTACCAATTATCTAGGCGTAATGGGGCGGTTTCCTGTCGATTCGGTCGCATATGGAGTGACCGGCCCGACAGCCGCTGCTGTTGATGGCTATGCAGGTGTTTTCCGATTCAACAAGGATACCAAGATGGGATCGCTCGCTGACGGAACGTCCAACACACTTTTGTTTGGCGAAGTCACTGGGGTCTACACGAATCCAGCTGATGGTCCAGTCCGACGAACTGGCTCGTTCGGTTGGAATCATTCCGGGATGGTCACCCACTGGAATTCAAAGAATATGGCTGGAGTTGCGTACAATGCATCTGTTAAGGCTTGGAACCGATACAGCAGCTTGCACACAGGTCTGAATCAGTGGACGCTTGGAGATGGTTCGGTAAAGTCACTTTCGGTTAGTACAGACCCGAACGTCACACTTAGCCTGACTGGTATACAGGATGGCGAAGTATTTGATGGAAGCGTAATTCAATAGCCAATGGTGGTGAATATGGAATATAAAAAGTTGTTGGTCGTTCTTTTTGCGGCTGTGCTTTGTGGATGCGAAGCACAGAAAGTTGCTGAGCCCCAGGGGCCAGTAGTGCAGAAGAACAAGAAAGAAGCAGCTAGTAATAGGATGAGGATGGATGTGAGCGAGCCACCATAGGTCATGTTCGGGTGACGCGAGTCTTAACTCGTTATGGAGCTAGCAGAATAAATAAGCATCCGGCTAATTAGCCGGATGTTTTTTTATTATGCAATCACGCGAATGCAGGGTTAGCTCTTGATCGAGATACTTCTTCGGGACACACCGTTTTAATTTCATTCCAAACGACGATCCCTGAATGTTGAATTACTTGCCTGCGTGATGAACCATGTGTGCAATTTCCGGCACAATCAGTTTCTCCATCGCCAAGCGGACGCCTGCAGGGGATCCGGGCATGGTTAGGATTACTTTTTTTCCAACTCGTCCGCCACTGGCTCGGCTCAGCATGGACGCGGAACCGATTTCTGCGAATGACAAAATGCGAAACAATTCTCCGTAGCCCGGGATAACGGCATCGAACAGCGGCTCGATTGCTTCCGGAGTACAATCGCGGGCTGCCAGTCCAGTGCCGCCCGTGACCAACAACGCTTCGCATCCATCGGCTTCGATCATCTGGCGTGCGGCCTCCCGGATCTGCTTCGTTTCGTCCACAACAATCGTGCGATTCAACACGCGATTGCCGGCAGCCTGAATCAGTTCTGCGATCAATTGTCCTCCTAAGTCGTTGTCCAAAGTTCGTGTGTCGCTGACGGTTAGGATCGATACCGTTATTGGGCGAGCGGCCTTCCGACGATGTTCCTGAGTAGAATTAGATGCCATAGGAAGTGTTTGGAGTTCGGACGGATAGTCGGGGGTTGAGACAGCCGACGGCGCTACTAGCCGCGGGTACCATTGTTGCCAATATGCATTGTACCAAACCAAGCGACATTGGACTGCGGCAGGTGGCGAAGTGGTTGCTTGTTGGGCGAGCGCGAGTAGGCTTACCTATGCACGATGACAAGCAGCGGCAGTGGCTTGAATTGGGTGGACGAAACGGGCGTGCAATTGCACCTGCGGCTAGTAGCGCCGTCGGCTATCTACAAGCTACAATAGTGCACTGCATCCCCCCTTTCAAAATAGGAATTCAAAGTGCGATCCATCCGAAAAAATTGCTGTTTTTTGTTGCTCGTCGTCTCGGTATTTGCCTCCAGTACCGTGGCGGACGATTTCATTCCGCGACGACAATCAGCGATACCGGGTCCTCCATTAACGCCAGCACAAGCCATTGCGAAAATGACTTTGCCAACTGGATTTCGCGTTGAACTCGTGGCCTCCGAACCTGCTTTGCAGAACCCGGTAGCGATGGCATTCGATGACCGAGGACGGATTTACGTTACCGAGAGCTTCGAGTATCCGCGTCGAGAACCAGGTCCAGGTCGGGACAAGATCAAAATCCTGGAAGACAGAGATGGCGATGGAATGGCAGAGACCGTTACCGTTTTTGCCGAAGGCCTAAATATTCCATCCGGCATCGCAGTTGGCCATGGAGGTGTCTGGGTCGCCAATGCGCCCGATCTTTTGTTCTTAGAAGACACGAATGGAGACGATATTGCAGACAAGAAAACTGTCATCGTAACTGGTTTCGGTCGCGACGACACGCATGAGCTTCCTAACGCTTTGACGTGGGGGCCCGATGGATGCTTATATGGGCTGAATGGTGTCTTCAATCGATCGGTCGTGAAACAAGATGATCGTGTGTTTGACTTTACCTGTGCCATGTTTCGCATTGATCCTATTACGAAGAAATTCGACTTGTTTTGTGAGGGGACAAGCAATCCTTGGGGAATTGCCTTTGATCACGAGGGAAGTGCATTTATTAGCGCTTGTGTGATCGATCATCTTTGGCATTTGACGGAGTCGGCTTATTACTTGCGACAAGGAGGGCCTTATCCACCGCACACTTGGTTCGCGGATTCCATCGTAAAACATAGCCATCAAATGGCAGCGTATTGTGGAATCGAGTATTTCGACTCGCCTGCTTATCCTCAGCAGTATCGAGATAAACTGTACATGGGGAACATTCATGGAGGATGCATTAATTGCGATCGCGTGGAACGTTCGGGTGCGACCTACCAGGGCTTCGGAGAGCCCGACTTCCTGACTGCAAATGATGTTTGGTTTATGCCTGTGGCGCAAAAGGTAGGACCCGATGGCTGTATGGTGGTTCTCGATTGGTATGACCGGTATCACTGTTATCAAGATGCGAACGCGGATCCGAAGGGAGTTGATCGAGGGCACGGCCGACTGTACCGTATTGTTCACGAAAATCGCCCAAAGCCAAAGGTCAAGGACTTCAGCAAGCTCAGCAATATTGAACTCGAAGGGCTGCTGTCGGACGAGAACATCTTCAATCGTCAGCGATCTCAACTAGAGCTACAAGAGCGTCGAGTTGTGAGCCAGGATCCCGAAAGTGCAAAACGCTTAAAGGCCCTCGTTTTCAATCCCGATTTGCCGCTCAAGTTTCGGATGCATGCACTCTGGTCACTCATCGGCTCAGGAACCATGACTGCTGAATTTTTGAATCAGTTGCTCGACGATGGTTCACCTGAATTGAGAGCTTGGGGCGCTCGCACTGCAGGTCGCCAAAATACGCGAGAAGCTTCGACTTTAGAGCGAATGGACAAGATCGCGATCGACATCGATGCGCGCGTTCGTTTGCAGGCGTCCATTGCGGCACCAAAGTTGGCGATGGGTCAGAGTGCCTCGTCGGATAATGTGAGGCAACAGCTTAGCGTGCTTCGCAGCAGTTCCAACGATCCGATCCTACCTCGAGTTGTGTGGCAAAACCTGCAACCGCATATCGTGGAACAACAGTCGCTGATCTTGGACAGCCTTTTGGAGGGTCTTGACCTAGCGGACGATTTGCTTCGCGACATGGCGCCGCGCATCGCTGCTCGATTGGTTTCGGAGGTAAAGCCGGCGATGGCGGACGATCCTAGCAAACTCGCTGTTAACACAGTGCTTCAGTTAGCAAGCAGCTTAAGTGAACGGCATCCAAACCAGTCTGCTTCCATACTAGAATCGTTGTTAACCAAAGCGAGAACAGGCGAGATTAAGAACGAGGCCCTAAGCCCAATATTGAAGCAATGGATTATTTCCAAAGCGATAACACCGACATACAAACCATCGGACAGTGTTGCATTGGGATCGCTGTCGGCCTGGCAAAAAGCGTTGATTTCGGTTCGGCTACTTTGTGCGGATGCAGATGCAATCGAAACAGCTCGGAGAATCGTGTTGTCGCCAAAACAGGATGGAACTGTTCGAAGGCAAATGCTTCAAGCCGTCGTTCAAGTGCAGCCCAAGGTTGCCTCCGAGGCATTGATGCAATTGTTGGATGACTTGAAAGCCAATCGTTCCGTTGAAAGTTCCTATCGTGATGTGGCCATGGACACCGGGATAGCGTTCGCAAACGCAGCTGACACCGAACAATTGGTTGCCTCGTTGAGCTCGCTTAAAGCCGACATGCAAGCGGCTGTGGCCGAACGCATGTGCAGACGCATCGATACGGCACAAGCGTTGCTAGGCCAGATCATCGGTGGGAAACTGCGAAAAGAACTCATTAGCCCTAATCGAGTGCGATTGTTGGCTGCCGACTCGAATCCCGAGGTTCGAACCGCGGTCGCTAAGATCTGGGGCAAGATCAATACGGAGACTACGCAGGAACGAGACGAGGTTGTCAAACGCGTTTCCAATTTGCTCCGTTGGGATGCACGTGGTGATGCCGAGCGAGGCCTGGTCATTTACGATCGCATCTGTGGCCAATGCCACTTGATGAATGGAAGAGGCCATGAAGTTGGTCCGAATATTACGGCCAACGGGAGAGGCTCGTATGAGCAATTGCTTGTCAGCGTGTTTAATCCAAGCTTGGTAATCGGAGACGCGTACAAGAGCGTGACGCTGAGGACTGTCGATGGAACAGTCGTGACAGGCCTGTTGGTGGAAAAGACGGACAAGCGAACTGTTGTCAAGGTACAGGGTGGTAAGGAAGAAACGATTGCTGTTGAAGATATCGAGGAGTTTAAACAAGACAAAAAGTCTCTGATGCCAGAGGGGGTCGAGAATCAGCTGAATGCACAAGAGCTCGCGGACTTGTTCGCTTTACTAACTCTAGAAGGGCCGCCCTCTTCAAAAGAAAATGCAAAGATCATGGGCACGCCGGAAAACCTCCACAGCAAGCAGCGCCCTTAAGTCAGCGTAGATTACGCGTTTAACCCCTTCGCTTGATCGGAAGTTATAATGGCCCAACATAATCATTGACCAAATAATATTTTAGAGGACATGGGCCATGAATACTCAATCGAATCGTCGCGACTGGATGGTACAACTTTCCGCGTTAGGAATCGGATCCGTTGCATTCCAAAGGGTTCTAGCTCATAAGGCAAGCGAAACCGGTGCGATCACCGCGCAAATGATCAACGACGCTCAGTGGATTTCAGACGTCGAACTTACCGATAGTGAAAAGCAGACTCTCGCCAAGCAGATTCAAGAGCAAACGGCAAACGAACGCAGATTACGCGCTTTGAAAATAGACGCCGACATCGGGCCGGCGATGGCGTTCGTTCCGCACTTCTTTGCTGAACATCTCCCAGAAGACGTATCTGCTCAAAGTGCACCCGAGACTCCATCCTCAAGCAAAATCGATTCGACTTGGTCGGTTCGATCCAAACAATTCGCTAACCGCAAGATTGATTGGGACGATGAATTGGCCATTGCAGGGTTAGGAATCGCTGACCAAGCCCGCGGGCTTAGGGAAGGTCGAATATCCAGTCAACTTTTAACCGAATTGTATTTAGGCCGTCTTAAGAAATGCGACCCTTTCTTGCGTTGCGTGGTGACACTCACTGAAGAGCTGGCGTTGCAACAAGCAAGGCAAGCCGATAGGGAACTTAAATTGGGAAAAGACCGCGGACTGCTACACGGTATCCCCTGGGGCGCAAAAGACATCATTGCCGTCCCACCATTTCCTACTACCTGGGGAGCGAAACCCTATCGCGATACCGTTCGACCCAACAAAGCGACCGTAGTTCATCGGCTGGAGACTGCGGGGGCAGTCATGCTTGGTAAGCTCGCCGTCGGTACCTTGGCCATGGGTGACGTATGGCACGATGCGACGACTAAGAATCCATGGAACTTGGAGCAAGGGAGTTCGGGCTCATCCGCAGGAAGCTGCTCTGCCGTAGCCGCAGGCTTGTGTACGTTTGCATTGGGAACCGAAACGCTCGGCAGTATCGTCTCTCCAGCTCGCAGATGTCGCGTCATGGGTTTGAGGCCATCGTTTGGCAGGGTAAGTCGATTCGGGTGCATGACGCTAGCCTGGAGCATGGACAAAGTTGGTCCGATTGCAAGGCATGCCATCGATTGCGGAATCGTTTTGAGCGCAATTCAAGGAACGGATGGGTTGGACCCAACTGTTGTAGATCGGGCTCTTGTCTGGCCAGAATCATTCGAGATAAAAAAATTGAATGTAGGCTACATAGATTCGCAGATGTCTGAAAGCGAGCGTTTGGTGTTTGATAGGCTACAAAGCGACGGGGCTAAGATGGTACCGATTGAGTTTCCACAAACAATCCCACAGGAAGCCCTCATGGTGGGGTTGGATGTGGAATCAGGTGCGATGCACGATTCTCTTTTTCGATCGGCTGAGTCGGATGGTGATATGGGACTTTGGGGCCCCTCGTTTCGAAAATCACAGTTTGCGAGAGGCATTCACTACATTCAGAGCATGCGGGCAAGGACTATGTTGATCCAGGAAACCGAAAGGGTCTTGCGGGGAGTCGATGTTGTACTCGGAGGGGACGATCTAGTTCGGACCAATTTGACTGGGCATCCGAGCATGGTGGTTCGGTTTGGATCCCAAGAACTTACTTCACCACGACGAGGAATCGAGCCCGACTCGCAGGCCGAAACCAAACCGATCGTACAAGCTCCACGCACGGTTAAGTTGACGTCCAAGTATTTCAGCGATGCTTGGCTGGTCGCGGTTGCGGACTATATTGAACGACAATTGCCAGCCATTCCAGTGTTGCCAATGCTTTCGGACCTGAGCCAATAGCGGGCGGCACAGAGTAGTACAGTTGTCGCAACTGTTCAGCGGCTAGTACAATCTCCGTCAATTTGCAGTGCCGTCTTAACTAACAAGGTTGTTTGCTGCGATACATCGTTGATGGACCAATAGGATTTCCAAACGACGTCTGCTAGGGGCAAGCGCTGAAAGGAGCCAGACTATTCACGCGAGAGAAAATCTTCTAGTCTAGCGTACGATTGGACGAGTAGATCGTCTAAATCGCTGAGTCGTCGTTGGTCTTTGACAATTTGTGCTTGTGCTTTTTTAAAGTACTCTGGTTCGGCCATTTTTGCATGAATCGATCGCTGCTCGGCTTCAAACTGCTCGATTTGCGATGGCAGTTTTTCGCGTTCCTGCTTTTCCTTAAAGGTCATTTTTTTGGCGGTCGCGACAGATTCACTGCCTGATTCAGATTGCATGTTATTTGATTTCGATTGATTCACTGGCGAATTCGATTTGTGGCTAGATTCGGCCAGGGCGGCGGCTCTTTTTCCTGACTGGCGTTGCCGAAGCCAATCGTCGTAACCGCCAACGTACTCTTTGATTCCTTCTTCTTCGAAGACGATCGTACTGGTCACGACGTTGTCTAGAAAAGAACGATCGTGACTTACAACAAGCACGGTCCCTTCGTATTCGACCAAGCGTTCTTCGAGCAGCTCTAGGGATTCGGTGTCTAAATCATTGGTTGGTTCGTCCATCACGAGCATGTTGGCTGGCCGTGCAAACAACTTGGCCAAGAGAAGTCTATTGCGTTGCCCACCGGAGAAAAACCGAATCGACGAACGAGCCTGCTCTGGGGTAAAGAGAAAATCTTGCAGGTACCCAATGATATGCTTCGTCTTGCCGTTAACCGTGATCATGGTCTTGCCAAGTCCGACGTTCTCTTCAGCAGTCTTGTCAAGATCGAGAATCTCTCTTGTTTGGTCAAAGTAGGCAACCTCTAGCTTGGTACCCTGCCTGACCTTACCTTCAAGAGGCGCAAGCTTTCCGAGTAAGCCTTTGAGCAGAGTCGATTTTCCCGCTCCATTTCGACCGATGATGCCAACTTTGTCGCCGCGCATGATCGTTAGGTCGAGCGGTGGAATGATGACTTTCTTGCTATAACCAAACGATGCGCCGGTAAGATTGCAGACGAGCATACCGCTCCGCTCGCCGGCATCGATTTGCATGGCAACGGTCCCCTCGGTCTTCCGACGTTGGGCACGTTCCGACCGCATTGCTTCCAAGGCTCGAACGCGTCCCTCGTTGCGGGTTCGTCGCGCTTTCACGCCGGTTCGAATCCAGACTTCCTCTTGAGCAAGTTTTTTGTCAAAAAGAGATTGTTGTTTCTCCTCAGCATGAAGCGCTTGTTCCTTTCGCTTTAAAAAAGTCGGATAATCGCACGACCAGTCAAAGAGCTGTCCTCGATCGATCTCTAAGATGCGTTTAGCAAGCCGCGTCAGAAAAGCCCTATCGTGTGTCACAAACAGCAACGTACTCGGAAGCGAACTCAAGAATCCCTCGAGCCAAGTAATTGCATCAATGTCCAAGTGATTGGTGGGTTCGTCTAGCAGAAGCACTTCTGGCTTGCTAACGATTGCTTGAGCGAGCAAAACGCGTCGCTTCATTCCGGTAGAGAGGCTTTGGAATTGGACAGTTCCATCCAGCTCCATCTGAGCCAAAATTCGCTCGACAAGCTGGTCTCGTTGCCAATGGTTTTCGATTTCGTTAAATTCGGTGGGCAATCCTCGAGCGATGATCTCGTCCACACTGCCGACAATGTCGAGTGGAACGTCTTGAGGAAGTACAGCCACCCTCGTGCCTTCGCTCATTTCGATCGTGCCGGACTGGGGCTGTTCTTGGCCCGAGATCAGCCGCATCAGCGTCGTTTTCCCGCTGCCGTTACGGCCAAGCAATCCGATTTTTTCACCCGGCTCAATTCTGCAAGAAACTTCGTTGAGTAGGCTTGGACCTCGATAACCGATGGTCAATTCTTGGATAGTGATCTGCGGCATTCAGCGAAAAACTCTCAAACTCAGAAGAAACAGGAATGCGGAGCACGCCGCCGACCCAAAAATTGGCGTCGATCACAACATGGGCCGCAAACCGTCGGCGAGCGCCCCTTCGGCTAATCAGCCGCAACGCGCTAGCTAGCTTCTGGTTCAGCCCGACGTAGGATCGAAGCCAAAAATTCAAGTGCGCAATATATTCGCTATTTCGCAAAGGTCATACCCAAGAAAATGGCTGAATGGCAAGCATTTCTACAAATCGCAGCCAATTGCAAGCATCAAGTCGACGTTTGCTTGATGCCACTCTACCCATCGTTCCGTTTTTTGTCCTTGAATTTGCAAGCGATTCAGTTTGCTCTCAAACTGGTTTGCAAGGTTCCCATGAACCTCACCTAGCTTCTCTACCTGTAGAATTCGGGTGTCCCAATTGGCGATTTGCTCTGTGGACTTTACCCACCGCAATGCAGCTGTCTTTTTCTTTTCGAACGCAACATCAACCTCCATCGAGATTTGCTTGGTTCGTTCCGCTATCAAATCATCGAGCCACCTGCGGCGATGAGCGAGGACGCGTTCGATTTCGTTCTGACTACGTTTTGTTGATAAGAGTTTCGACCAAAATTGCGTTGGTTTCGCCAGCGTTGGAACACCGGTAAGGAGAGCCCCAATTCCGTCCCATGCGTCTAGCGTATCTGCGTTTATGCCGCCTTTTAGTTGGATCAATGTCACAAGGTCACAGCGGCAAGTCAATGCTTGTTGGATGCGCTCACAGACATCGCAGTCGCATGGTACGATTTCGTCCGCTTCATTTGGATTGTGACGGCAGGCATTTTCGGCACCAATTAGAGCCGACAGCTGCGATCGAAGGATGGCCATCTTGGATTGATTCTCCAATCGCTTATCTTCGAGGATTATCTTGAGACGCCCGACAAGCAGTGGATCAGGGATTGGAATTCCTTTATCGACAAGCTGGTTTTGGGTCTTCTCTTGCTGCTGGAGCAACTGTTCTGTCTCGTTGAAGATCCGTTCTGCTTTTAGGCAGGCGGCGATCCCAAAGTGTAATTTCATTGCGTTTCCGGAAGCTGTTTGCCGCAACCTGTACGCTATTGCCGCTTGAAACAAGTTCAAGACCACCTTTTCGCAGTCGTTCTTGTTGCAGACGGACAAAGAACGAAGTGAACGCGATTTTGAGTCTTCCGTAACCATTTTGGCTGCCCCACAACGCGCAGCAGCCAACTGGGCAATTTGGGCTGCAGAAAGAGATTGAGACAATTCGTTTTGGTACGGCAAACTGTAGGGAGTGGAGCTGCTGACAAGAAAACTGTTCGCCTTGGGGATTTGAGCGAAAGTGAAGTGGGAATCTACGCAAAACGCTAGAAACCCAAGCGCGAACATAAACCAAGTCATTTGGTTTTTTTGCTGATCATTTCTATTCCAGATCCGTGACCCTACCATTTACGTCAACTTTGCCTTACGATCATATGCCAGCGTTTCTTCTAAATGCGCATCCAATGCTTTGTAGATCGATTGCAATGTCAGCCATTATGAAAGAGGATTCCTGAAATGCGCGTCATCCCGATTAGGCAATATTTTCGGTTCTCGAAGGGGTTGTAGCGACGCATCTGATGGGTTTTTGTTTGGTTGCTTGGCGAGCAAAACTTGCTTTCGGTGTTTGCCTTAGGTAAGGTGGCGTTTGTAGTGGAGTGACCTTGGGTGGATTGCTTTCATGAAATCACTAATCATCGTGGCGATCGTTTGCGTGACGAGCCATGCAACGTTCGCGGCCGAGCCGTTGCCGATCGGTTTACGGAGAGAATTGTTCGTCGATCGGTACTTGATTGAACGGCTGACGAACGCCCGGTTACAGTTGCATAATCCGCGAGATGAAGGAGTCGTAATCCAGCTTGACCAGCCCTGGGAAGGTCCGCATGCCGGTTACACAACGATCCTCAAAGATGGCGAACGGTTCCTCGCCTACTACCGCGGCATATCTGAACCTGGGCTCGATGGCAGCGAGCATGAGAGGACGTGTCTGGCGGAATCTCAGGATGGTCGGACCTGGACGAAGCCCAAGCTGGGATTGTTCGAGTTCAACGGCAGCAAAGAGAACAACATTGTGATGGCGAATGCCGCTCCGATGACGCACAACTTTTGCCCGATGCTAGATACAAAGCCCGGCGTTGCAGCCGAGCAGCGTTTCAAAGCGGTTGGTGGCACTGGAAAAGAACTGTTTGCATTCGTGTCGGCGGACGGACTTCATTGGGGAAAATTGGACACTTCTCGCTGATCGCCACCGCTGTTACCCGCTCAACGAAGTTGGGAGGGTCGAAAAACGAGCCGTAAGCGAGTTTTTCGGGGAGGGCAAGATT
>JAYVPJ010000072.1:0-7350 GCA_043757445.1 Pirellula sp. | reverse complement strand
TGGGACGAAGAGAAAGTCTCGTTAGCCTTTTTAGAAAAATGGAAATCCCTCCACGCTGATGTTCTCCAACTCTCTATCGATGCGAAACCAGTCCGATTCCCAATCGTCTTCGATTCCTATTCGACTTTATTGCCGCAAACGCAGGAAATGAGACAAGTTGCACGCCTATTGCAATTCAAAGGGCGAGTCGGACTGCGATCGCGCGACACCGCTTCTATTCGAGAGGCAATCGATGGTTTGCTCGGCTTGAGCAGAGTCAATTCGGCTGAACCCACTTTAGTATCGCAGATGGTTTCCAACGCCTTTGACATGGACGCGTTGGGGTTGCTCAAAGAATCGCTCCAGCGCGATGCGATCGACGAATCCGACCTCAAGACTTTGCTTCCAAAAGTAATGGCCTGGATCAACATCGGCACCGAATGGTCGACCTCGATTGCGGGCGAGCGAGCGCTGTCTTTGCCCATCTTCGCCGATCCCAAAAAGGCGAGAGCCTTGGGCATAACTTCCGTTCCAGGCCGTGCTCGAGACGCGCTCTTTTATATCGAAACGTCGCAGCAAGTTCTAGAAATACAAATGGAAAGGCTTTCGGAAATTCAAACTGAGATGAACGGATTGCAATTCGAGAAGAACATGAAAGGAAACTGGATCAAGACGTTTGATACCTTGCTGAGCAGCCAGTTGATGCCAAGCTATTCAGCGGTTGCAAATGCGATGATACGCCGGGCGCTCCAGCATCGAATGGCGACCATTGCGATATGCATTCGACTGTACGAAGATCGCAATTCCAAATTGCCTGACAGTTTGACTGAACTGTCGGAGTTTGACATCGACAGCAAGCAACTAGGTCCAAGCGAGAAGCGTTCGTTTGGATACAAACGGAATGAGAGCGGCGCAAAATTATGGGGAGGTAGCACTCAGAATTTGTTCTTGATTCCAAGTGAGCCACCCACCACCTTGAACGAACCGCTGACGATTCCCCTCCAGCAATCAGTGAGAAATCTATGGCTGTGGGATTTGAAGCTCAAAGGCGATGTCAAGTAAAGGACGCCGTCGCTGTCGGTCAATGTGCCTGCGATCACGGAACAATTGCGCATCAAATTCGATACATTCCATTTTGCAGGTATACGATGCGATCAAATTTCGAAATTCGGCTTACTGCAAAATTGACGCGTCGTCATCTTTCGCGCATGTCTCTCTAGGCGGCTACGAAACTACTACTTTTTTTGACACGCGGTTTGGCTTACGACTCGTTGAGAAGGCTTGGCCTGCGCATTGAGTGAATGCCTTTCCGCTCGTCGAATGGTAGATTCTCTTTTTTTCCTGGCTAGGAGTCCGCCAATTGAGCATTACTCAATCCAACTCAGTTTCTGCGCAAAATCCCATTTCGGCAGGCAAGGTCGAAGACAAGCTAAGCAATACTGAACAGGTCATCGCCTTGATTGGTCAGCTTACAGAAGCGATGAGAAACGCGATCGGTGATATTCGCAAGATCAATGGTAATACAAAACTGCTTGCGCTGAACGCTCGAATCGAAGCGGCGCGATCGGGTGAGAGCGGAGCTGCATTTGGTGTCGTTGCTCAGGAAATGCAGACGCTTTCCGGGCAAACAGCGATCGTCGCGGATTACCTATCGAACAAAACGCATGCTTCGATTGCCGAACTGGTTACGATCATTAGCGGGAATGTTCGAGGAACTCGATTAGCGGACATTGCACTCAATAGCGTAGACTTAGTGGATCGAAATCTATACGAACGAACTTGCGATGTCCGTTGGTGGGCTACGGACTCAGCCATTGTGAACGCCTTAAATCAACTGGGCAATCAAACAGCGGCGCATGCTTCGCAGCGTCTCCGCGTGATTCTGAATGCGTATACCGTCTATCACGATCTTGTGATCTGTGATCGCGAGGGAAAAGTCATCGCCAACGGTCGTCCAGACATTTACGAATCGTTACAACAAGATGTCGAGCGAACTGCGTGGTTTCAAATGGCGATGCAAAGCGCAAGCGGCGACGAATTTGGATTCCAAGGCCCAGTAAACTCAACGCTCGTCAACGGTCAATCGTCACTGATCTATTCTTGTAGCGTGCGAAAAGATGGGTTGAGCACAGGGCCCATTCTGGGAGTTCTTGGGGTTGTCTTCAAATGGGAGGCGTTCGCACAGGCGATCCTTCAAAACCTGCCGCTCGATCCAGTCGAGAAGGAGCGTACGTTGGGTTTGATCATTGAATCCAACGGAGCTTTGGTGGCTTCATCGCGAACGCTCTCATCGGACTACCGATTTCCAATGGAACGATTTAGCCAACTCGTTTCGAACCGTAAGGGCTATGCCTTCGAAGAAATCGATGGCAAGGATTATTGCGTCGCTCAAGCTGACGCTCCAGGCTTCGAAACCTACTCAACAGGCTGGCGAGCGGTTTTGATGCAAGAAGTCTAGCGAGGGAGTGTTCGCACACACTTCACCCGGCCTAGCTAGCGCCCGTCAATCGATGAAACTGAACAATGCAACAACGGCTGGCGATGAATGCATTATGGTCGCATCCGAGAAGTCATCCCTAATTGGCTTGACCGGCACGGCATCCTTGCTCTAAATCGTTTCATCAACGAATCGCTTGGTCAAATGTAGTGGAGGATAACGGACTTGAACACTCAGCAAATTCCCTGGGAATACGGCATGTTTCAAACGACCCGAAGCAAAACCCGAAGCAGTCGGGCAGACTACCTGAATTCTTGGCAGACTTGGATTCATGCCGTCAAGCCTTGAATTCATGGCCGACCAAACACGTATCGAGAGTGAGCAATCGATTCTTACCGAAGCCTTGCACGAAGTTCAATCCGCATTGCGTTCCCTGGAACGACTTTGCTACTAACGTCAAATGGCTAACGCGTTCGACTGCTAGATCCCTAGGGCAGTTTTAAAGCGAGTTTTGAAGTGAGTCCACGTTTTGACAAGTGGTTGAGCAGGAGTTTGTTATAAAATAACCTCCTCCCAATGTGGATTCCAGAGGTAGTTTGCGATTGCAATCTCTAGCGAATCTTCGATTGCTCGACCTGAACGTATCACATGCATCCGAAGCGACATTTCGCTGACCATCGCAGCGAATCTAACTAATTGCCGTTCGGGAGAATCGTCAGCCTTCGATAACTGCCAATACCTTCGGCCATTCTCTCCGAAGAGCCGGTAAATTCCTTTCCCAAGAATGCAAAGGACCGTCCCGACACCTGAAAGCGCATCTTCCCCAACTTTATCACACGCTTCGTAGAATCGTGCAATCTCAGGTTTTGATTTTGCAATCGTATCGTAGCCAAAGAGGAAATTGTAGGCTCCTTCGTAATTTTTTCCCAACTGCCTTACATCTACCCGGAACTTCATTATGTCACGACTTCGTGTAACAAACTGATCATAGTCGCTCGCTTCGAGACTAGACTTGACCTCTATGCGACTCAACACACCGTTGAAATGATAAATGCCATTAGTACTACCGGAATACATTTTGATAGGAGTCGTCATGTGCTTATCAAACACGATGACATCATCTTCACCGTTGAATTGAGTCGCTGCATTTGAATCAATAATCGCTCCTTTACCAAGCAAGACGAAGTGAGGAAGACGACCGTCCATGAATGCAAGAAGAATTTCTTCGCGTAAAGTTCCGCGAAGGCCTTTATGCCCAACTGCTTGTTGAATTGACGAACGCTCAATAGTCGACCGTGCATCAGCCAACAATGATTCAGCAACGTAGTGCAAACGGTCAGAATTCATAATGACAATCGAACCTCGTCAAGAAACTATCAGTTGAAGTCACCAAAGCTTACCCTGGATACTGTTTTGATGCGATTGCAGGTTTACCAAAGATCGATCGGCCGAAATTGAAAAGGAGGGCTGCGGGCGGGGGGCGGCGCACTTGGCCTCAAACTGGCTTCGCAATGCCGAGCTTTCGGGAGCATTGCATGGTGTTCGATCTGCAAGTCGATCTTTTGAGCGATTGCGATAATTCCAAACTTTTCTTTGTGGTTCACTTGGCCAATTTGATTCAAAACCTTGGTTCATGCAGAAATGAAATCGAAGCTTTGGCAGAACAATCGAAAGGCGAATTTGAGCAATCAATTCTTGCCGAGGCTATGAATGATGTTCGGTCTGCATTGATGAGTTTGGAACGCCTAATCGTTCACAGCGATTGCGGAGTATTCGGGGGATCTTCCTTGACTGACAAAACGATTTTGAGGCCTTTTGGAGGTTAGTCGCACCCGTTTTCGGGACGAGCTTGTCAACCAACTACTCGATTTGGTCGGAAATTGGTGGAATTGATGTACTGAGCCGCGAAGTTTCGATGATAACCAATGTTGCTCAATTCAACGGAAGTGGTCGTGCTACAATAAACCGTATGCACTTTTATTGGCAAGCAATTCTCACAATACGATGAACGCAACCGTTCCTGTAAATCCAAACATACTGAAATGGGCAATCGATCGCTCCGGTTTCCCAATTGAGAAATTGCGCGAGCAGTTCAAGAAAATCGACAGTTGGATCGTTGGCGAGAAAGAGCCAACCATCCGTCAGCTAGAAGTTTTTTCGAAAAAAACAATGACACCATTGGGATTCCTTTTCTTGGATCAACCGCCAGTTGATTACGAAGTAATCCCAATTGCAGACTTTCGAACACTGGGCGATACAAAGATAAGCAAGCCTAGTCCAAATCTGATCGAAACCATCCGCACAATGCAGGGCAGGCAGGAGTGGGTAAGGGACCTGTTGGTCGAGGATGGTGAATCCGAGCTGGAAATAGTTGGCAGTGCGAAGGTAGGCGACAACCCAAAGGCTTTGGCCCAGCGTATCCGTCAGGAACTACAATTGGCGCCAGATTGGGCGTCAACTCTTGGTACCTGGGAAGACGGTCTAAAAGTTCTTCGGAACGCAATCGAAGCGCAAGGTATCCTTGTTTTTTCAAACAGTGTGGTTGGACTAAACAACAATCGCCCTCTCGACCCTGAAGAGTTCCGTGGGTTTGTTCTTTGCGATTCACGTGCGCCGCTGATTTTTGTCAATTCGGCAGACTCCAATTCAGCACAAATGTTTACAATGGCCCATGAATTGGTGCATGTTTGGATTGGGCGAGATGGCTTGTTCAACCTAATTGGCATGACACCCTCCACGGATGAATCTGAACGATTTTGTAACACGGTTGCCGCAGAAATCCTGGTTCCCGAATACATGCTTCGGGACGTATGGGTAACTGTCAAGTCGCTTCGAGATCCGTTTGCAGTGATTGCCAAGAGATTCAAAGTGAGTCCACTAGTTGCGGCAAGACGTGCACAGAGCTTGGGCCTTATTTCGAAATCAAGTTTCTTGGCTTTTTATGAGAAACATCGTGCCGATTGGCTGAGATTCAAAGAGATTCGTCACAAGAAAAAAGGTGGAGGAGACTTCTATCTAACCCAAGACGTTCGTTTGAGCCGACGATTTAGCAATACGATTGTTCGAGCAGTTCGAGAAGGAAGGATGCTGAACCGAGATGCTTGGAATTTGACGGACCTGAAGGGCGAGACCTTTAATAGGTTTGCAAGTTATGTGCTGACAAGGATGCGTAATGAGCGAGAGTAAGCGATACGTCCTAGATTCAAATGTTTTTATAGAGGCAAAGAACAAGTACTATAGTTTCTCGATCTGTCCCGGGTTTTGGACCTCTCTCAGCCGCCTAACCAAGTTGGGGCGAGTTTGCAGCATAGATCGTGTTCGATCGGAATTGATTCAAACAACATCCACTATCGATCGACCGGCAGACAAGCTCAGCGACTGGTCTAAGGATAAACAACATGATGATGTTTTCAAAGGAACGCAGGACGCTCAAGTAGTTGCAGCCTATCGAAGGTTGATGAACTGGGCTCAGAATCAAACTCAGTTCTCAATAAAGGCGAAAGAAGACTTTGCAAAGAATGCAGACGCATGGATCATCGCTTTCGCGATGGAAAATGGATGGACTGTTGTAACCCATGAGGAATTCTCAAAGGACGTTGTAAGGACGATCCCAATACCAAATGTATGCCTTGAGTTTGGTGTGACGTATGTAAACACGTTCGAAATGCTCGAGGAATTGAAGGTCTCATTCGAATTAAAGCACGGCTGCGTTAAGTAATTCAACGGTCGTTACTACGTTCTTTCTTCAGGGAGGCATAGTGCCCACAGTTTTTACCAAGGATGTGGACTATAGGCCCTTCGACGGTAGAATTGCTAGCAAGTCGCGATGTAGCTAGTCGCTAATGCTCGCCTGTCATGCGTTTCTATCCGGGGACCGCATGACGGGCGGCAACGCTTGCAATCAAACCGGATTTCTAAGAATGCAAAAGTTGCTTCGTGCTTTAATCCATGAACTCAAGCGACCCCAAGAAAACGATTCGTATGTCGGCGACATCAACAAGATACTAACTGACCTTGGAGACGGTTCTCCTGTTTGTATAAGCCGACAACAACAAAGGTTCGAACCAAGTTTGCTGATAATTAAAGCAACTCCAATGCAGGAATACGCAACGGCAATTCCAATCGTGATACGCGAAGGCGAAATTGAGTTTTTGCGAGAAGGCTTAGAAGCCCAATCACGAAGCGACTTGATTGCAGCGGTTGAAAGTTGGTTGCCTTTGTTAGAAGCTGAAACGGGGATTACCCTTCGTGACGTAGCCATGCACTTAGAGGGGGATGAAGGCGCGGCACGTGAGTGGGTTAAACTTGCGAGTGATTCGGAAAGGTTTGGCGTTCTTGTTGCAATCGGTAAATGCCCAAAAGATGCGAGGGCAAACGTATACAGGTTGTCGGAAATCTCTCCAATCGTCGAAAATTATTTGAGTCTAAGCCCACCATGAAAAACAGGAAAACCGGGGCGTTGGTCGCGCCCACAGCTAAAAAACCCAACCAGCTAGATGAAAGCCGACTCGCGTATTCGATGCGAGAAGTTGCAACGCGTTTAGGCGTTTCTGAGCGTAGCGTATGGGCATTGGTACACGCTGGCAGCTGTCGCATTTCCGAATCGGTCGGGCGGTGCGAATCTCAGCCGAAGCCATAAAGGCCTACATCGTGTCAAGCGGTGACGTATGACACGCCCAACACTACGCGATAGGATAGCAGCCCATGCCCACCTATGCGGGCCGTATGGCTGCACGCGCGATGAGATAGCCGAGTGTGGGCTATGTCTGCTCCAGTCCTCATGCGCCGCAGTGCTTTCACTGATACGCGCGGGTGTGCTGATAGAGTGCGACTACTCGGGTAAGCCGCTGGGGCCACTCATGAAGCACAATGCAAAAGTCCGCAACGCAGACTTCTGCGCGGACAACCATACTATTGCAACGGGGGCTTTCGAC
>JAYVPJ010000071.1:0-27795 GCA_043757445.1 Pirellula sp. | reverse complement strand
TGGGACGAAGAGAAAGTCTCGTTAGCCTTTTTAGAAAAATGGAAATCCCTCCACGCTGATGTTCTCCAACTCTCTATCGATGCGAAACCAGTCCGATTTCCTATCGTCTTCGATTCCTATTCGACTTTATTGCCGCAAACGCAGGAAATGAGACAAGTTGCGCGCCTTTTGCAACTCAAGGGGCGAGTCGGACTGCGATCGCGCGACACCGCTTCTATTCGAGAGGCAATCGTTGGTTTGCTCGGCTTGAGCAGAGTCAATTCGGCTGAACCCACTTTAGTATCGCAGTTGGTTTCCAACGCCATTGACATGATCGCGTTGGAGTTGCTCAAAGAATCGCTCCAACGCGATGCGATCGACGAATCCGACCTCAAGACTTTGCTTCCAAAAGTCATGGTATGGATCAACATCGGCGTTGAGTGGTCCACCTCGATTGCGGGCGAGCGAGCTTTGTCTTTACCCATTTTCGCCGATCCTAAAAAGGCGAGAGCCATGGGGCTAAGATCCGTTCCAGGCCGTGCTCGAGACGCGCTCTTTTATATCGAAACGTCGCAGCAAGTTCTCGAAACGCCGACCGATATGCTTCTAGAGTTTCAAATGGAAATGAACGGACTGCATTCCGAGGAGGCGACTAAAGGTGACTGGATCAAGACGTTCGATACTTTGCTGACCAAGCAGTTGATGCCAAGCTATTCAGCGGTTGCAAATGCAATGATACGCCGGGCGCTCCAGCATCGAATAGCAACCATTGCGATCTGCATCCGACTGTACGAAGATCGAAATTCTAAATTGCCAAACAGTTTGGGCGATCTGTCAGAGTTTGACATCGACATGAAGCAATTGAGCCCCACGGAGAAGCGTTCGTTTGGGTACACACTTAATGGAAGCGGCGCAAAATTATGGGGAGGTAGCGCTCAGAATTTGTTCTTGATTCCGAGTGAGCCACCCTCCACCTTGGACGACCCGCTCGCAATCCCCCACCAGCCGTCGGACAGAAATCTATGGTTGTGGGATTTGAAGCTTAAAGGCGCCGACAAGTAGCTATCCGATCATTCTTTAACCTAAGAAGTCTTGCCGCCACGACGCACGCAAACCATGCTCGACAACGCGATCGCAATGAGAACCAATCCATTCGGCTCCGGGACTGCATTCACTCCGTAAACGCTTTGAGATCCTACTTCTTTATGCGTCGGATCAACGATTCGTATTGAGTCGACGCCGAATGGCCTTGGCGTAGACAAACTGCTGGTCCGCAAAGTGAACGCAAAAATCATCCGAGTCCACCTGCCGTCCGAGTCGCACGAGAGTTGGTTCGTTCCAATTCTGTACATAGGCAAACGCTAGGTAGGAACGAGCGAAGTAGATGTCCGAACAACATCCACCACTGCTATTTACATCGCTGTCGTCTCCATCGCCATCGGGACTGTTGCCAGCTCCGGGACTTGGAGCCGTGCCTGCAAAGCCAAATCCGCCATCAGGTGGAGGCGGACCACCGTTATCCGGATTGCCTTGGCCGCCCCGTTTCGAACGTCTCGGTGTAATTACTGCGAAGCCATGTCCTTCCCAGATGCCCGCTTGGTCTCGTACTTCCACCAATTTCGTTGCGTCGTCGGCGACTGCTACCTTGGCAATAAGATTCAACTCTTCGGCGACCCCGCCAAAAATTGCAACATTGAATCGCGCTAAATAATGGTCGAAGTAGGATTTTTTGTAAGCGGTCGATTCGACTAAGAACTGGAACTCTCCGTCAGCGAATGGCTCTCGCTTGGGTTCCGGTTCGGTCGCTCGAGTCCAGGCCTTGTTCCCGGCAAAGCTTGCTACTTTGTTGGCAATCCCTCCATCGCCGTTGGCGGTCGCTGCAGTTCCAGGACTGAAGGTCGGTTTCGTCTTGCCTGGATTCGTAACATTGAATTCGATACCAAACCCCGTAGTCTCTTCGAGTGTACCGCCCAACGTGAAGTCCCCATCCAGCCCAGCCGCGACTCCGCCCGCCCTGCCACCCACCCGGAACGTATAAGCGTCGTCACCGCCAAACTCAATGAGCGTGACGAGAATGTCCAATTGGGCTGCAAAGTCCGCACCAAACTCGGCGATCGCTTGCATGCCGCTCGGGTCGGTCGCATTGGTGACTCGATTGCCCACATAGCGCCTCAAATTGGCATCGCCCGCGCAAAATCCAATTGGATCCTCTGACATGAAAATGCCCAGCGCAGGCATGTAGTACCGAGCCCGATAGTTGTAAAGTCCAGAGACTGTGTCCCATTCGCGGCCCGTGTATTTGAATCGATCTCCTAACTGAGGATTGCTCTCAAACGCGATTCCGCCAAAAGCATCGTACTCGATGTGATCGACAATCGCCCCTGCCGCATCAGCAATGTCACGGACACTTCCTAATCGATCGGTCAGATACCAACTCACCCCTTCGCCGGGCCGCTGACGTGCCAATAGCTCATCAACGTTCGGACCATAAAGATACCGAGCGGCAATGCTACCATCTGCCTGGAAATCGGCCCACACGCGATCGCGATCGTAGACACTGTACTGTACCTCTGATCCTGTATCCACGCTGATGCGCCTATCGAAAACGTCATACGTGTATCGGACCTGCGAAACAATCGTCCCTGCAGCGGTCGTTTCGCTGACCAACGTCAAACGGTTCCGATAGTCGTAGCTATAACGCGTGTTGTTCTGAGTCGCGTTGTTCGTCTTTCGAATCATGTTCCCCTCCTTGTCGAAAGCGTAAGCAAACTGCCCATCTGACTCGATGCGGTTGTTGGCTCCCATGACAATGTTGCTTGCAGCCCGATTGCCATTCAAGTCATAGTTGAACGCTTGATTGGGACGAGTCGAATTGCTTGCGGATTTGAGTTGCCCCGCCAAATCGTAGCTGTATTCGCTCGACTGAACGCCATGGGTTTCGCTGACCAATTGCGATGCCAGATCGTAGGTATAGCCGTACTCGGAAAGAATGGCATCGATCGCATTGCGATGCGATAGACTGGTCAATCGACCGGATGCATCGAACGTCTGGATCGTTTTGCCGACAGAAGTCGAACCGGTCGCATCTGAGTAACGTTGCAATGATGTTAACTGACGTTTCGCATTGTATTGCAAATCCACTTTGATCGGCGCGATCCCTGTCCCGCTCCATGTCTGACTCGCGAGCAAATTCCGATTGTTGTAGGTCGCGTCGACATGGACTCCCAGGTTATCGGACGTCGACAGGCGATTGCCCAAGGCGTCAAATCTATAATTCAACGCAAGGCGCGGGGAATTGGGCGTTCCTATGTTATCCACCTTCGTAACTCGACCGATGGCATCATACGAATAAGTATAGGCGCTGTCGGTATCAAACGAGGAAGCGATCTGGCCATCGGCCTCATAGGTTGTTGCGATAGAATGAACAACACTGCCGCTAGGAGACAACCAGTCTTCTCGAATCAGTTGGTTGTTAGGGTCATAGACGTACGAACGTTGCCGACTATTGCGATCCACCGTCTGTTTCAAGTTGCCGACTGCATCGTAGCTAATAGTGGAAGCGTTGCCGAGCGGGTCGATCCGATTGACCAATCGATTGTCAGCGTCATATTGGAAGCGGGTGATTTGTCCCAACGGATCCGTAACACTCGTTCTATGTCCCGCCGCGTCATATGCATAGCGTGTGACACTCCCCTGCGGATCGGTAGTGCTCAACAACTGGTTCATGGAATCGACTGCAAACGTAGTCGTTCTGCCCAAGGGATCTGTGCTCGCAACAGTATTTCCTGATGCGTCGTAGGCATTCGTCGTCCTGTTTCCGAGCGGATCCGTTTGTTGGATCAACCGGTGGAGTGCGTCGTATTCGTAATGAGTCATTTGGTCGAGCTCATCGGTCTGAGCAATGAGGTTGCCCGAATCGTCATAGGTACTCGTTCGTTTGCCACCAGCAGCATCGGTCGTCTGAGACAAACGACCGCGAAGGTCATAGAGGAGCCGGGTCACATTCCCCAAAGCATCTGTCAGGCTTTTTAACTGCCCATTGGCGTAAAACGTCGCACTAAGGACTCCTCCCAAGGGGTCGATCAGCCGAACCACACGGCCCAAGGCATCGTATTCGTATCGCAATACCCCACCGCTTCGATCGGTGACGCTAGTCAGTCTTCCAACCGAATCGTAAGCGTAGGACTCGGCCGAACCCAACACATCACACTTTTTGACCACTCGCCCCATCGCATCGTATTCGTAACGCCAAACGTTTCCGTTGGCATCGGTCACGCTTGTGCGATTCCCAGAAACATCATAGCCATAGACAGTCTTATGTCCCAACGCATCGGTGACAGAATCCACACGTCCATCTGGTCGATAGTCATACTGCAACGCATGACCCAGCGGATCGATCCGCTTTGCTAACTGATTGTTTCCGTTGTATTGATTGACGGTTACGTCGCCATTGGCATCAATCTCCTTGATCCGCCGCCCCGCGTCATCGTATTCAAAGCGGGATACACCATTCTTGGCGTTGACGATTTTATCGAGACTCGGACCGACGTAACTCGTTTGTACCAATCCGCCCAACGCATCCCGTTTGGATAACGGTCGACCTGTTGGGTCATACGTGTAAGTCGTTTCGTTCCCTTGTTCGTCAACCTCATGAGTAATTCGGTCCTGCGGGTCGTATACAAATTGACTCGTCTTTCCGTCCGCGAAAAGGACTTTCGTAGGACGCGGCCCATTTCCGTACTCATAGCGTGTCTCACTACCCATATTGTCGACATAGCTCGTCTTTCGCCCCTGCGTGTCGTACTTATTGAAGCTGCTTTGACCAATGGCATTGATGAACTGGACTAACTGCCCGCGATCGTTGTAGATGAGCGTACCAGTGTTGCCCATGGCATCGGTTGCCGAGCTCACTTGATTGTTGCTCGCAAAGGTACTCGTACTGACGTTACCTAGTGGATCGGTCATGCTGACGATGTTGCCTCGTTCGTCAAACAACCGCTTCAATTGGTTGCCTAAAGGGTCGGTCGCCGACAACGCATTGTTTGCACTGTCGTAGGTATAGCTTCGAACTGCACCTGCTGGATCCTTTACCGAGAGTACATTCCCGCGATCATCGAACGTCAATTTGGTAGTCTTACCCGTTGCATCGGTGACGGACTCCGACAGACCCACTGGATCGTAGGTGTTGAGAACGGAGTTTCCCAATGCATCGGTGCTCGACGTCAATCGTCCTTGAGCGTCAAAATGCGATTGGAAAATTAGTTTGCCGCGAGGGTCGGTGATCGCATCCAAAAAATGGGGCGAATTGGAAAGGTAGGCATATTGCGTCTTCAAACCCGCTTGATCCTGGAACGATAGCAAGTCACCTCCGATGCCATAGCGATAAGAGATCGCGTTGCCCGCCGGATCGATGATTTTCTCGATGCGTCCTGCTGGGTCCCTCACGAACTGAATACTTGAGCCGTTCGAACTGGTAATGCCATTCGAAGAAAAGCCAAGTCGATTGCCGTTCAAGTCATGAATATTGTCCAAACCTTCGAACTGGCCATATTCATAGACGACACCCGATTTGGAGGTCAAACGATACGCCGAGGGATTGAAGGGGACGCCGAAGAAGCCGCTATAGAAGGCACCGTTGATTCGCCGTAAAGGTTCCGAGCCCACGTCCAATGCGTCTTGCACCCCGGGATCTGGTACGAATCTGGGTGTGAACGAACCACCTCCAAAAAAACTGACCGTTGAAGTGGGTGCAAAAGTGAATCCGACGCGGCGGCCCTCGGGATTGGTCAAGTAGACGCGTGTCCCTTCCTTGAACGGAGTGGCTGCAAAAAAGAGCCCTTGTTCCTCTAGCGGATTCACAGGAATCGACTCGCGAATTATTGGGTCCGCAATCGATAGCGACCAGCCAAAACCGAAATCACCCGACTCATTGCGTTGAAGCGTTTTGTAGTTTCGGCCAATGCGAATTGGGATACCGGCTAGTGGGACGACCAGATCGGTAAAGTCCAAATTAAGGTCGCCTAACTTCAAATCTCCGCGAAGGCTAATTGGAATCGTAACAGTCGAGATGTTGCCGCTCAGATCCTTTGCGAAAATCCTCAAGACATAATCGTCGTTCAGCAAAAGAGTTGGGTCGAAGGTGGCCAATATGCGATCGATCGCTGGAAGATTTCCCGTTGCCAAAGTCTTGAAGTTCGCATCATCGGCCTCGGGATGATTGACATCGACCAAGTCTGCGCGGCCATAGTCAATGCGATAGAACTGCAAATTGTCGTCTGTGATCGAACCAACAATATCCGTTAGCTTCGTTATTGTTGCGTTGGCTTGTGGCGAGGTGATAAGAATGGTGGGTCCACGCGTGTCGGAAGGGTCGAATACTCGCAACACGGCATTGGCAATCGCTTCGTTGCCTGAAGTATCTCGAGCTATAGCTTGGAGCGAAAACAGTCCTGGAGAATCGCCTCGCAGAGTCAGAGAGTGATTGGCGTCCAGAACCAATAGCCTACCGTTCATGGTCAATCGGATATCGGCTAGATCGACGTTGTCGCTTGCCTGTACCAAGATGACCGTGTTCCCGCCCAATACCAGCGGATTGGCACTCAATTGCAAATCGACTCTTGGGGCTGTCGTATCAGGGGTTACGGCCAGCGAAAAGGTTTGAGTGGCTGTAGCTCCGAACGAATCGGTCACGCGGAGTGCAACTGGATTCGATAGCGCAACGCCTAACGCCGTCGGCCATACCACTCGTCCAAGAGAGTCGATAGACATGCCAACCGGACCAGTGACGAGTCCGTAGCTCACAGCGTCCGAGTCGGCATCCGTGACTTGAACATCGTAGTGATAGGTTCCGCCGACAGCGACGCTCGTCAACGCTGTCGATGTGATGATCGGGGCTCGGTTGATCCTGGCCTGGATCGCAAAACGCTGAATACTCCGACCACCGGCTGTGTCTTGAGCGGCTACTTGCACGAGGTGACTTCCCGCTTGAGCGGTCGTCGGTGTCCAAGTAATCAATCCACTGCTTTGGTCGATCTGCATCCCGCTAGGTGCAGCCACCAGCGAATACTGGATGGCATTGCCTTCGGGATCAACTGCATTAACATCGTATTGGTAGAGTGCATCGACTCGTGCACGGAAGTTGGCTCGCGAAGTGATGATGGGCTCGCGATTGCGAACGATCTGTGTTACGTTCAAAGGAAAACTCTGTGTCGACTTGTTGCCTCGCGAATCGCTTACCTCGATCGTGGCATTAGCTGCACCGAGCTGACCAAGCGTCGGGGTCCATCGAACAATCCCCCTGGCGGAATCGATCGTCATGCCTGCGGGGCCAGTGACAATCGCAAACGTTAGGAAATCATTTTCTGGATCGACTGCTCGAATACCGTACACGAAGCGATCTTCGGCAACGGCTTCGCTTGGCGGACGCGACAAAATCGACGGAGCTAAATTCGTGCCTGAAACGATCAACGAAAAACTCTGCAGCGCTTCCAGACCAAGCGGATCTTTAGCTGAGATGACAAATCGCTGTTGTCCAAGCTGATCGAGCGCCGGTGTCCAGCGAAGCGTTCCAAAACGTTGATCAAGCGACGCACCGTGCGGTGACTCGAGTAGTTTCCACTCCACCGGGTCACTATCTTCGTCTGCCGATCGCAAGTCATACGCAAACGGTTCGCCGATTGTTGCTCTGTAGGCTGATGGAGGAGAGACAATGGTGGGATTGTGATTTTCAGACTTGGCAACTACATTCACACTAAGAGTTTGAGAAGCGATTCCACCGCGCCCGTCAGCCACATTCAGCGTAACCGAATGCGATCCGAGTTCTGCAAGCGTGGGTGTCCAGTTCAGCGCTCGCAAGTTAGAATTAAGTGACATTCCCTCAGGCTTTGCTGGCGCGTTAATCGTGATTGGGTCGCCATTTGGATCCTCAACTGAAATCAGGTAAATCCACGGCTGACCTGCTGGAATCGTCAGCCTCGGTGACGATTGAATGATAGGAGCGATGTTGGGGGACGCCGCGGAAACTTGCAATGTAAATCGCTGTTCGGACCTGCCACCTCGACTGTCGCTCACGATCAAGTGAACGTTCAACGGACCTGGAACGGTTGGTGTGAAGCTCAGTAAAGCGATTGAGTCTGCTCCTTTTAATCGCGTCAGTGTCATTCCCGATGTAGGCGAAGCTAGTTCGAACATCAACGAATCGTTGTCGGAATCTTGGACATGCAATCGGTACTCCCAAGCGTTGTTGACGGATGCAGTTAGAATCGGCGATGACGTGATTACCGGACTTGTGTTGGACGAGTCGACATTGATTTTGAATGACACCAACCCGACACCATCGCGACTATCCCGAACACGGATGACAACTTGTTGCATACCTGCTTGATCGGGGCGGGGCAACCAGCCCAGTCGTCCTGTTGCCGCGTCGATCACCATTCCCCTTGGTCCTAGCGGCAAATCAAAAGTCATCGGATCTCCATCCGGATCGCGAGCTTGAACGGGATAGACAAAAGTTGTGCCAACCGAAGCAACCGTAGGAGGCGTGCTGATGAAAAATGGATTAGTATTGAAAGATTGAGATTGCCCACCCGCAACCCCAATCGTAAATCGTTGAATCGCAATGCCGCCTCGACCATCAGCAACCTCGACCACAACAGGCTCTTGAGCATAAGACGACTTGGTCACATTCCACTGAACTAGTCCCGACGAGACTTGGATAGTCATACCGATAGGCGCGCTCAGCAGCTTGAACGAAAGCAAATCATCGATCGAATCAGTAGCAGTTAGTTGATAGCGGTATGCCGAGTTGAGTTGTGAAGTCGTGATAGGTTGGCTTGTGATGATCGGATCCGCATCGTCAAAAACAGCCAGTGAAAAACTTTGCGAATCTCGTCCTCCTCGGGTATCGAGTACTTCGATTGTGATTGCATGTGCACCCAATTGACTTGTTGATGGTACCCACTCGATTAGACCTGTTGGGCTAATACTCATGCCTGCCGATGAGCGCACCAAACGATACGAAAGGGATTCATTATCCGCATCGCGCGCGATGACCTGATAGGCGAACGGCCCAAGTTTGATGGCGGTCGGCGGCGAGCTAACAATTACTGGTGAGTTGTTTTCGGTCGGCGAGAGAACTCGCAAGGAGAACGTCTGCAGAGCAGTTGCACCACGCGCATCCAATACTTCAACGGAAACATTTTGCTTGCCGAGTTGCCCAGGTGTTGGTTGCCATCGCAGCTCGCCCACAGCGGAGATCGTCATGGCCGTTGGACCGCTTACAAGCCGGAATGTGAGTGGATCGCCGTCGGCATCTTTGGCTTCGACGAGATAACCATATGGCTTACCAACTTCGGCAATTGCAATCGGTAATGAAGTGAAAGCAGGTGAGCGGTTTGAAGGTGCCGGGCGGGCAGATAGAACAAACCGTTGATTGCTTTGTCCAAGCCGTGTGTCCGAAGCGCGAATGTCAACCGTGTGCAAGCCGATATCGGTATCAGTAGGAATCCAACGGATTTTACCATTGTTCGTGTCGATGGTCATACCGGAGGGGGCTTCTGCTAGTTCGAATGCGATGGCATCGTGATTGGGATCGGTTGCAATCACGTCGTAGCGATATTCGCGATTCAAATCGACCTGAGTTGGAGGCAAGCTCATTATTTGGGGTGGTTCGTTCAGTTTGCCAAAGAAAATTAAATCGTATGTGAATGGCGATTGATTTGGATTGAAAAACTCGGCGAGCAACAATCCGGTGCGACCATGCGGATTGAGCGATCCACCCGTAACAAGACCAGTGAAGTCGTAATAGGGGACCCCATCTGGAGTCTGCCCGTCAGCATGCCGAACCAATACCATCGGGTCACTGATATTGGCAATGCCCACAAGCAAGGGGACGTCTGCAGGGAATTGACCGACGTTTTCAACAGACGTTTCCGCAAGGTGGGAACGGGTGCTTTGGTGGAAGTAAGACCTTGCGTAAGTTGGTTTGAAACTGCCAGTTACTTCTGCGAACTGCGTAAAATCCACTTGGGAAGTGTTCGGTTGCGTACCGCGGATCGTGATGAGTTTAGTTCCTAGTTGGCCATTCGAATCGACTGCACTGAATTCGAATTCATTGTCACCGGGGCCGACGAACAAGGAAACAAAAAAATTGCCGGCAGCGTCGAGACTAGTAACAGGTGTTCCGTTGACGGTTACAAGGTCAAGAGTTGCTAGCGGGAAATCGGCCAGCGCAAAACCGCTCGCTACGAGTGTCGCGCCGGCCGTGATCGAGCTACCGTCGATGGGTGCTGCGACGTAAACTTGGGGTGCCACAGCATTCGACCTCCAGTCGACAATCGAATCGTCCAGTAATGGACCGACCGATGCAGTCACGATATCGCGTCCATCACGCGAACCGGTGTAACTGAACTCGACTAATCCGTTGACATCTGAGAAACCGAAGCCTCGTTGCGGGTTCACTCCAGAGACATCGAAGTCGACGCGAATACCGGCCAGCGGAGCGCCTGAAACATCGGCAACTCGTGCTTTTAGTCCAAGTGAGTTCCCGATTCGAGGATTGGCACTTGAAGGTGTTAGAACAATCGAACTAGCGGTGGCAACGCTCGAAAGGGCTTGACCTCCGACATAGCCGTAGGAGTCAAAGCTGCCGAAGCCATACACGAAGACGCCGAAAGGGAGCGGTCCCGCTAGGCTATAGGCACCCAGGGAGACTGCATACTGAGTTCCTGAGAATCCGCTGCTACCAATAGGAATGAACTGATTTGCGGGGATAGGAACTCCATCTATTTCAATTTGACCGACTACTTCATTGGGTGCAACAATGTTGATGTAGTTGCGATCGAAGCGTTGTGCCGTAACGCCTGCGCTTACCTGTGGAGTCGATACCGTATAACTTGCCAGGAATTGCTCAGCGGGTGGAACGATCATCATCAGCGGATCGCCTTGAAAGGCTGGATTTCCACCTGGATCGGTGCGATAGTAGTTTTGTGAGTGTGCGTACTGGGCGACTAAGATCGGTCTGGTGGAAGTGATCTGCGAAGGGCCTGTGATGACTTGTTCAAAAAATTGTCCGCGATCGAGTGTCGTAACGACCGTACCGTTGACCGAGACTTGGGTGCTGTCGGATTGGGCAAGGAATCGGAATCGATCCCCGCGAGCGCTGCCGGTCGCGAGGGGCATGGTAACAAACTTGCGTCCCCAAGTGTTGGTAGGGGGAAGTTGTTCTACGAGATGATCTGCTGCGAAGAACTGGCTTGGAACGAATGCCGCGCGGTTGCCACCGAAAACGGCGACAGGCTTCGTGCTTATTATGATGGAGCCTGTTAAATCGGCGGCACCTTTGGGTCCCTGTTCTGCGAGATCGCGCAATAGATAGGTTTCGCCTTGATTTAGCGTAACCGTCTGAGTTCGGATCGCAAAATCAGATCGCATCACATTGAGATAGATGAGTCTGCCTGTTGGCGCACTGAACGAATACGTTTTTGTTTCGTTTAGACTGACATCCCAATTTACCACTGTGTTAAAACCTGCTAGTGGTGTGACCGGACTCGCTGCTCGTGCCGCACGAAATCGGATGGTGATCGGTCCAGTATCTTGGTGTCCACTTATGGTAAGGAAATGGGTACCCGTGCTGAGAATCATCGCCGAGAAATCGGAGCCATCATTGCCGCCACGAAACTGCGATATCGGCCCGGAAATATCCCAGTTGAGCGGAAGGGGAGAGCCAAGGTTATCGATCTGGATCGTCTCACCCGCCTCCGCATCGATTCGGAATACACGGGCTGCATTCCCCGGATTGAGTGTGACTTCCAAGTCGGTATTAAACGTCAGTAGTGGGACCGACGCGAGATCATCGAAACGAAAGCGATACGATCCGGGAGTCGCTTGAGCGCTTTGAATGAACAGGAAATATTCGCCCGATTCAGGGACAAAAATAGTGCGAATTCCCGGCGGACCTGAGTCGAAATTCTGAAAGCCCGAATCGAATAAAACTCTGCCACCCGCATTAGCAATTCGGTAATTGATTTCACCCGCGAAAGGCAACAGGTTATCGAACCTAATGCGTTGCCCGGAGGTGAGTTGCATTCGATACGCGATCTCACCATTGGCGGCGACCGCGCCAGTGGCTTCAGTGCCCAACGCCAGACTAGGCGAGGATTTTAGATTCTGTATCTGGAAGCTAAAATCTCGAGGGATGTCGAGATCACCTTGAAACAAAACGTAATGACGTCCCGATTGCAACACTCTCCCTACCCCATCGACTTCATGTGTGAAAGCGGCACCATTGATGCCGCGCGAGTAAATAGCCCTGAGGGATTGATCGTAAATGCCGAAGATGAAGTTTCCGGAACGGCCATCAAAAAGCAATTGATCCCCAACGTTTGCATCGATCGTATAGATGAGTGCTTCGCGTCCGTTCGGGAAATTTCCATTTACGAGAGTGCCTAGCGTGAGGGGCGTTCCTGCATTGTCTAAATCCAGCACGCGAAAATTATAAATGCCCGTGGCGGTTGGAGAATTGCCTCGCACGGTGAGAGTGTAGGTACCAGACTGCGGCAGTTGAGCGGGGCCAAATCGAGGCACATCTTGGACGTCGTTTGCCAATCCAAAGCCAGTATAAAGGCGTGCTCCATCGGGTGCATTGAATTCGACATTGAGATCCGCAGACGCGACGTTCAATCCATCGAGCAGCATTCGAGTTCCCGCAGGAGCGCTAAATGAATAGGTCGCGCTGCCGCCAGCTAATATAGCTAACGACTGATTCGTATTGAAGCCTGACTTGGTAACGATCTGGTCGTCAACGATAGTGGGCAAAATCGCAACGGTGCCTCCCTCCTGGATGGCAAGAGCCCCAATCAAAAGCGTGTAGTTACCGCTGCTAAACATTTTGGCGGAACGTTTGTTGTTAGACTCAAAAAAAGGTATCGCGTTGCCTGTAGGATCGAACAATTGGAAGGATGCGCGAATGGGTGGCGTTACACTTTGGATATCAAAATTAAACGTTTGAGTGGCCGAGCCGGCAAAGCGATAAGCGTTAAGATGCCCTGTTCCTACAACGGAATTTGTTGGACTTGCAAGCGGAAGAACGGGAGCTGAATTCAGATCGAGGATTCGAAATCCAAACGATGAAGGCGCGAAGGAAGCGCTATCGAGAACAATGTAATAGGTATTGGTTTCTGGCAAGACAAAAACGGAATCGTCCGCTGCGGTCGTCGATAGAATTGTTTGGCCGCCCGGGCCAATAATTGTGAATAGGATCAGGCGATTTGAACTGAATGTATCGTTGTAGAGAATTTGGCCTGCATTTCCATCCAAACGGTAGATCTCGGCTCGGCCAGCAGGATTCACCTCCGAAGTATAGTCTGTACCCAAAGTGATACGGGGAGCCGAGTCCATATCGATCAATCGAAACGTGAAGTTAAATGTTGTCGACTGTTCGCCCGTTATCAAAAAATAGTACTTGCCCGTTTCTCTAAATAGCAGCGATCCGTATTGGTTTGCGAAAGAGTTGTTGTCGGTTTGCGAGGTTATTTCCGCCACTTCGCCACTCGCTGAAAGAATGCGAACGGAGACCTTGGGAGGAGGACTCGGATTCATCGCGTCATAGTACAAACGTTGTCCGGCCTGGACATCGAACGAAACAACTTTGGATTCACGTCCAGTTGGAAATGGAACCGTAACTTTTTCTTCGATGTTCGCGCTCGCAGCGGCAGTCGCCACATCGACAAGCTCGAAGTTGTAATTGCCACTGTAGCCATCAAACGGTGCGTTCACCGTCAGAGAATGAATGCCAGCCGCTTCTGTCAGATAGGGGCCGATATCCGATCCCACCGAATTCCCCAAGTAGAAATCGGTTGAGCCGTTTGGACGGCGAATGACGGCGTTGCTCGTTGTTGTCGCACCAGAGTAGGGGCCAGGCTGGAGTGTGACTTGCGTGTCGTCTTGCGCTGCAACGACTAAAAACTGTGTTCCTTCGACATGGCTTATCGATGCATAGGTGTTCTCGTATCCAAGATTGATATACTCTTTCCCAAGTGAGCTAACTGGAAGTGCAAGGAATGCATCTGAAGTGCTAACAGCCAGATCGAGACCGTATACGGCGACAGGTTCTTGTGTGACAACATGGATCCCTTTGTGCTGAACTCTTGCAACCAATTCTACTTCGACATCAAAGTCGGTTTCATTGTCGTTGACATCCCCTACGTCCTGGCTAGGTAATTCCACCGTGGTGACTTCGCCTGCGTTGACAACAAATTCGGCGCGAAATAGTTTTGTGGTGTTGGGGTCGACTAGCCCTGGGATTTCTACGTATCCGGTCGTCGCCACATCGCCTGTCACGTACAAGAGTTTTTGAGGGCGGTTACCTTCATAGAGATTGTCTGGAAAACCGATCCAGAATTCCTTTCCGCGACTGTTGATTGTTGATTGAGTGAGAGGAGGCGAATTGCTAGGGCCGGCTGGGAGTATTGGGGCAAGTGGCAAAATCGGTTGATTATTCGTCCGATTCGAAGTAGGTCTTCCAACGATTACGTCCGGACCAGGCGGCTGAAAGTTGTCGAGCGAGGCAAGTCCAGTTTGTGTCGAAGAATTGACGCTGCTATTAGACGTTGGTGGAAGCGGTCCTTGCATCAATCGGGACGGAGAGACAAGTTGTGAGCTTGTTTCGAAACGGACAGAAGGAATGACAACTGAGCTCTTGGTGTCTCCATCGTTGTTCACTAACCGCAGCACCAACTGAGCCTTCGTACCTGGCAAAACATCAACGAGCGAAAGTGAAACTGTGTTCGTACCGGCGGAGACGTCGCTAGTTTTCAACGCGGACAGGCCTTCACTCACGTTAAAAAACGAATCGCGACCAGTGCCCAGTGTTTTGACCAGCGAGCGTCCATTTTCGTTCAACAATGAAGCTTCGAATGCATCCAGCGGACGGCCTTGGCTGGCGCTATCGAAAAGGAGTGACATGGTTTCGAAGGTCAACAAGTTGGCATCCGTAGGGACCACGAGATCGGATACGAGCGATGTGATAAAGGAGGTGCCTTCCTCCAGTTTGGGCGAGCATGAGTCGGCAGAAAATCGCCCCTCGAAATTTGGCGAGCCTCCTTGCTGTGCAAACCGCCAACTGAGTTTTCGCGGTCCACCATTGAGTGCATTGATTACGTTGAGTACATCTAGTGGCGTCACCCTTGAATCGCAATCGACATCCAGAAAGGGTGGCGGTCTGCTATCGGAGTTACCGACTATCGGCAACTCGCCCGTTCGCGGGTTGCTAAATCGAGGATCGTTCAGTTCGTTGATAATGACCAGTGCATCGAGCGGCGAGACACTGCCTGGTGCGTCGCCGTCCGCGTTTAAGGAGTTGAGAACGTTGGTCCAATCGGAGCCGATTAGCAAGCGGCGGGCCTCGAGTTGCTCAACCCAAAGTCGCCGCCGTCGAAACCGATTCAATGCTGCTTTGGAGTGAAATTTATTCATGTTCGCCTTCCGGACCATCTAGGATCCTCTCTTGCTCAACGTTCTTGTTATTATGGAAGTGCGCCATTCCAAAATTCCTGTCAGAAATTTTCAATTCAAATCGGCATGACTTCTAATACTTCCGTCAGTCTGCTCATGAGGCTCAGCAAAGATCCTCAGGAATCAGATTGGCGAAGGCTTTTCGAAATCTACACCCCCCTGATGAGACAGTGGTTGGCCGGTTATGGAATCGCCGAATGCGATTCGGCCGATATTTCGCAGGAAGTCTTCCAAACACTTTTGCACGAGATCCCAAAGTTTGAGCACAATGGAAATACAGGGGCATTCCGTCGTTGGTTGCGATTGATGATAGTTCATCGAATCAAGTGGTTGTGGCGATCTCAAAAAAGAGAGACTACGATTGGCGAGGCACATAGGGATTCTGTCCTAGCCGCTATGGAGGACCCCAACAGCGATCCCAATCGCACCTGGGATGCGGAACACGATCGGTTGATCGCTCAGCGTTTGTTAAAGTTGGCTGAGCCGCAATTTACACTCTCAAGCTGGGAAGCGTTTCGGATGCAGGTGATGGATGGAGAAAAGGCCCATACCGTCGCCGAAAAGCTTGGCATGAGCGTCAATGCAGTTTTGATTGCTAAATCACGAGTTCTCAAGGCTTTGCGAGACGAAGCAGCGGGGCTTATCGATATGGAGTGAGTGCCTCCAAGTCCCAGTGTGACAGGAAACGGAGGTTCGTGCTCTTTAAACGTGGCGAAGGATTTTTTGATCGAGAGCTCTCTCCAATCGTAAAACAACATGCCTGATTTCCATCCTAGCCGCGAACAGATTCGCGATTTTTCAACGGGATCCCTCTCCGCGGAAAACTTGCACCAGCTTGCCCATCACCTTTCTCAATGCGAACGGTGCCTGGGGGAAATGGAATCGATGCCCGACGACACGCTCATCGATCTGCTTCGATCTGGTCCAGCCACAAGCAATGCGTCACCGCGGTTGGGGGCAGGTTACCTAATAGAACGGGAGTTGGGACGCGGCGGGATGGGGATTGTTTATCTCGCCGCTCAGCCTGCCCTGAATCGCCAAGTAGCATTGAAAATGATCCATCAAGGCATCAACGCCGATCCATTCGAATTGGCAAGATTCCGTCGCGAAGCCCAAACAGCTTCTTCACTAAAACATCCATACATTGCTCAAGTTTACGACATCGGCGATCAGGATGGACAGCCTTATATCGCAATGGAATGGATCGCAGGTCCAACGCTTGATGCACTGCTCAAGTCGGGACCTCTAGACCATTTGATTGCTACTCAGTTATTCATTAAGCTTGCCGATGCGGTCGGACATGCGCATATGCGAGGGGTTGTGCATCGCGATTTGAAGCCTTCGAATATCTTGCTGGAAGCAGCAGCAGACGGCCAGTGGAAGCCTAAAATTGTCGACTTCGGGTTGGCCAAGCACAACGGGTCGAGCGTTGTAGCAACGGCGACCGGCCTGTTGCTCGGTACACCAAAATACATGTCGCCCGAACAAGCTTCGGGTGACAACAAACAGGTTGAAGAAAGCTCAGACGTTCATGCTCTCGGCGTTATCCTGTACGAAACGCTGACTGGAATTTGCCCATTTGAAGGATCGAACCCGATCGAAATCTTGGAGCTTGTGCGCAAGTTAGATGTAGTGCGGCCACGCGTACTGCGTCCCATGATTCCTCGCGACTTAGAAACGATTTGCCTCAAATGCTTAGAAAAGAAGCCAGCCGATCGATATCGAAACGCAATCGAGCTTTGCAATGATTTGCTGAGGTTCAGTGAACGACGACCAATCCATGCGCGACCTACTCACTGGACGTCCATGCTGGCAAAGTACGTGCAGCGCAACCCCACGATCGCGTCGATTCTCGCATGTATAGGAATAGGAGTGATCGGTCTCCTCTTCACCAGTCTCGCATACAATCGACGGCTTAGTCGCGCACTTTACGAACAGCAAGCTGAGAGCGCTCGGGCCAACGAAAATTTTACCGTTGCCTTTGGAGCGGTCGACAAAATGCTCGAAAGGGTCGGGTTCGATCAAATGGCAAATCAGCCAGGAATGGAAAACGTCCGTGAGGAACTGCTAAAAGATGCGGTAGAACTCTACTCTTCTCTTTTATCGAGGCACGATATTCAGAAGCAGCGAGACCTCGCGGGGCCTGCCAAAGACATTGAAATTGGCCTCAATTCGCACAGCCAATATGCAAGAGCCCTCTCCAAGTTGGGACAGATTCAATTACTGCTCGGACGAAAAGAACTGGCGCGTACCAATCTAGAAAAGGCGATTTCCATTCAGCAGGAGAATGCAAATCAATTTCCTGCTCGACCGGATTTAACCCATATGTTGGCAATGTCATATATCAGTTTAGGAAAGATCGATCTTCAGTCCGGCCATTTTCAAAAAGCGATCGAACTCATGCGTCCGATCAAAGATGCATTCCCCGCATGCCGCGTTAGCCTTGCGAGCGCCTTAAATCAACTTGCCATGCCTCTAGCTCCCGAAAAACGGGAAGCGATTCAACTTGAAGTGCTCGAATTGGCAAGGTCTTCCATCGAAAATGCTCCCGACGACCCAAACGTGCAGCACTTGCTAGGCGAGGTTCTACACAATCTCGGATTGCTCTATCACCGGACAGGTCGCCCAGTCGAAGCGAACGATTTTGTACTCGAGGCCTTGGAGCAATTCGAATCGTTGGTGACTACTCACGAAGGAGTCTACGGATACCAAAACGCGCTTGCCGAAAGTCTGTCCGTCATCGCCTCGATTTGTTTCTTAAAGGATAGATGGGAGGAAGGAAAGAAGTCGATGGAACGAAGCACTTCGATCCGCGAGTTGTTGGTTGCTCGATATCCTAAGCTCCCATCGCTAAGAGAAACACTTTCTCGAAGCTACCAAACGCATGCTGGCTTTCTCATCCAGTCCCAGCAGTTTGAGTCCGCAATCGAGCTGGCAAAAAAAGGAGTTGAGATCGCCAAGCAATTAAAAGAAGAACTACCGTCGACTCACTCCCAATTCTTTTTGGCTGCGGGTCAAACAATCTTGGCAACTGCGCTTGGGGGCAATCGCCAGGAGCAGGAAGCGATCGAAGTTAGCCAAAGCGCATGTGATGCGTTCGAAGACTTGCTTGACAGGTTGGGACATGTCTATCGCGTCGAGGCAGGCGTCGCTTTTCTGAATCACAGTAACCACTTACGTTCCGGATCGATCGAAAAGTCTCTTGAGTGTGGCAATCGAGCTGTCGACTTATTGACCAAAGCTTATGAGGCAGATTCGTCGAGAACGGACCTTCGTTCCTACGTCTTCAACGCAAATGGCGCTTTGGCTCAGACGCTGGAAGCACTGCAGCGATATTGCGAGGCGGCAGATGCATGGAAAAAAACAATCGAATTTTCGGAGGCCCCTGTTGATCCTCAACTGCAAATCAACTACTCGCTTTGTTCGGTCCGCTGCGGCTGCCCCGAACCAGCAGAATCGATTGCACGCATGCTCATGACTCGCCAAGAGCTCGATGGAATGACACTCTACAATCTCGCTTGTCTATTTGGTTTGCTTTACCAAATCGAACCTACTCAGACTCCATCGCAACCGTATGCGGACAATGCGTTCGAATTGCTTAATCGGCCAACCGCGTATGCGTTCCTTCGAGAAGAAGCCAACTTCCAGCAACTCAAGATCGATGGCGATTTGAGTAGTCTACAGAAAGACCCTCGCTTCGAAGCCTTGATTGAACGGCTTACCAAGAACGATTGAAATGAACGCATCCGGCAATGATGCCGTAGGGCGAAATTTTGGATCTCCTAACCACCTCCATTTCTTGCTACACATTGATGATGAGCAGGCTTCCCAATGGTCCGGCACGGAGGTCGCACAGCGCTGGATGGCTCTCTATCCACCGCGCGGCACGGATCGCAACGACGATTGAAACGTGCTCAAAAGTCGCTTTCATCGAGGAGACGCGTCCCGTGGAAAACGGTAAGGATATCGACGCGTCCATCGGAAACCCGATAGATCAAGCGATAGTCCCCGCGGAGCACTTCGCGAACATCGTCTCGACCTAATTCTGGAACAGTCCCGCCAGAAAATGGAAATTCTCGAAGCCGGCCAACGGCCACACGGAGTTTTCGAACATAAGCTGCTGACGTTGCTGGCGCATCACGGGCGATGTGCAGGCGTATCGAACGAATATCTTCACCGGCCTGCCTTGTCCAGAAAATTTTACAGAGCACTTTCCGCCTCAAGTTCATCCATAAACGCGTCGTGTTCCATCACGTCGCGCTGGTCGGCCTGGGCGAGCCCAAGCTCAATTTTCCGTAGCAAGTAAAGCCGATCAATCACGTCATCCAATGAGACATCGTCGGCAAGTCGCTGAATAACCGAAATTGCCTTTTCCTTTATTGTCATGATTTCGCCGTGCGGTTTAGAGCTATCAGTAAGCAACTTCTCTCCACGAAGAAAAACAAGAGAGGTTGAATCCTATTTATTATAACATGAAACCGCTCGACGACTCATGGGGCGGACTCATGGGGCCATCCATCCATTTGTTACATCCACCTGCCACGTGCAGATGCAGTCAGAGGCATGAGGGTTTTATGGCCGCGTGATGAAAGCGGATGAGTTTTGTTTCGCCTCAGAATCGGGGTTGCAAAGAAATGGCATCCTAGTTGACGCAAAAAATAGCGGGATCGCATTCCGATCTAGCCTTGATTCCAACGCCCCTTTTGAATTGCACGTGATCGAGAGACGAAAAAGGGTCGAGCATGTTACGGATCAAATTCGACTTATCAATTGTGACAAACGACTGGTTTGCCTTGATCGTCCAACAAGAAAGAGGCTACCAAACACCGAGTTTGCGTGCCGAGAAAGAAACGCTTAGGTTTAGAGGAGCCCGGAATTTTACCCATTTGCCCGCGTGCGAAAAGATGGGTTGAGGACAGGGCCATGCGGCGGATAAAAGCTATCAAATGATCATTGACATGGGACCGTCGGTTGTTCCATTGATATAAGGCTAGCATGCCTAAAAATTTTTCAATTTTGGTGCCGCTTGTTTTTGCGAAACTCGTTTACCTGTGTTTTATACGTTTACCTGTGTTTTATAGTGGAGGATAACGGACTTGAACCGATGACCTCTTGCATGCCATGCAAGCGCTCTCCCAACTGAGCTAATCCCCCAAGAGTGTCGATGCTAGAAGGTATCCGTACCCACAAAATGTGTCAAGTTGCTACAGCAATCGCGTGCAAAGTCTCCTTTCTCCGGCGATCTGCGTTTTGGTGAGTACAATTGGAGTTCCTTTCTTCACCTCGTAAACCTAGCAATACATGCGACCTAACGATTTGCAAAGAGCCTGGCCGTTTCGGCAGGTTTTTTTCAAGTGCAATCTCACCCAAAACCATGTCGATTTCGCCAAGCTCGAACGTCCATCAACCCAAATTTGCCGTGATCGGCGGAGGAATTAGCGGGCTGTCCTTTGCATGGTACCTCGAACGATTACTTCCAACCGCAGATGTCCATGTGTTTGAAGCAGCCTCTCAAGTCGGTGGCGTAATCCAAACGACCTTTGATAGTCCATTCCTTACAGAGCTCGGTGCGGATAATTTCGCCACCCTCCTCCCCGATGCACTGCGAATGATTGACGAAATGGGGATCCGGGATCAATTCACCGGACCAAAAGCCGACCATCGAATCGCGCAAGTTGTTCGAAACGGAACCGTCTTGCCGATTCCAAATGGGTTCTCCCTGATGCAACCCACCAGATTGTCTGCCGTTCTTTCCACTCCAGTCCTCTCATTCGCTGGGCGCATCCGATTGCTTGCCGAATTGTTTGTCAAGAAAAGAACAAGCGATGAGGACGAAAGCGTCGAGTCATTCGCTATTCGAAGACTAGGACGCGAGTGCTTCGAGAGACTTGTCGAACCTATCGTGGGCGGTATTTTTACTGCCAGAGCGGAGACACTTAGCATGCAAGCTGCGATGCCTCAGTTCGTGGCCATGGAACGAGAATTCGGTGGCCTCATTCGCGGCGCGATCGCGAAACGAAAAAGCCAAAGCAGGGCGGAACGCTCCGCACGCGAGGCAACCGGAGCCCGCTACGATCAATTCCTTGCTCCCAAACAAGGAATGAGCTGGTGGCTGAACACGATCGCATCGTCACTTCGCAATCCAATCCAATATCGTGTGCGAGTTGCTCAAGTTTCCAAAACCACCGAAAACAGGTGGTTGATCAAAACAAAGTCTTTAACCCATGCTGGAGAACCAACGGAGTTGCTCACAAGTTTCCACGCAATCTGCCTTGCGCTACCTGGCCCGCGTGCTGCCGCGTTGTTGAAACCGACTCACCCGAAGATAGCAGAAAAACTGGCTCGTATCCCTTATGCCTCATCGGCCGTTGCTGCGATTGCGATTCAGCGAAGCGAGGTACTCCCCAAGGCACTTTGCTTTGGCGTCGTCGTACCAAAATTAGAACGCCGGGATTGTTTGGCTATTAGCCTGGCTAGCGAAAAATACGAAGGCCGATGCCCGAATGACCTCGTCCTAGCAAGAGTCTTTATGGGCGGGGCTATTCGTCCAGAGCTGTTAGACAAAAGCGACGACCAATTGCTCAGCATAGCCAGAAAAGAACTAAAAGAACTTCTCGGCGCAGGCAGTTTGCCCCGTTGGCAAACCATCGTGAGATGGAACGAAGCTATGCCGCAATACTTAGTCGGGCATCCAAAACTGGTCGCTTCGATTCGCCAATCAATGAGCGAGGACGACTCGCTCCGTCTGATAGGCAACGCGTTCGATGGTGTCGGGATACCGCAGTGCATTCGGCTTGCCCGACAAACCGCCGAACACTTTGCATCTCTCTTTAAGCCCAATGCTTAGCGATGGATTCCACTGAAAGCTGAGCTTTTAAGGCGAGCGGTAGGAGTTGGTTTACCGTAGCTTGGGCCCCTGGCCCGAGTTTCGCACGGCCCAGGGGGCCATGCTACTGGTATCTCACAGCCTGCCGCTCGCCTAAAAACTCGGCAGTGTGATAACCGATTTGTTTGGAAAAGGGCCTCAAAGTTCGAGAAAGGTGTTTGTTTGCGGCTAAGCCCATGCGATATACTTGAGGGTCGGGCTGATCGCACTGAATCAGTCGCATTTCCGACTCTTTTCTCTTCTTACTCTGCTTTTTGCTGGAGGCTAAACTTGGACCAGCCAATGCGCGAATTTACCGACCTGATGCTCACGCGCGGAGTTATTTCGCTCGACCAACTCTCCGAAGCCAAGTTGATCTCGAAAAAAGAGAACAAACCCATCGGCCAGTGCCTGACTACCTTAGGCTACGCGACCGGCGAAGAAGTCACCCAGGCAATCGCCGAATTCTACAAATTCGAATACGTGAACTTGGCGACCATTAGGATACCTGATCATGTGATCCAGCTGGTGCCTGAGTCGGTTGCGAGGGAAAACAAGATCATTCCAGTGTCTGACGAAGACGAGACCATTAAAGTATTGGTTTCCGACCCGTTCGACATTGAAACCATCGAAAAACTACGTTTCATTTTGAACCGCAAAGTTGAAACTGCTTTAGCCCCACAAGAACAAATCCAAGAAGCCATTAACAAGTATTATGGCCAGGTTGAGGGGGAGTCAGCTGACTCGATGTTGCAGGAGTTCACGGATACGCAAATCGACTTTACAGAGACGGAAGAGGACAAAGCCCAAGCCGAAGAGGGCGCCGACGAAAATAGCGCTCCGGTCGTCCGGCTGGTTCAGTACATGATTCAGGAAGCAGTCCAGCTGCGAGCATCGGATATTCACGTTGAGCCGTTTGAAGATCGAGTTCGAATCCGATATCGAATTGACGGCACTTTGGTTGAGCGAGACAGCCCCCCCAGACGGCTACTTGGTGCGATACTTTCGCGTATCAAGATTTTGGCCAAAATGGACATTGCCGAGCGGCGTCGAGCCCAAGACGGTCGAATCACAATCACCGTTGGTGAAAAGGAGCTGGATCTTCGGGTCAGCGTCATTCCGACGAATCACGGGCAATCCACGGTCATGCGACTTCTAGACAAGGACAACATCAAAGTTGGGGTCAAGCAGCTCGGATTGGGAGAACGAGACTTCAAGGTATTCACGGGACTGATTAAGCGACCAAATGGAATTCTGTTGGTCACCGGCCCAACAGGTTCCGGGAAAACCACTACGTTGTACGCCGCCTTGAATGCCTTGAATCGGCCGGACCGCAAAATCATCACTGCGGAAGACCCCGTAGAATACTACTTGCCCGGCATCAATCAGGTTGAGGTTCGCCACAATATTGGACTCGATTTTGCCCGCATCATTCGAGCCATGTTGCGTCAAGCCCCGAATATTATCCTCGTGGGGGAAATGCGTGATACTGAAACTGCCCAGATGGGTATCCAAGCCAGCCTAACTGGACACTTGGTATTTAGTACGCTCCATACGAACGATGCGCCCAGTGCTGTGACTCGAATGACAGACATGGGCGTGCCAGGTTACATGGTCGCTAGCAGCGTTATTGCGGTTATGGCACAGCGTTTGGTACGAAAGATTTGCACTCGTTGCAAGCACCCGATCACTTTGAGCGAGGCCGTCTTGAAGGACGCAGGATTGCCAAATGAGATCGTGCAATACTCAAAATTCTCCAAAGGAAAGGGCTGCCCGTATTGCCAAAAGAAGACGTACCGAGGCCGAATCGGCATTTACGAGCTGATGGTGGTCAACGGTCGTTTGCGGGAGTTTATGTTCTCCGGACAGTCGTCGGCGGTCCTTCGAGCGGAGGCTATAAGAGCTGGCATGACAACACTTTACTGCGACGGACTCAGAAAGGTGATCACCGGCATTACCACCTTGGACGAGGTTTACAAAACCGCCAAGAAGACCGAGCAGGAGTACATTGCCATTGAGAAAGTCATCAAGGAAGTGCTCGGCTAGGGGGTAGGCTGTTAATCACCCTAAAGCGCCAATTGGATTGCATCGGAGTTCACTCTTGCATTTCGGTTTCTGGCAGGAAGAGAGTCGGTTCTCGTTCGCACGGTGAATTCGTCAACGGGTACTTTTGGCCCGTAAACGACGCTTAACGGTCAACTCTCCAGCTCGGTGGTTTTTCGGTAAACCTCGCGAATTAATGTCTCAAAGATTTTTTCATTCCATCTGGCTGACTACAATCGTTCTGGCACAAAAAATTCGCTCATTTCTTGTGTCCTCATTTCGATCTCATCTAATTCTACTGCTCAACTATGGCAACCGTCTTAATTGACAAGCTTCTTCAGGCGTGCATCAAACAGGGTGCGAGCGATATTCATATAGTTGTTGGTCAGCCGCCGGTTTTTCGTTTGCATGGTCGCATGCGTAAGCTGGAGACCAAGGTGTTAGAAGCGGACGACACCGTTCAGTTGATGAAGAGTATTGCCCCGGAGCGGTGCCAAAGGGAATTACAGGAGTCCGGCAGTTCGGACTTTGGTTTTGCATTCGGCACGCAGGCTCGGTTTCGAGTTTCGATTTTCAAGCAGCGCGGTTTCATTTCGATGGTGCTGCGTCAGATTCCAACGGACAAACTGACGCCTGAACAGCTCGGTGTTCCAGAATCGGTCATCAAATTGTGTCTTCGACCTAGAGGCTTGATTTTGGTAACCGGTCCGACGGGTTCGGGCAAGACGACGACATTGGCGAGTTTGGTCGACTACATCAACTCAACTCACGATCACCACATCATCACGATTGAGGATCCGATTGAGTTTTATCACGAACATAAAAAGTCAACCATCAATCAACGTGAAGTTGGCGTGGATGTACCGAGTTTTTCGGAGGCGATTCGGCGGGCGTTGCGACAGGACCCGGATATCATTTTGGTGGGTGAGTTGCGGGACTTGGACACAGTTGCAGCCGCGATCAGCGCTGCGGAAACAGGGCACATCGTTTTCGGCACCTTGCACACGAACAGCGCGATGGGCACGGTCAATCGTTTGATAGACGCGTTTCCTGGCAACTTACAGGACCAAATTCGAACGCAGCTTTCGACCAGTTTGCTTGGGGTAATCGCTCAGACGCTTATCCCAAGGATTGGTGGCGGGCGCGTAGCGGCTTATGAGATCTTGGTCGTCACATCCGGTATTGCAAATCTGATTCGCGAGAACAAGACATTCCGAATTGGTTCCGCGATTCAAACGGGGTCGAAGTTTGGGATGAAGTTAATGGATGACGCATTGTTCGATCATTGGAAGGATGGAAAAGTCACGGTCGAAGATATTTTAGCCAAGTCGCACCGACCGGATGAATTGGCAAAGCGGATCGTCAATGCGCGGCATGGGGTCGATGACAAAGAGGAAGAAGTGGAAGCGGATGAACACTAGAGGATTCGACAAATGAGCACACGTCGTATAGGCCAAATTTTTGTTGACATGGGTTTCATCACCGATGAGCAACTGCAGTTGTTGTTGGAGGAGCAGCAGCAGCAGCCTGGCGCGTTGTTGGGCAAACTGGCTGAAGACATGACATTGATCACTGACGAGCAACTTGCTCAAGCGCTCGGCGAGCAAATGAACATGAAAGTGGTCTCGTTGGGTGATGCGCCTATCTCCGAGGATCTGCTGGAGAAGTTGACGGAAACGATGGCACAGCTCTATCGCGTGATTCCAGTGAAGTTTGATGGACACCGGTTGACCGTTGCCACCTGCGATCCACAGAACCTATCCATTCAAGATGAGTTGCGAACATTTCTCGGTTATGACATCGAGATGGTGGTGGCAACCGAACGCGAAATCAAGGCGACGATTGAGCGTTTTTACTCATCGGACAGCTTGAGCGTTGAAAAGATCGTTCGGGAGCTGGCCGAAGATACGGAGCTCTTCAAGCAAGCGAGCATGTTGACGGGGGACAAGTTTAGCCTTGACGGTGCCGAGGCATTGGCGGACAGCGCGCCGGTTCGCAAGCTGCTCAACCTGGTGCTTCTATTAGCGATCAAGGATCACGCGAGCGATATTCACTTTGAACCATTCGAAGATGAATTTCGGATTCGGATCAAAGCCGAGGGGGTGCTTTACGAAATGGTTCCGCCCCCGCGTCACCTGGCCTTTGCGATTACGACGCGAATCAAGGTGATGGCGAATCTCGATATTGCCGAACGACGGCTACCGCAAGACGGTCGAATTGAGTTGATGGTTGGGGGCCACCAAGTGGACTTGCGAGTGAGCGTGTTGCCAACGATGTTCGGCGAAAGTGTCGTTATGCGAATCCTGGACCGGTCGGTGGTGCAATTGTCGCTCACGAAGGTCGGAATGGACGAGGTGACGATGGCCAATTTTCGCGAGATCATGAAGCGTCCCAACGGAATTGTTCTTGTGACTGGCCCAACGGGTTCGGGCAAGACGACGACGTTGTATTCCGCATTGTCGGAGATGAACGAGATATCGGAAAAGCTGATAACGACGGAGGACCCGGTGGAGTATGACATCGATGGGATTGTGCAGATCCAAATCGATCACGACATTGGGGTTACTTTTGCCTCGTGTTTGCGAGCGATTTTGCGGCAAGACCCAGACATCATTTTGGTGGGTGAGATTCGAGATTTGGAGACGGCTGAGATCGCCGTCCAAGCGTCGTTGACAGGGCACTTGGTTTTTAGCACTTTGCATACCAACGACGCCCCTAGCACGATTACTCGAATGAAGGACATGGGGATTCCGACGTTCTTGATAACGGCAACGGTTGAAGCCATTTTGGCGCAACGGCTTGTTCGGAGGATTTGTACGAAGTGCCGCGAGGAGTCCGATCCGCCGATGGAGATCTTGCTCGATCTCGGCGTTACGGACGAGACGCGTAGCCAATACAAATTTTGGCGTGGCAAGGGCTGTGACAATTGCAACAACACCGGCTACAAGGGCCGTATTGGTCTATTCGAGCTGATGGTGATGAACGATGAGTTGCGAGACATGATCATGCAGAACGCCACCTCGGACGAACTGAGAACGAAAGCGGTGTCGTACGGGATGATTACGCTTCGCGATTATGGAAAGCAATTCGTATTCGATGGATTTACGACAGCGGAGGAGATCGTGCGAGAGACCGTTCATGATCACTAGTTGAGGCTGGAGACTAATGGCACTCACTTTGTCCGTTTTGAGCCTCAATGCGCTAGCATGAGGGCCGGATTTGCAAGTGTTTATTAGCGTTCCAGCCCGCACGCTAGCGCGTTGCGGCTCAAAGTGAGTGCCATTGGGCGGTAGGCCGGAGGCCACAACTGACAACTGACAACTGACAACTGACAACTGACAACTGACAACTGACAACTGACAACTGACAACTGACAACTGACAACTGACAACTGACAA
>JAYVPJ010000070.1:0-73041 GCA_043757445.1 Pirellula sp. | reverse complement strand
GCAGTTTGCGTCTCAAGAGAAAAAGAGCCGGATGGAACACTGAATTTCTTGAACAGGTGTTGAAAAACATTTGATTTTTCATGCGATGGCCCTGATTGAGGACCCAGTCGAGTATTTATTCACACCAGAGAAGAGCATCATCAGCCAACGCGAAGTAGGGCTCGACGTCATCGACTTCCCAACGGCCCTGCGCGGGGCAGTTCGCCAGGACCCAGACTTGATTGTCATCGGCGAAATGCGTGACAAGGAAACACTGCTGGCTGGCTTGATGGCAGCCGAAACAGGCCACCTCGTGTTTGCAACGCTTCACACTGCTGATACCGTTCAGGCGTTTTCTCGTATCCTTGAGTTTTTCTCGACGGAAGAACATCCGTTCATCCGGTCTTGCCTAGCGAACTCACTGAGGGCAGTTATGGCTCAGCGATTATTGCCTTGTTCCAAGGAAGGTGTCAAGGTAGTACCCGCTACTGAAGTTCTGCTGGCTTCACCCTCCGTGAGCGATCGCATCCGCCGGGGCGAGGAAGAAGATTTGCACGCCATCATCGCAGACGCGACACACGAAGGAATGCATACGTTTACCGATAGTCTATTTCGGTTGGTCAATGAGAACTATGTTGACTTGAAAACAGCCGAAGAATTTGCCCCACATCCCGAACAATTGCGAAGCAAGGTTCATGGTGTAACGGTCAAGTCGGACGGTCTCATTTCCCGCATCAAGAGACCTTAGCCGAGCGGTAGGCTGAAAATCTACTAAGTACGTTCGTATTAGTTTTCGAACAAAACAAATGAACATTGATAGACAAGATGTGCAGGATGTTATCAAGTCGCTGATCGATTCACTTTTGTCCTGTGAATCGTTTGTATTCGAGTTTCGGATTGCCGAAATCGATCAGTAGGCTGACCTCGATTTCAGTCGCCTTCAGATAGTTAAAATCCTGCGCCTGGTGCTCCGGAGCGAACGCACAACAGATGTTCTTCTCGGTGATTTCTCCAAAATGTAAGTCGGATCGACGATCATCCTGTAAATCCTGTCTATCCATGTTCGTTTCTCCAATTGTGTCGAGCGTTTAGGATAGAGTTGCTTCCGATGAGTAAGGCTCGGAAACTTATGTGCAGGTGCTTAGTTGAGCCTGAGGCGCTTGCTAGCGGTCGCCCACGGTTGTCTTTGCGACCATAACCTAACGACCTGCGGCTAATCGGTAATTATCCTGTGAGCTGCGCTCGCTAGAGCGTGGCATGTTATCCTTCAAATCGCCCGTCGCCTAACCAAACGCTTCAATTCAAATCGAGTCGACGAGTTGTCCGATGAATCGACAAAGGTAACACCGATGGTATCGTCATGGATCTCGCACTCTATTTTCCCATGTTCGATCAATAACTGCGGCCCATCTTTGTGTTCGGTAGCGACAAAACGGAAATCGATTTTGTCATCTCGAACGATACCATTTACGGTCCATTCGAACTTATCCTCCGTTCGGTAAATTCCTTTTACCGCACTGCTTTCGCGGCTCGTGATCACTAACGTCACAGGTTTGAATGTCTGGCCATCGAAAGAAAAAGTTCCTTCCCACTGTGATCCAGGGATCAACGAGTCTTGAATATCCCCACTCGAAGGGGATTTCGCAAATTGTGTCGCAATCAATGTGCCAAGGGTGGCAGTAACGAGAACGATCCAAACTCTTCGCCCCATACGGATTTTGCTCTGAACACTGTCGAAAAGTGGCTTTCCAGTTAGTTTGGCTCTGACGCGAACGAGATCTTCGACGAGCAGATCGATCGACGAATAACGCTCCTCAGGAAGCTTTGCCAAAAGTTTTTTGCAGATTGCATCAAAACTCTTTAGCAGATTTCGATTGCATTCTGAGGGCTTTGGGGCCGGATCGGTGGTAGCCTGCCTCAGGATAGAAACAGCGGAACCGGCAAAAGGAAGTCGTCCCGTAAGCATTTGGAAGAGCACAACGCCAAGACTATAGTAGTCGGAAGCATAAGTGATCTCGGTGTCAGGCGCGATCTGTTCAGGCGACGCGTAGGCTGGCGTACCGCAGAAATTGCCATCGAAAGTATTCCCCTCAGAACTTGCAGCTTGAAATTGTGCTAGTCCAAAATCCGTTACAACTGGATTGTCGTTTGGCTTCTGTAGGATAATGTTCGCAGGCTTGATATCACGATGAATAATCCCGTTTTGATGGGCGTAATCAATCGCATTGGCAATCGCGATGGTCCAGTCTATAGCCTTCCTCGGCTCGATCGTACCAGACTGTTTCAATCGCTCCGCCAAGGTCATTCCGTCGATGTACTCCATAGATAAAAAATGGATTCCATGAATAACGCCTGCATCGTATACCGAGGCGATGTTGGGATGCCTCAATCTCGCCGATGCCTGACCCTCGCGATAAAACCGCTTGATTGATTTCGCGTCTTGTAGGACTAGGGTAGATGGGATCTTCAACGCAACCAAACGCTGAAGCGTCGTGTCATGCGCAAGAAAGACTCTCCCCATCCCGCCGCGACCCAACGGAGCCTCGATCTCATATCTGCCAAAGCGACCGTCGATCGGTTCGTCGCTCACCGCCGTTCGCGTATCCCACGTATTCGAATCGCCAGAATGAACGCTTGATTCGCGTCCAGCATCTACTTGAACGTTGCGATTGAGCTCGAATTGCGTTCTCAGTTCCATTTCAACACGAGGGAAGCGGGCAATAAAATCGTCGTCACTAACCGTTCGTACGTGTTCTAGGCGGAGCAAATATTCGCAGTAGGCCAACTCGAACACGAATTCGGCGGATTCAAAAATCTCCGGAAAGCGTTTTAGATACTCTTCGACGAGGACTGCGTCATTCCGTTCCCAACGATTGCGCAAGTCTACCCGAATGATCTCACATCTTTCAACGGTCGACAACGTCGAGTTTCCATTGAAGAAATCTTCTAGACTTGGATTGTTCGATTCGTTCCACAGAAATTGAAATCTATTCGCTAACGAAGGCGAAAGCGTCGATTTCTGATCCATTTCCAAATCGACCCTTTCGTTCGCCATTGACTCCACCCATCCACATACAAGATGCTCCAGTATTCGATCAATCTTATCCTATCCATCGAATCGAAAACCAATTTCCTAACGACTTTTTCATGAATGCGTACGAAAATCGATCACAGAAACACAATCACAGAAAGACAATCACGGTGAAAAAATCACGGTGAAAACATCACGGTGAAAAACTCACGGTGAGACCGTCGAAAGCCGAACGTCCTCTACGTTCGTGTTGTTGCCTAAACAGCTTATATTGTCGGCGTCGATAGCTCCAGCACTGACGGACGCTACGTGACTGACAATCGCGCTAACTCCGTGCTCGACTTGATTGGCAATTTGTTCAGCAGCATAAGTATTGAATGGGTTGCCTCGGACGTGGGCGTAGGCCGAGAACGGAAAGAACCCAGGGAAGTCTTTGTTTGTTCGTATCGCATTGGCCGTTGATAGATCCAAGTTGGCGACAGCAGTGGCCACCGCTGCCAGGTTAGCAGCCACGGCCACACCCTGACAGGCTATGGAGTTTGCCATAAATGCTATCTTGCTGTTCGCGTGCTGCGATTGCCAAACGTGTGTCAACTCGTGAATCAATAAGTCCCGTCCAGGAGCTGCTGCGTTCTTTCCAAGGTTCATTACTTGTATGATTCCGCTAATTGCAAACTGCCCTGTCAACGCGGTCGGCACTGGGATGGCCACAGTAAACGGCCGATTCCCTGCCCCGGATTTGTCAGAGATGAACACCGTACTGAAGTCAATACTGGTCGAAAAAACGGAGCGAGCCGTGGCTTCTTCGGCGGCCGTCAGTTTGCGAAATGTTGGCATAGCAGGCAAACTTGGAAGGCTTGGCAGACTCGGCAGCGAAATGCCTCCGGAGCCGAATGGATTGAACGAAGCCCCCTCTGGGATCAATCCCAATTCGACCAGGGCCTGACCGAACGCAAAGGCGATTTGAGATACGAGTCCCTTATTGGCTGGGTCGCAAGTTCCGCAATCGATGCCAGTCCGCGGCGGAATGATTGGAGTTGGTCCTGATCCTAAAGCTGCCCATGTTTTTGGCCCAACGATTCCGTCCGCCACCAGTCCCTTACTTGTTTGGAATTCGACGACTCGAGCCCGTGTCTTGGGTCCAAAAATACCGTCTACATCCAAGGGAGGAAGTTTAGATGGCGGGGAGTTGTTCAGGCGCGACTGGAGATCCACAACGTCAGAGCCCCTGGCTCCAGAAGATAACATTCGGCCCATAATTATGACCTTCCGTGAGAGAGTAGACAATGGAAAATCCAGTAAAAAACAACTCAGCTTTGCCAAGTGAAGGGCCCGAGTAACTCAACATTGTGCGTCACTACAAATACCCATACTAAGTTATCGCGTTCATGTCGAAAAGGTTTCCTACTATTTGAAAACAATCAATTAAGAAACCAAAAAGTTGTGTCCTGCTGCTGTCGGCCACGTGGAAACTTCAATTATTCGCGCCAGAATGCAGACTCTGGATTCGCTTGATACTTCACGGCAAGAAACGGCGTTTCGATCGGTATCTGTTTTTGGAACAGCGAATCCACGGCGGCAATGACCATCCCAGACGTGAGCAACGTACGCTCCACGGGATATGGAGTTCGTCCAGTCAAGACAACATCTTCAATATGCCGAGCCAGTGGATTGAAGAAATCCGCAGTCGTCGAACCGTGCGTAGGCATTGGCAAGTACATTTGGCACGAAACGATTGCCCCTGTGTCGGACCTCATTCCTGCATAGTTGAAGTCCCGGATTGGACACAAAAACATGCCCGTTCGGAACCCATCATTGTGCTCGATGAAGTATGCCGTGACAGCCTCTTTCATGACTTCCTTTGCCCACTCATACGAAACAGGGGCCGTTGGGAATCCACCTTCGACTGGCAGATTGTGACTTCTTGTCAAGGCCGCTACAAATAGCCGTTGCGTATCGCTTCGGTCTCCTTGTTCCAATTCTTGCCAGACTCGCTCCCCTTTGACTGCTAGGACTCGCTTCACACCTGATTCGCCGCCCCGTCGTCGTTCGGACATGCACTGAGCTGTTTCTAAACCATGGAAATCATAGCTGTCGACACCCCCGTAACAAACACAAACACTTTCCTTAAGCGGGGTATTCAGTTCAATCTCGGTGGCAGGCATTCGCCACGTAACTGGTAACGATGATCCTGCTAAAAATGGAAACTTCAATCGAATCGAATCGTCCACCATCTCCTTACATTCGGACCACACCGTAGACAGATGTTTGTCGTTGAATACAGGCACACTTCTGCCAGAGTTCTCAAAGACCTTTACTACTTTCTTAAACCATTCATATCGCGGATATCGCCTCTGGCCCTTTTCGTTGACCGAATACTCGCCATGTTCTGCGATAATGACAACTCCATCGACAGCGAGTTTTGAAGTGCCTAAGGTCAACGCCTCCTCAATGGTAGGAGATGCGTTCAGCTTGTACTTGGCAATCCTCTGTTTACCCAAATCGGATTCCGGAAACTGATCGATGTATACCGAAGCAATGTCAAACCTCGGCTCTTGCCACCGACCTCCAAACGTGTAGCCCATGGCATGTCGATCTAGAAAATGTTGAGCGTGCGAATGCTGTCGCACCTCGGTCCCAAGAAACGCAATTCGCTTTCGACCAGAAGGCGAAGCATGTCCACACGGAAATTGGGTAGCCGCAATGCTCATCCCCGATAAGTAGGCAAATGTTCTTCTATTGAGTTGCATGCGAATTCTGCCCGTAAATGTCAAGTGGAAGGAAATGACCTGAAGTTATTGTATCCCAAGTCATCTGCAACCGATGACTTTCGCGGCTGACAAGCGTTCATTTGAATGCCGTTGCGCCAGCTTGGATGGATTCTGCGGAGACTGCTCCCCCTCGTGCAAGCAGGTATTTGTCAAAAAACGCTTTCACTCGTTTATCAACTTCTGGGTTGCCAAAGTTTCCGTGACCGCCACCAGTAACTGGAACCAACAATGCATCGACACCGACCTTCGTCAATGCTGCTGAAAGCAATTCGGATTGTTGGAACGGCACAGCGGGGTCATTCGTTCCATGAATCAACAGGAAGGGCGAATCGTCTTTCGATACATAGGTCGTTGGTGATGCACCGCGGGCTACGTCGACTTTTTGTTGGACTGGGCCACCAATAAGATTCGACTCTGGCGAGTTAGCATTATTATGCGAACCACCCATGGATAGAAGTTCCGTCGGGCCGAACTGATCCACCACGCAGGCCACTCGGGAATCCATATCGGTATGCAGTCCCAAATCCCCCTCCAGTTCCAACACGTCTCCACTCGTTCCAAGCATTGCGACCAAATGACCACCTGCGGAAGTCCCCATTACACCGAATCGCTCCGCATCCCAATTATACTTTTTCGCGTTGGCCTTGAGCCACCGAATGGCAGCTTTGCAGTCATGAATCTGTGCGGGCCAGACTTTTTCGCTGCTAAGTCGGTACCCTATCGATGCACCTGCGTACTCACCTGATTCAATCAGAGGTGCAATTGCATTCAAGCCGACACGTTTGTCACCCGCTTGCCACGCTCCACCATGAACAAAAATGATGAGAGGCATCTGCTCTTTTTTCGACGGGTTTTTGGGCAGGTAGAGATCCAATCGCTGCCTGGGATTCTCTGTTTTAGCATAGGGAATGTCTAACTCGGACTCAATGGAGTCGGGTACCTTCTGCTGGGTTGTAACGTAGGCGGCGACGGAAGGATCGTTGATTAGGAAGTGGATGATACGAATTGCATGCCCTTTGCTTCTTTCATCGGCTTGCTGACTGACCCGAAGTTCCAAGGTGTGATTTCCGACGGGAAGTTCGGAAGCTAGCATCTTCGCCCATGGGAGATGCAACGCTGGACTCCACTGGGTAAAGAGCGTCTGATTCTGCCAGGCATTTTCATCGATACGATATTCGATATCCCCTGTGTCGGGTCCTGCTGCGACAAACAGTCCTATACCGATTCCAGTGAAATTCAACTTCATGCTGGAGCCTGGTCCTTCGGCGATAATAGCTGGAACATCTACGAAGCCCGGTCGTGTACCGGCTTTCCCTTCGGGTCTCCATTTTTCAACGATTCGCCAACTGTCCCCGAGAGCCAGTTTTTTTTCTTCGTATAGTACCATTGGGCTGCCAAGTCTTCCATGGAAATAGCTCGCGTTATCGAGTGGGCTAGGCATAGTGTCAACCGTGGTCGTTGGCTTAGCATTGTTTGTACTCCATGCAGCGTCTAGCATTCGTCCGATCGACCTGGCATAAAGATCATGACCGAATGGAGTTGGGTGGAGGTCTCGAAAGTCCTTTTCCCAAGTAAACTCGCCGGCATCGATTCGCTCTGTCACTTCGCGCGCGAGATTGATAGATGGAATACGATAGTGTTCGGCTACCCGTTCGTGATTGACGATTACCGCCGGAGTCCTTCCTGCTCGAATCTCGATTATTTTTCCAGGGTCAACAAAGTGGAGCAAAACCACGTCCATTTGCGGATTGGCAAGAAGCGCTTGCCGAACAATACCCTCCATGCCACGAACATGTTCAATGTCAGAGAATCCATTGGTGTCGTCGTTGACCGCCGCCTCTTCAAATATCAAGTCAACTGGACCATGCGCTAAGACATCTCGTTGAAAGCGAAATGCTCCCGGGGTGGAACCGAGGGACGGCATGCCAGAACTTATGAAATCAAACTCCGTATCAGGAAAACGCCGCTTCAGGTCATCGCAAACCTGATTGCGCCATCCGTTGGATGCAGTAATGGATCCGCCGAGGAAGCCCACGCGGCCACGTTTCTTTTGCTCGAACTGAGCTCTACATTTTGTTAGACCATTTCTCAATTGAAAGTAGTCATAGCCGAACGGCGTTAAAGCCTCTGACACTTGATCTGCGAATCCTGTGTGCGTTAGTACAAAATTAACAATGCGAGTCGGATCCTGTAGGCTGTGAGGATGGTGATTGCAATGTGGTTTCGAGATTAAGGTAAACGAGCCACCGAGCGATTGATAGTTTCTCTGCACCAACAACGAGTTCTCTTCGATCGGGACCGCGTCATCGGTAGCACCACAAACATGCAGCAAAGGGATCTTTGCGCGTGCTAATGGTTCAAGCTGATGAATTGGATTCCATTGGCTTTTGGCCGCGTCTTCGTCACTTATCTCATGAAGCGTCTTTAGTCGCTCCCAATCAGCGGGCGATCCTTTCCCTCGACCTTTCCCCCCTGGCCAGCTTGTGAAGTCACAAACCGGCGCATCATTGTAGATACATGCAACTTTCTCTGGATTGCGGGCAGCCCAATTGAGGGTAAAAAGTCCGCCACGACTAAATCCCTCTAAGACTGTTTTTGGGGAAAGCTTATACTCCGTGACAACACGCGCATACAGTGCATCCATGACGGACATGCTCAATTGTCCACCATATAGGTTTTGAATATCGACGTAGGCTACAAAAAAGCCCTTCCTGATCAATGCAATATCCGCTTGAGGCTGGTGTCCAAAAAACTCAGTTCGCCAAATCCATGGGTTTCCCTTTGCAGCTTGTTTCGGCTCGATCAGAAATGCCTTGCGGCCATCGACGACAAACTCGACCGTGGTAAATCCTTCCCATGTTTCAGCGGACGCTTCTTGGACGACCAATAGGAATGCAACCAACGCCAATTGCCAAGTCAAACCAAACTTAAGGTGAGTCAATAACTGCATTTCGATGCCACCGATTTGATTGTGTCGAAAAAGTGTTTCCAAACTGTCGAACTTAGCTTAGCTCATTCGAAACAAGGCTTCTAGGCAGGCGCGTCAATTGGAGAGACGTTCAGGCTACAATGGGAACATCCCCAATCACACCCATTCAACCATAGCAAATGCAAGTCACAAGTGAGGGTATAGTGATCGCTTGGGTTAAGCAACCAAGCCCAAAAAAAGCGAACGAGCAAACCCGCTTGATTCCCGTGCATCTTTAATTTACTCGATTGCTCTAGAAAGACCCATGTCCGGTGGAAAAGACGACATTAAGTGGGTATGTTAAGTAAATCTAAGCCCTTGGTTGCCCCATGGCCACCAGCGCTTCGCGACCAAAAAACCCCACCGGTTAACAACTACTTTTTATGAGGAGCCCGCCAACATGGTCAAATTGAGTCGACGTGGATTTGTAAAGGGAGCAGCCGTCGGAAGTGCCGCTTTCATGATTTCCGGAACCAAGGCATCCGGTCGAATCATTGGAGCCAATGATAGGGTTCGCATTGGTGTCGTCGGAACCAATGGACGCGGCCAAAGTCACATCGATGGTTGGTTAGGTCAATCGAATGTTGAGATCGCTTATTTAATTGATGTGGACAGGGATATTTTGGCAAAGCGTCTGAAGGCAGTTCATGAAAGGACCGAGGGCAAATTTGCGACCGAGGGAATTTCGGATGTTCGCGAAGCCCTCGAAGATAAATCGCTAGATGCCATTTCTGTCGCTACTCCGAACCACTGGCATTCGCTTATGACGATTTGGGGGGCTCAGGCAGGGAAGCATGTGTACGTTGAAAAACCGATGAGCCATGATGTCGTCGAGGGAAGAGTTGCTTGGGAGGCACAAAAGAAATACAACGTTGTGGTGCAACATGGAACTCAAAACCGCAGCGATGCCAAGCGAGCCGGCTTGCATGAAGCGATTCACGCTGGCGAATTCGGCAAACTCAAGATCTCTTATGGTTACTGTTGCAAACCCCGTGGCTCGATAGGATTCAAGGAACCCACAATTCCACCTGCTGAGCTGGACTGGAATCTATGGAAGGGGCCAGCGGTCATCGACCAGTACCACGAAAACTTCGTTCACTACAATTGGCATTGGTTCTGGCAAACCGGAAACGGTGATCTAAACAATCAAGGCACTCACCAATTAGACATTGCTCGTTGGGCCTTAGATAAAGATCAAACCCATCCTATTCGTACCATGGCAATAGGAGGACGTTTCGAATGGGGCGATCAAGGTGCAACACCAAACACCATGTTTGCCATGGCGGAATACCCAAATGGACAGTACGTCTTCTTCAATGTTCGAAACGTTGCATACGATGGCTATCAGCATCAGGTTGAAAACGAATATTATTTCGAAGATGGCGGAAAGATCATTAATTACAAGTATTTCCCCAAGGACAGTAGCGAAGGCCAACCACTTGAGATCGCCAAAGGAAGCGTGACTCCCGGTGGAAACTTTGGGGCATTCATCGCAGCGATTCGCGCCGGTGATCCCAACATGGCCAATGGAAACGCCATGGACGCGCACTACGGTTGCGTGCTTGGGCACTTGATGAACAACTCTTACCGTTTGGGAAGCAAGGTTCCGTTCAATGCAAAGGCCGGAAAGTTCGGTGACAATAAAGATGCGTCTGAGCACTTCCTTCGACTACATGAAATTATGCATCAAGGTGTTGGAATCCCAGAGGACACGGCTGAATACATCGTCGGTCCCACTTTGACCTTTAATCCAGAAACGGAAAGGCATACAGGCGATTGGGCGGACAAAGCCAATGTCCTTCTTAAGGATCCAAACAATCCAGGCTTCCAAATTCCATCGGTAAAAGACGTCTAGACGTCTAGACGTTTAGACGTTTAGTCGTTTGACGTAGCAGGTCGCACCTGCCGGGTACGACTTGGAAGTGAAAATGGCGTCGATCATAACTCGGGCTATGTTGGACGCGAAAGGCTCCGATGGATCGTAGTGGATCTTGTTAAAGATCCTTGCGCCGCCCGATCTTTAACAAGATCCACTACCCTAAAATCAAGCCCCTAAAAAACGCTAACAAACGGCTTGCGGCCCATGTTGTGATCGACGTCGCGAAAATAAACTCAACCCAATGATTTCATTGCGGGAAATACTTCACGTCACGGTCCCCCGGGGTCATCTTCCCATCGAAGTCTCAACAATCAACTCAAAACAGGAATCACAATGAGCGCAAGAGTTTTGATTACGTGCATGTTCGCTGTCGTTGTTGCATTTGCCAATCTTGGGCTCGCAGCTGACACCGTCAAACTAGTCCGATCCGAGGATGTGGTCTCAGTGACCCTCAGCGGAAAAGACTTCACCTCGTATGTTTTCGCCAAGAACTGGCCGAAACCCTATTTCTTCCCAGTGAAGGCTGCGGACAACGCATTGCTCACTCGGCCCATCGTTGGCGAGAACTACAAAGGCGATCACCCGCATCACAAGGGCATCTGGGTATCGGTCGACGAGGTCAATAAGATTAAGTTTTGGGCCGAGAAGGGCAAAATAGAAAATCGAGGTATCGAGCTTGTTGTTCCCGAGGGAAATCCGGCCATCATGCGGGTTACGAGTCACTGGCTTGATGAAAAAGGTGGGGACTTGATGATCGAATCCACGACCATTTCGATCTTCGCGAATCGAATGCTTGCCTACGATATCCAATTCAAGATGGTTAGCGGTGACGTTAATTTTCAAGACACGAAAGAAGGGTTATTTGGCTTTCGTCTGGCCGAATCGCAACGCGAAGATAAGGGAGCGGGCAAGGTGACCAATGCCGATGGAAAACACGGAACGAAGGAATGTTGGGGGCAGCGATCCGCTTGGGTTGACTACACCGGACCAGTTGACGGCAAGACATACGGGGTGACCATTTTTGATCATCCAGGGAATTTTCGCCCAAGCCGCTATCACGTTCGCGATTACGGACTGTTTTCGATTAGCCCCTTCGGTGAGTCCGCCTACACAAACGGCAAAGAGCCAGCCGTTAACGACATCTTCAAGAAGGACAGCACTCTACGATTGCGTTATGCGATCTATTTTCATGACGGCACCGCAGCAGCTAGTGAGCTTAACGCATTGGCAACCAGTTTTTCGAATCGCTGAGATAAACATCGAATCGCGTTCAACATCGAATCACGTTAAATATCGAATTGAAGAGTAAAACCGTAAGGTTTCCCCTGTGGCTGTAGCCACAAAGCGTAATGATCCACAGGGCAAGAATTTAGGTAGGATGCGGGGGATTGGAGGGTCGTAACGCGGTGCCTTTTCCGTGCCATCGTTGCATTCTAATCAAAAATGTCTGAAATGGCTAAAGTCCTGCTGGGCTGAGGTTGCCCTATGAAAGTTCTTTTGTGTATTCAGTGAGGAAGATACATCCGAATCCATCTCTCCTGCGAGGATACATATGTTTCGTTCAAAGGCGCGCATGTTTCAACTAGCATTTCCGGCAGTCTTTGCGATTACCGGGTCGGTTGCAACTGGACAAATGGGCGGCGGGGCGCCTGGCGGGAATGCCCCCGCGTTTTCGGAACCGAAATTCAGCGACAAACTCTATGAAGATGGAGGACCACGTGGACGAGAAGCCACCGATGGCGCCATTATTTTGTCGGTGAGCATTGAGGGAAATAGCAGCGTATCCCAAAACTATATCCTCACGGCCATGCAATCGCGCGAGGACCGTATGTTTGACAAGGAAACGTTCAACCGCGACATCAGCACGCTCTACCGAACCAACCTGTTCAAGAAGATCACTCCGTATTTCACGGAAACGAATAAAGGGGTGCACATACGCCTCATCGTAGACGAACGACCCATCATCAAAAAGGTGATCTTTCGAGGCAACGAACGTCTCGATGATCGTCAACTGAGCAAGCATGCTGGCATCCAAAAAGGCGATCCATTGGACCCGGTCTCGCTCAACTCGGCCAAATCAAGACTGATTGAATTGTACCAAGACAAGGGGATGAATCAGGTTGACATCCAGATCGCGCAAGGGCTCAAGCCTGGACAGCGCGAGGTTGAATTCATTGTCAACGAAGGCCCGGTCGAGAGACTCAACAACATTCGATTCATCGGCAACCAAGCATTTCCAACCGAGCTATTGAAGACAAAGATCAGCAGTCGAGATGCTCGATACGGACTCACCAGTTGGTTGGGTAATAAAGCATCCGACTTCAAAATCGAAGCGGACCGCGACGCGCTCATGGGCTACTATCGATCGCTGGGCTATTTCGATGCAAGAGTAGAATTCCGAAAGGACTACAACACGCGTGGTGATTTTATCGACTTGGCCTTCGTGGTATCTGAGGGACAGCGATACAAAATCAAATCGGTATCCATCGCAGGTACTAAGCGCTATCGGCCAAGCGAGCTATTGCCTCACATGAAATTGAAAATGGGCGAGCCCTTTTTTCAGGCCAATAAGCAAACCGACGAAAAGTTTTTGAGAGATCTTTATGGTGCTCAGGGACACATTTTTAGCGAGGTTATCGGCGAGCTGATTTATCAACCTAATAGCGAAGTAGATGTGGTCTACAACGTTGGCGAAGGGGACATCTATCGAATCAGTGAAGTCCGCGTACATATCGATGGCGACCACACCAAGGAACGGGTTGTCACGCAGCCTCTTGGCAAACTCCGGCCAGGAAGTATCGCCAACGGGCCCGAGATCGACAACGGCGAACGGCGTTTAAAGAATCTAGGCATCTTCAATGCTGACCCGAGCCAAGGGACGGTCCCGAACATTCGAATAGAACCGCCAGCTGGCGTTGACCGAGAATTTGGCTCCGATCGATAGTTTTCTTAATGAGCGTTTGAAAACGAAGCAAAAAATAGATTGGCGTCGATCGTAAGTCGGGCCGAACCGGACGCTAACGCGTTCCGGCTGATGAGCCGCAGGGCGCTAGCCCACGGTTTTCGGCCAATATTGTGATCGATACCTATAGATTCAATTCCAATCATGCCAAACCCAACCCAACCCAACCAAACTCTCATGAAGCAAAGCAATCGTCAATGGATTGGCATTGTTACAGCATTGTTTGCAGCGGTTGGTCTGTGGGGCGTTCCATGCTCTCCAATGTTGGGACAATCGGTTGGACCAGGATTCGGCTATGGACCACCGTCGAACGCTGTTGGATCTCCCTATGGCTCAGGCCAAGCCTATTCTGGCTCCGCATTTCCCAATCAAGCGAATCCGAATCCCCCGAATTATGGCAACGGAACCGTCATGAACGAGCAGCCAATCGTTGGTCAGCCAGTTTATGGACAACCTGCCGTGAACCCACAGACCTATCCACAGTCGTATGCTCCGCCGACAAGCAATCAACCCTATGTGAATCAACCCCCTATTGCACTGCCACCGTATTACAATCAGCCTGCCCCCCAAATTGCACCGCCACCGGCAGCTATCCTACAGACGGCACCGCCATTGGAAGAGCCCTGGAAATTGGGCGGCAATTCTGAATTTTTGGACAGCTCACCGTATGGATACAATCCGCGATTCCGCGATGTACCTGTCGATGTCTATGTCCAAGAAGGACAGACGGGACGATTTTCAGCGGGCGGATCCGTTAACAGCGATTTAGGAATCGCGGGAAATTTTGTTCTTGAGGAACGCAACTTCGACCTATTCAATTTCCCGAGGCGCCCAAGCGATATGCTAAACGGCGCTTTTCGAGGAGCAGGGCAGAACTTTCGTGCTGAGCTCGTGCCTGGAAATCGAGTGCAACGCTATACGTTGAATTGGACAAATCCTAACTTGTTCGGATACTCGCCATTTAGTTTGTCTGTAGGAGGTTTCTATTTCACTCGAATCTATCGTGACTGGACGGAACAACGGCTAGGGGCTCGCGTGGCGGTAGGATATGAAGTAACGCCCGACTTGTCTTTGTCGACTGAGCTACGGGGTGAAGACGTGAAGATTTCCGGTCTTCGGATTACCGGCCTTCCCGCCTTAGATCGAGTGGCAGGCAGCAACGATTTGTACACCGGTCGCGTTCGACTAGCTCACAACACTCGAGACAGTCCATTCCTCCCGACCGAAGGACACCTACTCGAATTGATTTATGATCAAACTTTCGGTGAATTTGATTTCCCTCGCGGTCAGGTCAATTTCAGTCGCTATTTCTTAGTAACACAGCGAGCGGACGGAGGAGGTCGACATACCTTTACCAGCTCAATGCGACTTGGCTTTACTGGAGTCGACACACCTTTGTTTGAGAACTTCTTTGCCGGTGGATTCTCCACCATGCGAGGCTTTGCATTCCGTGGAGCAAGCCCGGTGGATAGCGATGTTCAGGTGGGTGGTCGATTTCAAATGCTTGGCTCATTTGAATACATGATGCCAATAACAGCCGATGACATGTTGCGAATGGTTGCGTTCGTGGACTATGGAACCGTAGAAAAGGACATCGAATTGAATTCGAAGAACTTCCGCGTCGCGCCAGGCTTTGGAGCACGTATTGCGGTTCCAGCTCTTGGCCCAGCGCCTTTAGCCTTCGATTTTGCTTTCCCTGTTGCCTTTGCTGACACGGACAGTCGCCAAATCTTTTCGTTTACGATGGGGCTAACGCGATAACGTTGGATCGAAGCATGGTCTTTGGAGTCGATCTACCCTGCTATTACGGGCCGCTAGAACTACTATTCTATTTAGTGCGTCGTGAGGAATTGCCGCTCGAAGAACTTTCGCTTGCCAAGATCACGCATCAGTACATGGAGTACTTGGAAGTCTTGGAAATCCTGGACTTAGATGATGTCGGGGAATTCATCGATATCACAAGCCAGTTGATTGAACTCAAAGCCAAAACGGTTTTGCCCGTTTCCGATTCGGAGACGGCTGATGCGCATGGAGCGATTGGCCAAGATACGTCCATGCCTCATTTGGTCGAGCGGCTCGTGCAGTACAAGCGATTTCGGGATGCTGCCTGCTTGCTGGATGAGCAAAGCCGACGATGGCAGCTTCGTTACGCTCGCTTGGCGAGCGATCTGCCACCTCGAAGAGTCGATGCCAATGAACTTCCCATTGCAAAGGTCGAGGTATGGGATTTGGTAAGCGCGTTCGGCAGAATTCTAAAAGCTCGGCAAAAGGTCTCGCACCATAGCATCCAATTCGATGACACCCCCATTCATATTTACATGCATCGCATTCACCAACAGGTTCAGAAATGGAACCGCGTTGAGTTGCAAGATCTATTCGAGGTTGGAATGCACAAGAGCGCATTGGTTGCTATGTTTCTAGCCACGCTTGAAATGACTCGATACCATGGTCTGCATGCGGTTCAAGAGACACCGGATGGTCCCCTCTTTCTCCAACCAGGGCCTGATTTTGTTGCCGAGCTAGACGTCGCACAGGTTGAAAATTTGGGCCAAAGTGCGATTGCGAATTCCAACATTCCATTGATGCCTCGTTAGCCTAAGAAATGGGTTTCGCAAGAGCGTGAGCGAGATCATTCAGTACATGGCGTTCATTTTCGGAAATCTTTTCACCCAGTCCGAGGATTCCGCCGGAGCCTTCGGCAACGCGACGGGCTCGACCGAGAGTGGCATGCCGAAACGCTTCCAAACTTGCAACGTCCAATTCGCGGGCCAACGCTTGTGCGTACTTCCACCACGCATCCAGCATTTTTTCGGTAGGCCTCTCCTCCAACCAGCGACTCAGCAACCGATAAGCCGGCGTACCATAAGCTATCCCGTCATCACTAGCCGCTTTTAGTATGGATTCGTATTCACCGTTTTGTATTTTCGAATCGGCCCAAGCTAAACGAACTAAAGGTAAAAGCATAAAGGCAGTCATGGATGCGGAAGTAATTCCGACACGGGTCAGCGCGTTCAAGACTTCTGGATCGCTAATACCTGCCCGTGTTTGCAACTGCTGCAACTCTTGTTCCTCGACTGTCTGAGTCTCAAATTGAAGGAAGTCAAGAAGTTCCTGATCTCGATCCTCAAAGAACGCATCGTGTAATTCTTGTCGGTGTTGGGCAATGGCTGCGATGTTCATGACGGACCTGCGTTTGTTGATTAGGAATCGTTATGATAATCGTCCAATTCCGATTATGCGAGCACCGAAAACCAGTAGGTCGTTTTTGTTCCCTCAATATCGATTTGCGTGACGCAAGATCGAATGGCGTTGAATTAAGGAATTTCTAGGGCACCACTGGCCTTGGAGGTTCTCCAGCTTAGTTGCCAAGGTTTTCCCGTGTAAGTCACCCTCCCTCGGGGAGAATCGCTTGGTAGGCGTCCTACGAAAAACGGCAACGAATTGTCACGCTAGGCCTTGCGGATTATTTTTAGGCTTGGAATCTTCCGTTACGTGGGCCACAATGCGAGTAATGCTCACTTCGACGTATCTTGCACCCTTCTTTTCGATTGCCATGGCACTTCGCATCCGACGCATCGGCAACTTTTTCGATTGCAAAGTCAAGCTCCTTTTGACGCCCTTTTCGATGGCTTTGCTTCTATGTTCGTATATTCCATTGATGGCGCAACAGACGGCTGCGCCTGCCATGTCACCTGAGAATGATCCTCAAAAAGCGAAACGTGTTGAGCTGGAATCGCAACTGACCTCGGCGACTGCGAAGTTCATCGCCGGCGACTTTGATGCAACGATTCTGGGCTGCGAAGAGCTACTCAAGGATGCGATGCGGACTCCGCAGATTCTGCTAGTGCGTGCCCAAACTTATACCCTTCAGTCGAATTGCCACTACAAAAGCGGTCGGTATCTCAAAGCGATCGATGCGGCCTATCTTGGAACGCTAGAGAAATCCGACTACATGCCTGCCCATCGGAGTCGAACACTCGCTTACTTGGCGCGAAAGGAATTTGACAAGGCGATCAACAACTCGAACCGGATGATTGCACTCGATGCCAAAGATGGGATTGCGTACTCGCTCCGTGGCGCCGCCTTTTTTGGAAAGAACAATTTCGATCAAGCGATCTCCGATCATACCAAAGCGATCGCTTTGAATCCCACTTTGGCTGACGCTTTCGAAAACCGCGCGAAGGCATATGTTGCCAAAAAAGAAATGCTAAAGGCGATCGCCGATCTGGAACAGGCTCTCAAATTACAGCCAAGTCACCCGGAAGCCCTTTGTGACCGGGGAGTTCTGTATGCCACCAAGCGAGATTACGTCAATGCTGTCGCCGACTTCAAAGCAGCCATGGCAGTGGAGCCACATCTAGCTCGCCCTTATCTGCTCCAAGGTCGGGTACTGGTCGCACAAGAGTTGAAAGAGGAAGCGAGAAAGTGTTTTGATAGAGCGATCGAGATTCAGCCCGACAGCGAAACGTATTTGAGTCGTGCTCAATTCCTCCAAGAATCAAAAAAATGGGATGCGGCGATAACGGACTATACCCTTGCGATCGCGAAGGATCCAAAATGCCTGTCGGCCTACCAGGGTCGTTTCGCATGTTGTAAGAAGTTAAGCAACAGTGAGTATCTGGAGATCGATCAAGAAAAGATCCGCGAATTGAGTCCCAAGCCGCAGGAAAAAAAGGGAGTCAAAAAGAAGGACGACAAACTGGCGATCGATCCCGGTATGGCTCGCCGCTTTATTGTCAAATCGAAGCCCGTCGATGAAGCCCGACAAGCCGAAGTAGCTGCAACCGCAGCCAAGATCGACCTCCTCGTGGAATCGAACCATGTCAAACATCAGATCAAACCGAACGCCACTACGTCCGATGAGCAATTCGTCCGCCGCATCTACTTGGACATCGTTGGGCGAATTCCCACACTTCGCGAAGTGACAGGTTTCCTGCGTTCCGAATCACGGAAGAAACGTACCGAGCTCATCGACACTCTTCTAAACAGCGAAGGCTATGCCAGCCATCAATTCAATTATTGGGCCGATACCTTGAGGTATAAGGATGAACTAAATAACCTCGTTCGCGGGGACGCATTTAGACAGTATTTGAAACAATCATTGGCAGAAAACAAGCCCTGGAACAAACTCGTGTACGAGATGCTTGCTTCTCAGGGAAGAATTTGGGACACGCCAGCCACCGGCTATCTGCAGCGCGATCCGGGCATGCCGCTGGACGTCATGAACAATACGCTGCGCATCTTCATGGGGACTCGTATCGGTTGCGCTCAATGCCACAACCATCCGTTCGATCGATGGACACAAAAAGAGTTCTATCATATGGCCGCATTTACGTACGGAACGCTGAACAATACCCATAGCGGAGAGAAGAAGTTTTTTGTCCAGGACCCTGTCCTCCGATTGAAGAAAGAGTTCGATGAGATTGAGCAAGAGGAAGAGGATAAGCGAAACAATACCCATCGCTTCGATCGGATGATCTCCAACAACATGATGGTCATTCATGACGAACCCAGCCGTGCGATCCGCCTACCGAAAAGCTACCACTACGATGACGCAAAGCCCGATGAAGTAGTGCCCCCGAAGTCATTGCTTGGCAAAGCAATCGAAATAAAAATAGACGAGGTTCCTCGGAAGGCATTCGCTCGATGGCTAGTCGACAAAGAGAACCCACGTTTCGTGAAGACAATAGCCAATCGACTATGGAAACAAGTTTTCGGTATTGGTCAATTCGAACCTGTCGACGACATCACGGATAGGACTGAGGCGGAGAATCCAGCCTTGATGCAACTCTTGGAATCAGAAATGGTTCGCTTGAATTTTGACATGAAAGAATTTTTGCGGATCTTAGTTAATACACAAGCATACCAGCGAGAAGCCTACCATGGGGACTTGCTCCAAGGCCAACCCTACCACTTCCCCGGTCCTGTTTTGCGCCGAATGACTGCCGAACAGGCATGGGACTCTTTCGTTACGTTGGCTTGGGAGAGAGACGACTATCGAGAAACCAACGCGGTCCTGAAGTCCAAGGTGCTTCGTTTCGATTTCAAGAGCGTCACAGCCAACGATGTCATCAATGCGGAATCCAAAGGGAATGAGATCGACATCATGAACAACGCCTTCAAAGCGAAGTATAGTTTCAAAGGCGAATTGATCGCGAGAGCTTCCGAATTGCCGTCGCCTGTTCCGCCAAATCACTTTTTGAGAATGTTCGGTCAGTCGGATCGGGAACTGATCTCAGCTTCGTCCAAAGATGGATCCGTGCCTCAGATTCTGTTTCTTCTCAACGGACCGATCTCTCACATGCTGCTCGAACAAAACTCGACGATCTACAACAACATCATGAAGAAGACTTCGATGACGGAAGGCGTCACTTCTGCGTTTTTGACTTGTCTAGCACGAATGCCGGACAAGCAGGAGCTCGATCGAGGTATCGACGAGGTGAAGAGCAAGGGAGCCGCAGGCTATGGCAACATTGTTTGGTCGCTGGTCAATACTCGCGAGTTTCTTTTCATCCAATAACACCCCACAATAACACTTCATCGCACTATCGAACGGGATCCATCCAATGCTTCTAGTACCATCGATTGATCGCCGAACGCTTCTTCGACGTACGGCCCAAGCAACATTGGGGGTGACTCTCTTTCCCAACTTAGATCGAGCCGTGGAGGCAGCCCAGGTCATCAACGCTGGAAGGGCAAAACGGGTCATTTACTTGTTTATGGGAGGCGCAATGAGTCACATCGATACCTTCGATGTGAAGCCAGGGCACCCCAACCAAGGAAGTACCCAAGTCATTTCAACCAATGTTCCAGGCTGCCAGTTAGGACAACATCTACCGACGTTGGCCGCGAACTTTGACAAGCTGGCGGTCATTCGTTCGATGAACACTCAAACAGGCGATCACGAAGCTGGCGAGTATCTGATGCGAACCAGCTACGATGCGATCGCTACCGAACGTCACCCATCGCTCGGACCATGGATGCAAAAACTCTTAGGCCGAAAGAACAAATCTCTTCCCGATTCGGTCATGATCAGCCCGCCTGCCAAACATCCAGGTGCCGGGTTTCTCGATCCCAGCTTCAGTCCTCTGCCAATAGGTGATCCCAACCGAGGACTTGAGAACACCAAGTCGCCAGAGTATTTGACGGATAGTTCCTTCGAGACACGGATGGAGCTGATCAATTTGTTTGACAAGAAGTTTCGAAGCAAATTCAAGGATAAACAGGTGGATGCATACGCCGATCTTTATGTCGAGGCCAGCACACTGCTTAGCAGCGGCGAGCTAATAGCATTCGATCTCAATAAAGAGAAAGCCGATGTTCGAGATCGTTACGGACGCGATCCATTCGGACAAGGGTGTTTGCTGGCTCGTCGATTGATTGAAAAGAACGTGCGATGCGTCGAGGTGAATTGCGGTGGCTGGGACATGCATTCGGCCATGTATGACTACAATGCTCTGCCAAAGGTCGCAGGACAGCTCGACAAAGCGATGGGGAACTTGATTCAAGATTTGTCTGCGAGCGGTCTGCTTAGCGAAACGCTGATCGTTTTGACGACCGAGTTTGGGAGGTCGCCCGAATTGAACTACAACGCAGGTCGAGACCACCATCCAGCAGCCTTCTCCGCCGTGCTAGCCGGGGCAGGAATCAAGACCGGTCAATTTTATGGTAGATCCGATGCAGCAGGTCACTCGGTCGAATCCGACGGAGTCACTCCAGCAGATCTCAACGCAACCATTGCCACAGCGCTCGGGTTGCCGCGAGAATTAGAAGTATTTTCCCCCACGGGGCGCCCTTTCAAAGTCTCGCATGATGGAAAACCCATCTCCGCGTTACTAGCGTAGCCCTAAGGCGAGCGGCGGAATCAATCATACCAAGTGGCATGGGCGTCTGGGCCGAAGAGTTGGTCAAGAAATGGATCAGGCACATGCGCGTCCTGCCTATCCAGTCAAACGTTGAAGCCTGGTAGCGAGCGTCAAGAACATATGGGATTTTTGCTCAGAATTCTTCAGGTTAGTTATGCGGCACTGAAATATTTGGACTGAAACGGATAGACTATGCGCTAAGAAAATGGAGACATCTTTTCGCCCACTACTTAACTAATCTGGCCTATGTTCGCTCTTGACAACCCTGTTCTGCAACGCGAGCTGATTTCGAACCTTCGAGCACCACGGGCTTTCCTGTTGATGCTCGTGTACCAAATAGCGTTGGCCGCCGTCGTTTTGATTGCATATCCTCGGGACACCAAAATCGACTTGAGTCGCGAATCTGCATCTGCGCAACGATTGGTCGATTTTTTCTTTGTTGGACAATTTGCGATCGCGTCGCTCATGGCCCCCAGTTTCACAGCTGGTGCTATTTCTGGCGAGAAAGAGCGTAAGACTTATGAAATGTTGCTCGCTAGTCCACTTCGACCGTGGGTGATCGTGTCCGGCAAGCTCATTGCGGCGTTGGCGCACTTGGTCGTTTTGGTCGCAGGCTCCTTGCCGATCATCATGTTATGCCTGCCGCTTGGAGGTGTTTCCATCTACGAACTTTTAGCGGCCTATGTGGGGCTACTATCGGCTATTTTCTTGTTCGGATCGATCAGCATGTATTGCTCGAGTTATTTCAAACGCACCAGCGCTTCGTTGGTGGTGAGCTATGTTTTAATCTTGCCAATCTTGATTGTTGGAGTTGTCTCGTGGCTCTTGCTTGCCCCGCAAGGGGACTTGCGACTATTGATTACCATCACTTTTGTTCCAGCGATTTGCCTATTTGCAGGCTTCGCCATGTTAGCCGTGACTGCACGCAGGTTGTTGTATCCACCCGACGTAGGAAGCCAAGGGAGCGAAGTTGTCGATCTCGACCAAGAACAGCGTGAAGCGGTGGGACTCGTAATTCAACGCGATCAGTTCCCTGACAATTTGTTCGCGCCGCCTCGGCGCAAGACATTGATGGATGACAACGCCAATCCAGTATACGACAAAGAAATGCACGCCGAGCTCTTCAGCCAAGGAACGCTCATGCTGCGTCTAGTTATCCAATTAAGTATGGTTTTAGCGATTCCGTTGATGGCTGTATTGTTGTTCTTAATGCCAAACTATGCGTCGTATTATGTTGGCTACGTGCTTGTTTTTAACATCTTGGCCGCGCCTGTTTTTACGGCAGGCAGCATTACTAGCGAACGCGAACGGCAGACGTTGGATCTCTTATTGACGACGACGATTTCTTCATGGGAGATCATGTGGGGCAAGTTGCTTGCGGGCTACCGTGTGTCGTTTGTCTTGACCTCCTTCCTGATGTTCCCTCTGCTTCTTTCATTCTTAAATCCGGAGCTCTTTAAGAACTGGAAAGCCATGCTGGTTTTTCTAGGTATTTGTATCGTCGCATCGATTTTCAATGCCATTCTAGCCTTGTTTCTTTCGACGCTACTGCGAAAGACCAGCAGTGCCATGATGATCAGCTACATCGTATTGATGTTTCTCTATTGTCTGCCAATTGCCATTTATTTCCTTTTTTGGAGTTTCGCGCCAGTTGGAGATTCAAGCGAAAGCTTATTGGCTCGGCAACAAGTCGAAAATTTGCGGTTTATTGGAGTGGCGAGCCCATTGATGGCTGCTGATAGTACCCCGATGACGGAGGTTGCATCGGGGAGCTCCTCAGCCAGCGCCAGACTGGGTTCTTGGCCGCTAGTTGGCAGTTACTTTGTTGTGACGTTGAGCGCGAGCACAATCCTCTTGTTGATCAACATCTGGCTCTTCCGGCAGCGGTGGCGATTAACCGGACGCGGATGATTGCGATTAGCCGTTTACTTTGTTTAACCCCGAGCCGCAGGCGACGGCCGTACACCCAACGCCGTCGCCTACGGCTCCGGGTTAAACGGGGTTAAACGGGGTTAAACGGGGTTAAATAATTTTTTCCTAAGTTTCCTAAGGGACATCCAATATGCGATTTTTGTTTCGAGTTTCCGCTGCTTGGTTTGTTTTGGGACTTTTTCAGAATGCTTTAAACGCCGAGCAACCTTCCTCCTTGATGGCGACATACGGGACGATGCCCAGCGGGGAAATCGTTCAGCAATTCACGCTTCGCAATAGCCATGGCATGCAGGCCAAAGTAATTGAATACGGAGCGATAATCTCGGACATCTCGGTTCCTGATCGTGATGGAAAAACCATCAACGTAGTACTCGCAGCTGACTCACTGGAAACGTATGTCAAGGGATTTCCAGCCGCTGCCGTGATGGGCCGCCATGGCGGCCGCATCGGCGGAGGTCGCTTCGTGCTCGATGGCAAGACCATTCAAGTCACCAAAAACTCGGGTGAAAATCACATTCACGGAGGTCAAAAGCACTTTGGGAAATCGTTGTGGAAAAGTGCAAAGATCGAAAACGCCAACCAAGCGTCCGTCGAATTGAAATACATGAGTCGCGACGGCGAAGAAGGCTTCCCTGGTACTCTTCAAGTAAGTGTCACTTACTCGCTTTCCGATCAAAACGAATTGAAAATCCATTACAAGGCTAGTACCGATCAGCCAACGATCATTAATCTGACCAACCATGCGTATTTCAATTTGGCTGGTGCCGGAAGCGATGTTCTTGGGCACGAATTGCAAATCGAAGCGGATCAAGTTGCTACAGTAGATAATTCAATGATTCCCACGGGCGAACTCGCTTCCGTTGAAGAAACGGTGCTAGATTTCCGTCGCCCACGTCTCATCGGTGAACGCATTAAGCAACTCTACGGTGCGTTAGATGGTACCTTTCGCGGGTACGATCATACGTACAAACTGCGAGGTGATCTTGGAACGCTTCGTATGGCCGCGAAGGTAGTTGAGCCCGCCTCTGGCCGAGTCCTGGAGTGCTTAACGACCGAACCAGCCGTGCAGCTGTTTACCGCAAATAGCTTCAACAACACTCCCTTTCCGAAGCATGGTGCTTTTTGCCTTGAGACACAACATTTTCCGGACTCGCCAAACCACTCCGAATTCCCTAGCGTGGTATTGCGTCCCGGTACGGATTGGAATTCAACAACCATTTATCGGTTTTCGGTTAAGTAATCAGTGTCTCGATTACTTCGATTTTGTGGGTAGTAGATCTTGTTAAAAGGTCCTTTCGGCATAAGATCTTTAACAAGATCCGCTACCAACTGCTCACAACATCAATGTGGATACGGCACTAGCCCAATTTTCCCAGCAGGCTTTTATCGCCTTCAATCAATCTATAACTTCAACGTTAAGCAAGTGCCATTTGAGCCAGTTTACTTCCCTGGCGATGCCCTCGTTCAAGTTGCCCTCACGCATGTTTTCTGGCAGTACGCCCCATGCGTATGTTTCTACCTCATAGTGACCAGTAAAGCTTGGCCGTTTTGAGGCTGGACCAGCAAGGATTTGGAGCAATTTAGTTATCTCATTCTGTGTCGAATGAATCAGTCCAAGCCGCGGCAGAAAAATCGGAACATGAAAATGAATACGCCATTCGCCCGCAAGATCGGCGGGCGATGATACCGACGATAAGGCAATGGGAAGGTCCTCTATCAAATCGCATGTCGCTGCTCGTAATTTGCGGCAATTGGTCTGATGCAAATAACGGTCTTCTGCAAAGCCTCGCAGTTGTTCAAATGCTTCGACACGTTCGGTCCCGGACATCGAGTCCCAGTCGACTTGAATGGCTGACGAAACTTGTACCTTGCCGATTGCAATTTCGTCGTGCATTAGTTGCTTTAGCTCGACGGACTGGTCTTCGAACATCACTGCTGCATGGCATACATCGTGGCAAAGTGTCAAGTACTGACCAGCGACGACTGCGTTACCATCGGCTAGCGAGGGTGATCGAAGGTACTCGTTGAAGAACATGCGAAACGAGGAGCTATTTGTCAGATAGCAGCCGGGCTCTGGTTCGATCGCCAACACGATTTTTCGCCCTTTTTCCTCGAAGAGCCTATGCAGCGCCATGGCAACTTCTACCAATTGTGCTGCGGCGCGCTTCAGCTGTTCGCGAGTTGGATCGGGTTTGCCCCAGGCAATCGGCAAGGTTGAAATGGAGCCTATTTCACCAACCGGAAGAATCTGGTCGAGCAATTGGATTAGGTTGAGCGTGTATTCGAGCCTCTCACGTTGCCACCATGTCGGCTGGTATACACGGTGCTTGACCACTTGACTATGGAAGTCACCTTGTGGAAACCCATTGAGCGTGAATGGCACCAATTGATACTCGGACAGTTGATCCTTAAGTAGTGCCAGTTGTGCTGGCTGTAAGGATTGAGCCGCTGATACCTCTGAAAACCAAAGCCCAACGCAAAGTGGTTGATCGGAACTCGCAAGCTTTCGAATGGGTAAGCAATGGTTTGTGAGATTTTCTAATACGCCCGTTAAATCTCTCCCAGCGTGTACATTCGTACAGTAACCGATACGATAATTCTTTTCAAACGCTTGTTTCGTTGAGTCCGACATACAGGAATGCTTTGCGCCTGGGCTAAAAAACAGAAGATCCTCGACGCCAATTGCGGCTTGGCTAGGAAATTGGGACAACTAGAATGATTCTTTTGCTAGTTTACCTCTGAATGAATTCCGAAACACTTTATGCTTCGCTATTGGACCGCGGGAGAATCACATGGGAAAGCCCTGCTAGCGCTCATCGACGGGTTTCCTGCTGGGTTAACCATCGATCAGGATATGATCAATCATGAATTAAGGCTTAGGCAAGGAGGCTATGGACGCGGCGGCCGTCAAAAACTCGAACAGGATACCGTCGATATCCTAACGGGCATTTGGCAATCAACCAGTCTGGGCTCCCCAATCGCACTCCAAGTCGTCAATAATGACTACAAATTGGAACGGCTTAAGGAACTAGAACGCCCAAGACCAGGGCACGCGGATCTGACCGGCTCTATAAAATACCTTGGCTCCATTCGCGGCGTGCTAGAACGATCGAGTGCGAGGGAAACAGCCGTCCGAGTTGCTGCAGGTGCACTTGCGAGGCAACTGCTTTCTCAATTTGGGATCGAAACGATTGGCTACGTTTTGGAGCTTGGAGCCATGCCCATTGGTCGCGGCGAGTCGCTTCAGCAGAAGCTTGATGATGTCCGAAAGACTCGAGAAACGAGTAGCATCTATTCGGTGGACCCGTCCAGGGATCGTGAAGCGGAAGAGTACATTGATCGAATGGCAGAGGAGGGTGATACCTTGGGCGGTATCATCGAGGTTCGCGTCGATGGCTTGCCTTTTGGATTAGGCACTCACGCTCAATGGGATAGGAAACTGGACGGAAAGCTTGCCCAAGCGGTGATGGCTGTGCAAGCGATCAAAGGGGTCGAGATTGGGATGGGGTTCGAAGCGGCTCGTACACAGGGGTCGAGGGTTCATGATCCCATTCATTACGACGCAACTCAGAGCCATTTACCCAATCTTGGTTACACCCGACCATCCAACAATGCCGGAGGTCTTGAAGGGGGGATGACAAATGGTCAGTCGCTCATCCTTCGGGCTGCAAAAAAACCAATTAGCACACTTCGAAAACCGCTTGACTCGATTCGCATGGTAGACAAGGAGCCACACCGAGCGAGCTATGAACGCAGCGATGTGTGCGCGATCTCGGCGGCCGCGATCATTGTCGAGCATGTCGTAGCATTTGAAGTTGCAGCGGCCTTTGTCGAAAAATTCGGCGGCGATAGCATCGTTGAAATGAAAGCACGGTATGAGCTCTTTCTAGATATGGCAAGAAGGCATCCAGTGCAGTAGCACGTGGTTGGCTGTTCAATCTATGGAACTGTTTTGTAGACGATGCATCCACCGAGAATTGTGTGGGTCACGGAGGCAGTACCGCTCTCCAACGTCATTCTGCCCAAGGAAATCAGGTGAAGTGTAGGTAACGTCGTTGATCACGGCAGGGTTTCTGCGAGCCGGTGGAATCGGCATCTTCACGGAATCGGCATCTTCACGCACCGAGTGATGATGCCTTGAATTCCCTCGAAAAGAAAAATAGATTTCCTGTCAAACCAAAAAACTATTTTCTGAATGATTGAGGGGTTTCGCCCCAGCATTTCGCACTGGTATCAGAGACAATTCAGTCGCTAAAAACATTCAAGGCCAGGATTTCAAAAATGAATCATTTAGAAACAGTCTTCTTTGCCGCTCTGGAAATCCAATCGCCAGAAGCTCGCACCGCTTATCTCGCACAGGTCTGTGGCGCGGATGCTGAACTGAGAGAACGTGTCGAGCAAATGCTGGCCATCCAGTCCAAAGTCGGCAGCTTCATGGAAAAACCCGCCGCTGCTTTGAACGGAATGGTTGACCTCGATCTGAAAATCCTCGACGCAGGCCTCACCGCCGGACTGAAAGAAAATCAAGCCGTGGTGATCGGCTCCCAGAACCACAGCGTCCTCAAGTCGCTCGGCCAAACGCTCAATGACGTTCCACGCGTCATGCTGCGCGAACGCAGGAACGTAGGCAGCGATCCCATTGTGCGGCCGCGTTCCAAAGAAATGCCAGCCGAACAGGCGGACAGCCGGTATCGACTCGACGGTGAGATCGCTCGCGGTGGCATGGGGGCCATCATCAAGGGACGCGATGTCGACCTGGGACGCGATCTGGCCATCAAGGTGCTACTCGATTCACATAAAGATAAGCCCGAGGTCGTTCAACGCTTTATTGAAGAGGCTCAAATCGGGGGCCAACTGCAACACCCCGGAATCGTGCCCATTTATGAACTCGGTCAGTTTGGCGACCAACGCCCATTCTTTAGCATGAAGCTAGTCAAAGGCCAAACGCTGGCCGAACTGTTGACCGCGAGAAAGGATCCAACCGAAGACCGAGCCGAGTACCTAGGAATCTTCGAACAGATTTGCCAGAGGATGGCCTACGCACACAGTCGAGGCGTAATCCATCGCGATTTGAAGCCCGCCAACATCATGATCGGTGCCTTTGGTGAAGTGCAAGTCATGGACTGGGGCCTGGCTAAAGTGCTATCCGCCGGTGGCATCGCTGACGAAAAGAAATCGCTGGAGAAGCAGACCGAGGTCAGCATCATCCGCACACTGCGGAGTGTGGGTAGTGATTCGCCCGGCACTCTGGGTTCCATGACCCAGATGGGCAGCGTGATGGGTACACCCGCTTACATGTCCCCAGAACAAGCGCTCGGTGAAGTCGATCGACTGGATGAACGGACCGACGTATTTGGCTTAGGGGCCATCTTGTGCGAGATCCTCACTGGCAAGCCGCCGTATGTTGCGCCCAGTGGCGAACAAGTCTTTCGTTTGGCCAGTCGTGGCAAACTGGAAGAATGTTATGCGAGGCTCGATGCATGCGGGGTCGATGCCGAGCTACTCAACGTTGTCCGGAATGCACTGGCTCTGGAACCCAATGACCGATTACGAGACGCGGGCGAACTTTCCAAGCGAGTCTCTAGCTATATCGAGTCGGTAGACAATCGCTTGCGGCATGCCGAGCTCCAGCGGCATCAAGCTGTGACACGATCCGAAGAGGCTCACAAGCGTCAGCGAGTGATGCTGGCCCTTGCCGCTTCGTTGTTGATCGGCGTAATTGGCAGTGCTTGGTTCACGTTTCACGCCAACGAGCAATCGAAGTTGGCAGATGCGGCGAGGCAAACGGCTGAAGATTCGCAACAATCTGAGATGTCTTCACGGAAGCAAGCAGAAGCAGCGAGAACTTCTGAGGAATCGCAGCGGATAACAGCCGTACAGGAACGCGACAAGGCACTGGCACTCAGTGCGGCGCTCGATCTCGAAAAACAAGAGTTGAGTCGTCAAAAGGAAGAGCAGCGCCGAATGCGGTATGACAGCGACATGAACCTCGTCCAAACCGCCTGGGATGCCTCGAACGTGTATCGCGTTCGTGATCTGCTTAATGCGCACCGACCGCAGCCGGGCGAAGCAGATCTGCGAGGATTTGAATGGCACTATTGGAATCGAATGACGCACTCGGAGATGCGGTCATTAAAGTTGCATTAGGATTGCATAAGCAGATCGACGGAACACCCTATGTTTTCGATGCCAAGACTGGGGATCTTCTGTGGCAATTACCAAAGGATGCCGCTAATGATTTACATCGATTCCAGTTCAGCCAAGATAGCCAGTTGCTCGTTGGAATCAGCGGCCAAAGTTCCAAGCGAGATATCCGTCAAATCATGCTACTCGATGCTGAAACTGGGCACGTGCTGCATAGCCGTCCGCTCCCAACTTATAGTCTGTATGGCAATCCCGATTTTCATTTTGCATTGAGCAGCGACCGGCAGCATTTTGCAGTCGCAATCTCTAGTTATCAGGATAAGACACCTGGGGATATCCTAATCTGGGAGCTCTCGAATCCCGATCTTCCGCTTCGCACTTTGCGGGGGCATCAAGGGCTGATCGAAACTCTCGCGTTCTTTCCGGATGGCAATCGCATTTGTTCCAGCTCCGATGCAGAACGATTCCGAGAGACGGGCATTGGCGAAACAAAAATTTGGAACGTCTCTACCGGTGAGGAGTTGATGTCTTTTCCTGAACGGATGCATTCACTTTCTTTTAGCCAAGATGGAACCACACTTGTTGGCAATCGTCAGACTGATGCGATTCGGATTCGGCAATGGAGTGCCAAATCTCTGCAGCCGTCGGTTGAGGCGCAGCTTTATGTTGAGACATTGCTTTCTCGTAAAGATCAGGACACGCCAACGTTGACATCAGAGCTGATTACGAGGGTCGAATCCGACGATTCATTAACGAAAGAGGTGCGCGACATTGCCGTCACGATCCTAAAACAAACATCATCGTCACCAATGGAATTGGCACGAGAGGGCTGGAACCTGCCGCTGAAAAAGAATCCGTCGATCAAAAGCCAGCAACGAGCGCTAGCTAATCTACTCGAAGCCTGCCAGGCCCCGCCAGACAGTATCTTCCCCATCGTTTGGAGAGCAAGAGCGCTCGCTCATTTCAGGTTGCAGCAACCATCCGAGGCTGCAATGGCTCTATCTGAGTATCAAAAAATTCTTGAGGCGAAGAATATTCCGCTAATGGCCGAGGATCTCGTGGTCCAGGCATTAGTCCATCAGCAGCAGGGGGAAATCGAAGCAGCACGTGGACTCATGGACGAGATTCGCCGCACACGCAGTGGCAACGAAGAGCAGTATAAGACCCTGTTGGCAGAGTTAGAAACGCTTCTGAGTATTCCAATTGCGAGCGAGTCTCCGCAAGACTGGATTGGTAAGAGCTTGATGCCACGTGAAGCCGCATGGTCTACCACCGCCAATGTACCAAAACTCTTTCCGCAGTTGCCATTTACTGTACTCAAAGTCGATGGCGACCGGTTGTGGACAGGCACCCTTTGGATCGAACGTCGCGATACAGTTCCGTTCGAGGACGCGATCAGTTACTACGAGAGTCAGTTCCCGGGGAGTTTTGTACCACCGAGAATGGATACGTTGATCGACTGCGGTCGATACGAACTGGCGCTCGGCATATTCGACTCTGTACTACGTAAGAACGAGAAAGATGCTGGGGCATTGAACTCACGTGCTTGGCTATTGGCGACGTGCCCTGACGAAAAGATTCGCGATGGCAAACGAGCCGTTATCGATGCGACTTTGTGCTGTGAGTTGGCGAACTGGAAAGATGCGAATCAACTCGACACTTTGGCTGCCGCCTACGCTGAATCCGGCGAGTTTGAGCAGGCGGTCAAGTGGCAGAAGGAAGCCATTTCGCTGCTCAAGATAGAATCGCGGCGGGCCGATTGCGAATTGCGACTGCAGCTCTATCGCGAAGGCAAGCCATATCACGCACCGCTACCTTAATCGTTGCCAGGGTTGGTGAACGCAAAACATCACGCGGAGCGTGATGGGTACTTTCAATGTACTCATCACGCTCCGCGTGATGGCCCCTAGCCGCCCCTAACCCCTAGGCAGAGCCTGATGGCCCCTCAATCACGCATGATTTCCCCTTCTGTCGATTTCAAATCCTTACTAAAATGTAGAAACTCACCTGCCTTGAGTCTCGCCTTCACTGGATTTTGCGCAATGTACTCACGCAGATATTCAAACTGAACATCCGAGCGCAGTAAGTGATCAAAACCGTCTTGCTCCCAATATCGACCGCTGCTGCCAACCAGTCGATTGATCTTGGTCGCCGTAAAATGCTTCCAGGACTCACATTGATTTACCAATGAATCTTCGTCGAGAAACGTAACCAAAACATGCACATGATTCGGCATCACCACGAAATCGGTCAGTTCGTAACGATCACCATCAAAATGTTGTAGACTGCTCGCCACGATCGCGGCACAGTTGGGATCCCGCAAGACGCAAGCACCATGGCAGTTGTCAAGTTCATCATTCCAGCGATCGGAAAAGTGCTGGAAAAATTCTCGTTCGATTTGCTTGCCAAGCTGAGCCAAACGGCTTTTCCAGTCACTCAACTTCGAATCGATTCCATGCCGCAATAGCCAGTCATTTCGAGCTTGCAAAAACGCTTTGACGACGGCTTTGGGCATCGAGTCATGAGCACGAAACGTCAGGAAAGAGATAACGCCCGCTTGGGACCAATGAGGAAGTTTCCGTTCGACAATCGAAAGCGTTTCCAACGGGTCGAAGAACCTGAAGTCGAGCATGATGCTAAGAGTCTGAAATAAGCAGGTGAGATAACTTGAAAATGAAATCGTGTAGAAAAAATGAAATCGCGTAGAATCGTTATTGACGTTTAGGATAATGATGGAGAGTGGGTTAGTGTTTGTAAAGTAGGCTTCGGCATCACGCGTAGGCTTCGGCATCACGCGGAGCGTGATGAGTACTATAGAAAGTACCCATCACGCTCCGCGTGATGCTCGTTCAGGCCCGCGTGAAACTCCCAGCATCCTCAATCAATTGCCGCAAGCTATCGGAGCACGTCGACAGTATACTGAGATTGGATTAATGAACTGTCAGCGAAAGCATTCCCATGTCAGACGTCACTCGCATCCTATCGCAAATAGAATCCGGAGATCCGTCGGCGACGGAGGAATTATTCCCGCTGGTTTATGATGAATTGCGAAAGTTGGCGGCGGCGAAGCTGGCTCATGAGCAACCTGGCCAGACACTGCAGGCGACGGCACTGGTGCACGAAGCCTATTTGAGACTTGGCGGTCCCTTTGCTAACAGTCGGCACTTCTTCGGAGCAGCCGCCGAAGCGATGCGGCGGATCCTGGTCGAGAGCGCCCGGCGCAAAGCCCGTTTAAAACATGGCGGCGGAAATCAACAATTCCAGATCCAGGAAGACGACTTAGTCTCGCTCCCACCCGATGAACGAATACTGGCATTGGATGAAGCCCTTTCTCGGTTGGCAATGGTTCATCCTCATCTGGCCGAATTAGTCAAGCTGCGGTACTTTGCCGAGATGACGATTGAGCAGACGGCAGCGTTGATGGGTGATTCGCCCCGAACGGTGAAACGCAACTGGGTTTACGCCAGCTCATGGTTAAAACGCGAAATGGCTCGGGCTGACGGCGAGCCAGATTGCAGTGCTAAAAGAAAGTAACTATTTGTTTTCAGATTTTTGGCCCTCGGAATGGCTGGACGTCGCATGACATTGGGAATCGCTAACAACCCTTTTGCCAATTAAGAGAGAGCCATGCCTACATCGACCACTGAGCAATCCATTTTCCTAGCGGCTCTCGAATTGAAGACGCCCGCCGAACGCAATGCGTATCTAAAGGGCGCGTGTGCGGGCAATCAGGAATTGTTTGAGAATGTTCAATCGCTTCTCGCTGTTCAGCATCAAAGTGAAGATTTTCTTGAGCGTCCGCCTGTCGATTACACGCTCGCCCATCGACCAATCTCGGAGGGCCCAGGCACCGTGATTGGTCCCTACAAGCTCCTGCAGCAGATCGGCGAAGGGGGCATGGGTGTCGTCTACATGGCCGAACAGAGTCAGCCAATCAAACGCCGAGTGGCCTTGAAGATCATCAAGCCTGGCATGGAAACCAAGGAAGTCGTCGCCCGTTTTGAGGCCGAGCGGCAAGCTTTGGCACTTATGGACCACCCCAATATCGCCAAAGTATTCGATGGTGGCGCTACCGAGTCCGGCCGCCCGTACTTCGTGATGGAGTTGGTCAAGGGGATCCCACTCACCCAATTCTGCGACGAAAGTAAGCTTGACACACGTCAGCGACTAGAGCTGTTCGCTGTCGTTTGCAAGGCAATTCAGCACGCCCATCAAAAGGGAGTCATCCACCGCGATATCAAGCCATCGAATGTGATGGTTACATTGCACGATGGCGAACCAGTTCCCAAGGTAATCGATTTCGGTGTGTCGAAAGCAGTTACCCAGCAACTGACCGAAAAGACGATGTTTACGGTTTACGGTCAGATGATTGGGACGCCAGCTTACATGAGTCCCGAGCAAGCCGAGATGAGTGGCTTGGACATTGATACTCGTAGCGATATCTACTCGCTCGGTGTTCTGCTGTACGAGCTCTTGACCGGCAGTACTCCGCTAGAGAACACTTCGATTCGTGGCAAGGCATACGGGGAATTGCAGCGAATGATTCGCGAGGAGGAGGCCGAGAAGCCATCGTTGCGTCTGAGCACGCGCGGTGAAGCGACTGCATCCGTGGCCGCCCATCGAAACACGGACGCCAAGCGGCTCGGAGCTCTGCTACGCGGTGAACTCGACTGGATTGTGATGAAAACGTTGGAAAAGAATCGCGATCGGCGTTACGAAACGGCCAATGGGCTAGCGGCGGATATCGATCGCTATCTAAGTGGCGAAGCGATTTTGGCTCGTCCGCCTTCTGTCGTATACAAGCTGCAGAAGTTTGTCGGGCGCAACAAAGCGGCAGCACTCAGTGGTTTGGCGGTATTGGTTGCTCTCTTGGCGGGTACCGCTGTGGCGACCTGGCAAGCCGTGCGGGCAACTCGAGAGCAACACATCGCCTTGGTCGCTGCCCAATCAGAAAGGGAGGCCAAAGAAACCTCTCAATCGCGTGAGGCTGAAACCAATGCAGTACTAGATTTTATGGAAAAACAAGTCTTTAACGCAGGAAGACCGGAAGGTGAAGGACTAGGCGAAGGAGCAACTTTACGTCGTGTGATTGAAGGCGCTCTGCCATCCTTAGACAAAAGCTTCGATAAGCAACCGTTGATCGCTGCCCGCTTGCGAATGTTGATGGGCTCGGCACTGATGTACGAACAAGCGGATGAATTGGCAGCGAAAGAAATTGAAAAGGCTCTAGCAGTTTACACCCAGCACCTCGGTCCCGACAATCCCGTCACTGCTAGCTGTATGTACCAATTAGGATTTGCATATTCTCAAGTGGGTCGAAATGCAGATGCCATAAAAATCACGGAGGAGACTTTGGCTATTCGGAAACGCGTGCTCGGCCTCGACCATCTCGATACCGCACGAAGTATGCTTGCACTCGCCAACGCATACAATTTTCACTCGCGGCCAGCAGAAGCATGGAAACTAGAAACGCATGCCCTAGAGATTCTGACGGCCAAACTCGGACCGAATCATCCCGAGACGATTCGAGTTGCGCGTGGCCAAGCCTTCTGGCTCAGAAGAGCGAACAAACATGACGAGGCAATTGCAATTTTAGAACGTATTTTAGTGGCAGAACTAGGAGAGTCGTCGAGCGACAGCAAGTCCAAGCTTACGACGCTGTTACACCTAGCACGAGAATATGAGAAAACAAACCGGCCAGAAGAGGCACTGCGAATAAACGAGGATATCGTCTCGCGATCCACCCAAGCGAGTGGAAAAGACCACGGATCTACTCTTGCGTTTAGATACGCACTGAGCTCTCAATATGCTCGGCTTGGTCGATATCAGGACGCCCTTCGTATAGACGAAGAGTCGCTTGCTCTTGCAAAAGCCAAGTACGGGGCGAACCGTCGATGGACGGTTATAGGCATGTCCAGAGTAGCCGAAAAACTATTTCAGCTCGACCGCGATACAGAGGGTATGGCGATCACTAACGAAGTACTTCAACGCCCAGAGTTATCGAAATGGCATCGAGAATTCTTACCAGCGCTGATGATGCACTATGCAAAGATCAACGACGTCGTCTCATGCCGGCAGGCTGCCGAGAAATGGGAAACCGAGATCCGCAAGGATGACAACATTGGCTTGTATAACGCAGCATGCAATCGAGCCTTGATTGCTTCGGTGTTCAAGTCGAATACAAGCTCCGATGCATTACGACTCGCCAATGAAGAAGCGGACCGTGCGATGGCCTGGTTAAAAAAAGCAGTTGCAGCAGGCTATGATAGTATCTCGAACATGGAGCAGGACCACGACCTCGACGTGCTGCGGGAGCGAGCAGATTTTAAACTGCTTCTAGCTGAATTAAAAAAGAATCCCGCGATCATTGGATCGAATCCTTAAAGATACCAGGCATGACCAACGTCACTCGCATACTGTCGCAAATTGAATCCGGCGATCCGTCGGCGGCCGCGCAATTGCTTCCGTTGGTTTATGAGGAGTTACGGAAACTTGCAATGGCTCGCTTAGCGCACGAGCCGCAGGGGCAGTCGTTGCAAGCGACGATGTTGGTGCATGATGCTTACTTGCGATTGGTGGATGTAACTGAACAAACCAAGTGGAACGGTAGCGGACATTTTTTCGGTGCGGCTGCTGAAGCGATGCGGCGCATTTTAGTCGAGCATGCTCGTCGCAAACGCAGCGAAAAACATGGCGGTGGGTTGCAACGCGTCGAACTGGATGGTGCCAATCCACAAATCCCAACTCGCCACGAAGATCTGTTGGCCCTTGACGAAGCTCTTTGCCGACTTGAAGAGCAATGGCCGGAAAAAGCCCAGCTGGTCAAACTTCGCTACTTCGCAGGATTCACCGTACCCGAGGCAGCGTCTGCGCTCGGGATCTCTCAGGCAACGGCCGAGCGTTATTGGAGTTTCTGCAAATCCTGGCTGTTTTCGGAATTGAAGTAAGGTGGCTCGGGGCTCAAGTTCACTGCAGATTTGGAACATCACGCGGAGCGTGATGGGTACTATTAATGTACTCATCACGCTCCGCGTGATGCCTTTCTCAATAGTGCAGCGGTACCTCAATCAAAACCAATTCACCCATAGACCGCTCCATTTACAACATGGTTCCCGATACACGGTAAGCTTACTAAGTCTAATTCCGAGTGCGGCTGGAAAGTCAGGGATATGTCCGAGATCACCGAAGTCCTTCAAAAGATAGATAGCGGCGACCCTATCGCGGTAAATGAACTGTTGCCACTGGTCTATGACGAACTGCGGCAAATGGCTGCGGCGCAAATGGCACGCGAAAAGCCAGGCCAAACTTTGCAAGCCACCGGGCTCGTCCACGAAGCCTATGTCAAGCTAGTCGGAAATCAGAATATCGCCACCTTTGCCAATCGAAGGCACTTCTTCGGCGCGGCGTCGGAAGCCATGCGCCGAATCTTGATCGATAACGCCCGTCGCAAGAATCGCGTCAAGTACGGTGCACACTTGAATCGAGTTGATCTGGAGGTAGACGTCGTCGTCGAGCCCGAAAAAGACACGCGGTTGTTGGCTCTCAATGAAGCACTGGATCGATTCACCGTCCATTCGCCCGAAAAGGCAGAACTGCTCAAGCTCCGCTGGTTTGGACGTTTGAGCTTGGATGAATCTGCAGAAATTTTGGGCATTTCGCCAAGCACTGCCGATCGCTGGTGGTCATACGCCCGCGCCTGGCTGAGAGTTGAAGTCGACCCATGATGGATTGCGAGGTGGCATCACGCGGAGCGTGATGGGTACTTTCTAAAGTACCCATCACGCTCCGCGTGATGCTGTTCCTTAATTTCCCCCGTTTTTTCCTGGTGCGTTTTTCCTGAAAAAAACGCATGAATGAATAGAGACCAATTTCTATTCTCAAAAGACCCGTGTAATTTGCAATCATCATGAACGAAGCCACCCTATTTGCTCTAGCATTAGAAAAAGAGTCTGGCGATCTACGAGAAGCCTTTCTCGCCGAAGCCTGCGCGGGCGACGAAATGCTACGCCGACGAGTCGATGTGTTGTTGCTCGCCCATGCTCAATCCGACGATATCCTGGGCCCAGCCGGAGAGCGCACGCATACGGCCGCATTTGGCCCAATAACGGAAAAACCCGGTTCGCGAATCGGTCCCTATCGCTTGATGGAACAGATTGGCGAAGGTGGCTTTGGAGTGGTCTTCGTTGCGGAACAGCAAGAGCCGGTCCGTCGCAAAGTTGCCCTCAAGCTCATCAAGCCTGGCATGGATTCCAAACAAGTCATAGCGCGTTTCGAAGCCGAACGCCAGGCGTTGGCGATCATGGATCATCCGAATATCGCCAGGGTGCTTGACGCCGGAACCACCGACACCGGTCGACCTTACTTTGTGATGGAACTCGTTCGCGGCATTCCGATTACCGAATACTGCGACAAGAACCATCTCAATCCGTCGGAACGCTTGGAAATTTTCGTTACCGTCTGCCATGCGATTCAGCACGCTCATCAGAAGGGCATTATCCACCGCGACATCAAGCCCTCGAACGTGCTCGTCACGTCGCACGACGGCAAACCTGTCGCCAAGGTGATCGATTTCGGAGTCGCCAAGGCCATTCATCAACAGTTGACGGAGCGAACGATCTATACGCAGTTCGCGCAAATGATTGGCACGCCGCTTTACATGAGCCCCGAACAAGCGGAGATGAGCGGTCTGGATATCGACACTCGCTCTGACATTTACGCGCTCGGTGTTTTGTTGTACGAGCTGTTGACCGGTAGTACTCCGCTAGAAAAGAGTCGCCTGGTGACTGCCGCCTACGACGAGATCCGGCGGCTGATCTGCGAAGACGAACCGCAGCGACCGAGCCAGCGATTGAGTACATCAGAAACGTTGCCGAGCCTCGCTGCCAATCGCAACACCGAGCCCACTCGGCTCAGCAAGCAGATGAGGGGTGAGCTCGATTGGATTGTCATGAAGGCGCTCGAGAAAGACCGCACGCGGCGCTACGAGACCGCGAATGCGTTCGCTGCCGATGTTGGACGGTTCCTTCGCGATGAACAAGTTGAAGCGTGCCCGCCATCCGCTGCGTACAAATTGAGCAAGTTTGTCCGAAGGAATCGAGCCGTATTCGCCTCCGGAATTCTTGTGGCGACGGCACTTCTCATGGGAGTCATCGCCAGCAGCTGGTTTGCCTTTCATGCACGGTTCCAGCGCAATTTGGCAATCGAGCAACAGGTCGAAGCCGACAATCAACGCTTGCTCGCCCAATCAGCCCGCGAGACGGCTGAAGGCGAACGTGACAAATCGTTGAGCTTGAGCGAGCAGCTTGCTCGCGAGAAGCAAGACCTGAGTCGGCAAAAGGAAGAGCAGCGGCGGATGCTGTACACGAGCGACATGAACCTGGTCCAAACGGCCTGGGCGGCCGACAATGTCAGTCGCGTCCTCGAACTGCTGAACGCTCACCGCCCACTACCGGGACAAAGCGACTTGCGAAATTTTGAATGGCATTATTGGAATCGACTCTGTCACTCGGAACTTCGAACGGTAAAGTTACCGGTCGAGGATCCTCAGTTGTTGTCCACATTCAGCTTTAGTAACGATGGAACGCGAGTTGCGGCTCTTGTCGAAGAGGCATCTATTGGGTCTACCGGGCGTGCAGCGGTGGTAAAGGTTTGGAATGCTCAGACGGGTGCAGAACTAGCTGTTTTGTCAAATCCTCGCATCAACGATGCTCCATTATTTTCTCCACAGGTAGTCTTTCATCCGGATGGAAAGCAGCTTGCAATAATCACTTGGGACCGGCTTGGCGATGGCATGGTGAAGCTCCAGATGTTCGATATCGTGGCGAGAACCTCCCTCTTTACGATCCAATCGCCACGATTCAATATACGACTGAAGAATGACCTATGGTTCAGCGAGGATGGTTTGAGGATGGCCATGGTCGTTAACCAAGCGGAGCGCGATTCGCTGAAGCCATCGGTTGTTCAATTCTGGAGTACGAAAACGGGCGCTGAACTGGACGCGATTCCAATCGGGAGTGATCCAATCGCCAATTACAATATTAGCCCCGATGGTTCGCGGTTAGCGTTCCAAAATATGACTGACGGGACCAAAGAGGATGCCCTAGGAGTCCCTATCCACATTATGGACATTACGCCCTCAGAAAAACGAGAGGTGTCAACTTCGCTGGTTGTCACCATCCCGTTTGCCCGACAATCGCGTTTTCTTTTTGGTCCGAATGGAAAACAATTGTATGTCGGGGAGTTTCAGCAACCATCGCGCCGTGGGGGCGAAGTGTTTGATAGTGAGTCGGGACAGAGACTATTTTCCCTTCCCATTGATCTAGCAAGATTTGAAAGATTCAGTCCCGATGGCAAGTGGTTGGCGTACAGGTCAGACGACCCCCGCTTAATTAAGCTGTTCAGCATTGCAGGCGACCAACCACCAATGGAGCTTCGAGGGCATGTGACTCGGCTGCATGCACTGGTCTTTAGCAACGATAATCAGTATCTGTTCACGGTCGCAGTGGATGGCCACCTCAAGACTTGGGACGTAGCGGCCGCGACCAGAGCCGAGCTCTCGCAGCTAATACCCGCCTCAACGATTGGTTCCGGCATGATAACGGAATTCTCTTACGATGGCAGGCTTATCGCAACAGCGCCGGAATCTCGTAGGACGCCACGAGCCGCATCGCCAACGGTAAAGGCGTTACCTAACATTGTCACGTTGCGAAATGATTCCGGAGGCGAGTTGTTCCATACAGCCGAACTCATTGGCGAAATTAGCTGGTTGAAATTCAGTGCAGATGGCCAGCGTATCGCCGCCTGCGTTTTTGATCCGAATGGAGAACAGCTCACTGCGAATCAGATAACTGTGTGGGATACGGCTTCCGGCCTCGAACGACTTTCCATACGCCTACCAAACTCATTTGGCGTGCGGGCCGCGTTGAGTCCGGATGGGAGTCGATTGGCTACCCAAGACACTTCGGTTGTCAGCAGTGGAACAAGGAACACAATAAAGACATGGGATGTGGAGACACGGAGTATAACTTGGGAAAGCGAAAGCGTTCCTGACCCAATAAACGAACTGAAGTTCAGCCCTAACGGTCTGCGAATCCTTGGATTAAGCACGACCGGTCCAATGGCTTGGGAGGCGGCGACGGGACGGTTGCTATGGAGGATTTCCGATGCAGATCGGTTTTCAATGGCTGACTTCAGTTCCGATAGCACGCAACTCTATGGTTATTCCGAGCAGAAACGCGTCATTCAGTTCCGAGATGTCGAATCCGGTCGTGAGCTGCGGAATATCAATCATCATCATTCGAGCGGGCGAAGCTCGTCTTTCGATAAACTAGTGCTTAGCCCAGACGGTCAGAAGTTGATTTTTATCGGCTTCGGCGAACCATCGGGGGAGGTATTGGTTTGGGATATGGAGCGTTCGGATGATGCCCCGCTTCAACTCAAGGGACACACGGCTAACGTAAATTCGATAGCGTTCAGCCCCGACAATCGTCGAATTGCGACAAGCGCTGGGGGGGGAATAGGCGGAAGCAGAAGCGTAGCCGAAATCAAACTCTGGGACTCAGAGACCGGTCAGGAATTACTGACGTTGCCCGGTCGTGCACATAAGCTTGCATTCGATTCGACTAGTAAGACATTGGTCGGAATGATGGGAACGTTGCGGGCCTATGGAACAGACTATTCTGTTTTGAGGGATGTTCGCGTCCAGCGCTGGGATGCCAGTCGGTTGGCGCCTCAATTCGAAGCCGAGCAGGTTGTTGACGCATTATTGTCCCAGCGCAGCAGAGAATTGTTACCGCTGACTTCGGAGATTCTCCGAGCGATCAACCAAGACGCATCACTTTCGGAAGAGACCCGCACTGCGGCCATAAAACGAGTAGGAGCATTGCGACGGGACAAGAAGCTTTTCAAAGCAGCCGAGGAGATTGCTACAGCAGCCGACCAACCACAAGAGAAATACGAACGAGCGTTGCAGTACCTCGATGAATGCTCCGCTGTTGATGCGAACAACGCGCGGTACTCTAGCTTGCGAGGGTTGATCCAATATCGACTGGGTCAATGGAATCTATCCATGGCCGCGCTGAAACGTGCTCAAGAACTAGATACGGTCAAGAAGCTATCTCAGTCGGCAGAGGATCTGACCATCTTAGCCGTCGCATTGCACAAGACTGGCAAGAGCGACGAAGCGCTGTCGACGCTTGAGCAAGTCCGAACGGCCGCCAGTTACAACGAGTTGATGTTCCAAAAGTTGCTGGAGGAAGCCGAACAGCTTTTGAATCTTCCCAAAGCTTCCAATCATCCGGAGCGCTGGATCGGCAAGCGGTTCATGCCACGAGTCAATGCACGGGTCAAGAATGATCGCGGCATCGGGGTATCTGCGTCCGAGCCGTACGTTATACGCCATGTAGATGGCAATAGCCTTTCCATCGCACCTTACCAAATTTTGAAAGACAAACTCTTCGTTGAGCGGTCCCAGGTTGTGTCACTCGAAGAAGCCAGCCGCTATTACTCGAATCTCATCCAATTGAATCTCATCCGATCGGAGACAGATATCGGATTTGCATACTTTTATCGCGGCATAGTGTCCAGAGCGTTGGGTGATTTCGATCAAGCCATTGAAGATTTTTCAGCCGCCATCGGAATCTACGGCATCTCCAACAACCGTAGAGGGCATTGGAATCGTGGCATGGTCCTGCTCGACGACAAAAAGGAGTTCGACAAAGCATTGTCCGATTTTGATGAATGCATCCGGATCAATCCCCTGGACGGTACGTCCCATCTTGGTCGTGGAATGGTGCAAGTAAAGCGAGGGGAACTGGACGATGCATTAAAAAGTTTCGACGAAGCCATTCGACTCCGACCGGACGATGGCTGGAGCTTTGCGATGAGAGCCTATGCTTGGTCCGCCAAGGGAGACTACGACAAGATGATGCAAGATCTAGACAAAGCCGTCGAAGTCAGTCCAGAAGTCTCGCACGTTTGGAGCAATCGAGCTTGGCTGCTGGCTACATCTCCCAACGCCGACCACCGCAATGGCAAGTTAGCCGTGTCGGCTGCTGCCAGGGCCGTTGAGTTACCCATGTGGAGCGAGTTCCGAGTCCTCGATGTTTTGGCTGCCGCTTACGCTGAAGCCGGCGACTTTGAGCAAGCCGTCAGTTGGCAGACGCAAGTTGTATCCATGTTGCCAGTATCTCAACGGGCCGACTACGAGTCCCGGCTTGCACTCTATCGCGCTGGCAAGCCCTACCACGAGCCTCACCCTTGATCGCCAAGAGTTCTGGTGAACTCCAAACGGAACATCAACGTTTCTGGTGAACGGTCGATTGGGTCTGTATTTTCACCTTGTTTTTTTGGGAATTCAAGGCGACATCACGCGGAGCGTGATGGGTACTATTAATGTACTCATCCCGCTCCGCGTGATGGCCCATCAGTCGGTCATGATTTTACCCCACATGATTTATTCTCAAAAATTCAAATCGCAATCTGATGATATAAGGAAAACACTAGGGCGAGTCGGTCTTAGCGTCTCCGGCCATAGCACATGAGAAGTTACTGATCCGCGGCGAGAAACACTTGTTTGCGATCGAAAACAACTGAAAGGCGTACGGACTGCATGAAAGGTATTGCGGAAATGCTCGGACCTGGGAAAATCAAGTAGGACTGCATCGTTTTGGGGGCCATTTGGGACACGAGACGATTTTTGTGCCACATGGTTAAGGTATCGGATGATCCATGAGTGTTGATATTCAACAAATCAAAGAACAAGTACTTAAACATACCGATCAGCTTGAGAGGATTCGAGCCGAGGTTCGCAAAGTCCTGGTCGGTCAGGACAACATGTTGTCGCGATTGCTGATTGCGTTGTTAACTGGCGGGCATGTTCTCCTAGAGGGGCTCCCTGGGCTGGCTAAAACGACGGCTATCAAGGGGCTGGCGAACGCGATTCACTGCCAATTCCAACGTATCCAGTTCACGCCTGACCTTCTACCTGCCGACTTGATCGGTACCATGATCTACAACCCGCGTGAAGGTTCGTTCGGAACGCGAAAGGGTCCGATTTTCGCTAACTTGGTTTTGGCTGACGAAATCAATCGGGCACCCTCCAAAGTCCAATCCGCGCTGCTTGAGGCCATGCAAGAACGGCAAGTAACCATTGGCGACACAACTTATCCGCTCGATGAACCGTTCCTTGTTATGGCGACGCAGAATCCGATCGAGCAAGAAGGAACCTATCCCCTGCCTGAAGCCCAAGTGGACCGGTTCATGTTGAAGGTCGTGGTGGGGTATCCCACCAAAGCCGACGAGCGCACAGTTGTTGACAGCATCCTTGAGGACTTTCGTCGCGAAGTGCAACCGGTACTTGAAAAGCAGCAGCTCTTTGAGATGAAAAAGACGGTGGGCATGATCTACATGGATGACAAGATCAAGGACTACGTACTCGATTTGGTGGCTGCAACTCGGCAGCCGGCGGAGTTTAAGCTAAAGGAACTAAAGCCGTTGATCCAATGTGGAGCCTCGCCACGTGCCTCGATCAATCTATGTTTGGCGGCACGAGCAAATGCGTTCTTAGCGGGGCGTGGTTATGTCACGCCGCAAGATGTAAAGGACATCGCATACGAGGTACTTCGGCATCGAATCATTCTCACTTACGAAGCCGAAGCGGAAGAGATGACTTCCGATGACATTGTACGCAAGGTCCTCGAATCCGTACCGGTTCCGTAGGTAAATATGGCTGCTCGTGAGCTCGAAGAAGTACTAAAGGAAGTGCGCCGCATTCAAATCGTGGCGCGTCGGCAGGTCAACGATTTATTAGCCGGAGAATATCTTAGCGCATTCAAAGGACGCGGTATGGAGTTCGATACGGTCCGCGAATACGTTCCAGGTGACGAAATCCGCAGCATCGACTGGAATGTAACGGCAAGATCGGACGCGCCTTTCGTCAAAACATTTTGCGAAGAGCGTGAGCTGACGATTCTGTTGGCGGTGGACATTTCGGCTTCAGGCGCATTCGGTTCACAAAAGATTAGCAAGATGGAGACGGCTGTCGAGGTTGCCGCGGTTCTGATGTTTACGTCCCTAAAGAACAATGACAAGGTGGGGCTGCTTTTCTTTGCGGACGATGTAGTGAAATACATACCGCCTCGTAAAGGGCGCGGAAATGTTTTGCGATTGATTCGTGAGATGCTGGCGACCGAACCGGTAAAATCAGAGACGGATATCGCGAAGGCGCTGGAATACATTGGGCGGGTACAACGCCGTCGCGCAGTGGTTTTCGTACTGAGCGATTTTATTGGCCCAGATTGCTCCAGAGCCTTGGCTGTAGCCAATCAACGGCACGATTGCATTGCAGTTACGTTGGAAGACCCACGCGAACTTGAGTTACCAAGCGTTGGTTTCCTTACGCTGCGGGATGCCGAGACGGACGAGTTGATCGAGCTCGATACACGGAACCCTCGAGTGCGAGCGATGTTTGCCAAAGCCGCCCACGTACGACAGTCCAAGCTAAAGGATCTGCTTCGAAAAGCCAATGTTGACCGATTGGAAATTCGTACCGATCAGTCGTACGCAACGAGTTTGCAACGGTTCTTTCGAATGCGAGAGCGTCAGCGATGATTGTTTTCCGTCGCACACTGATTTTATTGGCCTTCATTGGTTGCTCCGCCGGACGCGAAAAAAGAGGTAGCGTAGAACGGCCTGCTGATGAATCGATCGTACTGAAGAGCGAGAAGGGGCCTGTTGCATTGCAAGTGCGACTTTGGCCGAAGCAGCCTCGACTATCGGACCTCGTCGAATTGGAAATCGAAGTCGGCTCGGATGCCGATGTCGTAATCCGCCCTCCGGCCTTCGGCGAAGCGGTCGGCGATTTCCTGGTTCGCGACTATACAGAACGCCCTCCCAAGAAAATTACCGAAGCGGGCAAACCGAATCGGCGAGTCTTTTACTATCAACTCGAACCCGTCTTTTCGGGTGCTCATTTGATACGGTCGATCGCGATCGAGTTTATCGACAACCGACAGGATTCAGAACACAAAGGCGATTCCTCGTGGATTGAGTCTGATCCCATTGAAGTTAAGGTTACTTCTGAGCTTGGTGACCAAGTGCCAAGCCTTGTCAATCTCGAGCCAATGGCACCGCCAAAAACCATCGATGATTCGAGTGTTTGGTGGTGGTTGGCTGGTGGGGTGCTTGTTCTGGGTACCGTAGCCGCTTTTTACTTGAAACGACGCACGCACGCCCATAGCCAAGCTGTCCATCAACCCTCTGCCGAGGAGATCGCTCACTCACAGTTGGAAACGTTGCTTGCCGAGAATCTACCGTCACAGGGAATGTTCAAGGATTTCTATCTTCGTCTGACGGGCATCGTTCGCAACTATATCGAGGGGATCACTAGTTTGCGTGCGCCCGAACAGACGACCGAAGAATTTTTGCGTGAAATGGGAGAAAAAGCGGTTTTTTCCAGCGACCAGTCGCATCGCCTAAAGGAGTTTCTCGAAGCTGCGGATATGGTCAAATATGCAGCCCAACGGCCGGACACGAAGCAGATCGATACGTCGATCGTGCGCGCCAAAGAATTCATCGATATGAAACCCCGCGATGCCATAAAACCCCTCGTGGCCGACATTGCCAGCGTCGGTACGGATGCTGGCAGCATCCGCCACGATGTAAGCTCAAAAGGAAGCGGAACCTAGCCGATGGACTCTTTTCGTTTCTATTCCTGGTATTGGTTTGGTCTCGTTCCGTTGGTATTGGTTGTCGTTTGGTTTTTCTCGCGAAAGGCCAAACGACCTGCCTCCCTCTATTCCAGCATCTTGGACTTGAAGTCTCTGCCTACGACCCTGATGCAGCGCGTGAACCAAAGCTTGCCCTTCCTCTTCGCCGCTGGGCTGTGCTTAATGATTGTTGGACTAGCAAGACCGCAATCGGGCAAGTCAGAGTCTCGAATCAGCGGCCAAGGTATTGCAATCGAATTGGTTTTGGACGTCTCAGGTTCAATGGAGGCTCTCGATTTTCAATTGAATGAGAAGGAGGTGAGCAGAATCGAGGCTGTTAAGTATGTTGTAAGCGAGTTTATCTTAGGGTCACGACGAAGCGGACTACCAGGTCGGAAGAATGACCTTGTTGGCTTGGTCGCGTTTTGCGGTTTCGCAGATAGCAAGTGCCCTTTAACATTGGACCATGGGGCTTTGGTTGAAATCGTGAAGAGCCTCGAAGTACCCAAAGCGATCCGCGACCGACGCGGCAAAGTGATCAATCAGGATACGTTGCAAGAGGAGCTAGCGACTGCCATCGGAGACGGTGTCGCATTAGGAATCGATCGATTGAAGGACACCAAGTCCAAAAGCAAAGTACTAGTTCTGCTAACAGATGGCGACAACAACGCCGGTGTAATCGAGCCTCGTGAAGCAGCGGCTATCGCCAAGGAGCTAGGAATAAAGCTATATACAATCGGTATCGGTAGAAACGGTACGGTACCTTTTCCACAAGAAGACGAGTATGGACGTCGCGTCTTGGTTGGCGCTCAGTTTCGCGTAGACGAGGCATTGCTCAAGGAGATGGGCGAATCCACCGGGGCAACTTACTTTCACGCTTCCAATGCGGACGGATTGGCCAAGGTCTACTCGCAGATTGATCAATTGGAACGAAGTGAATTCGAAGAGTCCAAGTTCTCGCAGTATACTGAGTTGTTTCGGTGGTTTACGGGCGCCGGCTTAGCCATCGTGTTTGGCGTTTATGTGATGAAGGAGACAAGGTTTCGCTCGCTTCCTTAGCTCACAATAGTTATGTGAGCGGCTAAAACCAAAACCATGGACTGGCAGTATCCGCAAGCCTTGTATTTGATCTTGCCGTTGTGCATGGGTTGGTTGGTTCTCGCCATCTACTCCGAAAGCCGACGCGCGTCCGCTCGCTTGGTTTTCATGATGCAACCGATGATGAAGCGGATGTTGCCACCGATATCGAAAGGAAGGTTTTGGCTTAAGCTCTGCTTGTTCGAGATTGCAATCGTTATGGGACTAGTCGCGATTGCTGGCCCTCAATTCGGCGAACAATACGAAATCGTGGTGCCACGTGGCAGCGACTTGTATGTGATGATTGATGTTTCTCGTTCGATGTTGGCGGACGATGTCGTTCCAACGCGGCTTGGTCGCGCGAAAGCGGATGTGTCGGCGTTAGTCAATCGACTCGAGGGGGAACGCGTCGGCTTGATTGCCTTTGCGGGGCAAGCCGTTGTGAAATGTCCATTGACCGTTGATTATGATTCTTTCCGACGGGCGCTAGATGAGTTAGATCCAAACAGCGCCCCTCGCGGCGGGACAGCCATTGGGGATGCGATCCGTAAGGCGTTAGAGGTGTTCAATGCGAACGCGGATCGCGACCAAGCGATCTTGCTGATTACCGATGGAGACGACCAGGAGTCGTACCCACTTGAGGCAGCGGCGGTGGCTGCTGAAAGGCAAGTGACGGTTTTCACTGTTGGTTTGGGAGACGCGGAGACAGGTTCGCGGGTACCTCTGAAAGGTAGCTCTGGCACCTATACGGAACATGATGGACAACAGGTATGGAGCAAATTGGACAATAAACTGCTTCAGGAAATCGCCCTCAAGACCTCAGGTGTCTACATACCCGCAGGCACACGAGCATACGATTTGGGGCAGTTGTATGCAGACCATTTACAAGGCCGACGAGGCAAAGAAGCGGAAGGCCAAAAGAGGATGCGACGAGCAGAACGCTATCAGATTTTTCTCTCGATTGCCTTGCTTGCTTTAGTAGTCAATTGGGGCTTGAGTCCTTACTCTGAAAAACAAAATTTTGGATCTAGCAAGGGAGGGCGACATTAATGCAAGTTTTCAAAGCCGCGCTATGCACTGTCGCAATGGTCTTTATTTCGAATAGTGCGTGCGCTGACGATTCGACGAGCAAAGTTCGTGAGGGAATGAAGTTTTACTCTTCTGAGCAGTTTGAAGAGGCCAGCAAGTCATTTGCGGAGGCAAGCGAGTCACTTGAAAAAGCTAAATCCGACATGGCTGCCATCGCAGCATTCGACGAGGCTTGTGCTCTTCATCGAAAAGGGGATCTTGAATTGGCGAAGGACCGGTACTTAAAAGCGGGTTTGAGTCAGAACAAAGGAATCGCCACCAGCGCTCACTATAATTTGGGCCTGATTGCGTCTGAACAGGCTCGCAAGTTGGCAGGTGAAAGCCCAGAATCCGTTCCTCCAGATAAACGAAAGGAAATCTTAGCGGAGCTAAGCAAGGCGATTGACTCGTTCCGGCATTGTTTGGAATTGCAGCCACAGCATAGTTCAGCTCGGCGCAATCTAGAATTACTTCGGCAATGGAACAAGTACTACGCCGATCGCTGGCGCGAGGCGGATCTGAAGAGGCGACGCGATGAAACGAACTTGATCCAGTTCCTTGAGTATCTGGTTCAAACGCAGCTAACGCTCAAGGAGACGGTTGGTACATTCCGTTCCAATACTTCACCGAATGCGTTTGCCGAATTGAAACGGCTTCAGGAGGAACTGCGTGAAGAGATCCCTTATTTGAAGGACAAGATCGAATCGGATCTGCGTCCCAAGGAGGAGGATTCAAACTCCACATCCTCTCAATCAAAGACGCCCAAGGTGAACGAAGAGTTAGAGCGTGGCATTGCGTTGTTGAGCGGTTGGGCCGATGACGCAGCCTCAAAGATGGTTGCCGTGGAGAAAGAGCTAATGAAGCGAGAGTCTTCGGCGGCAACAGACAAGCAACAAAAAGCAGCGGACCAACTGGATCAAATTTGGGATGCGGTCGTGCCGTTTCATCCGTTGCTCGCCAAGGAACTGCTTGATCAAACGCAGATTGCGAAACAGTTTACGCCCCCCGCGTCTATCGCCGCCACAGCGAGCGACGACACGGCAAGCGAGACCAATGAAGAGACTGCGAGTCAGCCCCAGAAGCTCGATGTCAAGGATAACGAATGGGGGCCATTAGTAGAGAAGCAGGAACGCGGGCTGCGCAAAGCGCGACTTCTTGTTCCAAAGGCCGAAGCCGAATTAGCGCAAGTCGAGAGTCAGCCAAAGCCAGACGATGCGGTTACCGACATTCCTCAAGTTGGAAATGATCCTGTAGCCCAAGCAGTTCCAAAGGTCGATCCAGAAGCGATCAAAGCGGGCTACCAGAAAGCTTTGGAATTGGCCCCCAAGGCGGTCGAGGAAATGGAAGCTGCGGTGCAGCAGCTAGGTAAGCGGGATAGGGAACAAGCTGCAACCCATGCCGAGGAAGCCAGACGGATCCTTCAAGAAATTCAAGATGCCCAGCCAAAGAATCCCGAACAAGAACAGCAGGACCAAAACAAAGAACAGGAAAAGAACCAGGAAAAGGGTCAGAACGAGAAAAAAGAAGAAAAGGGTAACGATTCCAAGGACGGAAAAGAGAAACAAGAGGAGCAGAACAAAGACAAGCAGGACGAAAAGAAGCAAAGTGACGACGATAAAAAAGATAAAAAAGATAAAAACGATAAGGACAAAAAGGGCGAGCAGCGACAAGAACCTAAAGTCTCTCAAGACCGTATCGAAGAAGCCCTTCGTCGTGTGCGCGAACGCGAGCAAGAGAAGCGTGAGCGAGACCGTGAACTAAAGGCTCGCATATTTGGCCGTGTTCCCGTGGACAAGGATTGGTAATGAAACGAAAAACAGCTGTGCTCTTGTTTTTTGTGATTGGTCAAACGCTTTGGGCGGAGCCGCCCGAGGTCGTTTGCTCCGTCAGTGAAAACGAAGTTTTCGTGGGCGAATCGATTACCTATCAAGTCGATGTTCGGAACGCAGAAAACCCAAGTGCACCCAATGTCAATGCGTTGAATGAACAGTTCACGGTTGAGTTAATTGGCGATCAGTCGCGAAATCAATCTTCAACGATGATCATCAATGGACGCATTTCCCAGTCGAACAGTTTTAGTCATGTTTACCAATTTCGCTTAAACGCCAAGCTCGCTGGGACCCTCAAGATCCCGCCAGTATCGGCTTCGATTGATGGCAAGACTTTCACGAGCAATTCGTTAACGGTCCGCATTCTCGACATCCCCAATCAGGATGCGGTTGTTGTCGAAGTGGTACCTAGTCAATCCAAGGTATTCCCGACGCAGAGTTTTTCTGTCAAGCTTCGAATTCTGGTGAAACCTATCGCGGAGTCTGGCACAGACCCGATGAGAAAGCTAAAGCAATTGGGAAAGAGCCCACCCAGTATTCATATGAATTGGCTCAAGCCGCCAGACGGCATCAGTGCTACATCCGAAGTTTCGGAATGGTTACAACCCTTGCTCGCAAGGAATAATGCTGGTTTTTCCATAAACGAAGTCAGTGGTAGATCCGGTTCTCTCTTTGAACCGCAGCGGCTCGCGGTCTTCGACCTGGCTACTGGTCGAGAAAAACGAAGTGGTCTGGATGGCGAAATTATCGATTATTTCGTTTACGAACTCGATCGCAAATTGGTTTCCGAAAAGGCAGGTAGCTACACGTTTGGTCCGGTCGTGGTGAAAGGTAACTTTGCGACTCGAATCATCGCCATCTCGCCGGCTGCACGCGTTGAAGTTTCGGAAGTGCCGTCACCTCGCCCCGCCAACTTTACTGGCGGCATTGGCAGCTATCGAGTCAGCGCAAACGCAACCCCCAACAAATTGCGAGTGGGTGATCCGATGACCCTCAACTTGCAGTTTGCACAGGAGAAGAATAGCGCTTCGTTGGAATTGATTTCAGCGCCAGATTTAAGCGCTTTGCCCGAAATATCAGATCAGTTTGACATTGTTGATAAAAATCCAGTGGGTAAGTTAGAGAGCAGTACCAAGAAATTTGCTTTCGCGCTCAGGCCAAAGCGGGCTGGTGTTTCTATTCCTGCCCTGTCTCTATCGACCTTTGATCCCAACACCGAGAGGTTTGTAAACATTGCTACCGAACCTATCGAGCTCGCAGTCTCCGAAGCGTCATCGTCCATCGCGGGTGGTGATTTAGTCGGATCCTTTGGAATTGGTAAGCCTACGTCCGATATTAAGACACGTTCAGAAGGTGTCTTTCACAACGTGACGGACGTATCGCAATTGCGGGATGAGCGATTGGATCTCATGAGTGGACTGAAATGGGTCGTGGGGCTATGGCTGGTAACCGGCGTCGCGATTGCCTCACTGACCGTTTTTCGTCGCCAATCTTCGGATGTGGAACGTCAACGAAGAGTCTCGGCTAAGCGAACGGCGCAATCTAGGCTATCACATGCAAAAACCCTTCTGTCGCAAGGGAAACAAAAGGAATCTCTGCGAAAAGTGAGAGCTGCAATCCTAGGCTTAGTCGCCGATACGAGCAATCAGATTGCCGATGGGTTGACAACAAATGACGTCAGCCTAGCCACGCGGGCCGCGGATGTTCCCAACGAGGATCAAGTGCGATTGCAGACCCTTTTGGAGCGTATCGAGTCTGCTGAGTACGGAGCAAGCGATACCGCCGATTCAACCGCCATGGTTAATGAAGCATCCGAGCTCGTCAATAGAGTAAGTCCGTTTTTGGAACGGAGAACTGCAAGGTGATCCGATTACGTTTTTTCGTAACGATGATTGGTTTTGTGCTCGCGCTTGCTCCAATGTTGGCAGCAGACCAAACCAGTGACCGCCAACGAGACTTTTTGCGATTCATTGAGTTGTTTGACAATGCCAAGAAGCCAGAGGAGTTTCGCGAATCGGCCAAACTCCTAGAGTCGATGGTTGCAGATGGTCTTTGCAGTGGAGCCGTCTACTACAACTTGGGGAATGCGTATTACCGAGCCGGCGACTTTGGACGTGCGATCCTAAACTACCGCAAGGCAAAACCCTATCGGCCCTCCGACCCATTGTTGGAAGCGAATCTTCAGCAAGCATTGGTCTCCGCGCCCGGCAAGCTAACTGAACCACCGAAGCCATGGTGGCTACCTGTGATGTTTTGGACAGAGTTATTAGCCTATCCAACTCGTGTGGCTATCGCCCTCGTTTCGTTATCTGTTGGTCCATTGATCGCTCTCATCGCCATCTGGTTTCACCGACGCAAACAAATATGGATTGCTGGCACGACAACAGCTTTCGCTTTGATTTTTTTGATGGATGCAGGTCTCAATTCGCCCGAGCGATTTAACGAGAGTCGGGCCGTGATCACCGGTGAAACTGTCGCTCGCAAAGGGATTGGCAAAGATTATGAAGCGGCCTTTGATTCACCGTTGAGAGATGGGGCTGAATTTGTAGTATTGGATGAGACCAATGGCTGGACGTTTGGACATTTTGCAGGGATAGGTGACGGTTGGGTCCGAAACGACTTCGTCGCCCGATAGAGAATAGAACAGTGGATACAATGGGGACCAGCGGCCATGTTGGTCGTAAACAAACGTATGATCGCACAAGGTCGGAATCCTATGTACCTTACCGCCAAAGCAATTTTCATCTACCTATTGATAAACGTTTATTTCTTGTCGGCATGCCAGTTGCGGCAATTGGATTCTTCAAACGAAGTCCCACCCGCGAAACCTGCCAATACCTTGACGCCATCGGTGATCGAGACTGTGATAGAGACCGTACTCAAGGAGCACATTGCTCCGCCGACTCGGCAGCAAATGGTTCTCGAGGTGATTCGCGGAATCACCCAATCGAGAGGAATGCAGGCGTCATTCGATTTGGCTAGTTCAATCTCAGATGCCAAGGACAAGGATCAAATTTATGAGCTGCTCGCTGCTGAAATGGCGAGGCTAGGCGCGGATGGTGAGCCGTCAAGGAGCAACCTCGAAGCGATTGAATCAGCGCTCGACAAAACGGTGCATGGCGGATTGGAGATAATTTCTCGATCGAATGCCATGGCAACAGAACAAATCGCCGCCAATCGTTATGTTGGAATCGGTGTACAAATATCGTCACCGACGAAGGGTGAAGGTCCTCTATTCGCAGGGGTGTTTGAGGACGGGCCAGCCGCTGAAGTTGGTATTCGTGCCAAAGATTACCTTGAAGCAGTGGACGGAACCTCGACGATAGATAGGCCTTTGGAGGAGGTCATTCCACTACTACGAGGGCAGGCTGGGACGACCGTAGGCTTAACGGTACGTACAGTGGGACAACCACCAAGAGAATTGAACGTAATCCGTCGGGTTGTCCCGATCAAATCCGTTGCGCTGCTCGAAAAAAATGTCGATAGAGGTGCATTGTTCATTGAAGTCGATAGCGTTGCCGCAAGTAGCCTGAACGAAATCCAGAAGCTTGTTGCCCAATCCGAAGGAGTGGGACTTGACGTACGAAAGGTCGTGCTCGATCTACGTCGAACCTCAGCTGACAACCTTCACTACCTGCATCTTTTTGCAGATGGTATTCTTGATGAAGCAAATATCGGAAGAGTGCAATCTCGTGCTGGGGTCCGGACGTTGAAAACGGAGGACGGAATGATCCTCGGGCAAATAAAGGTGGCGATTCTATATACGCCCGGCTTGTCCGATGCAATAGACATGCTCGCGCATGCGTCAAGCGATGCAGGCATGCCGGTCTATTTTATGCCCCATAAGTCTGACATTAATAATTCGCGAACGATCGAAAATCTTACCGCGATTCGAGAAACGATTCCGGTATTCGGGACGGATTACTTTGTTGGAATAACGATCCATAGGCTGTTGGACAAGCATGGTACGGTAGTAACGTCCGAGCCATCCAAACGTTTGAATACCAACGTGAAGAATCTGTTAGTCTTGAAGAAGAACAATGAATCCGAGTTTGGTACCATCCTTCGTGATTTGGATTTGTGATCCTTGCAACCGTCCTATCGTTTTTTTGCCAACCATGTATTCAATTTTCCGACGTCCATCGCTGCCTCCATTGATTTGCATCATGGTCTTGATTGCCAGTGATCATTTTTTGGGAGCAGAACAACCGCTTTTCAATCGACCGGTAGCCATCGCAGTTTCAGCCGATGGCGCATTGGCGTTCATTGGGAATCACAACGAGCCGTTCATCACAGTGGCCGATACCAATTCATTTGAAACCAAGCATCTCAATGCAGGATGTAACGGTTTGATGGATCTGGTTGTGAATCCTGCAAGCAATAGACTCCTAGCGATTGCCAAGTATCCACCCCAAATCATCGAGTTTTCCGCCAAGGAAACGAACGAGGCGGGTAGGCTGGGTCTGCCCGGTATCCCGGCTAAGCTTGCAATCTCCTTGGATTGCAGTTTCGTTTGCATCACGATGACTTGGAAGCACACGGCATGCCTAATACAGCTAGTCGATAAGAATCTGCCGGAGGAGTTTCAATGCAAAATGATTTCGCTTGAATTTCAACCGAAAGAGGTTTTGCCGCTTGCGAAAGAATTATTCCTGGTGGCCGACGCATTCGGTGACCAATTGGCAGTAATCGATGCGAATTCGGCCAAGGTGATTGCCACACACAAAATCCTCGGCCATCACATCGGAGGTTTAGCACGCGATGATTCCATGCAATCGATTGCAATCACTCATCAGAAATTGAGCGCGGTTGCACAAACCAATCAGGATGATATCCATTGGGGGACCTTGATGCAGAATCTAGTATCCGTCGTACCGGAATCGGACCTTATCGATTCCACGGCCTTGCTTTCCAAGACGGCTCTAAGATTCCCGCTTGGGGATGTCGGTAACGGTGCCGCAGACCCAAGTGGAGTGGTAGCTTGGGATGGTCGTCTAGCGATAGCCATCGCGGGCTCCAATCAGATCGCGTTTAGAGATAATCCGCGGGGTCGTTTTCAGTACGTAAAGCTAGATCAATCGCCAACGCGAATAGTTAGAGCCGGCAGCTCAAGACTTGTTTCGGTTAGCACACTCGGCGACAAGGCAACGATTCTGGAGACCTCGGGAGGCCTTTTGCAAATGCTTGAGGAAATTGGTCAAACCAAGACAATCGACAGTGCTGAGGCACGAGGTGAGGCGGCTTTTTTCGCAGGGAGTTATTCTCACGACAACTGGATGTCATGCAGCAGCTGCCATGTCGATGGCCACACACCAGACTTGTTAGCTGACACGAAGGGCGACGGCCGATTTGGAAATCCGAAACGCATTCCCTCCTTATTGAATGTTTCGGAGACAGGGCCTTGGACATGGGGCGGGAGCGAGAGCAATTTAGAGGGACAGATTAAAAATACTTTGGTGTCGACCATGCATCGCGATGAACTCTCGCGCGGCAACGAAAACGATTTAGTAGCAAAGGACATAGCGGCCTTTTTGCAAAAGCAAAAATTGCCACAGGAAGGAATTTCAGTTTCAGATAGACTCCTTCACGGGCGAAGCTTGTTTGAGCTTCGGGGATGTATTCGCTGTCACATTCCAGAGCAGCATTACACTTCACGCGAGATATTCGACGTTGGGGTTGTAGATGAGTTGGGCCAGAGTCAATTCAATCCACCCTCCCTCGAGGGAATATCGCATCGCAAAGCGTTTTTTCATGACGCTAGGTACAAATCCTTGGCAGAACTGCTGAAATATCATCCGGATTCCCGATTGATCTGGACGACGGACGAGGTCTCAGACTTGGTGTTGTTTCTTATGAGTTTGTGAGCTAACTATGCATTCAACTAAATGTCGTTGCCGTAAGCCTTGCAGCTGGTTTCTTCTGGCAGCGTCGTTCGCGTCCATAGCGATAGTCGGATGCGAGGAACCGGCGGAAGAGTCGAGTGACAACAGATTGGCCATTTCAAAAGAAAACACGAAGCCGATAGAAGACACGAAGCCGATAGAAGACGCGAAGCCGAAACCCGAGATAAAGCCCGAAAATAAAATGGCTATGGTCGATTCTGTTTTGGATAAGGTGTTGGTCATTGAGAACGCAGATAGCCCAACTTCAATCCAAATTGCAGCGTACTATATGGAAAAGAGAGGCGTTAAGAAGAGCCTTAAGATTCGTTGCCAAGATTCCTCAGTCGATGCAAGCAGTGAAACCATAACGTTTGCAGTTTTTCAAGAGGTGATCGAAAAGCCGCTTCGCGAGTATCTGTCTCAGGACCCGAAGATCGATTACATCGTGCTCACCAAAGGGATTCCGCTTCGGTTGACGTCCGCTCCAGTAGGATTTGGCAGTGGTCAGCCTTCGCTGGATTCTTGTGTGGCGGCGCTAGATTATTTCAGCAATAGCGACTCAATGAGAGCTGTCCTCAAAGAGAATGAAACCAGGGGGACGTGTTATGTGAACCGATTCTGGAACTCGGCGGAACGATTTTCGCATGCCCAGCATGGAGGCTATTTGGTTACGCGACTCGATGGATATTCGGCGGCTTCTGCAATGGCATTGGTCGATAGCGCGCTCGCTGGAGAGAGAACGCGACCGACCGGGGCGATTCTTCTCGACTCGATGCTACTAGCAGACCCCATCGATTATACCAAGGTGCCGCTTTCGCCAGCCACCGATGGAATGACCGATATGAAAACGATCGATGAGTTCGCTTGGGGAGAATGGAATGTAGACTTGTATGCGGCTTGGGCCTACCTGACCAAATATGGAGTGCCCGTCGAGTTTGATCGGACCGAAAACTTCATCGGCAATATGACTGGGCTGATGGGTTACGCATCGTGGGGCAGTAACGATGCTAAATATGATGTTCGAAAATACCAATCGCTCCGATTCGCTCCGGGCGCTATTGCAGAGACAGCGGTATCGACGGGTGCGAGAACTTTCTTGCCAACAAGCGGAGGTCAATCGCTGATTGCAGATTTGATTGAAGCTCGAGTGACTGGGGTCAAAGGCTATTGCGACGAACCATTTCTGCTCGCGGTAGCTTCGCCTACGATTCTCTTCGATCGTTACACTCGAGGCTGGAATTTAGCCGAAAGTTTTTATGCTGCTTCACGATTCGTCGGTTGGGAAGACATAGTCATCGGCGATCCGCTTTCATCCCCGTACGCAAGCCAGAAGGATTCCAATCGATGAAGTTGTCCCTTTCCGTTCGAATTGCTGAAGGCTTTTTATCGAAGGAGATACCGATCCTCCCTCTTGGCGAAGTGGTAGCGATCGCTGCTCGAGCCGGCTATTCCGCTTTGTGCATGCGGGCGTCGCAGGTGGGAACTCAAACAGCTTCGGAAGCGGTACAAGCCGCCATCGATCTAGTGAGCCAAGCGGGGCTAAAAGTCAGCATGGTGACTGGCGATTTCGACACGGTATACAACAACGAACGAGGGCCGAATGCGCTGAGAAAAATCGGGCCTTATTTGCGACTTGCAAAGGACTTGGGAGCCCCGCTCGTTCGCGTCGCGTTAAAAAGCATAGAGGATATCGCGTGGGCTCAACGGGCTGCCGACGAGGCAGCGGAGATGGGTATTCGGTTGGTACATCAATGTCATACTCTAAGCCTATTTGAGACGGTCGATTCCATAGTGGACACGCTGAAAAAAATCGATCGCAAGAACTTTGGTTTGGTTTACGAGCCTGTAAATCTTGAGTTGAGCGGACAAGACTACGGGCTTGCAACGATGGAGCGACTTGCACCATGGATTTTTAACGTCTATTTGCAGAATCAAATGCTTAAAACCGACGGTGCGGTGACGCTAGATACATGGTGTCGCGGTCCGGTAGCCTTCAACATCATCCCGGTCCACGCATCTGGCGGATTGAATTTTCCGTTGGTAGTGGAAGGGCTCGAACGAGTCGGCTACCAAGGGTATGTTACGGTACATCAATCCGCCACAGAAGGAGAGACACCAGCCGAATCCGCTCAAAGGACGGCTGATTACCTGCGTACGGTAATGGCTAGTTGCTAGTGGCTAGTGGCTCGGAGCTTTCTTTCAGCATACGCAAGAATTCGCGCAAGATGGCCGCGTTGTCTTGGTAGCCTTGGCCGGTTACCAGCTTGCCGTCGACAACGCATTTTTCGCCAGTGTAGATCGCGCCTCCTTGCTCCGCGTCGAGCGCGCATTTAGGGACAGTCGTTACCCTTTTGCCACGAATGCAGTCGGCAGCAGTGAGAATCTCAATACCATGACATAGGCAAGCAATTGGCTTTCCTGCATCGGAGATTTCGCGTACGACCCGTAGTAGATCCCGATCGTATCGTAAGTATTCGGGTGCTCGTCCACCTGAAATAAAGGCTCCTACATAGTCGTCTGCTTTCAAATCGCGAAAGGCGACGGTGGCTCGAAGGTGATAGCCGGGACGCTCTTGTGTGATGTCCCATGGAACATCAGGGTTCGGTGGAATCTCGTGCAAGACCGTGTGATATAGCCGTGCCTCTGGTCCTGCGACCACGACTTCGTAGTAGTCCTCTGGCAACCGATAGTAAGCGTAGAAGGTATCGAGGGCTTCCGTTGCATCGCCGATGGGCATTAGGATTTTCATGATTGTTGAGTTTGACCAACACAAGGGGACATCGAGGCAAGGGGAATAGAAGGTTGCATATGGCGTTGTCACCTTAGAAGATAGCGACAAGGTCTACAAATACAATCGGATGATGGGTTGGCATTAATGTCCAACCGAGCCCACGAGACGGAATGTACCTGATAGAATTCGAGCCCCCAAACATTCAATCAAGGAACCACTCCATGCAACCAAAGAATGAACTGACTTTTTCGGTCTCGGCCCGATATTGGATTGTGGTTGTCGCATTCCTTGGGTGGATGTTTGCAGGTGTGCAATTGGCCGTCGTCTCGATAGTGATGCGAGAGGCGGTAAAGGATCTGATTGGGGTGGCCGATGAAGGAGACTATGGACGATGGTTTGGATGGCTCACAGCCGCATTCATGTTTGGAGCGGCAGCTGGCGGTTATGTGCTAGGCTGGGCTGGAGACCGGTGGGGTCGCAAGCAGGCCATTGTTTGGAGCATTGCCTTTTATTCCGTTTTCGCAGGCTTGACCTATTTCGTAACTGCCGCGGAGCAATTGCTGTTGATGAGGTTCCTTGTTGGCGTGGGTGTTGGCGGGATGTGGCCGAACGGCATTTCGCTTGTTTCCGAGGCATGGCCGAATTTATCGCGTCCGATGGTGTCGGGTGTCATTGGAACTGCGGCGAATGTTGGAACGATGCTTTTTTCTGTGCTCACTTGTTTCGTGCACGTCACACCCGACAGTTGGCGTTGGGTCATGCTCTTAGGGGCTACCCCAACTGTGCTAGCGATTTTCGCGGTTTTTGCAATTCAAGAATCCCCAGGCTGGCTGGCTTTGCGGGGTGGAACGGATCTTCAGAGTAATTCTGAATCACCGATTCGCTCGCCATTGATCGAGGTCTTCAGTCCACCCATGTTGAGGATCACACTCGTGGGGATTTTGCTAGGAACGATTCCCTTGTTTGGAGGCTGGGGCAGTTCCAATTGGGCGAACGCGTGGGCCAGCGAAGTGGGCGGAAAGAGCCAACAATTGGATCCCGCATTGAAAGCTCGAACGTTGCTTGCTCGATCTGCGCCGGGGTCCGTTGCGAGTCTACTGGGTGGCGTTGTAGCTAGCTGGGTGGGGCGTCGAACGTTTTATTCCATATTGTCATTAGGTTGCCTAGTATGTTCGCAGTATCTGTTTCGATACTCAAACCCAACCAGCCCAGATTTTTTATGGTGGACTGCTGGCTTAGGTTTGTTCAATGGGTTCTTTTTTGGTTGGCTACCGTTGTATTTGCCGGAACTATTCCCAACTCGCATGCGAGCCACAGGGTCTGGAGTAAGTTTTAACTTTGGCCGAATTGCAACCTCCTTTGGAATCTTGATCGCCGCATCGATGCTGAAGGAAACCTTTGGTGGCGACTACGCGCGCATTGGCCAGCTGACGAGTTGGATCTACTTGATCGGCGCAGTCGTTATTTGGTTTGCACCCGATACGAGTCGCAATACGATTGTTTAGCGACAGTTAGAAAGCCCGTTTTGGCAATTTCAAAAAAGCATCCTCGAAAAAGTCCGCTTCCAAGTTGTGGGTGTCTTGTACATCGGATTCTTGCCTACCTTGCCGTCCGGCAGAATAACATTCACTCTGTATTCGATAGGTCGATAGGTCGATAATGCGAGGAAGGAGGAAGACAGGGACCGACGATGGAGCGGGTCGAAAACTGCAGGGAGATTTTCTCGAGGTAAAATCGATCGCTAAACTCGTGGTAGCGTACTTGCAATCGACCCGCTAGCTTAATTGATTTCAATAACAAAGCCTTGGTTCTTCAATCGGCCGGAAAGATCGCAACAACTGCAATTGATGAACGTAGTTTCATTGCGAGTTACCGTTCCGTAATTCGTAAACGATCTCTCGTCGTGGATGTGTCCGAAGGCATGGATCTTTGGATGGATCCGTTCAAGTACGTGGCGTCGGAGTGATTTAGAGCCGACATGAACTGGCTCCCGCGTATCCATATCGCGAGTCACGTCGAGCAAGCCTTTCGGAGGGCCGTGAGTAATCAGGATATCGATGTCGCTTGGAATCGACTCCCACACGCTGTCGAGCTCCGACCGCTCCCTCATGTACGCCCAATGGAAGAATTTTGGAGTATAGGGGGTACCGAAAATCTTGAGTCCCTCCCATTCAGTCTGCCCATGAATCAACAATATCACTTTAGGATAGTCTGCAGCGCGTATCAATCCTTGCTCAATGGCGGTCGAATGATTTCCAGGAACGAAGATCTTCGTTGGAATGTCGAGGTCGGCGTACCAGTCCAAGAAACGTCTGGATTCCGGTTCATTCGTCCTCGGTTCGCCGGATTCCGATTCATCTCCGCAATGAATGACCAAATCGACATCGGGTACCGTAAGCTGCTCGTGCTCATTGTGCGTATCCGAGATGAACCAGATCTTCATAGAGTTTGCTAGCCGACGAGGTTGGGGTGCGCTTCCACCCGTCAGGGTATACGATAAAGGCTTCCTCGCCAACCCACGTCGTCTGCGAATGAGTGTGTGCTTAGGCGAGCGGCAGGCTAAAATCTACCTGTAGCATGGCCCCCTGGGCCGTGCGAAACTCGGGCCAGGGGCCCAAGCTACGGGTAAACCAACTCCTACCGCTTGCCTTATTTCCTTTAGGGTGCATGAAACTCGTCTGGACGACAGTCGTTTGTACAACTATAGTTATGCGATGAAGAAACGGACGATTAAAAACATACCGAAAAAGTCTAGCAGGCCGCAATCCAGTAGGTTCGATTCGCTTGAGCAAGAGGTGTATCTCAACCTTTGGCGAACCTACGATCGACTGCGGTCTATCGAAGATGAACTATTTGCACCACGAGGAATTACGTCGCAGCAATACAACGTTTTGCGACTGCTGGCGGCACACCACCCAAAGTCAGTACCCACACTTACTATTGCAGAACGGATGATCTCAAGAGCGCCGGACATAACTCGCATGTTGGATAAATTGGAATTGGCCTCGTTCATTCAAAGAACGCGACCGCCTGAGAATCGAAGATTGGTTCTTATCAACATTACCGCAAATGGATTGCGGTTGCTTGATGAGATCGCAAAGCCATTGCAGCAATGCCACGCAAAGCAGCTTGGTCATCTAGACAGGCTCGAACTCGATCAATTGGTTTCACTCTTGAAGAATGCTCGCAAACCGCATGAGCAAGACAAGAACCCTTGGCAGTAACTCTTTTCTCACAGACACAAGACACAGCAACTACATGAATAATTCCGACAATGTGCACTTGGCGGTTCAGTTCTTTTTCCAGATCGGCATAATCTTGATCGCTTGCCGAATCGTTGGCTTGATTGCGAAGCGACTCGGGCAACCACAGGTCGTTGCGGAAATGATAACGGGCGTCATGTTAGGGCCCTCCCTGTTTGGGTTAATAATGCCTGAGTGGCAACAAGCTTTTTTTCCTTGGGACCGTCAGCAAATCACTCGCGATACGCAAAGTTATTTGTTTCCTGCTTCGCAACTAGGACTTGCGTTGTATATGTTTGTGGTCGGCTTGGAGTTTCGAGTCGACATCGTTCGAAGTCATTTCAAGAGCTCGCTTGCCGTGTCATTGGCTGGGATGATAGCACCGTTTGTCTTGGGTGCAGGACTCGGCTGGTATTTTTTCCATTACACGGAGTTGTTTCCCAAGCAAACTACGCTTGCCGCCGCCGTGTTGTTCTTGGGGGCTTCAATGTGTGTTACGGCGTTTCCCATGTTGGCGAGAATTATCCATTTCAAGGGGCTAACGGGAACGCTCATGGGAACAGTCGCGATTGGGGCAGGAGCGATCGACGATGCGATGGCATGGTGTTTGCTTGCCTTCGTTTTTGCGATCTTCAAATCCGAGCTTGCTGGCGCGGCTTGGAGTATTGGCGGAGGACTTCTTTTTGTATTGGTGGCAGTAGCAGTGGTACGTCCGTGCCTCGATCAATGCAAACATTGGTGGGTCGAAGCGGACGAAACGTTAAGCGATGCAGGGTTCATCGTAGGGCTAGTGGTTATGGCGTTTGGCTCATGGTTTACCGACAAGATCCAGTTGCATGCCGTATTCGGTGCGTTTGTCATGGGTGCATGCATCCCCCGTGGAATTATGGCCAGAGACTTGATCGCCAGGATACAGCCCCTGACCGTCGCATTATTATTGCCGTTATACTTTACTTACTCGGGGCTGAACACCAAGATTGGATTGCTGAATTCTAATTACCTCTGGGGAATGTGCGGATTGGTTTTTGTCGCTGCGGTTGCCGGTAAATTTGGTGCGTGTTGGCTCGCGGCCCGCTGGACCGGACTGCCAAATCGAGAAGCCCTTGGCATCGGAACTCTGATGAACGCTAGAGGACTCATGGAACTAATCATTATCAATATCGGTCTCCAGAAGGGCGTGATCAGCGAAGCGTTGTTCGCCATCTTGGTTATCATGGCGGTTGTCACCACGCTGATGGCATCGCCATTGTTTGACGCGTTGGTTGGCTCGAGCAACGAAGCTTTAAAAAAACACGATTCGCTGGCTCGAAATAAAGGGTTTTGAACTGGAGAAACAGGTTCCCAGGCTCTGACTGGGAACCCGCCGCATTGCTGGCTCTGCCAGCTCCCTTAGATCCGCACTTCCCCACACCGCTAGGATCCAATCTTGTATTTTGAACATCCGCCGTCGCCCATGCATACCAGGGTCCTAGGTTGGCATTGGCTCGTCGATTTTTTTCAGTGTGCCAATTTGCCAACCGATTCTTTGATTCTCGAAGCCATTCTAATTGAGTCCGCTGAAATGGCTGGAGCCACCGTCGTACAGACTTGCTTCCACCCGTTTTCACCGCAAGGGTTGTCCGGAGTGGTTGTCATTGCCGAATCGCATCTGGCCGCACATACGTGGCCTGAACATCAAGTTCTATGCCTCGATCTCTTCTCCTGTAGCGACAAAATCAATGCGCAAGTTGCTATCGATTGCATTGCCGAAAGAATTCAGGCGGGAAAGGTCGATCAACGCAATTTAACACGAGGGAATTTGATAGATTAGGTGAGCGGCAGGCTGAAACCTACCCGCGGAGCCTGAGGCGCTACTAGCCAATTGGAACTCACTTTGAGCCGCAACGCGCTAGCGTGCGGGCCGGAAGTCAAGTTAGCACCTGCAAATCCGGCCCTCATGCTAGCGCATTGAGGCTCAAAATTAACAAAATGTGTGCCATTGAACGATATCGATCAATGCCCCTGAGTCAATCCCAATCCAATTAGGAATTCGAAGCCATGTTTCGTCGCACTGAAGACCGTCTCGAGTTGCGACCGATGATGGCAAATGACATTCCAACGGCCTTGCGCATCATTCACGACTACGACGAAGACGATGCAGTCGAAGCTCAAGGAACGTATCAGCGGGGAATCGAAGGCCAGTTTTGTTTGTGCGAGAACGGTACAGTCATAGGGGTGGTTGGGGCGAAACACATCCCTGACACCGACGGTTCATTTGGACTTTCCTGGACTTATTTGCAACGCGACCATCGACGCTCTGGTAAAGGGACTCGAATGCTCCAATGGATAATCGAGATTATGAAAGAGCAAGATGCTCGCAAAGCATTCGTTCATGCAAGCGACTACGCGGATCCAAACGAAGGTGATATCTATCGGGATGCGAGAGATAACTACGTCCAAGTAGGGTTTACACAAGAGATCCGACAACCGGACTATTATGCGCCAGGTGAGTCCATGCTCGTTTACGGGTTGCGTTTGTCCCCCCGCGAAGTGGTAAACGTAGTTCTCAACCTAGACGACATCAAACTCACGGACGTCGACGAAATACCGGAAACCAACGACGCGTATTGGTTGGCTTGGGAGCTAGTTGCACAGGGGCAAGGAACGAAGCCTCAGGATTTTCAACGTATCTTCGATGAGGTGCGGGGATGGGGAGGCAGGACAATCTACATGGCGTTCCCTTCGGATGTTGCCAATGCATCCACGCTTGTTACAGCCGCGCGGTTCAAGGCTTCCGGCCGGTTGATCGACTACTACGAGGATGGGATCGACGAAGTGCACTACCGATACGACGTATGAAACGGCGCTTGGCCGAGAACTTTTTCAAATACAGAGTCCGCTACAGGGCCTGGCCTGCTAGTAGCGTCAGAATCTTAAAGCCGGCAGCATTTTTCCGATTGGAGAGGTTAGAATCACCTACGACTAAAATCATCGACTCTTTAACGCAATTCATGGAGACAAAACAATGACTAAAACTACAAGGCGGCAGTTGATCAAGGCATGCACGTTGGCGGTCGCGATCCCGACGATTCCCATGACGGTCCCAATTGAGTCGATTGCCGCGAACTCTTCCAACAACGAAGAGGCCGATCCATGGCGGGGATTGAAAGTGGGGGTCGCGACCTACACGTTACGAGATTTGCCAATCGATGAGACGATCCAAAGTGTAAAACGCGTTGGGCTGAAGTACGTGTCCATTAAGAACAACAAAAACCATATCGACCTGTCTCATTCGACCGAAGAGCGCAAGCGACGAGCGCAAATGTTTCGAGATGCCGGAATAACTCCGCTCAGTGTTGGCAATGTCTCCATGAAGACAGGTGAGGAGGACATTCGAAAAGCGTTTGAGTATGCTCGCGACATCGGCGTCTCGACGATCGTTTGTGCACCCAGCCAAGATGCGATTCCCATTCTCGACAAGTTCGTCAAGGAATTCGACATTCGACTCGCGATTCACAATCACGGACCGGAAGACAAGGGGTTTTTTCCATCTCCTTTCGATGTCATGCGGGCCGTCGAGAAATTCGATAAACGCATTGGTTTATGTATCGATGTCGGGCACACAGCCCGCGCAGGAGTTGACCCGGCGGATTCCATCCTCAAATGCCAAGATCGTCTATACGACGTGCACATGAAAGACATCTCCGCGTTGGGTGAAAAAAATACGCCCATCGAAGGGGGGCGAGGAATCCTCGATTTGAAGTCGATTCTTGCCGCACTACTCAAGATCAAATATCGGGGCCTAGTCGGGTTTGAATATGAGAAGGATAGCAAGGACCCGGTTCCCGGACTCGCAGAATCGGTCGGCTACAACAAAGGTTTACTCGCCGCAATGAAATAGAAGCGTTGCAACCATGGCGCATACTACCCTGTTGTAGCATGGCCGCTGGGCCGTTGGATGTAGCATGGCCGCCGGGCCGTTCGCGTACCGAAACTACTGCCAACTAAACCGGAAAGCCAAAGTGCTTCATTCCTTCCCAAGAGCTACCATCCCAATCGATCACATCCTTGAGCCATCTTGCGACATCTACTGAAAAGGCATTTAGCAATACCTCTCCCTTTTCCTTGCTTGCCAAGTGAGGCCAACCGATATGCCCAATGCTGCTCCGATCCTTCGTCGTCCAAGCGCGATTGGCTGGACGGAATGCATTGCCTGGCTCGATCACCGGTGCATTTTTGAAGTCGCCTACAAGCTCGGGACGAAGCGCTAAGACCATAGACGTTTCCCATTCGCAAGCATGCCCCATTTCTCGTTGCTCGATTGCAGGATCAATTGTCCAAGGTTCTATACCAAGCCCCCAATAAGTCGCCATCAATAGCAAAAGGTCCTTGCGAATCCGATGGTGTTGTCGAATTTCAAAGAGTGCATGTTTGGCAGGAACATCGTTCCCTCCGTGACCATTGAGCAGCACAATTCGTTTAAATCCATAAGAAAGAAAATTCTCGACCAAGTCGTTGAGTATGTCCAGGTAGGTTCGGCTCGAGGCGGACAACGTCCCAACAAAATCCAAATGGTGATCCGAATTGCCGAGCCACATAAGCGGCGCGACCAGGATCTGTTTGTAAAGCGTTTTTTCGACACGCTCGACGATCTCGCCTAGCAAAAGGCTGTCCGTCCAAACCGGCAAGTGATCGCCATGTTGCTCGATGGCAGCAATCGGAATAATAACTGGCGTTGCTCTGGATATTGCACCAATTTTGGGTGAGCTTAGTTCAACGAGTTTCATGTTTCACTTCGACTTTGATATTCTTTAGACGCAATCAGAAAGATGCAGCATTCTACGGTGCATTTAAATTGAGTGAAGTTGGCATCGGAGGCGAGACCACCCAACTTCTGTCCAATTCGTTGAACTCAGTCTAGCCCATCGCACTTCAAAGGAGGCTAAAATGCCGGCTTTCGAAGAATCTGCGGGAACAATATGCCTAAGATCAATATCGATGGATTCGAAATTCTTGACGTGTCCAACTCAGTGATGCCTACCGAAGAAACTGGGAAGTCGCAAAAACGCGAGAGTCGACGTTTACTTTGGATGCAGATACTTGTTCCAGTTCTGCTTGGCTGTTTGCTGTTGATGCAGACTACCTGGGCTCGACGCACGACCAGCATCACTTTCGACGAAACCTATTATCTCAATTGCTCAATTCAGTCGATTCATGACGGTTGGCTCGACCCGCGTTTGAGCAATAGCGGGGTTGGAGCTGTTCCTACCACGATTTGGGGACTGCCGGTCGCTGCTGCATATCCAAAGTCGGAACGACCTGACGAGTGGGAGGGTAGCACAGAGGATCCGGAAATCAACGCGTGGTCGCGATGGTGGAATTCGGTTTTAATTGGTTTGCCGCTAATGGGCTCGGTTTATGTCTGGCTCTATCGACGGCGCGGATTGATTGCGGCAAGTGTCGGCGGTTTGCTCATGACCTTTTCACCTTCCATTCTGGCCCATTCGGCGCTGGCAACAACGGATGCGTCCTTCGCGTTGTTTGGTATGCTGGCGGTCGCCGGTATCGTCGAGTACCTAAGAGCCCCTGACTGGTTTCGGTTCTTGGGGCTTGGAGTGTTACTGGGCTTAGCACTTGGAGCCAAGTATTCGAGTGTTTTTCTTTTCCCCGTAGTTGGAGTACTTCTGCTATTAAAACTCTGGCCATGCGTTCTTGGGCCATGGTGGAAGAGAGCCTCGATAGTCATTGCTCTTGCGACTTGCAAGTTGGTATTACTGGTTGGCATTTCGGGTGTTGTGTTGTGGGGTACTGATTGGTTTTCTTTTACGGGGCCTTTGAAATTGGTGTCGCTGGAGGACACTCCTCCCGATTCTCCTTGGATTCAATTTCTCGGGAACGGGCCAACGGCTCGGTGGATCATGGATGCCTCCCATCGCAATTTGTACCGTCCCTCCGTTTTCGGATCTCTGGTCTCTCGATATCTTCACGAGCGCGGTGGCCACAATGCTTTCTTGATGGGCCAGCACTCAAAGTTGGGCTGGCGTTACTACTTTCTCTTTGCCTGGGTGTTCAAAAGCACTTTGCCGGAACTTGCTTTATCCCTGGCTATCATTCCACTGTGCACCGCCGGGATGTGGTCCAAGTCAAATGTCAGTCCAGATGATCGCAGCGCCCAAGTCGTTTGGCTTGTTGCTATGTGTTTCTTTTCGGCGATGCTTTGCTCGGCACATGTCAACATTGGCCAACGTTACATGCTTATCCTATACCCGCTTACCTTTTTGGCTGCCGTCGATCTTTTGTGGCAAATCTTTGCTTCGCGAAACTGGATTCGAATCGCAATCGGAGCGATTCTCGTCGTCGGACAAATTGCAAGCTCTCTTGCAGTTGCACCGCACTATCTTGCATACTTTTCACCGATAATTGGCGGGCCAAGCCAAGGTCGATTTTATCTTGCGGATTCGAATATCGACTGGGGTCAGGACCTACCCCGACTTCGAGACGAGATTCGCCGTCTTGGTTATCATCGACCAATCCTGTCGTATTTCGGTACAGCAAAGCCGTCTGCATATGGTGTTGACGCAACTACATTCCTCGAGTCGACGTACGCGCAACTTGACGAATTCGATGTTTTGGCTTTGTCAATCAATAAATGGAACGGCGTCTATATTACTCCCAAAGATGTATTCGCAGAATTTCGAACTCGGAAATTCGTAGCCTCAGCGGGCTATTCAATTCTACTATTCGACCTCTCCGAGATCGGAGCCCGCGACGCCCTTCGTGAAGCATGGCGCCGGTATCCGAGAGAATTAGTTGAAAAGTGATTCTGTAAAGCAAAAAGGGGTCAGGTCGCTGCGTCCGCTTGCCACTTTCGCCAGTCCTTCCCACGTTTGGGGCAATGGTCCCAAACCATAACTGGCATCTAACACCTTGCCGATCGCACCTCAGAAAGTAATCTTAAATTCACTTCAAGCGTTCTCGAAGCCGCTTCTTCGCATCGTTCCAATCAACGAATTGAGTTTTGCCTTCTTTGCCGGCTTGAAGACGTGCAGAAAGCACATCACCATGCCAATCAGGCGATTTTATGTCACTCGGACAGCGTGAGAGATCATCCCAGAGCCGTTCCATCAAGATGATCTTGTCAGCCACAGACAGCGTTTCGATCGAAATGTTTGTTCCTGTGTTCATGACCTCAATGTAACGCATTCTCAGTGAGCTGTCAAAAAACCCGACGTCTCGCAACGAAGATTGCCTGTAAAGCCAAAAGGGGTCAGGACTCTTTTTTGCCGTGATTAGAAAGAGACCTGACCCCTTTTCGGGAAAAATTGTTCCTCAGTTGCTCAGGTGTAACTTCCTTTTCCCAACTGCTGATGGCTATCGTCGCAACTCCGTTGCCTATAAAGTTCGTGAGCGCACGGCATTCGCTCATAAACCGGTCGATGCCTAGTAACAACCCCAGTGACTCAATTGGTATACCAGGTACTGCTTGAAGCGTAGCTGCCAATGTTACGAAGCCAGCCCCAGTAACTCCGCTCGCTCCTTTGGATGTTAACATGGCAACGAAAAGCAAACTGAGCTGCTGCATAAGGCTTAGCGGTGTATTGGTGGCTTGCGCCAAGAAAACCGCAGCCATCGTCATGTAGATGTTCGTGCCATCCAAATTGAAACTATAGCCTGTTGGTACAACAAGTCCCACAGTAGACTTGGAACATCCAAGTTGTTCCATTTTCTTTATCAATCCCGGCAATGCGGTCTCCGAGGAACTTGTCCCTAACACTAGTAGCATCTCGTCTTTGATATAGACGAGAAATCGAAAAATGGAAAAACCACAGTAGCCTGCGATACTTCCTAACACGATCACCACAAACAATGCCGACGTGAGATAGAAGCCTGCCATGAGCCAGAGCAGACTTCCAAGGGTCCCAAGCCCATGTGCTCCCACGGTGTAACCCATTGCACCAAAGGCACCGATCGGGGCAACCTTAACGACGAGGTTCATTACGCCGAAGAACAGCCGCCCCAACTGTTCGATCGCTGTGAGGAATAGCTGGCCATTTTCTTCCATCGAAGCAATTGCAATCGCAACCAAAATGGCAACCAATAGCACTTGCAAAAGCTCCCCAGAAACGAAGGCCCCAAGGAAAGAACTTGGGATGATGTTGAGAATGAATTCGACTTCATTGAGCGTCTTGGCCTTTTCGCTGTAGCTGCTGATGGGTGCGGTAGATTGCTCCGTGGCATGATATACTTCGCCCGGGGGCGTTATCCCTACGCCCGGTTGCAGGACATTAACTACGATTAGACCAATGACCAACGCGAGGGTGGATACGACCTCGAAATAGATAAGCGATTTGATGCCGACTCGTCCAAGTTTTCGTAGGTCGCCTACCGACGCGATCCCCTGAACGACGGTACAAAAAATGATCGGCGCAATCATCATCTTTACGAGTTTGATGAATCCGTCACCCAACGGCTTTAGCGACTTACCAATGGTCGGATAGAAAGACCCAACGGCGATCCCTAAAGCGACCGCAATGATCACTTGGATGTACAGGACTCGGTACCATGGTGTCTGGAAGGATGAAGCGAACATATTGGAATTCCGTGGCTTGGGCTCCTGGCCCGAGATGAGCACGGCCCTGGGGCCATGCTACGTTATTTCGGTTACCTTATGGCTTCCATTGATCGAGGCGAGTTTCGAGGATATTGAGGGGCATGCCACCGTTTCGTAAAATTTGGTCGTGAAATTTTGGAAGCGAAAACTGATTGCCGAGTCGCTTTTCGCAACGACCGCGAAGCTCGCTAATCTTGAGCTGACCAATTTTGTAGGAAAGTGCTTGGGCCGTATACGACATATAGCGTTCGATCTCGGCTATCGCACCGTCCTCGCTAATCGGTTCGTTGGCGATCATGTATTCAATCGCTTGTTCGCGAGTCCAACCCTTCCAGTGCATGCCAACATCGACGACCAGTCGAATGGCCCGATGCATTTCGTCTCCCAAAGCACCGATACGTTGCTTCGGATCGGTATAGAGCCCCAACTCTTTGCCTATCGATTCACAGTAGAGCGCCCAGCCCTCGCCGTAAGCACCATACCATAGAAACCTCGCAAAGCGTGGCAACTGTTCGTTCTCCTGTTGCAACGAGATTTGGTAGTGGTGGCCCGGTATCGCCTCGTGCAAGAACAAGGATTCCATACCGCCAGTGATATTGAATTGCGTCGCATCAGGAATCGGAGTGTAGAAGATTCCAGGCCGACCGCCGTCGGCGGAACCAGGAATGTATTCAGCGCTAGAAGTCGCCTCGCGAAATGCTTCGGTGCGGCGAATTTCAAACGGGGTCTTTGGCCGATTCAGAAAGGCCTTGCCCAGTTGTGGTTCGAGTTTGGACTGTATGGCGGCAAAGAAGGAAATCACTTCGTTCGGTGTCTTAAACGGTTTGTATTTCGGATCGACACGCAGATGTTCAAAGAACTCTTTGAGCGTACCGGTAAAGCTCATTTGCTTTTGTACAGATTCCATTTCCTGTCGGATGCGTGCAACCTCCAACTCGCCAATGTTAAAAATTTCATCTGGAGTGAGCGATGTAGTGGTCCAACGGCGGACCCAGTATTGATACTGTTCTCGTCCACCCTTCAAATCGGAAATGCCACTTGATTTACGTGACTTGGGAAGATATTCGTCGCGCAGAAAGCTCCCCATGCCACGGTAGGCTGGTGCAATCTTGTCGATGATCGCCGCTTTGTATGCCACCGCCAGTCGAGCCTTGTCGCCTACAGGGAAATGTGTCGGCATCAACTTGATCGGACCATAGAAAAGACTTTTGTCAGGATCTTCGCTGACGATGGTTTCGTCGAACATTTGTTTGACCATGCGCTCGACTAAGATCCCAGGTAGTACGTAGTCGTCTTTGATGCCATCGCGAAATCTCTCGATGGCGGTTCGCGACCATACGGCAAATGCATCTACGCGTTTGAGCCAATCATCGTAATCTTTGACGGTTTTGAACGGTTGGCTTCCGGTCCCACTCCCCATTTGACCGAATGTCAACGGCAGGCCATCGAACTGATGAAACGGAATCCGATCAAAATCAAATTTCATTCCTTCTAGGCGCATGCCGAGTTCGTAGTCGAGAATCTCGGCAGCCAGTCTTTTGGATTCGCTGGCAGTACTTTGATCGATGGCGCGGAGACGGTTCAATATCTGTTTGTAGAACTGCGTCTCTTTAGCCGCAAAGTCTTGATCGATATCGATGGTGAGTAGGTCGTTGTAACGTGAATCGCCGAAGGCAGTGGCCTCAAGTGGAAACATTGTCAGGAACTGCTCATGGTAGTCCTCGAACACCTGTTGTAGAGCGGTGTCGGATTGTTGGGCGACGGCGATCTTCGCAAAAATGCAACACAAAACAAAGAACAGCAGGGTACTACGAACCATAAGTGCACCGATGTACTTTCAAAATTTGACCTTATTTAGTTTCCGAAAAAAGAGGAAGTACGATTTACTACTCCAGATTGTAGTTCCGTGCAAGACGTCTCGCCTCATGTAGGTCTCGCCTCACATAGGGTTTAGCCTCACGTAGGTCCGGTTGTCCCCAGCCGGACACTGAACCTTCGAAAACAAAATCGTCAGCCTGAGAACAGGCAGACCTACGCATCCTCATCCTCTGAATTCCATGCAAATAAGGCGAAACTTGTGACACTTTTCACTGATCGCCAGTATGCAGCTCCTTCGAATGCAATCGTTTCCGATGGCTTTACGCGCCATGGCACTCACTTTGAGCCGCGACGCGCTAGCGTGCGGGCCGGAAGTCAAGTAATCATCGGCAAATCCGGCCCTCATGCTAGCGCATTGCGGCTCAAAATTTACAAAGTGAGTGCCATTGGGCTAGCGCCGTCGGCTGTCGATAGCCGACAGCGCTAGCCTGGATATTGCATAGGTTTTTTGTTCTACCCCTATAGCGCGAAAGCTTTCGATCTGGTATCCATTGGATTTATGACAAG
>JAYVPJ010000069.1:0-73194 GCA_043757445.1 Pirellula sp. | reverse complement strand
TTTGGCGCCATTGACTTGTCATAAATCCAATGGATACCAGATCGAAAGCTTTCGCGCTATAGGGGTAGAACAAAAAACCTATGCAATATCCAGGCTAGATGGTCTGCCTCAACCAGGGCTGACGTCCATAGCTCGGCAAAAAACTCGGTTTCAACGTTTCCAATATCAAGCATTTCCATTCGAACTAAAACTGTATCAGTGGAGAAGTCCTTTTGTTTTTGCTCGGGGCTGCGTTATTCAACCGTTCTGAGGAACACTGCGTTTGAGCCCCGGTTTATGGAATCCGATTGAATATGCTTTACTGGATTCGTTCGACTAGCTCCGTTCTCTGGAGAACCTGCAGTTTCGTCGTGCTCTTAAGCATCATAGCGACTATCCCGATTCTCCAGTTTGCTAGTCTTGGATACATGTTGGAGGTTGCATCGCGAATTTCAAAGGGGTATCCCGTAAAAACCTGTTTTCCAGGTTCCGATGTCGCAGGACGGCTTCTAATCATCCTTTCCTGCGCGTTTCTGTCATGGCTGCCTGTTTGGTTTATGGCAGATCTGGCCTATACGGCCGAACTTGTCGAACAGGGGGGGGCTGCCGCCCGTCGACTCCGATTCGCGGCTAGGCTAGTATCGCTAGTCTGGGTTTTCTGGGTTTTGTGGGCAGTCTTCCGAGGCGGCAAGTTCCGACATTTTTTTTGGCCAGCCCCAATTTTGGCAGTTCGCAGCGTTTTTCAGCCGCAAGTATGGCGAGAAGCAGAAAACCGTTTGTGGGATTTTATTCAGATGCTTCATTTGCCGAGGCTACTTTGGCTTGGTTTCATGGCGTCTTTAGGCGCTTTGATTTGGTTGGTTTTGCCTAGCAGTCTCATTGCCATTGGACTTATTGGAAATGGAAACGCTGGAACGGGACTGCTAGGTTTGATCGGAGCATTCAGCATGTGGTGGGTGCTGCTGCATCTCCCTTTTTTACAAATCCAAATGGCGAGGGAAGGCCGAATGCTTTCGGTATTCGATGTTCGGTCTGTGAGAATGTCGTCTCGTCGTGCCCCATGGTCATTTTGTTTGGCAACTTGGGCAACCTTTGCCTTGGCTGTGCCATTGTATTTGCTAAGAATCGAACTGATCCCAGCCGAGCTTTGGTGGATCCTTTCCTTCTTTTTTGTGATACTGATGTTTCCCGCCAAACTAGGTACTGGCTGGGCGCTGAGACGCGCCAAGTTTCACAATCCATCGAATCCTACAAGCGTGGTGCATTGGTTTTGGAGATACTGTGCATGGATTCCACAAATTTCAGCCGTTCTTGTTTATCTCGGCGTTTTGTACTTGGCCAAATTCGCACTCTGGGAAGGGACGGCTAGTATCTATTTGCAGCATGCATTTCTGCCACCGGTTCCCTTTTTTGTAAGGTAATCTGATAAGCTAAATAGTCCTATCACCCAGATCTTGGCTCAAAGAAGAAAATGCAATTCAATCCTTATTCCGACACGTACCAGCAGAGCCCCGATGATCAGCCAAGGCGAGACGCAACAGATCGCAACGATCCTTACATCCAGCATATTGGGCTGATCGGTAGTCTCAATACGGTTCAAGCAATCTTAGAACTCATTGCAAGCATTTTTTTGGTGGGCTTGGCAATCACGTTCGCTGCCATGCAGAACAACCCTAAGTTGAAAGATTTGCCAAACGCTCCGCCGACGCAAACAATGGCCATTTTTTATGGCGTTTTAGGGGTGGTGGTTGGCATCGTGGCTATTACTCGATTGGTGGCTGGGATCATGATTTTGCGAAGACAAGGACGGCTCTTTGCAATCGTGTCCAACGTCATTGGGCTTGCTACCGTCATGACAGGATGCTGCGCGCTGACTTCCCTAGGGCTATGCATATACACGCTGGTTGTCCTAGTACAACCTTCCGTAATGGAGGAATTGGATCGGACTCGGGTTTAGTTTGTAGAAGCCGGAGTGAGTGGATTCCAAGGCTAAGGCTTTTTAGGCGTCGATCACAACATGGGCTGCAAACCGTGGGCTAGCGCCCTTCGGCTAGTCAGCCGCAACGCGCTAGCGTGCGGTTCAGCCCGACGTATGATCGATGCCGCTTTTTACTTTCTTTTTGGGTCGTAGCTTTCGTACTTTAGCTGAGCGGTCATACTGTCGTTTCGTATAGAACAATTGTTTACCAGTAAGGTTTGACACATGTACATCGTACCAATCATCGTGTTGGTATTGCTATTCGGCATGTTGACGGGCTCCAATTTGTTTGCATTGGGTGCTTGTTCACTGTTAATCGTTTTTCAGCTGTCACGCTTCTACGCGGATCGCTGGGCGGCGAGTGTCACTGTAGAACGACAAGTTACTGGCAGTGAACTGGAGATCGGTGAAAGCATTGCGGTCGGTATCAAGCTCAGCAATAACACGGGCTACTTTATCCCCTGGCTGTTCGTTGAAGACCTCATGTCGAAGCGAGTTACGTCGCAACCCAATCGCGCCTTAGAAGTATCCGGTTATCCCGCCAAACTTTATTTCTTTCGATCCAAGCAAATTGCATTGATGACCTATCAAATCAAAGCGATGCGCCGAGGTTACTTCCAACTCGGACCAACCATTCTTGAAACGGGAGATCTGCTTGGACTGCATCGCAACTATCGGGTGGCTTCCGAACCACAATATGTTCTCGTGCTACCAAAGTTAGTGCCGCTTCAAGGGGTAAATATCTCTAGCCGACGACCGATGGGTGATTTGCGCGTCCATGACCGAGTGATGGAGGACCCGACGCAAATGATAGGCATACGCGAGTATCGAGCCGGTGATTCACTGAATCGTATTCATTGGCGGGCAACCGCAAGAACAGGCAAATTGCATACTCGCATTTTTCAGCCCACCTGCATTCAGGGTGCAATGCTCGTCCTCGACATGCATAGCGAAACCAACCCGGACCGCAATGAACCTGTTCGTACCGATTTGGCGGTGACCACGGCAGCCTCTTTGGCCCACACATTATACTTAATGAACCAGCCGTTCGGTTTGATAAGCAACGGACGCGATGCCGCAGATCGCGTCCGTCAAATGCGCCTAGAACGGGATTATTCAGATCGCAACTCGATTCGAGCCGGTGTGGAAATGAACGCCAAAAGCGATCGACTTAGTCCTGTCGTCGTGGATGCGAGAAGTGGGCCGGAGCAATTTGCCGAAGTTCATCGAACACTGGCAAGGCTGGAGCGTACCGATGGACTTCGGTTTGGGGAATTGTTGATAGAAACGCAAAACCGTTTGTCACGCCAGCTGTCTGTATTGGTATTCTTGCAACAAGTAGATGATTCCATGGCGATGACTCTTGGGCTGCTTCGCCGCCGAGGCTTCGCCGTTTCAGCAATCGTGAACCAACATGACCAAGATGGACTTCAGGATTCAGCAGCAAGGCTTGTTGCGTACCATATCCCCGTTTTTGCATTGCCCGACGAAGAATCGATTCCGATCGTCTGCCGAGACATGCTGCTTGGGCACTAGACCGAATTAGTTTCCACCCGGTCTCGGGGCGTTGAGGAACTCGTCTTTCGAAATGGCGCCGTCCGCATCGGTGTCCATTTCTGCGAGGCGAGCTTGCATCCGATCGCTGATCTCAGCACCCTCTAACTTGTCGTTTCCATCTGCGTCTCTATTCTTGAAAATCTCTTCTCGATTGGGAGGGCCACCTCCGCCACCTGCCATTTGTCCAAATGGTTGTCGAGGAGTATTTGAATCTATTTCGATTGGACCGCCTTCTCTAAGTGCTTTGTATGCTGCTGCGGTTTGAGCATTTGTTATTGCATGTTCTTGGAGGAACATCACATAGGTCATGCTTCTGGGCCCAACATCAAAAAGGAGAGAGGCGATTCCGAAAGAACAGACCCCCGTGACGAACGGAATGGAGGTCGGACGATTTTTTTCAATGGCGAGAATTTTAATAGATTTCATTATGAAATTGTCCTTGAATGGCACCACAGATCGGATGGGGGACACAAACCAGTTTGGCAATCCTAACTGGGCTTGTCAATTGAGTCCTCGACGTTATCGACGTTGATTAACGAATTACTATTTTTCGGAGTCATTTTTAGTTTCGTTCGAAGCAGGAGCCTGTACAGGACTCGGCCCTGGGCCGCCTGGGTTCAACCTGGATAAGTTTGGCACCGCGAGTTAAGTTTGTCAAAGAATACTCCTGCCTTCCCATAACATTGTTTTCCCCTTTTTTTCAAACCTGGCTTTTCATGTGCATTTATTCGGCGTTTAAGTTCTCCCAGCGGGGACTTCCCCTTGTCTTGAGTCTTTTGGTTTTTATTGTTCTTTCGATGCATGTCTCCGATGCTCAGCCCACTGGAGAAAAGGATCTTGCTGGCGAGAAGTTCAAGAATGTGACGGTTTTGACCAATATGCCTGCAGATCAGATGGGCAAAGTGATGAACATTATGTCGGCGTCGCTCGGCGTTAATTGCAATTATTGCCATGAAGGAACGAACTTCGCCAAAGAGAACGTTGGCCAAAAAGAAAGCGGGAGGAGAATGCTTTCAATGACATTGAGTCTGAACCAAAGCGCCTTTGCAGGAAAAGCAGAAGTCACGTGCAATACCTGTCATCGGGGTCAATCGAGGCCATCGGACGCGATTCGACTTGATACGGTACTCCAAAATGTTCGCCCAAGTAAGCTCGAACGAAAGTTAACCGCGGACGAGATCTTGTCTAAGTTCTTCGATACCTTGGGGGGTAAAGATAAATTGGATGCCATCAAATCTCGTCACGTTATTGCTGAGCGAATTGAACCAACGGGCAAGAGAGAGCCGGAAGAACTTTGGCAAACCGCCACTGGCTTATCGCGAATGGTTACTCAGTATGGAATGCTATCTGTAGTCGAAGGCTTCGACGGCCAGAATGCCTGGAAACACGCCATCAAGAATTCGATTTGCGGTACCGAACATTACTTGGACTCGACAAGTTATTTCCGTCGAAACAAATATGGAGATCGACAAGTCCATGTTTCGCAGGCCTTAGTAGCTTGTGCCTGTCGCCAGCCCATCCGTTCGGGGCCAGCCCATCCGTTCGGGGCTTGTCCCCGACGGATGCGTTTTGGCGTTCTACACTCGGCCCATGCTACACCGGAGCGAATCCATTACTCTTTTGCGGCCTTTAGCAGGATGTCGCGTGTGACTTCGTGAATCTTTTGTTGGCGCCCCGCTAGATCGTCAAGTTCAATCAATAAACCTGGATCGGCGACTTGACCCACGACGTCATCCTGATTGTTGGTTTGTTTGGCCAAGGCCTGGGTCCTTCGATTGATTCGCAACTGTAGGGTTTTAAGCAACTTAAGTTCCGCGATGGAGTCCACTAAAGGTTCGTTCTCCGGGCTATTCGACTGCTGTTGTTGTTGGTCCTGAGGCTGCTGCTTCTTTTTGTCTTCGCGTTTCTTTTGCACTTGCTTGAGCGATTCGAGCATCTCTTCCAAAGCACCGATGATTTCGTCTTCGATCGATTGTGTCAGCCCAGATACATTTGCCTCGGCTAGTTTTTTACACACCGTTTGAGCGTCCGCGTTAACTTGCTCTAGGGCTTCAGGGAACGCTGTGCTCGAACCTTCATCCTGCAGCAAGAGCAAAGCTCGCTGTCCTTCCATGACCACCTTGGACTGTTCGATCGAGAGCTTATTGGCCTGGATCTCTAAAGTTAAATCCTTAAGTTCGCCAGTTAGGTTTGAGAGTTTTTCGGTTTGCTCTCGCACCGTTCTTTGCAAATCCAACATCCTTCGCAGTCGCGTTTCCACGTCGACAAGTGAGCGTTCGATTTCCTCCTCTCGAAGTTGGCGAAGAATGCGTTCCAGTTCTTCGATCGCTTCTCGCAGTTCAAGCTCTGCCTGACGTTGTTCATCGACAGCTTCGTCCCGTTTTTGTTCCTCCAGTCTATCCTGCGCGTTCTGCATGCGTTTGCGAGCCGACTCGACTCGCTTTCTTGCTTTTTCTTCTCGCGACTCTGGCTTCGGAGTATCTTTCTTTTTAGAAGAGTCACCCGACTTGGATGCATCCTGTTCGCTGGGTTTGCCATCTTGTGCCTCCTTGGAATCGGGGTTCTTTGAATCGGGAGAATCGGCCTGTTTCGAATCGCTCGGTTTCGAATCGCTCGGCTTGCCATCCGTGGGATTATTCTCCTTTGACTCGCCGCCTTTATCTTTTGGCTTGCCATCCTTTGGGGACGCATCATCGGATTTTTCTTTCGGATCTTTTTGCTCGCCGCCTTGGGGTTTCTTTTCGCCGTCTGGTTGCTTTCTATCTTTGTCAGGATCCTTGCCTTGATTGAGATCGGATGCGACTTTGTCGAGCTGTTCCTTGATGTCCTTTTGCTCACCGGCGGCTTGCTTTAGCTCTTGGCCGGATTCCGTGCGAGCGGTCTGTCCACGTTGGATCTGTTCCAGTCGACGAATCTCTTTCTGAATTTCCTCCAAGCGCACACGCTCATCCCTGAGTCTGGTCGATCGGTTCTCGCTTTGGAGTAGTTCAAGCAGTTTCCGGAGATTTTCTAAGCCACCCTGTTGTTCTTGAATAGCGCGAGTGAATTGCCCCTTCGAAAGCAAATCGCCAGCCACACTCAATCGCTGCAGCGTGGCAAGTTGTTTACTCATCCTGGCCGCTTGCATGAGTAAACCAGCCCGAGTTGGATTCGTCGCGGCCTCAAGTTCACTCATGCGGATGAATAACTCCTCTAGCTTTCCAAATCGCTGGGCAAGTTGTTTTTGCTGCTGTTCTAGCTCCTTTACACTTTCAAGGGTTGGTTTCTTTTCTTGTGCATTGAGTAGTGTCGAGTGGAAACTGATATCGAAAAGCAAGGCGAAGAATAATAACAAGGAATAAGTAAATTGGTTCCAGAATGCTTTATTCATTTTCATTTGATCAAATCCAATAATTGCTTTTTCTGCTCTTGTTGAGTCTTTTCCAGAATCTTGCTTTGATCGTCGATCATTCCGCGAACCATGTCCTTCAATTCATTATCGTCTTGCATGTAGACCATGTCATTCAGAATTTCCGTTAAAGCAACGATGATTTGATTGCTTTGATTAATAGAATTCGGTATCAGGTCGGAAACGTTGGATTCAGACTTAGACCTCCGCGAAAAGGATTTTTCTACTGCGCGAATATTGCTGGCCATGGGCGGCCATGACTGGTCAAGCACGACCAGGAGCGGCGTGCGGATTTTGTCCTCCAGCCTAGTTCGTAGATCGATGCTGTCGATTCGATTGTTGATCAACTCTTGGTTGATTTGATGGATTTCGCGTTCTACACCGCGCAGTTCACCTTCCGATTTTGTCATTTGCGATTCTGCTTGTTGAGAACGAAGCATTTGCATTTTCTCTCGTCTGGCCGGAGTATTTTCCTCCGACGCGTTGCCGTCGCTGTCAGAGGCGCCTTGCGTTGCGGCATCCATTGCATCATCGACAACAGGTGTACTGTTGGATCGTTGCATGTTGACCAATAGGTCTCTCATTTGCCCTAGTTCGCCAATGATTTGCTGCAGACGTGCCCTCATTGCCAGCTCTCTTCGTTCAAGTATTATTCGCAAAGCCTCTTGCGTAACCACGCTCAATTGAATTGGGTTCGCTCGTCCAACGTGTGGTTCCTTTCGGAGGTTCAAATAATCCTCGGCGGCGACGGTGAGTCCAAGCGTTGAACCGACTTTGGCCACCAACTGGCCACCATCTCGCAAGGCCTTGAGGTCCAACTGGCTTGAGGCCTTACCATCGGACTGAACGTTTAGCGGTGTCTTCAAGAGTGGATTTGTGTCGAGGACCGTTTCAATCCAAGCACCTTTGAAATCGTAGTCGTCCTTGATCTTTCCCAATAGGGGAAGCACGGCGTTTTCCGTTACGGATGTACCAATGCCTTGCAGCACCAGATCGACTTGCGGCGGTTGGTCGGCGATCGCGGACACAACGAATTGTTGAATGCGACTCGAACAGATACCGTCGGTACCCCACAATCGCAATTCGATCAGCAGATTTCCATCCAACGAACCAATCGGCATTTGAAAGGCATCGTTCTTTTCGCCAATTTCCAATGTCAGTGGAGGCAATGACGATTTTTCGACAGCGTCACCCGCACGGACAATCACGTAGTCGCAACGCTCAACCGATTTGTTGGTTCGCATCAACAGGTCCAATTGACTGCCCTGAGGTAGACGCATTCCCGTTCGATAAGGAATCGTTTCCTTTCCCCATGTCGTCTTAGTGGAACGCTGCAAGTACTCCGGATAGGAAACATGGATTTGCAGGTCAGTAACCAGCGGTGCATCGACGCTGCTGATCTGAAGATTCGAGATCCTAGCATCTCCGCCTGCAACGCTTAGCCAAAGTGGCTCATTCACGGATTCGAGCGGCGGACCATCGAGGACAAACGATTGCAGTTGCTTGTCCGCCGTCAAGCGACGCATATTAGCTCGGCCACGATTGCCCGCGGTATCGTGATAATAGACTGTGCAAACCTCCGGAATAATTTTACCTGTCAGTTTTGCCCAAGTTTTGAGTTGGCAGGCTTGACCTTTAGGAACCGAGGCAATTCCGTCGCGAAAAGGAACTAAGTATCGCTGACGTGTATTGCGACCAGTAAAGGTTGGTACGTCCATCTCGATTCCATCTACGCCCAACTCTGTCGAACGAGGCCAAGGAACGTCGGAAAGAGCGAAGAATCGTTTGGCCCAATGAAGCGTCCAGTTCGGTTGGATGAGAGCGACCACGCAACTCGATCCGAGTAGTAACCCAAGCGCAATCATTTGCAGCTGAAGCGGACGAAATCGCACCAAGCTGTTGACGTCGACAGATTGCATTAAGCTGGATGCTTTGTCGCTGGCCAGTTCGAGCAATCCAGCACGCAGGGGATGCTCCTGGACGGATGGATTGACCATGGCCGTCGGACGCGCAGCCTGAACCGTCGTTACGAGCGAGCTTTGAAACTCTGGGTGTTTATTTTCGATCAATAGCGCAAGCGATGAATCGCTCCACCGCACTTTCCAGCGTTGCCAGAGGAATCGGTACACCAAATAGATCGAAATGGAGGCCAGCAGGAAAAGCATTACGACCCGAACAACTTTCGGAGATTCGGCCGACCCAAGTTTGGCGGGTAGATAATCCAGCAGCCCGAATGTCCAAAACGCGGCCAGGAACCAGATCGCCAACAGGATCAACGATTGGCTCACGACGAATCTGGAAATGAGGCCACGTAGATCGGCCAATTTTTGGCCGATCGACTCTGGAATGGAATAGGCTGACTTTGGTTTGGTGTGAAGTACGCTTTGCATTCCTCTATTTGTATCAGAATCGGACCCAATAGGGCGTCCCAACCCCCGTTCCCCTCGGCATTGGCCCGCCGGACGCGGTCAAAGCCGAGGGAACGGGTCGATTCGCGAGTGCCGGCCGTTAGAACGCCAAAACAAGGTTGGTGGGGGACAAGCCCCCGACCAACCTGAAAGGACAGCCCGACCAACCTGAAAGGCCACATCTCCGAATGGAACAAAACTCGCATCAACGCATTTTTCGTAAATTGCTATTTGCCCCGCAGCTTAGGCCACTCATAGTACAATCGTTGCTTGCAAACCAGCCGTTCCGTTTTCTCTCCAACTAAGAATGTGACCCGCCCAATGAGCTTCATCCCTACCTCAATTCAATCGTTATTCTGCCTGACTGTCTTGGCCTTGTCTGTGGCCAATCCGTCGTCGGCACAGCAACCCAATCTCGATTCCAAGCCCAAGCCGACGAAGAAAAACCTTTCGGTCCTGCTGGTAACCGGTGGCTGCTGTCACGACTATGATTTTCAAAGCAAAGCCTTGCAACTAGCCGCACAGGAAAAAGGAATTCCCATTGACTGGACGATCATCAACCAAGGGGGAAAGGGGACAAAGGCCATGATCGAATTGTACAAGAACCCAAAATGGTTCGAGGGTTTTGATGTTGTCATTCACAACGAGTGCTTTGCCGACACCGACGATGAAGAGTACATTCGTAGCATCACCAAACCGCATTTCGAAGGGGTCAATGCAGTCGTCATCCACTGTGCGATGCACACCTATCGCTCAGCCAAGATCGATGATTGGAGAGAGTTTTTAGGGGTCACTAGCCGGCGCCACGATCATCAAAGCCAATATCCGGTTACCGTCGTCAACGCCGACCATCCGATCATGAAGGGGTTTCCTGTCGATTACAAATCCGCGATGGACGAATTGTACATCATCGAGAAAGTGTGGCCCAATACCACCGTATTAGCGACTTCGAAAAGCGAAAAAGATGGCGAGTCGCATCCCGTATTCTGGACGAACCAATTCGGCAAAGGACGCGTGTTTGGAACAACCTACGGTCACTCGAAAGATACTTTTTCAGAAAAGGTTTTTCTCAGTACGGTTATCAACGGCATCGTTTGGGCCGGCGGCAGATAGCCAATCGGCACAACAACGTTGCCAGCGGGATTCCTTGCGGGCTAGTCTTTCAACTCGTAATTGAAGGTATTCTTACCCTTCTTTACTTCTTCTTTAAGTCCGGAAGATCCTGGTGCAGCGTACTTTTGCGGAACCAAATTTTTAAGCGTCGGGATCGGAGCCACTCCGATTAAATCCGCATCCTCCGGCTTGAGCGGTTTCACATTTGTCTTGTCGATATCCAACTTACTGATCGTAACCACATTGCCGCCAATAATGGCACCATCGTTTGTTTTGTATGTCGTCAGCGAACAACTTCCCGACGCGTCGGTTTTTCCAACTGCTGGCTGGGGTTCTTCCACCGTAATAAATTGCACTGTTGCACCCTCGACCGCTTTGCCTTTGTATTTCACAGTAACCGTGACAGGTGCGGTCGGTCGCTCACCATCGTGGCCCGAACAACCCGCAAGTATAGTACTAAGAAATCCAACAACAAAACAACGCATCCAAACCATGGAACAATCCCCAAAATGCAAACGGACAAAAGAAAAGGGCCAATGCGACGATCATCGCAGTGGCCCTTAAGAATACCAACAATCAAAATTAGTTGTCGATTATTGAAACTTCGCCGCCGTCCAATGTGCCGAGTGCTCCCCAGACTCCGTAAAGGCTCTGTCCGGTTGGCGGAATCATAATGAGGGAGGTGTTGCCTGTGTCGATGGAACTCGAAATGAATCGAACGGAACCGTCCATTGAAACAGCATTGACCCCTCCGGTGTGCATGCTGCTAGCAGGCGCTACGACCACGTTGGAGTCAGCAGCGGCATTGGTATCACCGAAACAAGCTGGCTTGTTGGGTCCCAAAACCGTATTGAAGCCAATGCGTTGCGCTTGACCGTCGGTCCAAAGGATTCCAAAGCGAGCCTTCATTTGCGTTCCAGGTGCAAAACGACCACTGAGCACAACAGCATTGCAACTGCTCGGGCTAGTTTGAATGGCGCTCACTTGTGCTTCAAAGCGAGTAATCTGCTCTGCCCCAGTTGCTACCTTAAGCGTGCCATCATTAAGGTTGTTCGCGTTGTGAGCAGTCCGCTCGCTAAATACGATCGTATTGCTGGTACCGTCCGTAATGGATCCCAATTTCTTGTAAATCCCCGTTCCTCCCATAGGACCACGCATCTGCTGCGCACCATTCACATTAACGACCAAGTCCCCCATGTTTACTGCATAAGAATTGGTTCCATGTCCACCAGCCGAGAGCGGTATGATGTTATCTGAAGGACACTGGTACGCGGGAATCGATTGAGCCCACGGAAAGTAGCTTGCAGTTCCATCAATTCGTGGATACCAGCCCGATGGTCCACCAGGCGCAACAACGCCATGCGCAGTCGTTTCATTTCCACCTTGAATTCGGTTGTACAAGGGCGTTTGCTCAATAAAAGGCAACATCGGAACGAAAGGACTTAGCCTATTGTAATTTCCATTTAACCTCTCCGAACTACCTGTCAAACTCGCTGTTCCGCCCGACTTGTTTGGAATTTTTTGGTAGGCACTTTCGTAGGTCAGAACCGCCAGACCAAGTTGTTTCAAATTGTTGCTGCATTGCATTCGCCGAGCAGCTTCACGAGCCGCTTGTACAGCAGGCAGAAGCAAACCTACAAGGATCCCAATAATTGCGATAACCACCAACAACTCAACCAAAGTAAAACCTAAACGTTTTGACCAAAGTCTCATTTTCAAACTCTCCAAAAAATGCTGAAAAAGAACCCACCCAATCACTAGGTGCAGATAAAGAATCCTAGCGGAATTGTTACGGTGCACTATCACGCGTTAGGAAAGTATCTCAGTATTGTGATTTCCGTTCCTGAGTCAACACAAACACATAAAAAACCAGTCTTCTTTATGAAATCGATTGACTTTGTTTCTAATTCGTCCAGCAATAAGGATGCATCAGCCCCGCTAACCTTAAGGGAACATTAAGATGTCCAATTGTAGAACGCCAAAACGCATCCGTCAGGGGCAAGCCCCGAACGGATGGGCTTGCAGCAGAGGACGGACTTCGACCTATGCAAACATAGACTCGATGATTTTGCCATTGCTCAACCTTAGTGGTCGGCCAATGGGCGTCTGCAATTCCTGAGAAAAATCGATTCGAAAGGCATCCAATAACGTTGCATGCAGATCTTCGATTGTCACAGCATCTTGAACGCCCAACAGCGGATCTTTGCCGGCCTCCATTATCTCGTGCGTTGTCTCTCCGTGTACATGACCCGATCGGAATGGTCCACCCGCCAGAAATGTACTGAATCCGGTTGGCCAATGATCGCGTCCATCGGCAACGTTGATCTTCGGTGTTCGGCCAAATTCGCCGCCGCACATGACAATTGTTTTGTCTAACAAGCCACGCTCCTCAAGTTGCTTAATGAGTGAATGCAAGGCCGCATCCAAGACCGCACATCGTCCACTCTGCAAACTGTAGTTTTCCACGTGCGTGTCCCAACCAGACAACTCTACCTCCACGCATCGAACGCCTTGCTCAATGAGCCTAATAGCCGCCAAACATCCGCGACCAAATGAATGGTCGCCGAAGGATGCTATTACGCTCGAAGACTCAAGCGAAATATCAAATGCTTTAATCTGCTCGCTAGCCATCATGATGGTCGCGCGGACCGTGGAGGATTCATGTAACGTTTTATTTTTATCCAAATCTCGAAGCCGACCTCGCCTGAATTCGGATTCCACCACATTTCGCAAATCCTCTAATCGGTTTTCAAACACATTCTTTTCCGTGTAGCTTTTTAAATTGGGCAGCGGGTCCTTTGGGTCTCCGGTTTGAAAGGAATCCAGGACGCTACCCATGTATCCGCCTCGCGATGGCCATTGACCACTCAAGATCGATATGTGTCTAGGGATCTCGATGTTGTCTTCGGTTTGATGGCAGATCACAGAACCGATCGCTGGATGAATCAGTGTTGGATCGGGACGCCAGCCTGTCTTCATGTTGTACGTGGCTCGTTCATGATCACCTTCTTTAGATACCATCGAACGAACCAAGGTCGCGCGATGCATGATCTCGGCTGTACGCGGTAATGTGCTCGCAATTTGAAGGCCCCGCACCGAAGTTTCGATTGCCTTGGTCTCGCCGCCAATTTTGTACCCCGCGTGTGGATCAAATGTTTCCAGCTGGCTCGGGCCACCTTGCATCCAAAGTAGGATTAAGCTCTTGGCACCTAACTTGTCACTTTGGCTAGATTCACTGGCGATCGAAAGGCGTTCCGCGATTTTGGTAAGCATCCCCTGACTCAACAAACCACCCGCAACCATTGTGCCGCTACTCAGAAAACGTCGTCGATGAAAGCTGTGCAAGGAATTGCAGCCAGCCACCAGATCCTCTATTCCCACGTCGGTTGCTTCTAGGCGACTTGCGGAAACAGACTTACTGGACAACTTGGGTTGTTCCGCTATTATCAGTGGTTCCATTGGAATTCCGTACTGTTGATGAGTGCCCAGAAAATACTGCCCATCGCTTGAGACCTGGTGTTCGCTTTCGTATCGTGCAGTCGAGCACAAAAAGCGTTCAGCTCGGCCCCCGTTGGCAAGCGATTGAGTGTCGACAGGTAGGCCGTTTCTACAGCGACTTTATCATTGCTAGCCAACTGTGCGATCCGTGTCGCTGCATTCATGATCGGATTGTTTTTGATCCGATCGCTAACGTATGAACCATTCATGACCAATAGTCTTTGCGGAATGGTCACCGACTGCTGAATGAATTCATCGTCGCCTTGATCGCCATAGGCTTTGGTAAAGTCATTGACTCCACCAAAAAGTTCAAGCTTGGAGATGATCGAACTGTTTTCGTCGATCGCATGAAGGCGGCACGCTTGATGAATCGAAGCCGCAACTTGTTCGGGTCGCAACTGGGTTAGGGGGAAAACAGCCCAATGATTCTCATGCTCCTTTTCTATCGACTCGCTTTCAGTCTCTTGATCCAATCGAGAGTCTCGCTGAAACACTTCGGTGCAAACGATGGTTCGAATCAATCGTTTGAGATCATAGCCATTCGTTTTTAAATCCTCAGCCAATATCTCGAGTCCCGCTGGAAAGGGGCCGGACAACGGAATACTATCGAGCGGTTCGATTAATGGTTTACCAAATAGGATCGCCCACATTCGATTGACTGTCGCGCGGGCAAATGCCTTGTTCTTTGGATGCGTAACCCAAACAGCCAGGCGATGTCTGGGGTCACCCGATTCAGGCATCAATTCACGGAGGTAGGGCACGGTCGGCTCAACACTGCTCTCGTTTTCATCATTTAGATATTTCATTCGGTAGTCGGGCTTGAAATTGCGAAGTCCAACAAATGGGTTTTCCAGTCGCGTCCCTGAAAAGAAAGCCGCTAGCTGATGAAAATCGGCCTGCTCCCCAGTTCGATTTGCTTTCACCGTATTGCTGTCCATACCAGCGTCGACGGCAGGATCATCCGATTCGAGTGGAACTTCGCCAAGAGAGTCGGAGAAATTTACTTTGCCTAAGTAGTCCGCGTGGCACTGCAAACAATCGATACGCTGGGCGAGAAACGCGCGGGACGTACGACCTGCCAGCCGAATCGCATCTGGCTTTTTATTATCTGCATTATCCATAGTTGCAGTCAGAAAATTCACTTGAGGTGCGTCCGTCCATGAGCCTTTTGCCTCCAAGATATCTCGAACAATTACATCGTAGGGTGTACCTTTTTCAAAATGATCTGCGATCCAATCGACATACTTGCGTCTCCGAAAGATAAGGAAAGGACCTACGTTGGTGCCTACCGTCGCCCGCGTCCATCGCTCGGCCAAATAGTCAGACGATCGCCGATCCTTGAGTAGATACTCGGTCCACCAAGTCGGTCGCCGATCTTCTGGAATTTGCTCGACAACTCGGATTTCCTCGAGCGACAACCCATTTCCAATCAAGCCGAGGCTGATACGCCGAGTGACTGCTCGCCAATCGGATGGTTTTGCTTTTGCCAAGCCATGACTCGCAATATCTGCGTTCATCGCTTGATCCACTCGCCGAGCAACCGATTGGATGGTCGTATCGAAACTGGATGAGATCGATTCTGGCTTGTAAAGCAACATTGCTCTTGGTGAAGTTGCCCACCCTATCCCGGCCAATAGCGAAATGCCAATGGCAAAAAGCAGAAGCCTCTTTCGCCAGCGCGCAGTGCCAGGCGGTAGGGCTTCGATGGCTATCGCTTCGACTGCTAAAACAGGTGGCAGGAATGGCGGAGCATTCGAAGCTAACAAAGGAGGTATTGTGTTGTGGTTTTCGCTCACGGCAATTCTACTTTCGGAGCTTTGTAGATGTCGGCCGTCGCCTTCGGCTCGGGGTTAAACGATGGTCGCCTTTCGAGTGTATGTGTCCGAATCGCTATTCGTAAGTATCCGATAAAGCTTGGACTAAATCTTTTCGAATCGTTCCTTTTCCGACGGATTTCTCGAACCAGTCCGTAACCTTTTTCTCAAAGAGTTCGTTTCTGGCAGGCGACAGAGAAAAGTAAACGGCCCGAGCTGCTATGTCGGTTGGCTCCTGTTCACTTAAAGTCAAATCCGCCATCGCTATGGCGATCCCGGGCGGTAACCGATCCCAGTCAAAGCGTTCATTTTTTCCTTGTATTCGGACGATAAGTACTTCGTTATTAATCTCAACCACGCCGACCTGCAACTTTCCCACCAAAAAAGTTTCCGCTCCACGCATTTTTGATTTTGCTTCGCGTACCGACTTGATAAAGATCTCATAGAGCTGACCAAGTTGATCCAGCCTAGCATGCTTCGACTGCATTTCATCGGTGGTTGAAAGTGGAAGCGCAATCCTAATTTGTTCATGAAATGTTGCGAAATCAGCTTTGTCTATCGACTCCTTGGCTTTCGTCATAGCCTTGATCCATTCTGTATTAGAAGTAGCGGAAGCCGCTGGAACCATGGGCATCGCGCTAACGGTTTTCATCGGGGCCGGCATCGCATCAGGTATTAATGGCTCCACCACTCTTTCCACGGACGCTTCCTCATTGGCGAGGGTAGGAAACACAAAGGCGGGATCATTGCTGTTTGCCTTGGGTGCGTTCTTGCCTCCAATGGTTCGAGCAATGGGCGAATTCGGTTTTGTGAACGAAATCGAGGGACTGCTGAGAGGTCGAGTTGTATCGAGTCTTCCTCCGATCTCCAGCCTGTTCCACACAAACCGTAAGCCTGCATAGCCCAAAAAGCTTACGGCAACCGCCAGGAATCCAGCCATGTAGAGACCTTGTTTCAACTTGCGTTTGCGTTTGAGACGTCTAAACTTGGAGGCCAACGGTTCGCTGCGGTCCAGAGCCGCCGACTCGTTAAGATGGGTAACCGGTGGAGCTTCGGCGAGCGCCGGTATCTGCCGCTTCAGTTCATTCCATCGCTCGCTCGCACTACCAAACGAGTGGATCGACGAGCTAATACCAGCGCCAACCAAATAAGCATTCGGGTCAAATGGAGCGAACGGATCGGCCTGCGGAAAAAAAGACTGATTGCTCGATGCTGCTCGGCGACGTAACTGTTCGTCGTATTCCTGTTTGCTGGATGCATCCAGTAAATCTGCTTGTGCTTGCTTGATTAACTTGGCAACCAACCTAGCCGCTTCGGGATCTGTCTTTGTATCGGAGGCATTCCAAGCAGCGACTGCCGATCGCAGCGCCAGCTTGATCTCGCTCAAACTCGCATCTCTAGTTATTCCTAACAGGCTGTAATGATTGAGCTGGTTCACTGCAACGCATGTCCCAAGGTGCTTTTTTATAGAGTCAAGTAACTCGTTCATAACCAACTCGACATCTTCAAAGGTTTCAACGGTTAAGGAAGGCTTTTGTCGAGCCTATCTTTGGTTCGGCAGGCGCCTCTTCCTCCCGGTACAATCAACGTTGCTGGACGCCTACGAAAACGGGCTGTCCGGCTCGTCGCTTGCCACTTCGGACCTGCGGAGATTAACAAATCGAGAAGCAATCGTGTGAAACAAACCAACCCACATGGCCAGCAAGAGTGGCGAGGCATAGCAAAACAATAAAAAGAATAAATGCGTTGAGCGATCTGGTTTGTCTGGCTTAGCCGTTGGAGGTAGACCGAAAAAGTCATTCAGCGTGTTGGCGATAGCCGGAACGCGGGCAGCAAACATGATCAACAGCGAGAACATGGCAAAGACAACCAACGAGAACATCAACATCCCGAGGCTTACGGTTGGGCGAACCGACCCGGATGGCGCAAACGGACTTGATTCGCTAACTTTGCTGGACATGGTTTGAATCGCGATGCGATTGTAACTAGCGAGGAAATTCAATTAGCTTGAGGCTAGCGAATTATAAGCCTTACTCCTATGGTCGGGATAGCTGACTTGTGTAAAAGGCAAAATGCTAGTTTAACAAATGTGAAACATTAGGCGAGGGGAAGTTGAAATCCTACCGTAGCTATCTCGTTGCACGGGCGTCTCGCCCGTCAAAACATGGGCGGGACGCGCGTCCAGCCCATGCCACTTGGTATGTTTGATTCTGCCGCTTGCCTTACAGAATTCGATCTGGCGATCCGACGGCTGCAATATCCTGATACGGCGTCATGTCCAAGCCGTCGATGAAACTGGTGAGGGACTTGCTTCTTTGTGGGTGTTGCAATTTTTTGACCGCTTTGCTTTCAATCTGGCGAACGCGTTCGCGGGTCACTTGGAAAATCTTGCCTACTTCTTCCAAGGTGTAAGCGTATCCGTCTGCCAAGCCATATCGCAACTTGAGGATTTCACGTTCGCGATAGTTCAAAGTTTGCATGGCCTCATGGATCTGCTGTTTAAGTGTTGCTTGATTGGTTTCATACAACGGATCATCGTCGCGATAGTCTTCGAGGAATTCGCCAAAGAAACTATCTTCGTGATCGCCAACCGGTTGATCGAGCGAAAGAGGCTGACGAGCCATTTTTAAGACGACTCGTGCGTCGTCGAGCGAAAGTCCGGCTCGCTCTGCAGTCTCCTCAACCGATGGCTCGCGTCCCAATTCCTGCGTCAGGTCTCGTGTGACTTGTCGAACTTTGCTCATCGTATCAATCATGTGCACTGGAACGCGAATGGTTCGGCTTTGGTCGGCGATGGCACGCGTAATGGCTTGGCGAATCCACCATGTCGCATACGTCGAAAACTTGAAGCCTCGCTCGTACTCGAACTTATCAACTGCTCGCATCAAACCGGTGTTGCCTTCTTGGATAAGATCCAAAAAGCTTAGGCCGCGGTTGCGATACTTCTTGGCAATTGAAACAACCAATCGCAAGTTGCCTGCGGACAAGTCACGCTTAGCAGCGTCGTATTGCAAACGATGAGTCTGGACTCGCTCGCATCGTCGAGCCAAAGTCTTCGGTGTTTCGAAGGTGATTCTCATCAAGTAGAACAGTTCTGCTCGTAGTTTGGCGATCGGCATCCCGTCCGAAAAACCTGTGGCTTGTGCGGCATTGATGCGTTCTCGCAAGACGACCATTTGTCCATTGATCATATCCAATTTTTGAAAAATCGGTTCCAAACGGTTGGTTCTCAAATTCATTTCTTCGATCAATCGAACCGCTTTGTTTCGTCGGCAGACCAATCGTTTCCATGCTTGCCGTCTTTGGCTCAAAGGCAAGCTCTTATTGATCGCCGCGAAGTAGTCGCCGTGATTTCGCAAAAGCAGGTGGCGAAGCGTCTTGATGTTTGGACCAATTCGTCGCATGATCGCAATCTTCTCGGAAGCGTTGGTGACGCTAACTTCGATCGTGCGATCCAATCGCAACTTGCTATCCCGAACTTGTTCGAGAAGCTTGGTCGCACCCTGGAGCATAAAATCGCTAGCTAGCATCCACTGGCGATAGTTCGTGCGGGTCAATTCGATCCTCTTTGCAGCACTTACTTCTTCTTGGCGAGTCAGCAACGGGATCTCGCCCATTTGCATCAGATACATTCGAACCGGATCCTCGGTTGCGTCGACCGACTCATTGCCTTCTTCGCCTCGAAAATCGTCGCCGGACTCATCCTCTAGGAGGATTTCTTCATCGGCCGAGTGATCGTCGTCGGCATCCTCTTCCTCTTCCTCTTCGAAGCCAAAACCCTCGAGTTCCGCGCCCAAGATGTCACGATCTTCGCTAACATAAGAAGGTCCTGATTTTCGTTCCGATGATTTGTTCGATCGAGGATTGAATCTCTTGGCCATGGTTGGATGTACGTCTCGTTGGAGGTAACTAGGGTCAGATGCGGCGGTTTCGCATCAAGTTCCGGCTGATGAAATAAATAGATTGCATTCGGTGTGCCGACTGATTAGGGGCACCCCCAAAACGGCCTTCCACCCTTGTAATTCATTGATGAGAAGGAAACCGGCACGCTACAGCATTTTTCCAATGATGTAGGAATTCCACATTTCGGAGTTTCCCAATCGCAACATGTTTCCAAAACGCCACTCGCCGAGCTCGATTTTTCTATGGTTACGCATTCGTAGCTACTCGTTGTGGGCTAGACACCCCATGTTGGCGGTACTCGGCACCGCATTGACCGCAGTTGCTGCTCAAGAATCGTTGGGAGACATCTGGTGCAACGGATTGTTCGTCAGCATGGGCCTCTCGGCTATCCTGGCATTATTGCAATGTTGCCTGCGCCCACAGATTCCGATGCTCTGGCCGCAGCTTTGCATCGGGCTTTCGATTGCGATTTTCTTCAGTTTCCACCACTCCGTGTTCCAACGCGATGCCCATCGGCGACTGGACAGTTGGGACAAGAGTATTAAGAAGTTTTCGCAAAACGATCGGCTGTCGTCCATCTCCTGGAACCCCATTGCCTACCGAGGAATCGTCGATTCGGCATTCCGGTATCGAAAATCGACCCTACCCGGCAAAACGGCCGATCCAAACGGAGTTGACTGGCAGAGCCTCACTACGATCCAGGTGACCGAGATTCGTTCGGACGGAATTTGGCAGCCAGCGTCACTGGTCATGCCCCTGAGTATCGACGGGAAGATTGGCGGCTATTTCCCTGGCGACCGACTTGAAATCTACGGACAGTGGCGGCTCCCGAGTCAACCATCCAATCCCGGTCAATTCGATCAAGCTCGTCGCTTTGCGGAGTTGGGATATGCAGCTCAAGCCCGAGCGGAGTCGATCCATCAAATTAAGAAACGAGACCTTCCAACCCAATTCAGGTTGGATCGATACCTGGCGATGGTTTCTGCAACCGCTCTTCGATCGATCGAACGCTATGTAATTCTTGACCAATCTGAACTGACCGCAGCTTTAGTTCTCGGACAACGCGAGCAAGCGGAATGGCGATTGCAAGAAGAGTTGCTGGCGACCGGAACCATTCACATGCTTTCCATTTCGGGCATGCACATAGAAATGGTGGCTTTGTCACTGCTGTTGTTGGGCATGTTACTCCAATTGCCCCGCAAAGCACTGCTCGTCAGTATCTGTGTGATCGTGATAGCCTACGGCTTACTTTGCGGCGCCAATCCACCGGTGGCTCGGGCAACGATCATGCTAACGGGTGTTTGTCTGGCAAGATTGATGGGATGGAATTTTTCTGGCCTGAATTTTTTGGCTTTTGCAGGCGTCCTCCTGATTCTCTACCGAACGACGGTAGTATTTGAAACCGGCACACAGCTTTCCTTTATGGCGGTTGCGGTCCTCATTTTGTCCACCAATTCGATGGTTCCTCGCGTGCCTGCGCTCGCTCGGCTCATCGAATCGAAAGCAACTCATTCTGCACGAAGCTTGCGGCGCGTTCGAACCTGGTCGTTCGAAATGCTGCGAACCAGTTTCTGGGTTTGGTTTATCACGGCACCCTTGGTCTGGTCCGCCTTTCACGTTATCAGCCCAATCGCGATCGCGCTCAACCTGATTTTATGGTTGCCGATGCTTTTCGCCTTGTTAGCGGGACTGGGACTGATCGCGTTCGGCTGGCTTCCTCTCGTCGGCTGGCCGTTGGGAGTGATTTGTGGGATCTCGCTGTGGATGGTGCAGATCCTCGTCGGATGGGGCGAGCAGATTCCGTTTGGGCACTTTTGGATGCGATCGCCACCTGCTTGGTGGCTCTACATTTTCTATGCACTGGGAATTCTCGCAGCCGCTTGGGCAGGCGTTAAGAAGGCATCCGGACGCCGGCGAATCGGCATGGTTCTTGGCACCTGGTTCCTCGTTGGACTAGCCATCAATCCTACGTTGGATTGGTGGCATCGCTTCTCAACGGGCGAAAATGGCAGCCTTGTCTTGACATTCATCGATGTCGGACACGGAACAAGCATCCTTATGGAAACACCCGACCACGAGTCCTGGCTATATGACGCCGGGAGACTTGGTGACCACCAACGCAGCTACCAAGTGATCGTTGACTCGCTCTGGGCAATGAGGCGATCTAGAATAAACGGGCTCATCCTTTCCCACGCCGATTCCGACCACTACAACGGCATCGATGGTCTAACCAAACGAATTGCAGTCGACCAACTCTTTTCGACTAGCCAAGTTTACTCGCATTCGAGCCCACTTCTGAGTCAAATACTCGCTGCCACCCGACGTCGTGGCGTGCAACACATAACCTGGTCCAAGGGGAATGTTCAGCAAGGCAAGGGCTGGAGCATGTTGGCCTTGCATCCTCCGCAACAGGGTGTATCGGGCACCGACAACGCAAACAGTCTATGCGTATTGATCGAATTTGCAGGTCGGCGAATCTTGCTTCCGGGAGATTTGGAACCGCCAGGGATGCAAATGCTTGTCTCGCATGCATCTACCAAGGTAGATGTGTTAATGGCCCCTCACCATGGATCGCTCAATTCGAAATCCGATGCACTTTTGAAATGGTGTAGCCCTGAAACGGTTGTCATCAGCGGCTCGACGCGGGCTGTCTCGCCTCGCGTTTTAGAAGCCTTTGAAGCGGAAGGCCGCGAAGTCTTTGTAACGGCTCGCGATCATGCGATCAGGATCGAAATCGCCAAAGATGGCTCCATCGAAAAAAAACACTGGGTAGTCGATCGCTGGACAAGACTCTAGCACGTAGGTCCCGATCTCCAGCTGGCGAGCGGTCGATGATAACTTATCATAAGCACGTAAGCACGCCTGAAGAAGTATTTTGGCATAACATGTAGCCGACGTCGCTCCGCGACTCGGCAATTCAGTGTCGCGGAGCGACACTGCCACGACGATCGAATCAAAGAACTTCTGCCTTAGTGCTTACGCATTAGTTTTCGAACAAATCAAATGAACATTGATAGACAAGATGTGCAGGATGTTGTCAAGTCGCTGACCGATTCGGTGATTTCTCCAAAATGGAAGTCGGATCGACGATCATCCTGTAAATCCTGTCTATCCATGTTCGTTTCTCCAATTGTGTCGAGCATTTAGGACAGAGTTGCTTCCGATGAGTACAGAGTTGCTTCCGATGAGTAAGGCTCGGAAACTTATGTGCTGGTGCTTAGCTGAATTCGCGAGAATTTAGTGAGTCCGATTGCAAGTCTTCTACAAGCAATACAGAATACTCGACGGCTTAACTTAGATCTCCAAGGGAATAAACGATGAAGTTAACTTTAATGGGGCTATGCGTAGCCTTCGGCTGCTTGTGCTGTCCGATTGTACAAGCTCAAGAGGTCTCCTATTTCCGACACGATCAGGGTGTTGCAACGGAAAAAAATCCGTTGCCCAGCGACTTTGAAAAGGATGCTAAGCTGTTGTGGCGCACACCTCTCGACCAAGGGCATTCCACTCCGTGTGTTTGTGGCGAATCGATCTATCTAACAACCTTTCAAGCAGAGGAAAAGGAATTGGCTACGGTTGCAATGGACCGAGCCACCGGTCGCATCCGATGGAAACGGGTGGTGCCCACGAAGACGCTGGAAGCGTTTCACGTTACTGGCAGCCCAGCCACTTCGACTCCAGCCTGCAACGGTAGCCAAGTTTTTTCGTTCTTCGGCAGCTACGGGTTGTTGTGTTACGATCTCGACGGAAAGCTCCTATGGGAACGGCGAATGGGGCCGTTTCAAGATGAGTTTGGAGCATGCAGTTCCCCTATTCTTGTTGATGGCTTGATCATCTTGAATGAGGATCACGACCTGGACAGCTTCCTTATCGCAATGGACCAGCGTACAGGCGAGACGGTTTGGAAAGTGCCCCGCGAAGATGCAACGCGAAGCTACTCCTCACCGGTCGTCCTTGAACGCAATAGTAAGAAAGAAATATTGGTAGCGGGATCGCTTCAACTTTCGGCCTACGATGCGACGACAGGCGTCAAACGGTGGTGGTTCAATGGCCTATCGCGGATCGTAGATTCAACACCAGTGATTCAGGACGGCGTGATCTATATCGCCACGTGGACTCCCGGTGGTGATCCCGGTGATCGCATCGCCTTGGAGCCATTCATGGAAGCCCTCGGAAAGTATGACACGAACGACGATAAAATGATTTCGAAAACGGAGTTGCCCGCCGGGAGTCCTGTGGTCGATCGATTCTTTCGAATCGACTTGAACCAAAATGAAAGACTGGAGGAAATCGAATGGAATCGCCATGCGGCCGTTTTTGATCGAGCTCAAAACGTTGCGATCGCCATTGAGTCGGGTACCAGTGGTGAATTAACAAGCCGATTCGTTAAGTGGACCCATACACGCGGGCTCCCGACCGTACCCAGCTCAGTCGTTCACGAAGGAGTCATGACCATGGTCAAAGATAGCGGCATTGTAACGATGATCGATGTCGCCTCCGGCCAAATGCTTCACCAGGGTCGTGCCGAAGGTCGAGGCAATTACTATTCGTCGCTGATCGCAGGAGATGGAAAAGTATTCATGGCGAGTGAAAGTGGAGTCATGACCATTCTCAAAGCAGGTAAGGAATGGAGCATCCTTTCGTCGCATGACTTTGGAGAACGAATGATGGCAACGCCCGTCATTTCCAAAGGGGTCCTATTCATACGGACAGATGTAGCGTTATATAGTTATTCGAAAAAATGACGTTGTCAACATTGCTGAGCGGACCTGATACGCGAGTGATTACTTGCCGTCCAGCCCGCACGCTAGTGCGTTGCGGCTCAAAGGAAGTGCCATTTGGCGCAAGCTGTCCCGTGAGCCTAATGAAGCAAAGTCAACGGATTTTCACGTGTCGATAAAGGCAGACCTACACGCCCACCGACGCGATGAGATTCAAAAACTGCCGCAATCATCTCGACAATCGAACGACCATCCTGAGCCGAACACTTCGTTGGCCGATCGCGTTGAATACTATCTAACAAATCGTTGATCGCGGCGATGTGACCTCCCTCGTAGTTGTCGTCTGTGCGTGGCTCTGATTTGCCGATTCCAGCAGATGTAATCGTTTCCCATGATTTACCGCTTCTCCCAGGCGACCAACTGCTGTCTCGCAAAATGTAAGCCTATCGCCAGATAGCCGCTCTCCATCTCGATAACTCCCTTCGACCCGAAGACTTGGATGGCGAATCGTGTTGGGTTGCCTGCAACGGTACGGCGCGATGCAAAATGCCCTATCGCTCCGCTAGGGAATGAGTAGCGCGAGAGAATATTATCGCCAGCCAACAAGCCGATCCCCTCTGCGCCCTGTACGATATCTGCCTTGCCCGTACTACCGATGATTCCAACTCGGGCTTTTTCCTTAGACACTCCGAGTGCTCTTGTAAAGGGCGACGCACCCATGACCCCAGTGGCTACCGTTGTAGTACAACCGTTCAAAAACCTGCGTCTATTGGGAGTTGGCATGAGATAAATCCTACGTACTTGTAGCATGGCGCGCTCAGAGGCTGTGATTTTATAGTACCAATCACGCTCCGCGTGATTTTCGCAGTTCAAAAACCCTTGGTTTTTAAGGCAACATCACGCGGAGCGTGATGGGTACTTTCGTAAATTTCAAAAAACCCCCAACATCGCTCAGAGCGATGCTCTAGCATACGGATTGGTTAGAATTCACAAAAGCAATTGAATTCTAACCCATTTAGCTACCCTAATTCTTAGTCCGCACGCCAACACGATCTTTTATCACCATCGTTGAATCAGCATACACACACCATGAAACAATTTCTCGTCGTCGCTATCGCTTGGCTTTCAACTTCTGGTTTCCTATTTTCATGGGATAGCTTGGCCGGCAAGCGACCGAATATCCTTTTCCTACTGACGGACGATCAGGGCTTTGGTGACATCTCGGCCCATGGCAACCCCGTTCTCAAAACGCCCCAGCTCGACAAGCTCCGTAGCGAAGGGGTGCGATTCACCGATTTCCATGTTAGCCCTACCTGTTCGCCCACACGTAGCGCGCTGATGACTGGCCGTCATGAATTCAAAAATGGGGTCACTCACACAATCCTTGAACGCGAACGACTCACTCTCAACGCTACCACCATCGCACAAGTACTCCAAGCCAGTGGCTACTCTACTGGCATATTCGGCAAATGGCATCTTGGAGACGAAGCCCAGTACCAACCCAATCGCCGCGGCTTCGACGAAGTTTTTATTCACGGCTGTGGTGGCGTTGGACAGACGTATCCAGGCTCCGGCGGCGATGCGCCTGGCAACAAGTATTTCGACCCAACCATCCTTCACAATGGCAAGTTCGAAAGAACGAAGGGCTACTGCGCCGACCTCTATTACGAACAGGCGACCAAGTGGATCGACTCGCAACGCAATGGCCAAAAGCCATTTTTCGCTTATATCCCGTCCAACACGCCACATGCTCCGTACATCGCTCGACCAGAAGACAAGGCCATGTACGAGGGCAAAGATCTGCCTCCAGAAACCGAAAGCTTTTTTGGAATGCTACATAACATCGACCAAAATGTCGGCAAGATCCTCGCGAAGCTTGACGAGTGGGGTATCGCTAAAAATACGCTTGTTATTTTTATGAACGACAATGGCGGCACCGCTGGTGTCAAGGTATTTAACGCAGGCATGCGTGGCTCCAAAGGAAGCGCTTGGATTGGCGGAACGCATGCGAGTTCGTTTTGGCGTTGGCCTGGCACCATCACGCCCGCCGACTGCGAGGCTCTTACGGCTCACATCGATTTCTTCCCGACGTTGGCTGAAGTCGCAGGTGCAAAAATTTCGGACGAGTTGAAACCGCAGGTTGAGGGCCGCAGTTTGGTTCCCTTGCTAGAGAATCCAAGCGAGCCATGGGCGGAACGCGCACTCATAACCCATCTTGGCCGATGGCCAAAGCTAGCTGATCCGAACGAATCGAAATTCAAAATGTGCAGTGTCCGAAACACCCGTTGGCATCTCGTTTCGGAAATGGGAGGCAAAGAGCCCAAGTGGGAATTGTTCGACCTCAAGACCGACTACAGCGAAAAGACCGACGTGGCTTCACAGCATCTAGAAATCGTAAAGGAACTAGCATCGGCCTTTGAAAAATTTTGGTCTGAGTCCCTGCCGTTAATGGTCAACGAAAAAGTCATCGGCCCAACCATCAATCCATTCCAGGAACTTTACTACCAACAATACGGTGGAAGTCCGACCGACGCGGACTTGGCCAGAATGAATCCAAACAGAAAGTTACCATAATGCGTAACGAGTTCCACGTAGGTCATGCTGTCCTCAGCCGAACGTCATCGCCGATCCACCGAATGCGGCCGGGTGCTGCCAAGTGTTTCTAACCCGCATCGAATCTAAGGTCGGCGATTGCGATCGCGGCGCATCGGTTTCCATTGCGATCGCTTGTGGCCGCCACCGTCGCATGCGCCTTCTACACGAAACTTGGGTTGAGGTAGATCCGCAAGCAGAGTCTGAAGTTCTTCGGTACTTACGTCTGCTCGCTTTTTGCCGGTGCCTCGAAAAATAGGTAAACCCTGTTCAATCGACAATACCTCGCGACGCGATCGACCATGCTCGTCTTCAGGCCATCGTCCTTTGACTTCTTCCCACTCAAAGACTCGGCCCATGATGCCGCAGATATAGTCCCAATAGTCTCGTTGGTCCGATTGCAAAAAAACTTGGCCACCAGACTTCAAACATCGATGCATCAATCCGAGAAAATCGGGAGTTAGCATGCGACGACTAGACTGCATGCGATCTGCAAAGGGTTGCGGATGGTAAATGTGAATTTCCTGGACCGATTCCGGAGTTAAATACGATTCGAGAAATCGCCAACCATCGCATACCGCGAATCGCAAATTAGATAGCCCACGTTGGTTGCCTCGCCGCGTTCCATATCGAATGACAGCCGGCAAAATATCGAATGCAACATGATCCCAATCAGGTCGCCTTACTGCCGATGAAATCGCGAATCGACCATTGCCACAACCGATGTCGATGGCAACGGGCGCATTGCGACCGAAGACAACCTTGAAATCGAGGGGAGCATTCTCCGGTAGTTTTTTGATAGCGGTCTGAACCCATCGCTCTTTTTCAAGGATGATTCCGGGAATGGGGATCCCCATTTCATATTCGATATCTCCCGCGATTAGTTCGGTAGGTGCGGAGTTGTTTTCGTGTCGTTTGCTCATGACTCAGTTGCCTTGTATTGTTGGCTGGTTTCTACATAGTGTCTCCATCCATGCTGGATCATCTCGGCATCGACAGCGTTTGTTTCTCGAACCACCTTGCCCGGTACACCCATCACGAGCGAGTTCGGTGGAATAATTTTTCCTTCGGGCACGAGAGCGCCGGCGGCAATAATGGATCCCGCTCCGATGACCGCGCCGTTGAGCACGACAGCCCGGATGCCGATCAAGCAATCGTCTTCCACGCTCGCTCCGTGAATGATCGCTCCATGTCCGACGGTGACCCTATCGCCGATCTTGCACGGGTATCCCGGGTCGCCGTGAAGGCAGCAGAGGTCTTGAATGTTGGTTTGAGAACCGATCTGGATTCCAACGCAATCGCCTCGAATCACGGCCCCGAACAGCACGCACGATTGGGAACCAATCTTAATATTGCCTCGCAGGGTTGCGTTTTTGGCAATGAAACAATCGTCCGCGATGAGTTCGCCTTGAAATGCAGTGTTCATGAAAGGCTGAATGGTTGTTAAAATCCTGCTAATCGGTATCGCACCTACGGTTATCTGTCGCACCCGGCAGGTGCGACCTACGGTAGGTCGCACCTGCCGAGAGTGACTTTGGGCTGCCGAGAGTGACTTTGGGCTGGCAAAGCAAGCAATGTCGACATGCTCCTCAGTTTTTTCCAAGAAGCAGTGTTACGCGATCGGGCTATCATACTCGCCAACAAGCAATTGCTCCATTGAGATGTGAACGAATCCGACGAATCGACTCAGATCTCCTCATCGAGAAAAACTTTTTGGTTATCATGGGGATCGCAAGCGACCACCGGCTTCGTCGAAGGTTCTTATCCTCCCCCAATTCTTTGTCCTACCCTGAAGTAGAAAGCCATTGATATGTCCGACAATGATTCCAACAAAATGTGGTGGAAGGGGCTGACCGGCTACCATTGGTTTGTCTTCTCCATGGCGTCATTAGCTTGGTTGTTCGATTGTTTGGACCAACAGATCTTTTTAATAGCTCGCAATGATGCTTTGAGCAATCTTCTGCCAAAGGGAACGACTCCCGAAGTCATCAAGGAGTATGGATTCACAGCCACAAGTATCTTTTTGATTGGCTGGGCAACCGGCGGCATGATCTTTGGCTCGGTTGGGGATCGTATTGGTAGAGCCAAGACACTGACTCTGACCGTGTTTCTTTATTCTGTATGCACGGGTTTATCTGCCTTTTCCACTGGCTGGCTCGACTTTGCAGCTTACCGTTTCCTGACAGGCTTGGGGGTTGGCGGTGTATTTGGGTTGGCAGTAGCTTTGGTGGCCGATGGTTTGCCATCGAAATCCAGAACTGGCGCATTAGGCACATTGCAAGCCCTGTCGGCCGTTGGGAATATTACAGCTGGATTGATTGGAATCGCATTAGCGTATCTAGTTTCGACAAAACAAATCGATGCGGCAAGCAGTTGGAAATACATGTTTCTGGTCGGTGCCGTGCCGGCATTCCTATGCATCTTTTTGCAAATCAAACTAAAGGAACCGGAGGCCTGGGTCATTGCTCGAAAAGAAGGGCGGGCGACAGGGGTCAAATTTGGCTCCTACTCATCGCTCTTCGGCGAAGACGAGTGGCGAAAATCGGCATTGTTTGGCATGTTGCTTTGCATTGTCGGGGTAATCGGTGTTTGGGGCATCGGCTTCATGAGCCCTGAGCTAGTTAAGGACGTCATCTCTCGCAATTTGCGAGATCAAGGTGTCGACGAAGCAGCGATTCCAGGAATGACCAAGAGTTGGGTTTCGTTCAATATGATCTGCCAGAACATCGGCGCCTTCTTCGGCATGTTGACGTTTACTTATCTTGCGCAGGTAATTGGACGCAAGAAGGCATTTGCCATTGGTTTCGTGGCCGCCATGTTAGCAACGGTTGGTTACTTTCAGTATTTCAATGGCGTGAACGATATTTGGATGAGTTCCGTCATGGGCTTTTGTCAGTTGGCTCTCTTTGCCGGCTTCGCGATCTATCTGCCCGAATTGTTTCCGTTGCGATTGCGAAGTACGGGCACTAGCTTCTGTTACAACGTTGGCCGATTCGTGGCTGCCGGTGGTGTTTTCGGCTTGGGAAAGTTGCAAGCGATGTTGGCAAAGAACGCCAATGGAGTCACGGAGAAGATCGACTCATTCCGCGATACGTGCAGCTACATGAGTGTCATTTTTTTGGTCGGCTTGGTGGCAATCTACTTCTTGCCAGAAACCAAGGGCCGAGAGATGCCAAAGTAGGGCCGCACCTCTATCCTACCGAATGCAGTGTGAGGCCGTCGCTTACGGCTCGGGGTTAAACTGGATTAAACGATTTGCGATTCTCGCCCGACTTCTCGGTATGACAACAGGACATCAACGTTTCTCGACTGCCTTGTCGCTGTCCGCCGGTTTGTTCATTGTCCTATCTAGAAAAACTCTAGGCTTCAAATTGGCGGGTGTCTGTTTGCTGATGGCCCGCAACAAGCTTGCTAATTCGACGTGCGTATCTTCAGGGGCGTTTATCAAGAGCATTGAACCTACGGTAGTCATGAGCTGTTACCTCCCATAGACTGCCATTCGCCTGACCTGACCATAACATCAGGGTGCCACCTACTAAATCGAGCACATAACGAGTTTGGGGGGTTCAAGACAAATTCTCAGTAGATGAATTTTGAAGAGTTGATTAAAGAACAGTTTAGACCGTTCGGTCCCCAAGAAATGACTTTTTTTGCCAAAAAGTCTCGAACCATTGCCGACGGTGGCAGATTGAAATCGAACAGGAGCATGGCCCCCTGGACAGTGTGGCTAATGAATAATCCGGGCTTAGCTACGATAGCTTCACTCCTGCCTGTCGACTGTCGACTTAGCAGAAACTGATCTGGCCGCTCGCCGAGCTGGATGATATCCTCCGGACAATACATTCGAAAAATGTGAGTTTGCAAGGGAGTGCACAATCATGAGCAATGGACTTGGACTATTCAATTGGATTCGAGACGGCGTTAAGCAATCGGTCCTGCTCGGCGTTAGCGATGCCATCGACACCATCGGTTCGCCCGACGAAAATCGCGCGATGAACCCAGCCTTGTTGTCCTTTGCCAAACAGCCCATTTCGCTTCAGGCAAACGCCAGAATCGAAGAAATGCCGCAAAGAAAACTACCTGGCACAAGCGGTCGCAAACGTTTAGGACGATCGCTCCGCGACATCGATCCAAAACCCGCTTCTTAGCGAATTTCAATGCTAACTTTAATGGCATGCATTGTGTTGATTCGATGGCTTCCTACGACGACTGCTTGGACTTTCGCCCGTGTTGCCGTGGCAACATTTATTCTGCTGTTCTCAGGCTGCAGTCAGCTGGGAAAACTTCCTCAAACGACCCTATCGATTCCGTCGATTCCTTTGGGGCCACAAACCCGTTTGGCCAACCCTATCAATGTGAACACTCAAGACTCTGAGTTCCTGTGGAACCAAATCGTCGACACGGTGGAGGACTATTTCAAGATCAAAAGCGAACAGCGTCCGACTCGCGATGATCTTCAATGGATTGAAGGAAAGATGGAAACGTATCCGGAGGTGGGCGCGACCTACTTGGAACCATGGCGCAAGGACGCTTTGGAAGGATATCAGCGGTGGCAAAGTACTCTCCAAACCATGCGTCGCACGGCTACGGTTCGCGTGGTTCCCGCAAACGAGGGATTCTCGATCGCGGTCGAAGTAGTCAAGGAAATCGAAGACGTAGATCGGTCTCAGTATTCCTCGGAGGGGTCTTCGGTGGCCAGACATGATGGCAGTGTGGTTCGGGCAGACAGAGCTTTAGCAGGTCAGCCGATTACGCTGGGTTGGATCCGCCAGGAAAACGATTCGGATTTAGAACAAAGAATCCTGCGCGAAATTCTTGGTCGAGTCTCGAATGTTAGTCCACCGCGAAAAACGTTCTTAGGTCGGTAATCGCACGACAGATTGAAATCGATTACAATTCCTCGACTTTCTTAACCATTGCCGAAGTGCTAAGGAATATCCTGCCACTCCCTCAAAAATGCTCCACACAGTGACTACGACATGTCAACGACATCACAAAGACTAAACGAAGCCGAAAAGCTCAAAGATCAAGGAAAGCTTGATGAGGCAACCGGTTTATTGATAAGCATCTTGGCCGACGATGAAAGCCACGTTCTTTCTCATATGATGCTTGCCCGGATCTACACCCAAACCGGTCGGCACGAGGAGGCGGTCAAACACGCCGAGAAGGCATGCGAACTGGAACCCAATGATTCAACAAATTTTACCGTTTTGAGCGTCACGTACCAGCGTGCTTGGGCCGGTACACAAGAACAACGCTATATTCAAATGGCTGAAGATGCTATGGCTCGATCCAGAATGATCGGCGGTTAGTCATCGGTTAGTCATCGGTTAGATTTGTTTTCGCACTACAGGTACTCGATTTTTGTTTAACTCCGAGCCGTCTATGATGGCTTCTTATCCGCAACCGTCGCCTACGGCTCGGGGTTAGACGATACATTTCCCTTCCCAATGAAGTCGTCCCGCATGAGCCTTTCTCCATGGTCCATAGGTGTGTTCACCAGTATCGACGCTGGCCTCGGTGTTCATTTGGAAGTCGCCCGAGACTTGCAAATACCATCCATTCAATTGCATACGCCACATGCCGCTGGTCGAACGCCAGACGCCGCGGAAAAGTTCCTCAAAAAACTAGATGAATATGGCATTGAGTTAACCTGCGTTTTCGGTGGCTTCGATGGGGAAAGCTATGCTGACATCCCAACCGTAGAAAAAACAATCGGTTTAGTTCCCGTGGCAACACGATCGGCTCGCTTGAAAGAGATGAGGGAGATTTCCGACTTCACTCGCCTATTGGGCTGCAATGCAGTCGGGTTGCACCTCGGTGTTGTGCCACATGATAATCGATCGCGTGAATACGCAGATATCGTTGAGATCACGCGACAACTTTGCGATCACGCATTGCACAACGAACAAAACATACACCTTGAAACAGGACAAGAGTCGGCCGATGCCCTAATGCAATTTATCGGCGACACACAGCGGACCAATCTTTTTATCAATTTCGATCCGGCCAATATGATCCTTTATGGTATGGGCGAGCCGATTCCCGCCTTGAAAAAAGTCGGTTCAAAAGTAAGAAGTATCCATTGCAAAGATGCAACTTGGAGCGACCAGCCTGGAATCACCTGGGGCGCTGAAGTGCCGCTCGGAAAAGGCCAGGTCGACATGCGAGCCTATTTGACAACCCTAAAAGAGATCGGTTACCTCGGTCCCCTGACCATCGAGCGCGAGATACCGCAGGATCGTGAACGCCAAAAAGCGGAGATTCAGCACGCGACCGAATTGCTTACCCAACTCCGAAGAGAATTGCTAAGTAAGGGCAGTACATGTTGATCTTCGATGCGCATCTCGATCTAGCGTTGAACGGTGTCGATTGGAACCGCGACCTTCGTCAATGCGTTGACGATATTCGAGCTCAAGAGACCACCCTCGAGATGATGGAGAAAGGACGCCAGAACAACGTCTTGAGTTTCCCGGAGCTGCGGTTCTCCAAAGTCGCGGTTTGCCTAGCGACTCTCCTAGCCAGACAAGAGCAACAGATCAATCATTCGTTCGGCTGGACGACGCCTCATGCTTGCTATGGAATGGCGCATGCGCATTTGGCTTACTATCGAGCCATGGAGGCCGAAGGTTACATGAAAATGCTTCGAACGCGAAGCGAGCTTAAGTTTCATTTTGAGGCTTATCAAGCAGATCCAATCTCAGTTCCGCTTGGGTTCATTCTGACCATGGAGGGCGCCGACCCGCTCCTCACGCCAAAGACCCTCTTTGAATTCCATGAAGCAGGGCTTCGAGCGCTGGGGCTCACTCACTATGGCACCAATCGCTATGGCGGCGGAACTCGAAGCGAAGTTGGCTTGTCTCTCGATGCCATCGAACTTCTAAAAAACTGCGATGAGCTCTGCATGACGATTGACATGACCCACCTATCGGATGTTTCGTTTTGGCAAGTCGCAAAACACTTCCAAGGACGTGTACATGCAAGCCATCAAAATGCTCGCGCTATTTGCAACTGGCAGCGTCAGTTTGATGACGACCAAATTCGATTTGTTATCGAACGAGACGGTGTCCTAGGTGTTTCCATGGACGTCATCATGCTTCAAGACGGATTCGTTCGCGGCTTGACAAAGCCCATAGCCACACTCGAACGAGCGGTCGATCAGATGGAACACGTCTGTCAATTGTCTGGATCTATTCGACATGTAGGGCTAGGCTCGGACCTAGACGGCGGCTACGGCTGCGAGCAAACGCCAGCCGACCTCAACCGCTACCGCGATCTTCAAACTTTAGTTGCGATCATGCAACGTAGAGGATTCCCACCGCCGGATATTCAGGCGTTTTTCCATGGCAATTGGCTGCGATTTTTTAGCCAAGCACTGCCAGAGTGAAGCGTTTAACCCCCGATCCCAAAAGGACCTTCCGCTTTGCACGTCGCTAGCAAGCCCGTGCAGTATGGCTCGCCCAGAGGCTGTGACTTTATAGTACCAATCACGCTCCGCGTGATTTTCGCAGCTCAAAAAACTTTAGTTTTTTGAGGCAACATCACGCGGAGCGTGATGCGTACTTTTTTCACATTCAAAAAAATCACAGCCTCCCAGGGCGATTGGGATGGGCGTGTGAATTGTGGCAGAAATTTCTAGCGACTCACACGCCTTTCGTTCCTCAGAGCGTGCCACACCTGTCGAAACCCTTTGAATTGATCTAGCTGTAAGCTGGACAACCTCCCAAGACGATGGATTCAATGCATTTTCACGCCATTTTTGATCACCATTCCTGCGATTTTTCAATATTATTTGTACTGATCGAAATTTGGACTTCTGCTATCATAATTGACTTATTGAGGGGACCTCGCTCGCGGCGTTAGCTGCCGAGATTCTGTTGAGTACGTCCTACGGATCGATGAACAATCAAAGAAAGTGATAAAGAACCATGTTGAAACGTTTAAGTCAATGGTCGCTTGGCCTGGCGGCGATAGGGATGATGTTCGCCGGCGCTTCGCCGACTAGCGCTCAGGATTTAACCATTGGTTCCAAGGCACCACAGCTCGACATCGAACATTGGGTTAGCAACGGCAACGGCAAGTTCAAGCCCGTCAAGACATTCGAAGCCGGCAAAGTCTACGTCGTTGAGTTCTGGGCGACCTGGTGTGGTCCTTGTGTCATGAGCATGCCGCACTTGGCTGCCACGCAAGAAAAGTACTCTGATAAAGGGGTCCAGTTGATTAGTGTTAGCGATGAGGATCTCGAAACCGTGGAAGGATTCTTGAAGAAAGCTGTCAAGGGTTCGGACAAAGACGACAAGGAAAACACATATGGAAAGTTAACCAGCGCTTATTGCTTGACAACCGATCCAGACAAGTCCGTCAAGGCGGACTACATGGAAGCGGCTGGCCAAAATGGAATTCCAACCTGCTTCATCGTGGGAAAGTCCGGGCAGATTGAGTGGATTGGCCACCCGATGGAAATGGATGAACCGCTCGAAAAAGTTGTCGGGGACAGTTGGGACCGAGCCGAATATTTGGCGAAGTTCAAGAAAGACCAACAGCTCAATGTGTTAATAGCCAAAGTTAGCCGCCCCATGCAAAGCGGAAATATCAAAGCTGCCTTAAAAATGCTCGACAAAGCTAGAGAAGACGCGGCTGGTGATGAAGCTACGCTCTCAGCGATTGATGACCTAGCAGTACGAATTAATGTTTTTGCCGCAATGAAGAAAATCCAGGAGGGCGACGCTGCCGCCGCCATTGCCGATATCGATGCTATTGCCAAGACGGCTAAACCTGCTCAGAAGTTGCAGCTCGCGATTGCTAAGTGCAAAGCTCTGATTGGTGTCGTTGCGGAGTCGGGAAAAATGGATGATCAAGCCGCCAAAGCTTTAACGGAAATCGCCGAAAGCAAGGAGATTGACCCGAACACTTTGAACGAACTCGCTTGGACAGTCTACGAGGCTGCAAGTGAAGATGACAAGTTCTCGAAACCCTTGATCGCTGCAGCAGCTTCGGCAGCTGAGAAGGCGATAGCGAAAGCTCCAGAGAATGGCCCAATCCTAGATACTCTAGCCCACCTAGTCTATCTTCAAGGCAACATTGCGCGTGCGATTGAATTGCAGACCAAAGCAATCAAAACCTCCCCGGAAGAAATGAAGGAAGACATGAAAGCCTTCTTGGACGAAATGAAAGAGAAAAAAGCCGGTAAGTAATTATCGGCTCGTAGCTTGCCCCTGGTCCGAGTGTCACACGGCCCAGGGGGCCATGCTACGTGAACCACAAAAAAATACCGCAGGTGTGTCCTGCTGTATTCTTCTGTTTTAGTCTGTGCAAATACACGCGAGACCGACCACGCTACTCGTCGACTCAGTTGTCCTTGTAGACTTGTCGTCCCTCACTCTTGGCAGCTCGTTTTTCATCGGCAGCCCGCTTTTCATCAATAAGGGTTTGTTCTGCTTCTTCTTCGCTGATCGCATCCTCTGGTGCCATTGGATCTCGTAACAGCGATACGGTTTGCGGAGGCAGTTCTTTTCCATCGACGACTAGGATCGCGCGGTACGTGCCGTTAGGGGCTGGACGCTGTCCGCCTCGACCGCCAGCACCACTGCCACCTGGTCCGCCGCGACGACTAGCGATCGCACCTTCCGGATCCGTTACCAGTGTTGTTGTTGCGGCAGGAGTTAACTGCGTTGTTGTTGCGGCAGGAACTGTTGCAGGAACTGTTGCAGGACTCGTACCGGGTTCCTCCAATCTAGGAGGTCGCGATACGTCGGTCCCTGACGCAACACTTCCATCGGTTTGTACGGCATTTTCGCCGGCGCTTCGTCTCCCGCGACCTTGTGCTCGACCGCCTCCAATACCACCGCCTGGCCCTGCACTATCCGGTCGGGCACTGCGTTGGCCTGCAGCTAGTTGTTGCCCGAGGTCCCAAGTCAGTCGATGAAGTCCAGCTGCCGTTTCACCCCGCAGCTCGCGAACGATTTTCCCCTCGATGTCCTCAATGCGGAGCGAAACACGTTCGGCCTTGGTCGGCAATGCATACCAAAGTTGAGCACCGCTGACTGGATTCTCGCTGGCAAAGCGACGATTCGTCAGACCTCGGCTCGGTTCACTTCGCCAACGCACAACCTCTTCGGGTTTGAATAACGCGACTTGCGTTGCAAGATTTTCCGGCTTCATTTGTCGCAATCCAGAAATGTCACAGGCCCAAAGGCTTCGACCGTGAGTCGCTGCTACGATTTCACCGTTGGTGGGATGCTGTGCGATTTCATGGATTGCAACGGTTGGCAAGTTCGTGTTCAACTTGGTCCAATTCGCTCCGCGGTCCATCGATAGCCATAGTGCGAACTCGGTTCCAGCATAAAGCATATTTTCATTGGAGATGTCTTCTCTTAAGCAACGAGTGGAGCCCGAGGGAATATTCGAACGGATCGATCGCCAAGTGTCGCCGAAGTCATTTGACTCGAACAAATAAGGCTCGTCATCATCCGATCGATGTCCGTCCAGTGCAACCAAGACACGCCCATCTTCAAAGCGAGAGGCTTCGATAGTTGCTACCCAGCGTGGCGAGGGGATACCTAGGTTTGCAGTGATATTCTTCCATTCGAAGCCACCGTTGCGAGTCACCCACAACGCACCGTCATCCGTACCTGCATAGATGACATTCGGATTGCGCGAGGATTCGGAAACCGCTGTACCTGAGCCACGCGGCGTCAAAGTGATTTCAGGTGAGATTGGGGCCAAGTTGTTTCCGCGATCCAGTGAACGGAAGACATGATTGCCAACGGTGTAAAAGATCTTCGAGTTGTGATGGGACAAAACAAAAGGGGTGTTCCAATTGAATCGATACGAAGCGCTGGTAGGAGATCTTTGTGGTCGAATCGAGGCTCGTTCACCCGTTCTTAGATGCCGTCGACTGATAGTACCGTTCTGGCTTTCCGAATAGATCAAATCGGGATCCTGCTGATCCACTTGGCAAACGAACCCATCGCCACTGCCTAACGACAGCCAATCCTCGTTGACGGTACCGCCATTCTTGCTGATGGCCGGTCCACCCCATGATCCATTGTCTTGGAGGCCACCGACAACCCAATAGGGATGCTTGGGACTGATTGCAACGTGATAGAACTGGCCGACCGCCGCGGTATTGATGTGGTCCCAGTTGATGCCGCGGTCGTACGAAACATAAAAACCGCCGTCGCCTCCGATGACCATATGGCGACCGTCGCTGGGATCGATCCATAGATCGTGGCAGTCGGCGTGCACGCCACGGCCAAAATTGCCATCGAACGTAAGTCCAGCGTCTTCCGACTTGAATTGAGAGACTCCGAGTACGTAGATTCGATTTGCGTCGCTCGGGTCTACTTTGACCACACTGAAGTACATGGGTCGCGTGTTGAGGGAGTTCACACGTTCCCAAGTTTCACCTCCATCATTGGATCGATAAACTCCACCGTACTCATGCCCCTTTGCGCCCTGCATGTCTTGCACGTTGGGCGTTTGACCAAAATACGAATACGTATGCGGACGATTGTTTGCAAGCGCACCATCACGTGCGGCAAAGGTGACTTCGAGCTCCTTCGTGTCAGCGCCGCGAAGGACAGCGATTTTGGCTTTGTCGCCTACTCTGAATTCACGGATTGCAGCCACAAATCCTTCGTAGTTGGCAATTGGCTTGCCATCCAATGACTTGACAATATCGCTTGGTTCCAACCCAGCTTTTTGGGCTGGGCCATCCGGAGTGATTTCCGTAAGGATCGCGCCACCTTGGTCGGAACTCTCGCCTTGGATCCCGAGGTAAACGCTGCTCGGTCCGGCTGGCCCGGCCTGTCCACCGCCCTGTCCGCCTGGACGATTTTCCAATGCGACTATCAATTTCATGGATTCTATCCCACGGGTCACTTGCAACTTGACCTTGTCACCCGCGTTGCGTGTGCGAACGTGGGCCACCATATCTGCATAAGGGCCAGGCGCTTTTCCCTCGTACATGGTGATCACGTCAGCCTCTTTGAGTCCGGCTTTTTCGGACGGTCCCTCAGGGGTGATTCGCGTCACGACGATTTTGCCTTCACGATCCTCTGCCGTGACTCCCAACCAAACGCCAGCCACGGCCCCTTGTGCTTGAGCTGATCCAGGCCGAGCGGTTAAGACTGGCTCAAGTGTGAGCATCTCGTCACCTCTCTTGACTTGGACGGTAATCTTGTCACCAATTTTCTTGGCGAGAAGGATCTCAATGGATTGATCGAAGTCCGTAATCGTGGCTTCACCCATGGCGACCAATTGATCGCCGACTTTGAATGCGGTCTTCTCGGCTGGGCTCTTGGGCATGACTTGCGTTACAAGTGCTTTGCCATCGCGATTCGTACCGACTATTCCTAAGAACGCCGCAAATGGAACTGGCCCCTTGCCAATGTCTTCGCAATCGATAATTGCGAAGAGGGCATGTGATGCTTTCGTTTGCCAATCGATGCCGATGCGTCCCATATTGTTGGAGGGGAGACCTTTGGTTATACGTCGCCAGTTCTTTCCTGCGTCCGTCGATTTAAAGAGTCCACTACCGGGTCCCCATTTGCGAATGGGATCGTAGCCGTCGATACCATCTGGTTTTGCGACGGTGCCTGGCCAACTATCGAAGCCATCTCGCTGGCGATCCCAAAAAGCAGCGATGACGGTGTCTGGGTTGGTAGGGTCCATGACCATATCGATAACGCCGGTCTTATTATCTACGAACATTACCTTTTCCCAAGTCTCACCACCGTCGGATGTTTTAAAAACACCTCGGTCTTCATTCGGGCCATAGAGCCGTCCTGCCGCACCTACATAAACGACCTTTGAGTCTTTTGGGGAAACGAGAATGCGACTGATCTGATAAGTCTTTTTCAAGCCCATGTTCTTCCACGTTGCCCCGGAATCCGTCGACTTGTAAACTCCATCTCCATAGGAAACCGAGTTGCGTGGATTCGCTTCGCCTGTCCCTGCCCACAACACATTGGTGTCGTTTGGGTCGACCGCGATGGCACCGATCGAAACGGTATCTTGTTTGTCAAACTGATGAGATACCGTGGTACCTTGATTGATAGTCTTGAGGATGCCGCCAGATGCCGTTGCGACAAACCAGAGGGACGGATCTTTATCATGGATTGCGATATCCGTAATGCGTCCAGCCATATTAGCGGGTCCGATCGAACGCCATTTCACATTCTTGATCAACTCGGAGTCTATCTTCATCGCGGGCGGAAAGACGGTGGCTTTGGCAGGCGTCTTTTCGATGGGTTTTGTGGCGGGTTCCGTCGGTTTGGCATCGGCCAGTCTGGGTTGCTTGAGCGACTGGAGTTCTTGGATGATTTTACCGAGAGCCCCTTCGATCGCTTCTAATCGATCGGACGACTTGTCGGATGAAGGCTTGGCAGGTGCAGTTGCGTCTTGAGCGATCGCAAAATCGACTAATAAAAACGGTAAAACGATTGAGGCAAGTAGTACCGATCTCATTGACACAGTGCCAATACATTCGCGGTATGAGTTCATCGAAACTCCAAGAAGTCGGGGCTGGAAGTAAGGCTGGTCGGATTGGTTCAGGAATCCGCATGGGAACCGAGGTCACCCAGTCTAATCTGTTCTGGATGCTAATTGCAATTCATCGGAATTTCGATACTCCTCGGCGAACGTTAGGAGTTTCCTGTGCAATGGACGGCTCGCAAATACCTGCGAGGCAAAGGGCTGAAACTAGAAGGATGCGGGACGCTAGCAGCGTCCGCAACGTAGCTGACGCTGCTAGCGTCAGTGTGTCCTTGAAAGAACGACATAGAATTCGACGTCGGGGTCGTCGTACTCAACGCGAGCACAAAGAAAACTAGGTGATGCATGACGGAAGTCGCAACCGGCAGTTGCGACCTACGTGCTAACCTGATTCCAAGGCATCTTGGAGATCAACATGCCCATCGCACATGTATCCGTCACGCCTGCGAACACTAAGCCAGCGCCTACCAAACCCGATAACCAAATAAAATACGGATGCGCGAAGAAGCTCAGCAAGACGCCTGCGAAGACAATCGATCCAGCTGCAATACGGACTTGTCTTTCTAGCGACATCGCCTTCTGACCACGAACCACTGGCAATCCGGCTTGTTCCCAGGCCATCGTGCCACCGTCTACATTGACGACATTGAATTGTCCGGCTGCGATAAGTTTTTCGCAGGCCTGCTTGCCTCTCGCCCCCGACTTGCAGATCACATAGAGAGTCTCATTCGAGCCGCTTCGCGTTTTGGCGATTTCAGCGGGATCTAGTTTGCGGAGAGGAATATTCTTCGCGCAATTTGCATGAACCTCGCGAAATTCAAAAGGGGTTCTAACGTCGATAACATGTACCGATCGACCACTTTTGACTAGATCCCCCAATTGATTTGGTGAAATTGTTTGAACGCTCATTCATTGCTCCTTAGCCAAAAAACCCATAGTACTTTTCCTCGGCGAGACCTACGTGCGACCGCTCCGCCAATAATCTATGATCGGCATTTCGAATGCGGAGGCAAGATGATTTTGGCAAGAACCTGAAATTGGCGCAAGCATAAGTAGAATCGCACACTCGATTTCTTCAAAAAAGTGGGGTAAGCTTCCAGCTTGCCAACAGTGATTCATCGCAAGCTGGAAGCTTACGCCACTTTCGCAATCCAAAAAGTACGTGTTGACAACGTACTGACGTGATCTGCCATAGACGTGATTTGCCATACTTGCTTCGAGATGCGGTGCATTTACTGATGGAGTTGTCGAGCAAATCACTTAAGTTCGATCGCTGGAATTTCGTTCTTGCCAGATGCGATTTGCACGTGGATATCCGTCGTATCTCGTTTCGAGTATTTGGCCGGCAGATCATTTGGCTTGGCAACGATGGTGTTTTTGGATATCGCCACCTCGTTATGAACGATCGTCACTTTATAACTCCCCGCCGGCACACCGTCCCCTTGTATGTGAGTCCAAGCGACAAACTTCCCATCCGCGGTTGATTTAGCCCGAGGGCGGACCGAATCAGGATACGTTTTGTCTTCCGGGAAGAACGTTAGTTCTGCATCGGCAATGGGGCGTCCTTTGAATGTCACTTGACCAGTAGTTGGGTGCATAATTGCCCATGGGTCCGAAGAATTCGAACAACCACCGAACGATGCAAATACCAACGAACAAGAGACCCAGAAGGCGCTTCGATAGGATCGCTTTTTCAATTTAAAATCTGCAACCAAAATCGCATCTCCGTACATTTTTCGCAATTAAAAACAATTGGGGCTGATCATGCGCCAGCCCCAAGACGAAAAAAACCAATCAAGCATTAAGACTACTATTGGTCGCTGATGACTTCACCACCACTTGGTGTCGCCAGACTGATAAAGCTTCTGAAGTCGATGCTATCGCTGACGAACTGAACTGACCCGTCGCCACGGGTGAAGTTGGCACCGCCAGTATGGAACGCATAGGGCGCGCCAGTACCGTGAGTAGCAATTGGCAATCCGAGAATCGTTGAAGCAACGCCATTCGCCGTGTAGGTCACGCCACGAATGTTGTGACCATTTGTAGCGTTGAACGCAATAGTTCCGCCCAAAACTCCCCTTGGATCGTTCGTCGCGCCGAATAGAATAATGTCGCTAGCCGGACGTGACCAACCACCACCATTCAAACGGTCTGTAGTCGAGGAACTGGCGTCCGTATCCGTCAGCGCATTTCCTTGAGTCAGCTTTTTATTTTTTACATAGACGAACGGGCGCCCGGACGACTCCGCAATCGCAATTGTGTTAGAAAGGCCGTCCGAAACGCTACTAAAAGTTGCGCCTTTGGAGGTTTGCAAGCCAGTGCCAGAGTTGATGGTTGCGTTCTTGGGAAAAAACCCTCGAACATAAGTGTATGGCGGGTTCACCCCCGCAAATACTTCCGCCGGATCTCGGTACAAATCTGGAGCGCTGCCCGATCCGAGAAGCTGAGTGAAGACCCCTGGAGCGATTCCAAAGATGGGAGAATAGTCTGTCGTAGCTGCCATCCTAGGAATGAAGGCCGCAACAATACCTGGAGGAGCTGTGTCAAGCGCTCCGCCATCTGGATTCGATGGGCAAATGAAAGAAGGAATGCGAGACTGTGACAGAGAAATATTAGTCCCAGTATTCCAATTGATTCCTTTGTTGTAGTTATTGTAAATCGCAGTCTGCTCAATATATGGGAGCAATTCCGTCAACACCGAAACTCGGCTTTGCTCCCCAGAAATTGCAATGTTGGATGGCGGTCGTAGACTTGTCGGGAGCTGTCTGCGTGCGCTTTCAAAATTATGTACAGCCAACCCGAGCTGCTTTAGATTGTTAGAGCATTGCATCCGACGAGCTGCTTCCCGAGCCGCTTGAACAGCTGGCAGCAATAACCCAACTAAAATCCCAATTATGGCAATTACGGCAAGAAGCTCGACCAACGTAAAAGCACTTCTCAATTTCCTTATACTTTTCTTCATGATATCCTTCATTCATTTGCGTAAACTCTGGAGCACCAGTCGCCTACCGTGCGGAAATAAACCAAATCCTCTCGGCTGACGAGTCGGACAAATCACAAACCTTGCGTCTTAGTTTTCGCGCGAGGAGTTTCGCAACCGAACCTTTTCAGTCTTATCGATTTGAACAACAACTCCGTCTTGAACAATCACATTCACGCTTCCAAATTTAAGGCCTCGTAAAGCACCTCCAATTTGCTCCAGTGAAGTTTGCAATTCCTGTTCCGAAGAATGGGTTTTTTCGGAATTATCTTTGTAGGATTTTGAGGGGTATTCATTGCTCATGGATTGGTTGCTTGTGTTTGGCTGTCCAGTAGTGTTTTGTTCTGACGCTGGCAGCGTCAGGCACGTTTTTAGATGGTGAAATCAGGGACAAAGACTCTGGCTTTGTTAGGATGCACGAAAACTGCGTCCCCCAATTGCAAATTGAGTTCCAAAAGTTGATTCATGTTGATGTCCACACGGATTTCTTCTTTGTTACTAAGCTCCAGAGACAGTTTGGCTTGAACTCCTGCTCGGTTGATTCGAGTAACATGCGCTGCCATGCTCGACGGGCCTTGCGGTAAACGATCGACGGTGATGTCATTGGGTCGAACGTATACATTTGCTTTCTCGCCATCAGGAATGGATGGGTCTGTCAATCGAACGCGAATGTTGTCCAAGACAGCTTGGCCTTGATTGACGCGACCGTGGAAAACATTGACATTTCCTAGAAAATCGATAACAAACTCCGATGCGGGGTGGTGAAACACTTCGGCCGGTGCACCAACTTGTTCGATCTTTGCTTGGTTCATGACGACCACGCGATCCGAAACTTCCAAAGCTTCTTCCTGATCGTGTGTCACCAGAATGGTTGTCGTATTCAATTCGTCGTGGAGCCCTCGCAACCAATCGCGAAGTCCTTTGCGCACCTTGGCATCCAGAGCTCCGAATGGTTCGTCGAGCAATAAAACTTGTGGTTCAATGGCGAGCGCTCGAGCGAGTGCCACGCGTTGACGTTGTCCGCCCGAAAGTTGCTTAGGAAACCTTGTCCCGAACCCTTCAAGCTGAATCAATTTTAATAGAGATTGAACTTTGTTGCGAATATTTGACTCTGACGGACGTTGAGATCGAGGACGCACTCGCAATCCGAAAGCGATGTTTTCAAAGACGCTCATATGCTTAAAGAGGGCGTAGTGCTGAAACACAAATCCAACCTTGCGGTCTCCGACTGGTTTGTTGGCAACGTCCTCTCCAAAGAATAGCACGTGGCTATTTGGATTCGGATCCGGTGACTCCATCCCTGCGATCACACGTAGCAACGTGGTCTTGCCAGAACCCGACGGTCCGAGCAGCGAAATGAGTTCGCCATTCTCGATTTTGAGCGATATGTCTTGGAGCGCTGTAAAAGCCCCAAAGCTCTTGCTGATGTTTTGGATTTCTATGCTCACGATATTACCTCTGTCGTTGTCGACTCAAGCGATGAATTCGATTCCTGCTCTCGTTTTCGTTCGAGCAGTGTCTTCCCAATCAAAGTGATAATTCCGAGCGACGCCAAAATAGATGCCATGGCAAATGCGGCTACGGAGTTGTAGTCGTTGTAGAGTGCGTCGATATGAAGCGGGAGCGTGTTGGTACCTCCTCGAATATTCGACGATACGACAGAGACGGCTCCGAACTCCCCCATGGCACGTGCGTTGCAAAGCAGTACTCCGTACAACACGCCCCACTTGATGTTAGGCAATGTCACACGCCAAAAGGTCTGCCAACCGCTTGCACCCAATGAAATCGCCGCCCATTCCTCTTCGTTCCCTTGCTCTTGCATGAGCGGGATCAGTTCGCGAGCAACAAACGGAAAGGTGACAAAGATCGTCGCCAGAACAATTCCCGGCACTGCAAAAATGACTTGAATCCCGTACCCCTCCAGCCACTTGCCGAGCCAACCTTGCATGCCGAAGACCAGAATGCAAACCAGGCCCGAAATGACCGGTGAAATGGCGAACGGCAAATCGATCAATGCAATCAACAAGCCCTTGCCCCAAAAGTTGAACTTGGCGATGGCCCAAGAGGCCGCAATTCCAAATACGAGATTCAAAGGAACGGCGATACCTGCAGCCAGACAAGTCATGTAAATGGCGCGGATCGCATGGCGGTCTTGAAATGCCGCCAAGTAAGCGTTCACCCCCTTACGGAAGGCTTCGAAGAAGATAACACCCAGCGGTAGCACCAGCATCAATGCAACGAAGCCGATCGCAAAGGATATAATAATCCCGCGGACCCACCAAGGATCGTTCGTCTCTCGCTGATTGCGGTTTGCGTTTTGTGTCATTGATCAGACCCTCCCTGTAACACGTTGCGACCACCATTGAATCCCTTGAACCAACAACAGGATCAACAGCGTCGTGACCAACATGACAACCGCGATGGCGGCAGCGCCAGGAACATCGGCGTCGTCTAGCTTGCTGATAATCAACAAGGACGCGATCTCGGTCTTCATCGGTATGTTTCCCGCCACGAAGATTACGCTGCCGTATTCCCCAAGCGCCCTAGCAAACGCAAGCGTGAAACCCGTGAGCAGCGACGGTAGCAACGAAGGAACAATGATGCGCCAAAATGTTTGCCAACGACTTGCGCCCAAACTGGCTGCCGCTTGCTCTGCCTCGCCATCGAGTTCTTCGAGCGCTGGCTGAAGCGTCCTAACGACAAAGGGTAATCCGATAAATGTTAAAGCGATAACGATCCCAAGTGGCGAGATCGCGGTCTTGATGCCGTAGGGAATCAACTGCTTTCCGATCAATCCGGTTGGGGCGTAAATAGCCATCAGCGCGATCCCAGATACAGCGGTCGGCATAGCGAATGGCAAATCGATGATGGCGTCCAACAGTTGTCGACCCACAAATCGATACCGAACAATGGACCAAGCAACCAGCGCACCGAATACCGTGTTGATCAACGCTGCAGTCAGCGATGCGCCAAAGGTTAATCGATACGCGGCTTGCACGCGTCGCGAAGTAATTGTCTCATAGAAATCGTTCCAATCCATCGTCGCAGCTTTGAGAAAGAGCGCTGCCAATGGAATCAAAACAATCACGGATAGGTAAAGCAACGTAGAGCCCATCGTTACACCGAAGCCGGGTAACGTGGCTTTCGAACGCTTATTCATCATGAACGTCGTTTTTTCATTTTGAGGAGACGATGTAGGGTAGACGCAGGACGCTGGCAGCGTCCGCCACGGGGTGGATGCTTCCAGCATCAGTGGCCGGATTGATAGATCTGATCAAAAACGCCTGTTCGATCTTTGAAGTGCACTTCGTGCGCTTCGTCCCAACCCGATAACACGTCGGTCAATTGAAACAGAGTCACCTTTCCAAACACTGCCTTCTGTTCTTCGGTCAACAAGTCGCTGCTGCGAGGACGGTAGAAGTGCTTGGCCGCAAGCCGTTGCCCTTCCGGCGCATAGAGATACGACAAATAGGCTTTGGCAACTTCGGTGGTACCGTTTACCTCGGCGTTCTTGGTCACAACGGCGACAGGCGGTTCGGCCAAGATGCTCAGCGGTGGGACAATCATCTCAACCTGACCTGTACCAAGTTCCTTGAATGCCAGGAAAGCTTCATTTTCCCATGTTAAGAGTACGTCGCCGATGGAGCGTTGAATGAACGTGTTGGTCGCAGCTCGGGCCGATGCATCTAAGATCGGAACATGGCGATACAAGTCCCCCATGTACTTTTTCGCCTTCTCAACAGCCGCATCAACCTCTGCTTTTTTGTTTGGATCCTTCAGTGATGCAAAATCACCGAGCTCGCGGTGAAGAGCATAGCCCCACGCTGCTAAATAATTCCAACGGGCTCCGCCCCCTGTTTTTGGATTGGGCGTTATGACTTCTACGCCATCGCGAACCAGGTCATTCCAGTCCGTGATCCCTTTCGGGTTGCCTTTGCGGACCAAGAACACGATCGTGGAAGTGTAGGGCGAACTATTGTTTGGAAACGTGGACTGCCAATCACTGTCGATGAGACCAGACTGCTTTGCAATCGTGGCAATATCTCCAGCCAGAGCCAACGAAACGATGTCGGCTTTAAGCCCTTCATTCACGGCGCGAGCCTGTTTTCCAGATCCGCCATGCGATTGATCGATCTCGACAGTGTCACCGGTTTTTTCTTTCCAGTGTTTGGCGAAGGACTTATTGAAGTCGACGTAGAATTCGCGAGTCGGATCATAGGATACATTGAGGAGCTTAACATTCTTGCCCCCGGTACCGTTCTCCGCAGTTGATGTGCCCCCATTGCGGCACCCCAATAGATTCAACATCAGCAATGGAACGAAAACTGCGATAGTTCGAAAAGATGACTTTGGCATATTGAAGGTTGGTTAGTGTGTTTTGCAGGTCGAAATCGAATGACGTCGATTTCTGTGTCGGACAAGATTGCAACCGCCGGGCCAACGGGTTGGTCCTAATTCCTGGCCAGCAAAGTTTGCCTAAACCCACAAAAACGCAAAAACATGCAAATAAAGCCGTGTCATTTAACGGACAGGCCGTTATACTAGATGGGCACCCGTGCTATTTGATGCTTTCTCCTTTTCTTGACCCAGCCGATAAAAGTTGAAGTAGTAGGCACATTCCATCTGCCGTCCACCAAGAATCCCAGTAAACGCAGGATTGCGGACGGCAAGGCGGAGCTTGCCTGCTACTTTTGTCGGCTGTGTCTTTTTTCATGGAGATAAATCATGGAAGAATCCAACCAGTTGCTGCAGTCCCTCCTGAATAGTTGGGAGTGTGCGATTCAATCTGCACCGGCCGAGGAGATACTTTCGAAGCAATTGAATTCGGTTAAGGCAATTGCTCCTATCGACTCGATTGTGCTGCAGGTTTTGCGAGCCCCGACAAAAACCCTCGAGTGGATCGCTTGGACTGGTGGAAACTCGCAACCAAACTCCGAATCCGCATCGATCGTCTGTTCTGAAGCCAAATGGGCCAGCTTGAACGAATGGTGCAGAAGTGGGCAGTTGCTCAAGCAATTGGGAAGTACAAAATCGGGCAAGCTAAGTATCTTGACTCCCGCTTCGGTGACGAACTCGGTTTTTGCAATACCCTTGCGACACAGTGTTGGCGAGTGTCGCGAACCGGATGCCATCATTGGTGCGGCAGTATTCGAGGTCGCGTCGAGTCGAGCGTTACGAGAAGAGCAGTTTCAATTTTTGGAACGCTGGCGGCCCGTTTTATGGTTACTACTTGAGAGGTCCGTTCGTCGACTTTGGCCGAACCCACTTGTTGGCGATCAAGAATTGGAAACAAGGCGGACTGACGCTGACAGAACTGATGAGGCTCGCGAAGCTATCGTCGGTTCGGACTCCGGCTTGCGCGCGGTCATGGAACGAGTACAAATTGTTGCTCCGTCGGATATGCCAGTATTGATCCTTGGGGAGACCGGTACAGGCAAAGAGGTTGTCGCGAGAGCCATTCATGGCCGTTCACCGAGACATGCCAAGCCCTTTATTCGTGTCAATTGCGGAGCTATTCCAACTGAATTGATCGATTCCCAATTGTTTGGACATGAGAGAGGGAGTTTCACCGGCGCGTCGGATCAGCGAAAAGGTTGGTTCGAACGAGCTGATGGGGGCACGCTGTTTCTCGATGAGATCGGGGAGTTGCCGTTGGCTGCTCAGGTTCGTTTGTTGCGAGTGCTGCAAGAGCAACAGATCGAACGCGTGGGTGGACAGGAAAACATTCACGTCGACGTTCGCATCGTTGCGGCAACCCACCGGGATCTTTCACAAATGGTACATCGGCGGACCTTTCGCGAAGACCTTTGGTATCGCGTGAACATGTTTCCAATCCTGCTTCCAGGCTTGCGTGAACGAGTCGAGGACATACCTTCCCTAACGAGACACTTTGCACGTCGAGCCGCAAACCGATTTGGGCTCACGTACGTGGAGCCAACTCCGACAGACTACAAACACTTGATGGATTACCGTTGGCCTGGAAACATCCGCGAATTGCAAGCGGTTATCGACCGGGCTGTGATCTTGGGCGGCGGTGTGCATTTCGATATTGCCAAAGCACTAGGCAACATATTCGCACAACCATCTTTCCAAAGTGTCGAGTCCGATGAACCAACGTTCTATGAAGTGATCCCGGAGTCGATCGTCGTGGCACCCCGTCCAGCCAAATCCAATGCCGAACAAGAGGAGGGACCAGTCGACTTCCTGGACGCCGCCATCGTTCGCCATATCGAAAAAGCGCTTGCAGTTTCCGGAGGACAAATCGAAGGGAGCCGTGGTGCAGCCAAGTTGCTGGGAGTCAATCCTCATACGCTACGAGCCAAGATGCGAAAGCTCAAAATCGATTGGGACCGCTTTCGAAGGTATTGAGAAAGTGGAACAGTCGGGTCAACGACTAGCAACTGCGTTGACTGGGACGTTGGCTTGATTTTTGCGGATTGGTTAAAACGTGCGGTGCGACAAAAATCTTTTGAAGTTTTGATTCAAGTTCGTCGATACGACTCGCTCGCACGAAAGCGAACGACTTGGGAGGTCCACGTCGACTACTACGGATGGCGGTTTCTCACCTTTGGGGAGGTCGCGACCTATGACTATCGAGTTTTTGAATACTGTGATTGGTTGTTTGTTCTTTGGAGTATGGCTAATTGTCGGCCATATCATGACGGTGGATTATTTTTAGTAGCTGATTGACGGTCGTAACGACTAGCAATCTACTTAGTCGTTGCATTTCGGAACATTATCGCTCAATCGCTTGACTCATCCTATCTCGATGGCCACTGACACCCGTTTGCCCAAAATCAAGTTCTGTGGCTTGACCAGGACAGCGGACGTTTCTGCGGCCATTGAATCCGGGGCAGACGCCATTGGACTGAATTTTTACAAGCCAAGCCCTCGTTATGTTTCGCCCGAGACAGCCAGGGATTTGAGCCGTGTTGCTGCCACGCATGTGTTGCGTGTCGGCGTTTTCGTGAACGCGTCGCCCATTGAGGTCGACGCTACGCTGGCTATTTGTCCGCTCGATTGCATACAGCTTCATGGAGACGAAACGCCGGAGTGGATCGACCAAGCATCTGACTTCCCTCGTTTGCAATCGCTATTTTTTATCAAAGCCATTGCTTGGCGAGATTCAGTAGAAGACCGTCAGAAAGCAATTGCTTGGACTAGCAAACGCCAACCTCGTTTGCTAGGACTTCTCGTCGACGCTTACGATCCCGTTCAACGCGGAGGCACGGGCAAAACAGCCCGCTGGGAATTGCTTTCACCGAGGCCCTTGGAATTGCGTAATACAACCATATTATTGGCCGGTGGTTTGACTCCGGAAAATATTTCGCAAGCAATCCAAACGGCAAAACCGGACGGAGTCGACATCGCATCCGGCATCGAGACTGCCCCAGGGATCAAAGACCATTCAAAAATGCGAGCAATCGCAGAGGTTTCTAGGCGAATGCTCTTTGAATAATGATAGACTCGCCGCAATCCTTTCTCCGAGACAAATCGCTAATAACCGAACATGCTAGCACCCCGACTTTCGTGCCGATGGGCATTTTCTGGAAACCTTGGTAAACTTATCGTCTGGAAATGGTGACTCGGTTTTCTACCCCCGGGTAACACCTCGCTTTTTGTACCTTCGAACAATTTGAATCGGTTTGCCCATGAGTTTGGACCAATACAGTTTCTGCCCTTGCGGCAACGGAAAGAAGATCAAGTTCTGCAAGTGCAACGAACATTTTCCGGAGATGCAGATTATCCATCGAATGATTGTCGGCGAACAAAATGTCGCTGCCTTGGATCGCATCAACGCTAACCTCAAGACACTGCCGTCCGAACCATGGCTTCTGGCCATGAAATCAGAATTGTTGCTGCAACTGGGTGAACTGGAATCGCTCGAGGAAACCTCCGCGAAGTTCATACGCTTGCAACCCGATAACCCACTTGCCAAACTCTATCGCTCGCTTGTTGCGGTGGTCCGGGGCAATACCGAAGAGGGGGCGACACTCATGCTTCAGGCGATCTCGGATGCAACAGAGGCTTTGCCACCGATGACCGCCACTGTCGCAATGAATCTCATGGAGTCGATGGGCCAACGAGGCATGATTTTGCCTGCGTTGCTCCATTGTGAAATGCTGCTCGACATGGGTGGCGATATGGTTCGCGTTGCGTCTGGTGCCTACGATTCGCTCGTTGCCCAGACCAACGCCAATACACTTTCTCGCGAGTCACTCCCCTCGCCGACCGAAGTGGAAGATGCGCCCTATGCTGAACGACTTGCGGAAGCCAACGCATTGGTCAGTTCTTATCGAATTACCACGGCAAAAACCAAACTTGAATCGATGCAACGTGAATTTGGGGCTCAGGCTCCCATTTTGCAAGTCTTGCTGTATTGCCAACTCATGCTGACCGATGTTGAATCGGCCGGCACCACTTGCCGTAAGCTTGCGGACAACGCATCGTTGCCCGAACCTCAGCGCATTTACTACCAAGCTTTGGGATACGATTTGGCCCCCAAGGCAAACGGTGTTTCGGTCAACGAAGAACTCTGTCAATACGTGATCGAGGATAGTGAATTCGAGCCAAAATTGCTTGAAAACAAGCATCTCCTACCGATTGCAGTCGATCAACTCAAGGGCTTGCTCGATGCAATTCTGAGCGAAGAGGTTCCACCCAAGCTGGCGTTTGTATGCGTCGAACCTGTGCTTCAAGAACAGTTCAGCGAGCTCGATGCTGCCCGAAGCGGAAGCTGGATGGCTTACTACGGAAAGCAGACCGATAAACCTGCTCGATTGATTTCGCTAGAACCGCCGATCGGAACGCGAAGGGCCATTCTAGAAAGCGTCAAGAAAGACCTTGGCATCAGTTCGCTCAATCGCGAGCTGATAGAGAAGTTGCCATCGTCTTATCTGTCGCAAGTCACTGCTTCGATCATGCTTCGCAAGCAGGTTTCACCAGAACGAAGGGCGGCTCTTAACGATGCGACTCGACAATTGGTGCTCGACGGATTCCTCGACTATCCACAAGAATGCTTGTCCGGAAAATCACCGCGGGAAGCGGCTGGCAACGATTCGCTAAAAATCAAATTGGCTGCATTGCTGTTGCATTGGCAAGGTTCGGGTACATCCGCGTTGACCGACAACCAATTCAAGGAACTTCATCAACAATTACAATTGACGGCACCAAAGATCTCTGCCTCCGAGGATGTTTTCGATTTAGTCGGTGGTGCAAGCTATTTCTGGACCGACTTGAGCGACATCAATGCAAACAGCTTGATCCAATTGATGCAGTCGGCCATGACGCGCGGGGTTACTTCGGTTTACGAAAACCTAGTTCGACGCAGCGAGCAGATGCAGTGGCCTGACGAGTTCAAACTTTCCGCCGAGTACACGCAGCTCAATCTGAAAACCAGAATCACAAACGATCCGGCCGAAGCTGAATCGCTGTTGAGACGGATTGTTGAGGCAGGAAAGCAGCTTGGCGTGCCAATCGGCAACGCAGTTCTGGAAAGAGTCGAAGTATTAAACATGCTTGGCCGATCCGGTGAGTCGCGGCAGTTCTTGGAACAATCCCTTCGAGACAACCCGAACGATCCGGTTCTGCTTCAATTCATCCAGATGGCCATGGCGCGACAGCAGCAAGCACAAAGAGGACGCGGCGGTCGACCTGAAGCCGCCATTGCATCGAGCGCTGCTCCGTCCTCGGGACTCTGGACTCCAGGACAATCCGACGAGCCTCAAGCCAACTCAGGAAGTGCCTCAAGCGGTGGAAGCAAGCTTTGGATACCCGGTATGGACTAAATCGTTTTAGGCGAGTGGCGTTCTACCTTTTGCCTGTAGCCAATTCACTTAAAGCGGACCAGGTAGATGAAACTGCGGAACACATTCGTTCCGATGTTCCCCACCGCCCACCCCAGGCGGGCAGAATCAATACCGCAATGATGAAGGCTCCTATCATCGCGACCGGCAGAGTGGAATCGGTTTGGCCAATTGCGGCTACCTGCCGGGCATTGCCGCTATGTGGAGCTTTTCGCATTTTCGGCGGCGTCAACTCGGCGAGTTGCTGAAATTCAACGTCGACTTGATTGGACTCGCCGATCCACTTGTGCGTGCATCGAACGCTCCAAAGCATTTCTTGATAGAGTAGCTTGGTTGTGCCCCCAACTACAATCTTTTTCGCAAGTGACGACGGGACCCGGACGCTAAAACTATCTCGACTCATCTCTAAAATGTCGACTCTAAACCGTTTCCACCCCAAACGAAGGGATCCACGCGAGTTGCCAAGGCTTACTTTGCAGCGATAGGACGGTGTAGCATCAATCATAGTAAGTCACATTACAGTTTGGACGGCAGAGAAAGTCTCCAACCGGCAGATTCAACTGCCTGCATCAAGTGTGGACGTTGATCTTGAGCAAAAAGTGAAATAGCCATGATTATTGGATGAAAAGTTGAATACGCTGGGCAAACCGTATGGCTTGGACTATCTGAACCGCATAAAGCGCTAATGACAATCATGCCGCCCATGCGTGCTAGCGGATCTTTTCTGACGCTCCGACTTGTCCCGGTCGATCCTAGTAGTCATAGGGAAGCTATTGTGCCTGCAAAAACGAATTTGCACGTAAAAGAGGATGCCTTGTGCAACGCCATGTGAATCTGAGAGTGACTACTGCAAGAAGAAATGCCACGCATCTAGCCCGACCTGGGTACGTGTTTGTATGCGTACTGGTGTTTGCAACGTGCAATGTTCGAGGACAGGTGCCAGGCATATGTACGCAACCTGATGGTGTGTCTTGGTCAATGAGCAATCAACCCAATATTGGTTTACCGCAAGGCAGTCAGCGTCGTCTTCCAAACCAGATTGACACGGCTGCCTTGAAGGGGTTTCTGTATAAGGCGGAACGCCATGAAAACAGCGAAACAGAGCCAGTCATCAATCGCTACTCGCCTCGTTCTTTTCAGACGGGTGTTCCAGGGCGGCCCTCAGGCAAATCGGTGAGTCCAGTTCATTCCATTTCGACCATTAGCAATCGAACTCAGCTCCACGGCGACGATGATCTCCTCGCCGCACCTACAAGTAATAGTGAAGATTTACTTGCACCACCATTTTCCCCGAATGCGAAAAGCGATCCACTTTCGAACATGGGGCCAGACGTAGCCAATGAACAACGGCGAGCAGAAAGGAAGATCCCTGTCCCTTCAAACAGTCAACCTGCAAAAAGTCAAGCGGCCACGGATCCTCACTTAGAGGTATTTGCAAACGAAAAGTATCCTTCCGCTTTGGCTTGCTCCAAGTGCCATCAGAAGATCTATGACGAATGGCGAGTCAGTGGCCATGCATATGCAGCCGTATCGCCCATGTTCCAGCGATTTGAACAAGCGGTCGCAGATTTGGTGCGCGGTACTTCGGGTTCGTTTTGCGTGCGATGCCATGCTCCCGTGGCAACGCAAACCAATCATCCACGCGAGGCCCCCATTTTCAATGGACCAGTCGTTTTTCGGGAAGGAATCACATGCATCGCCTGCCATCGAGTCGTCGAACGCTATGGTCGCGTGAACGGCGAACGCCGCATCGAAACGGGCAGTCCATATGACCCAGTGGTTGGTAGCTGGGGTGGCGATGGTGTTGCCGCAGTTATCGCGGACGCGGAAAACTACAAAGTCAAAACGGACCCCAACGACAAACGCCCACTCCAAGGTATTCACCAAGGGGCCATCCAGTTCGAACAACTATCGGATAGCTCGTTTTGCGCGGGTTGTCACCAAGTGGTCGTACAACCAGGCATCGCACTGGAGGTTGTCTACCAGCAATATCGCTCGGGTCCAGCTTGCAAGAAAGGGGTTTCCTGTCAGGACTGTCATATGGGAGCCGTACCCGGCAAACCAAACGGTTATAGCTTCGGTGCGGCTGCGGAGGTCAACGGGAAATCCATCCATGCGAACCGCAAACATTCCAACCATATTTTCCATGGGCCAAGCTATCCATTGGCACACCCGGGCATATTTCCGCACAACGAAAAATCACTCCGATGGTCGCCTGAGCAATGGCTGGAGTTCGACCACCGACAAGGCTGGGGAACGGATGCATTCGAGAATGCAATCCATCGAGGTCAACTGACAAAAGCCTTTCCGCCCACTTGGTCCTCCGCCCAGGAGCGTCGCGATGCACGGAAAGTAGTCGATGAAAATGAAAAACGGATCGCGGTCAAACGGGACTCTGCAACCCAAATTCTTGAAAACGGCGGCCGCATCGATGGCCCATTCTTCGATCGAGAACCTCGTGCGGGAAGCGATCTCAAACTTCGTTACGTGGTCAGTAACACCAGCGAAGGACATAACATGCCGAGCGGTTCCCTTGGGGCCCAACCTCAGCTGTGGCTAAACACCGTCTTGATCGGACCGGATGGATCCCATTTGTGGGAATCAGGGCATTTGGACACCAATGGCGACCTCTGTGATTGGCATTCTCTCGACGTCCGTGCTAGCCGGTATCAACGCGATAATCAACTTGTGAATTTTCAAACTAAGTTTTTGATCACAAACGTCAAGGGAACTGAACGGGAGATGTATTTGCCCATTCCAGTCGACGTCGATCCATTGCCATTCTTTCGACCCGGCACGGTCCCCTACACCGTACTGAATCATCCGCCGTTGATTCGCATGGAAGCACACAGCATACCACCCTTGGACTCGCGTACCGCTCACTATACGATTCCAGGGAAACTGCTTGGCTCGCCAGGTCAGTACCGATTGAGTGTTCGCCTTCGAAGTCGGGTTGAGCCAGCCTACTTTCTGTTGTTTTGCAAAGGCACGCCGGACATGCATCAAACGCTCAACGAAAGCATCCTCGATATCCATCCGTATTCCACCGAATTCATGGTGCGTTAAGGTGCGAATACTAACAACTACTTTACATGCAGTAGAGATCTTTCGACCGAGGGCGAATGCGAGGTACGTGCAACTGGCTTGCTGGACCCTATCGTTAGTCTGGATGGGACCGGCTGTGGGTCAGCAAGTACGAGACACGGGGCGCATCCTTTCTATCGCCCCACCTCCCCCAAAAAAATTCGACGCGTTCGAGTCCACGCCAAACGCTTTTCGCCGACTTCCGTTCTTAAAGGCAGCCACACATAAAAATCCGCAGCAGGATTTTTTAGAGGACATTCCAGCCCGCGACGAACCCGTTTCAATATCGCCACCACTCGACAATGGTTTGCCCGACGATGATTTGCTCGATCAACGACAGAAATCGGCGACTCCGTATCCGAGGCCAAATTTCTCGACCCCTGCGGAACCTGTTGTGCCGTTGCCTATCCAACGCGCTCCAGGAGATTTCAGAGGATTCGAACCCGAATCACCGGGCGATTGGAACCTCCCAGAACCCCGACGAATCTTTCCGTTGCCAAAAGTCGACGTACCGACACCTCGATCGCTTAGCCCATCTCAGACTCCCCAGCCCATCGATCCCTCGGAGACGATACAGGGTAATCCGAACAACTCGATGCACTTTAGTGAGCCATCGGGAAACTATTCCGACTCGCCTCAATTCAAGTCCTTGCTAGGAGGCAGCCAGGCCTACGTCAGCCCGCATTCCGGCTCAAGGACGCTAAGTGAAAACGCGAGATTTCGTTCTCCCGCAACGAGCAATTCCTTTGAGTCAAACGAATCGTTCGCATTTCGCGAACGACTCAACAGCAAGCGCTGGCAACTTCAACATGCCCGTCAGTTGCCGACGTCCAAAAGCGATACTCCCATGGTGGCAAATCAAACATCCCTCGTCCCATATCATCCCGACGATTTCGCCCCACTTCCCTATGTGGCCCAACCACTCGATCCGCAACGAGAAAAGGAAACGTACTACGGCAAACTCGCCGTTGATACCCAGCGCCCGTGGGTCGAATGGTGGCGACCTTTCTACACAAGTGGGATGTACGAGCCAGGCGTTCCAGTCCTGAGTGATGTAAACCTATTGACTCCTGCTTTTATCGTCTACGGTGACTATCGAACGGGGGTCGGTGTCCATCGTAACAATGGTCAGCATGTTCGCAGTCTGGCTTCTCGGCTTAACCTTGATATGGATCTAAGGCTGACTGGAACGGAACGATTCCATCTCTTTACGGGTCCGCTTGATCATAACGGGCGATTCACGCGTCTCGACTTCAGCAACGACAAAGTCGAGTTCGTTGAAGAACTCGACGCACAAATCGATACCGCCTTTTTCGAAGGGGACCTAGGCGCAATCACCGGTAGCTGGCTCGGCGATGATGCTCCGTTTGATTTGCCGTTCACCTGCGGTTTAGTACCGCTGCTCTACCAGAACGGGATTTGGATGGAGGATGCGATCGCTGGCTTCGCCGTTGGGGCACCATGGAAACACAATCGGGCCCTCAATTGGTCCAATTACGAAGCTACCTTTTTTGCGGGATTCAATCAAGTCACGAGTCCGGCCTTCAACAATGACAACAACGCTGCAGCTGTCTACGGAACGGCTTGGTTCATCGAGGCATACAACGGCTACATTGAAACGGACTACGCGTACCTGGACGATCTCGATAAGCAAGGTCGTTCGTACCATAACGCGGCTATCGCCTACACACGTCGCTATTTTGGTCGGATTTCCAACTCGGTTCGATTGATCGGCAACATCGGTCAATCGGGGCCAGCCATCAATCGCACAGCGGACGGAGCCCTGCTTTTGTTTGAAAACAGCCTAATCTCGGCACAACCAAGCACGTTCGTGCCGTATTGGAATTGTTTTGTAGGGAGCGGTCGACCTCAAAGCGTCGCCCGAGCAGCAAACGCCGGGGGCATCCTTCGCAACACTGGTATCAACTTCGAGACAGACGGGCTGACTGGATACCCCACGCTCAACGCAACTGCCTCGAATTCTTATGGAGGGGCATTCGGCCTAAACGTCTTGAGCGCCGATTTCCGCAAGCAATTGGTGTTCGAATTTGCAGCGCTGGATACCTACGGCAACCCCGCTCTCAGTGCGGCGGCTGGTCCAGAATACGCCGTTGGAACACGCTATCAAACGGCCCTCAACAATCGACTTATATGGCGAGTCGACTTAATGAACGGTTGGTTCGACAACGCACCGGATATCTACGGTACCCGAACAGAAATCCGCTGGAAGTTTTAAGCTTTAGGCCTGAAGGGGCCGGCAACTGTCGTGGCCGACGCTGCTAGCGTCGGATCGGATGCTGGCAGCATCCGCCACGCTGCAAAACTTGTTTCTCGATCGATCCTACGTGGCTGGATACAATGGCACAACAAACGGCGTTCCATGTACGGGATGGTCGATGACCGTTACGTCGACATCAAAGGCTTGTCGAATCAAGCTCGGTGTTAAAACCTCGCGAGCTGTTCCCATCGCGATCAATGTTCGATTGGCCAACAGCGCCAATCGATCACCAAACATGGCAGCGTGATTCAAATCATGCAATGTTACCACCACGACTAAGTTCCGTTCTCGGGCCATTCGACGCACTCGGTCCAGGACATCGAACTGGTACTTCAGATCGAGTCCAGCAGTCGGTTCATCCAAGAGCAATATCGGTGCGTCTTGTGCAATCGCTCGGGCCAAGATCATGCGTCGCCACTCGCCCCCCGATAGTTGAGTAACTCGATGCTTTCTGTATTCGGAAAGGCCCGTGGCCTCGAGCGAGTCGTCGATCACTTCGCGATCGTGTTTCGACAACGGCATCCACCACCCGCAGTTGGGCGTACGGCCAAGTGTGACAACATCGTAGACCGTCAGCTCCGATTGTCTATTTTCATGCTGTGGCATCAAGGCGATGTTTTGTGCCAGTCCGCGTCGCGTGAACAACGCGATATCTCGCTTGCCCACCGCTACGGTTCCAGACGCTGGCCGAAGCTGACGACATAGCGATTGCAGCAACGTAGTTTTTCCTGCCCCATTTGCGCCTAGCAAAACCACCACCTCGCCAGGCTTGATAGCGATCGAAATGCGATCCAAAATCAACCGACGCGCATAGGAAAAGGATAGACTCCTACTTTCAAGATCCTTAGCTTCTCTCCCCGTCATGCGACTCCATCCCGCGCTTCATCACGCGACTTCAACATGAAGAGGAAGAACGGACTTCCCAAAAGTGCAGTCAAGATGCCGACAGGCAATTCCGCAGGTGCGACGATGGTTCTGGCTGCCAAGTCCGCAACCATCATGATGGCCGCCCCAACACAGCCGGCCATGGGAAGCAAACTTGCATGTCGTGGACCAACTATTCTTCGTGCAATATGCGGCGCGATCAATCCGACAAACCCAATAATTCCTGCCGAAGCAACGGCGGCCGCCGTCGCGATACTCGAACCAGCCACTAACAACAGTCGGAATCGAAACAAATCTAAACCCAGTGACTCAGACGTGACGTCGCCTAGCAAAAACACATCCATCGGCCGTGACATGCTCCACAAAATGAGAAAGCCGAGGAATGACGAAAGCGAAGTTGCCAAGACAACACTCCAGTCATTTCCAGCTAAACTTCCCATCAGCCAAGCCAAGATCACAACCACGCTATCGTCGTTCAAATACATCACCAACGAAGCGATCGCATTGATCATGCTGCTAACCGCGACGCCGGCCAGCAACAACGACAGCACCGAACTGCCTTTGCCTACCGAACCAATCGCGAATACAATAGTAACTGCCAACAAGCATCCCAACATGGCCGAAAAAGCAGTCCCACTTAGCCCCATCAGGCTCATTTGAAATCCAAGAACGACCGCCAAGGTCACTCCGAGCCCGGCACCGCTCGACGCGCCGATAACGTAGGGATCCGCCAACGGATTGCGAAACAAACTCTGAAAACCAACACCTGCAATCCCTAGCGATCCTCCCACGAGGCAGGCAGTGATGACTCGAGGCAGTCTCAACTGCAAAAGAATCGTCCGCTCAGTCTCGGTAAGCGATCCGGATTCCAAGCCAATGAGCCAGTGAACGACCCAGTGAATGACTCCGTAACTAGAAATCGATACTGCACCCGATACAAGGCTAATTATCGCGATTGCTACTAACGACCCGACGGCAATACCAAAAATGGCAACAGGCTTCAACGGTCTGCATCCTCGTTGGCAATTCCCCTCTCGCTGTTTTTTGGGAGCTTGTCGGGATACACCACTCGAATCATCGCCTCCAACGCATCTAACATTCGCGGACCGCATCGCGAAACTTGATCACCATCGATCAAAAACACCTGATAATTGCGAACCGCTGCAATCCGATCCCAACCTTGCCTCCTGGTAAGCATTTCAATGCTGACCTGCGAACGATGTGTGGACGGAGCAAGAATCACTTCAGGATCCCGAGCGAGGACGACTTCATCGCTAATCTTAGGATACCCGACCGACATATCTGAGAAGACATTTTCCATTCCGCCCATCGCCAACATTTCACCAATAAAAGAATTGGGGCCGGCAGTCATCAATGGCTCGTCCCACACCTCGTAAAATACACGTCGTCGTTGCTCTCGTGGCATGGAGTCGACCCACGCGGTCAATGCCACTACACGCTTCCGCATGGTCTCGATCAAACTGCTCGCCTCTGCCTCATGCCCTGTGACTTTACCAAGCAAGGTTGCTTCGTCATATAGTTCAGCTAACGAATCGGGGCCGACGGCCAGGATGGGAATATTCAGGCGTTCAAAGGATTCGATCAGTGGCTGATGACTATCCCATTTGCACAAAATCAAATCGGGGTTAAGGCTCAAGAGGGTCTCTCGGCTAATCTCATGCAACATCCCGCCACCAATCCGCCTGAGCTTCTTCGCAGCCATTGGGTAATTGCAATGTTCTGTCGAGCCAACCAACAGATGTCCAGCGCCGATCGCGAACATCAGTTCGGTCGTGGAGGGCAAGAGTGAGACGATCCGCTGAGGTACTTTGGTGAAACAAATGGTTCGTTTCAATCGATCTACAACCGTTCTCGCACTTATGAAGTTCTCGTTAGACGAGCTCGCTGGTAACGACTGCAAGATTGCCGATTTGGGCTGGCCGCAGCCCACCGCAAAAACAATAATAGACAGGATGGTTAAACGCACGCAGGACTCAAAAATACCGCAGGCTTGCGCTGCTGGATTACCCTGCATCCTAGTCAAATAAAGCATGCTTCACCACGTTTCTCGCAAGCACGATCCGATGCCCTGCTGGATCGTTTTTCTTCCAGGCTAAATTCCGCAACGCGCAGGCGAATCGCGACAGTCCCCATTTCCCGAGGGCACTAAGTCAGCCACATGCTGGCTCAGCACCCGAGTCCATTTCCGAGTCTAAACGACATGCATCTTTTGTCAACGGCTAACAGGGGGGTGTGGCAGCGTTTCAATCGAACTCGCGAGCGTCAAGGACGACGTTTTCTTTCGGTATCCGCTGTATCCAATCGTGACGCTTGCCAAGCTCATTTAACAGCATCTTTGGCGTAACAGGCTCACTCCGGTCTCGAAGGCCGAGCGTCTTGGCTAGGTACCCAACTATATTCTCCGGTGTAACGCCTTGTTCGCGACAATAGCTTAGCCTCGTGTCGCCATGCCTTTTTGCGAGCCGCCGACCATCGGCCCCTACCACCAAAGGCAAATGCAACCAAGCTGGCGTATTCCAGCCCATCGCTTCGTAAATGGCAATCTGTCGATACGTGCTAAACATCAAATCGTTTCCTCGAACCACTTGGTTGATTCCAGAATCATGGTCGTCGATGACTACGGCTAGTTGATAAGCCGTGACACCGTAGCTACGACCAACCACAAAATCGCCAAGCTGTTCTTTTGCATCCAATATTTGTTCACCGAACAAGTCATCGATCCACGTTCGAAGACCGTTCGGTATGCGAAAACGCCACGCACATTTGAGACCCTTTTGGTCTAGCTCCTTGGAGTCCAGATGGGTTCGATGCGAGCAAGTCCCAGGATAAATCGCACCATCCAATCTCGACTCATGCGGCGCGCTGGCGGAATCCTCCACTTCGGTACGTGTGCAGGTGCAGGGATAGACTAGATTCTTTCCTTTGAGCTGTTGAAGGATTTCTGCAAAGCGCGTTTCGTGTTTCGATTGAATCGTATAGGTCTGCTCATGCTCTGCGAAATCCCAATCGAGCCCGAGCCATCGGAGGTCTTCGATCACTTGCTCCGTTGCACCCGGTTTCGTGCGCGGCGTGTCGAGGTCTTCTATCCTCAGCAGAAGTTTGCCGCCTGCTTGCCGGCATGCGAGCCAAGCAACTAAAAAGGTTCTGGCATTGCCGAGATGCTGCGAACCAGTTGGCGAGGGAGCAAGTCGACCAACATAACTCATATCCGCTCCACTTGAGCTGGATAGTTGGCGGCTCGCGTTATCGAAACGGTAGCGTGAGGCAATTCCGCTTGCAACCGCGTTTGGCACCAAAGTGCGTGCTCGTCATCTTGCGCAATAGTACAGACAGTCGGCCCCCAACTGCTCTGTGTAGCCCCTCGAAGTCCTAATAGGTTTGCAACCGCGACGCAATGGGCGATGTATGGAGTGCGATAGGTGCCTCCCTGAACAGGCCTAAAAATTTGCCCTGCCCATCTTCCATATTGCCCCAAGGCAGTGTCGCAATTTTGCCAGTTTTTTGCAGTGATCGCCGGGAGTATTTCCTGCTGCACAAGTTGGATCATCGCTTCACGATTCGGATTGGCAAAACTGGAACAGCGTTCAAACATGACAGCTTCGTCCCGACCGGAATCTCCGATTGCGGATTTATCTTGAATGAGGAGGACCGGCCAGTCAGGAAACGCGATGCGATGTGTTCTTAGTGTTGCTCCGTTTGCGTAAGGAACCGATACCCCATGATCGACCACAAAGCCCCCTTCGATAAAGCCGCACAAACCGATATTCGAACGTTTTCCACGTTGACTAAGTCTGCTAAGCGTTTCGAGTGCGAAAGAATTCGTGGTCCCGTCACATCGCTCCGCAGCAGAAAGCAAGGCGGCAACCGTGCAAGCCATTTGGGTACCCGAACCTAAACCTTGATGTGGCAGCGGAGCTTCAATCACGCTTACGGATTGTATCGGGAGCTGCGGATGACTTTGCAACCATTGATTCGCAACGGCTACGATGCGAGGACGCCAGTGATCTTCAGCTTGAATGATGCATTGCGATTTCGAGGTTAGGCCTAATGTAGCCTGAACCACTGCGATGGAATGTTCGATCATTAGTCCAATACCGCCGAAGCAGTTTGGTTGGGATGCGGATATTTCCATTAATCCGAAGTGAATGCGACCATGCGAGCGAACGCGAATTTGTTCGCAGGTAACAGGCAATGGCAAAGGACTCGGATCGCGCATTTCGACTTTGAAGATATCTTGCCAGGGCAAAGTGCTAAGTTTCTACTTCCGCTGCAGCGATTACCATGGAGTCATCTGAGCCACCGGACCATTGCGGCATATCCAGCTTGGTAGCCAGCCATCCCGGATGACTGAGAGTGCCATTTTGGCCCGACTCCTTCCCGACAATACGCCAGCGGACCGGCGACGGGTTGTTGGGAATCTCGATCGTTTCTCCTTCGGGCGAATCAATTAAGTGCTTTAGTCCAAACATTCGGTCGAGTGTCTTGCGCGTGTCGCGAAGTACATCGCGAGCTGCAGCCCCAATCTGAGAATCATTGTATTGATCCAACGACTCGCAAACCAAATCGAGCAATCGCGACTCGCGTTGCAAAGCGCTCAGGAGTGTTAGTGCCTCGTTACGACGCGAGGGCTTGGCAGGACTTGCGGTCGACGACCGCGATGGAATCTGCTTCGATTCGCTGGGAGCGGTTGGTTTTGGCGACGTACCAAGTTCGGGGGCTGTAGATTGGTCATCCAGCACTTCGCGAATTCTCAAAGCGGAATCACGACGAAACAGGACCACGAAGAAGACGCGAAAAGCTAGGAACAAACGCATGGGAAACGAGCAGGTGAATGGAGTGCAACAAAAGTAAGTGAAGCGGATGAATGTTGCAGTATATCGGTGACTAGTGGATTGTTGCAGGTGCGAAAATTCGGCAATCCGTGTTATATTGTCTCGTTAGAGCAACGAAAAACCGGATTTTCGGACACTTCAGAACGGAGGTAAGCATGACCCAATCACGTGGCAGTCCAAAAGCGAATCGAAGACGAGTTTCCGACCTATCATCTCCGTCCGCGCCGCGGCCTCCACAAAACGCTCCGCGCCCAGGTACACCGACAATCACCGCTGCGGCCCAAAATCCATCGAATGGGCCTGCAAAGCATGCTGTTCCGGCACCCCACCTAATAACCCCAAAATCCACAATCCCTCCGGCCGTTGCTCCTAGCCGTGGCGAATACCAGAGAAACTTAGCAGAACTATTGTCTAGGCCCCGAACAGCTTGGGCGAATCGAGACGCTTGGCAGCAGACGATCGGAAAAAGGGTTTTGGCGGCCTCCAGAGCCATGGAGATTCGCAATTTCCAACGCGTGGCCAAGCAAGACCTAGAAAGTATGGCTGAGGCATACGACCAACAGTTTTTTAGCGGACTATGCTTGCCGTTGGCTCGATCGTATGGATTGTCGTTTCGATTGAGCTCGCGGATGACACGCGCTGGCGGCAAAACCACGAGGACGGTATTTCGAGGAACGCGATCGAAGCCGACTCGGACACACTATGAGATCGCATTATCGACCTCTCTCTTGTTCCAATCGTTCCGAAAACCTGGGGACACGATCCGGGTATGTGGTCATGAATGTCATGACCGATTGACAGCCATGCAGAGAATCGTTGAACACGAATTGATACATCTGAGTGAAATGCTTGCTTGGATCCAAAGCGATTGTGCAGCCAGCAGGTTTCAATCGATTGCTCACAACCTCTTTGGGCATACCGAACATAGGCACGAGCTGATCACACAGCAAGAGCGAGCAGCCAAAGAGTTTAATATTCGCGCCGGTGCTCGAGTGGCCTTTCCATTTGAGGGAACGGTACTGCAGGGTGTAGTGAACCGAATCACACGTCGCGCCACCATCCTGGTCGAGGACCTGCGCGGTGTTCGATACAGCAATGGCAAACGCTACTTAAAATACTACGTTCCGATCCATCAACTAAGGCCAATCGACTGACCGCATGAGACATCTGACCACCATTATTGGAAAATCCAAAACCGAATCCTTCGTTGCGTATTTGCTTACTCTGGACATCCATGCGCACGTTGAACCCACCTTTGCCCACGACGAATGGGACATCTGGATTCGCGACGAGGATCGACTTGAAATTGCTAAACAGGAGTATTCGCAGTTCCTCGCGTCTCCTGAAGATGCAAAGTACCGACAAGCGATCGATCAAGCAAAAACGATCCTCAAAGAAAAAAGGCAGAAGTCTTCAGAGCGCCAAAAGAACATCCAAAATACGACTTCGCGCGTGAACTCAAGCCTATTCGGTGGAAGTTTACCACCGTTGACCTTGACGCTCATCATTCTGTGCGTCTTCCTGGGCTTGGTTACGGAATTTTCTCAACCTGGGGCCAGGAACTGGCTTGGCAACTTCGTCAAGAAGCAGTTGATGTTCGTCGACATGAGTTTGTATTTGAAATCTGGCGATGCAGCGGCATCGCTCAAAAATGGCGAACTCTGGCGAATATTAACTCCGGCCTTTTTGCATGGCAGTCCCATACACTTGCTTTTCAATATGCTCTCTTTAGCTTCACTTGGACGACTTACCGAGCGACTCGAGGGAATCGGTCGATACGCTTTGATCATCTTGTTGATTGCCATCGGTTCGCATTTGTTCCAGGGTTTGATGCCCACCAAGTGGTTCGGGTCCCCAAACTTTGTCGGCATCTCCGGAGTGATATTTGGACTGCTTGGATACATGGGAACCAAAACGACACTCAGGCCAGATCTTGGATTCCAGTTACCGGTTCAGACATACGTTATGGTCGCCTTTATTTTGGTTCTTGGTTTTAGTGGCGGTACGAAAGACCTGCAGCTGGCAAACCTCGCTCACTTAGGCGGACTCGTTGCTGGCGTCGCCATCGGCTTTGTCATGAGCGACCGCCGTTTCGGTTAAGTGACCAAAAGTAATTCAGCTCACTGCAATCTCAAGTCGTTCGCCGTCATGTCTGCGTGGGGGCGTATACCACTTCCTTTACGGCTGGTCAGTTTATCACCCAAATCGGCCCGCCAAAATTCGGCTGCAGCTTGCAATCGAGCAACCACATCGGAATGGTCCTGCTCCACTCTTGCCAGCAAATTTCGACGAAACGTACAAAGGGACGTGAACCATGGAATGTGGCAGATAAACCAGAAAGGGTTCTGCGCGATGCTTGCGAATGAAATCAACGGCACGCTCGGTGTAGTTCGTCGTCAATTGCTTTTGATCTTCGCCGGTTACTTCAGCGTCGATAATCTTAGTGTTTTCGATGAGCGGCAACGCCGGATAGCCGGACTTCACTTCTTGACCGGTCGTACGCCTGGCAAGATCGTCGGGATGATTTGGCCACATGTCATTTGAATATGGCAATCCGTAGTACGAATCGAACCCGTGATTGGTTGGTAGGAATTTGGGGTGATGACCAAGATGCCATTTGCCGATGCAGGTCGTCGCATAGTTCTTCTGTTTGCAAATTTCCGCAAGAGTCATTTCATTGGCGGATAAACCAATATTCGCGACTGGACCAAGTGCGCCAGAAATTCCAACCCGTTCGTGATAGCAACCCGTTATCAATGCGGCCCGCGATGCTGAACAAACCGCAGACGAGACGTGGAAATCCGTAAATCGTCTACCTTCACGAGCCATTCGATCGAGATTGGGCGTCAGATAGGATTTGGCGCCAAATGGACCGATGTCAGCATAACCCATGTCGTCAATGAAGATGATAACTACGTTTGGCGGTTCGGTAGTCATTGCGATATTGCAGGCGAAAACGGACAACAACAATACAATGCAAAAGCATCGGGTGAAATGAGAAGCCATGAAAGCGATCACTTTGATTGAGAGACGTTTCGTAAAACAAAAATCGCAACAGTCTGTCCAGCTAGTATACTAAAGTTCTGGGGGATGATTTCGCCAACAATCGAAAGCGGGAACGGTAATGCCTCATTTAGATCGTAGACTGTTTTTGGGATTTGGAATCGGCACTTTTTTTGCGAGGCCCTTGTTTGCCATGTCGAATGAAAAGCAGTTTGATGAGGCGGTTAACATCCTTGGTAGCGCCACCGCGAGCGGGCAAGTTCGAGCTGCGGTCATCTATGCTCGTCTTGGTAAAACAATATTCCAGCGTGCCTTCGGCGAAGCGAAGTCCGTCGATTCGTCCTTCCTGCTGGGATCAATTTCGAAGCCGATTGCGATTGCCTCTTTGATGGCGTTGTACGATCAAGGTAAATTCGATCTGGACGATTCAGCAAAGAAGTACATACCAGAGTTTCAAGGTAGTGGGAAGGATCGAGTTACCATTCGGCATTTGCTTACCCATGTATCCGGGCTTCCGGATCAATTGCCGGAAAACGCTGCGCTGAGAAAGAGCCATGCTCCGTTTTCAGCTTTCGTCAGCGGGACAATCGGTGTGCCATTGCATTTTGAGCCGGGAACTCAATACGAATACTCGAGCATGGCAATTGTGCTGGCAATGGAAATTGCTCAAAGGATTTCTGGCGTTGAGTTCAAAGAGCTCGTTGACAAGACTGTTCTACAGCCACTTGGCATGCAACACTCGGCATTCGGAATGGGGCGATTGAGTCCTGAGAATGCGATGCCTTGTCAAGTTGAATTCGGCGCCGTCGAAGCTGGCGGAGGTTCACCCGACTCACGCGATTGGGATTGGAATAGTGCCTATTGGCGCGAGCTAGGTGCACCCTGGGGTGGAGCTCAAGCGTCGGCACCCGATGTTGCACTTTTCCTCGAAGAGCTCCTGCATCCAACGGGAAAGATTTTTAGACCGGATGTCGCCAAGCTCATGATTCGCAATCATAACCCCGAAGGAATCGCGTCTCGCGGGCTCGGGCTGGATGTTGGAATGAACGACGTCATCACCAACTGCTCGGTCAAAACCTTCGGCCACACCGGTTCCACGGGCACGATCGCTTGGGCCGACCCGGAACGTGATCGAGTTTGCGTGGTACTGACTACATTGCCAGCCGGCTCGATGAGAGATCACCCGCGGCTGCTTGTCTCGAATAGCATTGCATCGATAGTGGAGTAGGGCCGCACGGGTCTCTCGTTCCTACCGGCGTCGAAACAATGGCCCGGCATAGCGAGCGCCGCCGCCAAGCTCTTCTTCGATGCGAAGCAACTGATTGTACTTGGCCATTCGATCCGATCGCGATGCCGAGCCGGTCTTGATTTGGCCGCAGGACAACGCAACTGCCAAGTCAGCGATCGTGGAGTCTTCGGTCTCTCCGCTTCGGTGACTCGAGATGCTGGTGTAACCGTTGCGGTGTGCCAATTGAATTGCATCGATGGTTTCTGTTAGCGTACCGATTTGATTGACTTTGATGAGGATGCTGTTGGCGATTCCTTGATCGATGCCGCGCTGCAATCGGTCGGTGTTGGTCACGAACAAATCGTCGCCCACGAGTTGGACTTTGTTGCCAACCTTGTCTGTTAGCTTCTTCCATGACGCCCAGTCATCTTCGGAGCAACCGTCTTCGATGGAGCAGATTGGATAGTTATCAACCCAGTCGGCCAAGAAGTCGACCATTTGGTCGCCTGACAGTTGCTTACCATCGATCGTGTATTTTTCAGTTTTTTTGTCATAGAACTCGGTGGCAGCCACATCGAGTGCGATGAAGATTTGCTTGCCCGCTTCGTAGCCGGCGCGCTTGATCGCGTCCATGATCAAGTCGAGGGCTTCTCGATTGCTTCCGAGATCCGGGGCGAAACCACCTTCGTCGCCGACAGCTGTGTTGAGTTTCTTTTCGCTCAGAACTTTCTTTAGGTTATGGAAAATTTCGGTGCCCGCTCGCAATGCGTCGGTGAATGATTCGAAGCCGAGAGGCATGACCATGAACTCTTGTACATCGACCGAGTTGTCCGCGTGTTGACCACCGTTGACAATGTTCATCATTGGGGCCGGCAGGATATGAGCTCCCGCGCCGCCGAGATAGCGATAGAGAGGTTGGTTGGTGAAGACGGCGGCCGCTTTGGCGGTTGCCAAAGAAATGCCTAAGATGGCATTTGCGCCCAAGTTCTTTTTGTTGGGGGTTCCATCGATATCGCAAAGCATTTGGTCAATGCCGCGTTGATCTAAAGCATCCGCACCGATCATGCTGTCAGCGATTTTGGAGTTGATGTTATCGACTGCTTGGAGAACTCCTTTGCCCATATACATGGTTTTGTCGCCGTCTCGCAGTTCCCAAGCTTCATGCGCTCCCGTGCTTGCACCGCTTGGAACGGCAGCCCGTCCCATCGAACCGTCGACGAGTGTAACGTCCACCTCAACGGTAGGGTTTCCTCGCGAGTCAAAAATCTGTCGGCCGCGGATGTTTTCGATCAAACTCATAAATTGCCTATGAAGAACATGGGGTGGGGGATGTGTAAAGTGAGCGGCAGGAGTTGGTATACCGCAGCTTGGGCCCCTGGCCCGAGTTTGGCATGGCCCAGGGTGCATGCCACTGGTAGATTTCAGTTTGCCGCTCGCCTAAAAGCATGCGGACAACATTTTTACCGATCCGAAGATGCTTGGCCATCGCAAATGTTCTTGCATTCGGAAACCTAATCAATGCTCCTTTAGGCAGAAAAATGGCGGGCAAAAAATGGAACAGCCATCCACTGTGTTTCCATTTTTTACCCCACATCTTTTTGGCAAAAAAGGACAACGAAGGGAATGGAGCGTTTCCCATTTTGGCCCAATCTTTTTCCTCTTCCAAACCGAATTGTTGGGGCATTTGGGCTAGACGACCTCGCCTGAGAAACGATCGTCCCACACTCTGGATTTGTTTCTTTTCAGCGGAACAGAAAATAGCAAAGGCATACTTTTTTTGAATTGCTATTTGATTGCTATTTGTCGCAACGCAAACAGCCTAGACCATACTATGTGTACCCTGCGGGGCACAGTAACGGCTAACGCGGATCGTTGAAAACTCGGTACAGATTTTGCGGTCTCCACTATCCAGCACGTGAAAAACATATTTTTTCAACTGAAATTACTCGCTAAGCTTTGCAGTAGCTTGGTAAGGGTGCCCGGAAACTGGCTGCCTTACGCGATTTATTTGGCGTCTTCGGATTCTGCGAAGATGCTGCGACTTGCCGTCGTTCCCCATGTGCCGTGATTGTGTTCGGCAGACGACCCCGGAGCGATAGTTAACCAATGCCAATCTCCAGTGTGAACCATTCTGGCGACGATTGCGATTTGGCCGACGTGATAAGTCAGGTGAGTGACTGATCGCGTAAGTGCTTGAGGGATTGAATGGGCTTCACCTCTGATGTAAACTATTCGATTGACTGTCGTTTCGTCAATTATGTCAATGGCGGATGCCAGGGCCGTCCACCCACAATCGAAATGTTCAAGCAAAGAACTTCGATCACCTTGCCAATCGAGAAATTCGGTATCCCGATCGCGATCTGGTTTTTCACCGTCTGTCGTCAGGAAATCGGTCCATCGGCTTCGGAGATTGCCACCAAGGTGTCGCAAGATGATGCCAGCTGCACTAAGTCATCTTCTGCGAGATGTGCTCGGCCGCACTCTAGACCGGTTGCAGTGGTTTGTATTCTGCGGGCTCATGTATTACCTCAATTTGATCTCCAGCTTGAACCAGGCCGCCTTCAAGAACAATGCCCATGACTCCCGCTTTGCGAACGAGCGAACCGTCTTCGGCCCGCCCCAGCACGGCTGCGAGCAGACCAGGGTGAAAGTTCTCGATCTGCGCGCAAGGATTGCGAAGCCCTGTGACCTCCACGACGGCGATGGCGCCGATGCGGAGTTTCGTTCCCGTTGCTAGCGCAAGGAGATCAATTCCTCTTGTTGTGATGTTCTCTCCCATCTGCCCGGGCTCGACGCAAAGTCCGATTTTCGAAACATCGGTCAAGAGTTCTTCGTGGAGAAGATGGACTTGTCGAAGATTCGGCTGAGTCGGATCCCGGGCGACTCTTGATCTGTGTTTCACCGTAACACCAAAATGCGCGTCTTCTAGCACGCCATGGCCTCGAACCAATTGAATGGAAGAGACGCGAGGTTTGGAGAAGGCGTGCACCGACATCCGGTGAACTGCGACAACTTTGGAAGTCATGAATTTGTGCAGTCCAACGACTAGGGTTATGCAGAGCGTGGACCTTCACGAGTCGGGTGTCAACCTGGGAACACGCTTCTCGATTATACCACGTCTACTTCTTGGTTATCCAACGTTCTGTACCAACGAGACGATTCCTCCAACCCGGACTGTCGAGTGCTATGGGACTTCGGATTTCGCAGGCTAAAAATAAAACAACGACTCCTGGCACCTTTGGCAATACCAATCGATCCGACCTGAGGCTTGAAATCGCTGCCTTCACAACGAGCAACGACGAAGTATTGCAAACCACCAGTCGATGGTGTCTTGCTCGGCTAACGTAAGGCGCGATGAACAACAGTACCGTTCAGGATTTACGAATGCCTATGAAGGGCAACGCTGTGAAGTGTTTTTTGGTAACGAAAAGGATGGGTTGATGGGGAGCTTGCCTCCCGATCAACCGGAGGTTTGGTGTTGTTATGCCATTGGAGCTTGCATTCGGAAACGCAGCCGAGGAAGGCTGAATAAAAAACGAAAGAGCATGAACAATCAAAATCAATTTGATGGGGACTAACGGCGCGGCATATCGATCTCCGTAGCTAAGCAGAATATAGGGCATCAATACAACAACATAGAGGATTGCGGCAGTCATTAGTGGTGGCTCCATCCGTATTCCCTTGACATAGACGGAAAAACAAAAGGGGACGGGGGTAATATTTGGAATGATTGCAATCATTTGGATGGTTTTTCTTTTTTTCTTGGGCGACCAATGGGCCGTAGAGTGTGGGTCACTTTGTTGGGGTCAGGTTTGGTTTTCGGTTTTCGGGCTCGAATCGTGCAATTTACAGTCGTCACCAGATAGGATGAGCATGCCTTCGAGCTGTTTTGGCGGCGACATTGAGGCTTCCGACTGCAAGACATTCTAAATGAATGGCCTCTAGCGAATGGCACTGAAGTCGCCGGTTAGCCACTATCATCGTGATATCTGCGACCCGAACGAAGTTGGAGTTGGCTGCTTCCTTGCAAATTGACTGTCTTTCGTTTGCAATGATGGTCCATCATGTTCAAGTTATCCTTCGCAACTGACCTCGAATCGGCAGACTCTGGCTGGCATAATCGTTTTGGAATGGGGCGTCGATCATAACTCGGGCACATCGATTTGCTAGCGAATTTGATTTACGGAATTCGGTGAGCTGACTCAAGTGCCAACGATTTCTAAATGTGCTGCTCAAGACTCCAATAGAAGGGTTCTTAAATCTTTCCAAGGAGCCTCAAGCATGGACGTCCCCCAGTGTATCCCTTCTTCGACCGCCGCGAAACCTTCTTGGTGGAAACGCGACCAGATTGCCTCGGCACTTGTTCGCGCCCAAGCCATGACAGATTCGGGCGTTTCGCAAGAGCGGCGTGCAGCACAACTTGATGTACCGCGAACCACTTTGCAGAACTGGGAACGAAACCGACGACGACTCAATCAGCAAAATACACAACAAACTACAAATTAGGTGCCCAAACTAGGCAAACAGGTGCCAGGCACCTATTGACTTGGGGCTGGCTGTTTGATATCCTGCACGGGGAAGGAGATTTGCTATGCCTAGACTGCCACGTGCTGAACAGTTTGATCCGAATTC
>JAYVPJ010000068.1:0-7548 GCA_043757445.1 Pirellula sp. | reverse complement strand
CTCAACAAAGCCATTAGCGAATTGCCCGACGAGTATCGCGAAGCGCTGCTTCTACGTTGCCAGGGATTGTTGTCGTTTGCAGAGATTGGCGAAGTCGTGGGAGCCAAAGAAGATACCGCTCGCTGGCGCGTCTACAAGGCTCGTCAATTGTTGTTACAGAGGCTCGGAAATCTACTAAATCAAGAGGAGTTTCTGACATGAAATGTGATCAAGCCAATTCGTGGCTCCTAATGAGCAACTCTCCTGCTGAATTACCGGAACCAGTCGCGCGCCATCTGGAAATTTGTGATTCCTGTCGCAACACGCAGCGGCAGCTCATGCAAATAGAAGGCGAAAACTCCAGTGAAAGCGTTCTGATCGCGAGTCAGGCTGCAGGTCGTCGATTTTTGTCCCGCCTTGACCAACTGCCCGAGCGGCGTCTGATCAGAAAACAGGATATTCGCAGGACGATCGCTTTTATTTGCGCTACGGCAGCGGCGCTAGCATTGATCGTGAGCGGAGGCTGGTTTCTTTCCAGACTTCAGCAAGTTGGATTTAACAATCGTGACTCGATTGCGGAGTATCCAAAGCGTAACAAAAACCCGCGAATGACGAATAACGATTCAATTTCACAACCGCAACAGTTGGAACGTTCGGCATTTTCCGGCGTCGGTTTAGCGCTACTTGCACCGCTGATCGATAATCATGTCCGATTGGCTGCTGCGGAGAATCCCGCAGACCGTTTTCAGCTTCTAGCGGAATTGTCGGATGCGTTGTGGCGGCAGATAGTCCGGGAAGTTGAAGCCGGTCCGACGGCTGATTTGCTGCTGGTCAGCCAGCTCTACGCATATGTCGTTGCCGATGCGCTTCCCCGCGGTTCCCATGCATTAGGACATGTCGACGATCCCATCCGCCGTGAGGCTGCCACTGCGCTGAACGGAAGGCGAGCCGACGCGGAGCGGTTGGCAGGCAAGGCGACGCCCGTGGTCGCTGAAGTCTTGCGACGGGTCAGCGACCAGTCCGATGCGGCGGCAGAGCAGATTGCTCAGGGTGAGTTGCCTCAGGAAGCAACGCCCAAGCTGGCAGCCGTCAACAACTTGCTCACCATAGTGTTGGCAAGCAACTTGAAACTCGCTGAAGAAGTCGATCCCTTGCGGCGAGCGAGTCAGTCCAGTGACATTGCGGACCAGTTGTCACAAACGATCGTGTTTACGGCGCTCGGTGGTGATGAGGCCACTGCGGAACAATTGGGCGGGATGCTGGAGGACGTCGTGGAACGCGGAGTCATGGTCAGCCTCGCACGATTCGAGCCCGATGGAGAGGACGCCCCGCGACGGGCCGAGTATGAACAAATCAAGCAGCACAACCAGCGGGCGATCGAAGTCCTACAGCGAAACCTGGAACGCGCCCCTGCGGCAGCACGAAAGGGATTGCAGCGGGCGCTCGAAGCCAAACGAAATGCGCACGGCAAGGGCAATGGGCCCAGTCCCGGCAAAGAAAATGGTAATGGTAAGGCTAAAGGTAAGGCGAAGGGCAAGCTTAAAAATACCTGAAGAGTGCATTCGAGAAAATGAGTGAATGTGTGACGTTGCGGCGATTGATGAGTTTCAATTTCAGGAGTGGCGTTCATGGACTGTCTCAAGCGATGGTGGCAATTGGTACGTTGGCAGCATACTCAAGTTCGACGGTTGCATATCTATTGGCAACGGTCCAAAGAACTCGGGTCGACGAAGGCAATTTCTTAAACGGATGGTTGAATTGGCGCGAATTCCGGCATCGATCACAACATGGGCCGCAAACCGTGGGCCCTTCCGCTAATCAGCCGCAACGCGCTAGCGTCCGGTTCAGCCCGACTTAGGATCGAAGCCCGCATGAAGGCTAGCGTAGGAAGGCTAGCGTAGGAAGGCTAGCATGGTTGTTTATTTATTCGGCATAAGGCGAGCGGCAGTTTGCAAAGTACCTACTCTGTTGCTGGTAGATTTCAGCCTGCCGCTCGCAGAAGGCGATGGGCAGTTGAAATCCTACCGTAGCCATCTCGTTGCACGGGCGTCTCGCCCGTCAAAACATGGGAGGGACGCCCATGCCACCTGGTATGTTTGATTCTGCCGCTCGCGTAAAAGCACGCGTCCCATCAATCAAATGATGGTACTTGAATGGAAATGAACACTTTTTGGCAAATGATCAGGAATGAATGTCTAACTTTTCGATTGCATGAGGCCGATGTGAGAAGGTATCAGACGACCCTTACAGCTTGGACGACAAGTCCAGTAGGGGGGAATTTGCGTCCTCGGCATTGGGAGACATCGCGAGTGCAACCCTATCTATCCCCAGTTGAGTTCAAGTCTGGGAGCATAACGGTGGCAGATAGTAAACGTTTCTTCCATTCTTGGATCCCAAATGCATTTTCCCCTTGGGCGGCGTTAACTCTTGTCCATGGCTTTGGCGACCATGGTGGCCGCTTCGCTGACATGGGGACGTCTCTCGCTAGTTTTGGTATTGCCGTTCAAGCGATCGATTTAGTTGGGCATGGACGGAGCCCGGGCCGACGCGGCTGCATCGAGTCTTACGACCAGTTGCTAGACGATGTCAGCCTTAGCTTACGGCATTCGATAGAAAATTTTCCGAGAATTCCACAGTTTTTGTTTGGTCAAAGTATGGGCGGAAACTTAGTACTGAACTTGGCATTGCGTCGCCCACAAGAAACCGAAACGACGAACGGACTGATCGTTGGCTCGCCCATGCTGCGTGCACAGACAATGCCCAGGGAGCGTGTCATGGATGCAGGCCGTTGGCTGGCGTCGAAAATACCCAACTGGCGTATCAAGGCGCCACTGGTCGCAGCGAAATTGAGCGCCGACCGTCGGGCTCAAGATGCCTACCTTCGTGACCGCTGGGTACATCGCACCATGTCGTTGCGCTTGGCCGCAAATCTAGTGGACAGTGGTCAATGGGCCCTCGACAACGCGAGTTTACTGCAATCGCCAGCACTGCTGATGCACGGCTCCGAAGATACACTTACCAGTCCGAAATCATCCCAAACATTTGCAGAGGCTTCGAATGGCAAAGCCACGTTTAAGCTTTGGACCGGTTGTCGTCACGATTTACATGACGAGCTACAACGTGAACGAGTCTTTGACTACATGACACGATGGATGAAGCAGCGATGCGTAACGACCTTTAAGATCGCTCGCCCAACAGTTGTGGAGGCAGCGTAAGGCTGGGTCGTCAAAAATTTTGGGTTGTTGGTTTTATCGTACCAATCACGCTCCGCGTGATTTTCGCAGTTCAAAAACCTTTGATTTTTGAGGCAACATCACGCGGAGCGTGATTGGTACTTTCTTTAGATTCGAAAAAATAACAGCCTGACAGAGCGAAAGCGATGGGCGTGTGAATTGTGGCAACGATTTCGAGTGACTCACACGCCCTTCGTTCCTCAGAGCATGCCACACCGTTCGAATTCGTTTGAATTGATCCAGCTGAAAGCCGGACGACCTCCTTGTGCCAGTGGTCCCATGACTGGTTAACTAGTCAGTGAAGGTGGATGTCTGAACATTTTCGCCACCGTTGGGGCTTACCAGCGCATCAAGTACCGTTTGAGGGACGTTGGTTGGGATCCGAAACGCTTCCCCATCAACTGTCATAGCGGTAAAGCTGCTCCTGTGCAGTCCTCCCACATCGACCATCGGCTTGTTGCCAACTCGGAAGCTGCGCCCCAAATCAATATCGCCTGGTGCGCTCCATGGGGTGTTGTTCTTCGTTTCGACGAGCAGCAGTGTTGGCTTGTCAATGTTCTTTGGAGCAAGCGGGCCAGACGGTGGAAACAAAGTACCAGCCCCGGTGATCAAAACGTAGTTTGTTTCGTTGTTGATCGATGCGTCAGGTGAATTGGGACTTGCAAATTCAGTCGGCATTTGGCGATGCAAATTGGCATTCGCGGGACTATCCCAAGGTTGCTTTAGGTCGAATCGTTTGTAAAGGTCTTCGTATCCCATGAATGGAAGTACGAGTACCCGCCATGAATACAATGGCTTACCGAGTGAATTGAAAACGACAGGTGTCGGATACGTGCCGTAACGATCCGAATATGCATTGAGCGCTGAGGCAATCGCTTGCATATTATCCAAGTCTTGCCGTTGAGCAGATCGCTCGATATTCTGCCGCATGTGAGGCCATAGGAAAACGACCACAGTCGCGCTTACAAAAACAAGGAAGGCAACGATGGATGCTCCAATCATCGCCGGCATCCACCCTATTTTTTGGGCCGGCGACTTGAGCTTTTTGGATTTAGTGGTGGCATCGACTGCTGGAACCAACACGCCTTGCACATTGAAATGCGGCATTGAAACTTGTTTCCCGCAATTGACACAGGGCCCAGTTTGTCCCGCGAATTTGTCGTGCACCTTCGTTCTGTTGTGGCAATGAGGACAAACAAATTCAAAGGGCATGGAAAATCGGCCTAACGCTTGACGCCAATGAACTGATAGTAAGGAGTCTTGAGAAAGGGTAAGTACGGGATTTTAGCGCTGTGTTCATTGAGCATGGCCGTATCCAATCTGTTTTGCAAGTAGGGGATGTGATCCGCGCTTGGAAACACATTATCGGTGGCAAACCAAGTTGGCCAAAACGAGCGAGTAGACCAGCCATGTCTTTTCAATCCCTCAGCCGCAAACTTCCGAGAAACATAAAAATCGACAACTCCGAGCCTACCACCGGGCTTGAGGATCCTTATGGCGTTGTCGATGGCCGCAAACCAATCGGGAATCATGGTTAGCGAATAAGAAAAAGTAACAACATCGGCACTTCCCTCTGGCGGCGTCCAAGCCGTGGCATCACCCGTAATCGCTTCCACGTTTTTCCAACCATTTCGTTCGCATCGTTTTTTGACGATCCCTAGAAGCGATGTCGCTAAATCAACCACATAGATCTTTTGGATTTCAGAAATATTTGGACCTATGAATTCCAAATTTGCCCCGGTCCCTCCGCCAAAGTCAACCCAAACTTCCGGCTTCGATTGGCCGAGCGTTTGATAGACGTGTTCGCGTCCCTGGAGCAATCGCTTTCGAAAGTCGTCGTACCCTTCGGCTTGTCCGGAGTAAAAACTCTCCATTCGCTGCGCGTGGTCTTTGCCCCGGACCGGTCGAAGGACCAAATGGTAAAGTATCTTTAGGTCATTTCGAATTGACATGTAGCAAGTCTTCGTAAGCAGGTACGCATTAGTTTTCGAACAAAACGAATGAACATTGATAGACAAGATGTACAGGATGTTTTTAAGTCGCTGATCGATTCACTTGTGTTGTATGAATCGTTTGTATTCGAGTTTCGGATTGCCAAAATGGATCAATAGGCCGATCTTGATTCCAGCCTTCAAATAGTTAATAATCTGGGCATGGCCCTCCGGAGCCCACGCACAACCGATGATTTTCTAGGTGATTTCTCCAAACTGCAAGTCGGATCGAAGATCATCCTGTAAATCCTGTCTATCCATGTTCGTTTCTTCAATCGTGTCGAGCATTTAGGATAAAGTTGCTTCGGATGAGTAAGGCTCGGAAACTTTTGTGCAGGTGCTTAGGTTTTCCAATCCATCGAGCCAAACGGTTTGAGAGATCACCGCATTGCAGACCTTGACGACGGATGTAGCAAGCAAAAGATAGACGCAAGCAACGCGAAAAATGTCGCTGAACTCGTGGGCCGCATCCGGTACTCGCACTCGAATGGGCCAATGTTATTCGAGTACGAGTGAGACTGCGGGCGCCGCTTTGAAGGCTGTTACGAGCCGGCTGAAAGCTACTTCTAGAAGCCCCGAAATGGGTGAGCAGCTGTATCTTTTTTGTCCAACATTTCTTGAACAGAAGGAATCCCCTTCATCGCATTGGAAATGGCATCGACAGTGGCTGCGTAGTTGAACTCGTAGATCTTTTTGTCATCGGCTGCAGCCGGGTGAATGAACACACCGCAAACAACGACAAGATTCTCTGCTTGGTCTTTGGGAATAACGCCACTTGCAACACTGTCCGCAACGGCTTTCGCTACCGCAGCTTGAGCAGGTCCAAACATTTGAACAGCCTGCTTCATGCCTTTGATCGTAACCTTGGTGATCATTACCGTCGAAGGCTTAACTGCAACATTGGGTGCGAGCACTGCAAGCAGATTGGAATGACCGCTACTTTGGGTTGCAAGTGCATTCGCGAAGGCACTGCCGACGGGCCCATCCTTGCTTCCAATCATCAAGTCGATGTGTGCAATTTCGTTTCCTTCGCCTACCAATGATTCGCCAACAAACATGGACATGATGGATTCCTAAACGTGAAAGTTCGAGTTCGGTTTCGCGCACAACGCGTGATTGAACAGGAAAAGGTAGCAAACTGCTACATTCTTGCAACGCAGCCTGCCAATCTGTTTTCAATTTCATGGTCCTTGCTCCAGAACATCCGTTCCCTAGCGAACTACTAATGCCTGTGAAATTCCCACGAATCTAACGACTATGCGACTTGTACCAAATGAACGCAAACTAATTTAGGTTTCCGGCACGTGGTTTGCTTTCAAGTAATTATGAGGGCAGTTTTAGCGATTGGAGAGGCGTTTTTAGGCGAGCGGCAAAATGAAAAGTACCGTAGGAAGGGACCAATGTCCCGCCCGTTGACTCGTTCGGGACAATGGTCCCAAACTACAACTGGTATCTCACAGCCTGCCGCTCGCCTACTGACTTGGAAAGTCAACCAAAGAAGCCGGGGAGACGAGAAAATACCCCTTAGGCCAAATAATTCACCACCAATACGATTGGAATTTGTCGATTTGGAGTGTACCGTTAGGTAATATTAGGTAGACGTCATCGTCCGGCAGTTCCATTTTGAGAGTATCCGGTCCGAAAGACGGGATGCAGGCGTCCATTTGCTCACAACTTTTGCAAACCGAATTTTTGAATTTCATTGGGATTTGAGGGTATAGACATGAATCGGAAACTGACGAGTTTTTTTGTGATGGCGTTTGCTTTTTCGTCGGCTTCTCCGATGCTTTGCGGCGATGATAGTCCGGGAAAGGCTGTGAAGCCGATTGCTGTGGAATCGAAAACGTCTGTCAAAAAATCCAACTCCAGGAAGGCTGAGGCCAAAACGGTCGAAATGTTTCAGGCAATGGACCAAGGACTTTTGACGGTAGTCTACATCGGCAAGGATGCAAAAGAAGCCAATTTGATCTTCAAAAACATGGGTAATGAACCGCTCAACGTGGTTTTGCCGGCTACCTTCGGAGCAGTTCCAGTTCTTGCCCAAGGTATGGGTATGGGCATGGGTGGTATGGGTGGTGGTGGTATGGGCGGAATGGGTGGCGGTGCAGGCGGTGGTATGGGCGGCGGCGGTATGGGTGGAATGGGCGGCGGCCAAGGTATGGGTGGCGGCATGGGCGGCGGCGGGGCCGGCGGTGCCGCACAGGCTCAACCCGCCCCGGCGAAAGTCGCCTCGAAGTCGCGAGCGGGCGCGGGGGGCGCGGCGAAGGGCAAAGCAGGCGGGAGTGCCAGCGCCAAGGGTGCCAGTGCCGGGAGTTCCACCGCGGGCGGCGGGGCCGCGGCCGGGT